>JAPPLU010000091.1 GCA_028874075.1 Chloroflexota bacterium
TGTAGTTGTCAGAAACGGCCGGGGTGGTCAGGCGCCGGGCGCCGGGACTGGGCGAACACAGCTTGGAGATTCTAAAGGGAGCAGGGTACAACATCAGTGATGTGGAGGCGCTGATTGACTCAGGGATCGTCGTGGGACAGTAGGAATAGGCTGGGTTTGGCCGGGACCGGCTAGGGCAATCAGTCTCGCCGTCTGAACAACCACTCCCGAGAGCTGTTTCAAGGATAACGTGGCGGCTTGTGAGTTGAACCTACAGAGTTTGCTGGATAAACAGCATCCTTACCCTGGCCTCCCTCGTCGAAAGGGAAGAGATTGGGGAACAGCTTCTAGCCATCGCGCCATGCCAAGCCCTCAGTGGCTTCAAGGAAGCGGTCAATGAGGGTCTGGCTGGATACTATTACGCTGGGAGTGAATAGGTTGGCGTCCTGTCCCTGGCGGTCCACCACGTTGCCGCCGGCTTCACGGGCCAGCAGCAGTCCCGAGGCGCTGTCCCAGGGAGACAATGAATGGTGAAAATAGAGGTCCAGCCGGCCGGCGGCGGCATAGGCCATTCCCAGGGCTGAGGAACCCAGCAACCTCATAGTCTGGAACCCCGGCCACAGAGAACGGATCATGTCGAGCGCCGTGGCGGCCTTGTCATCGTAGTAGCCGAGGTCGAAGCCCAGCACGCACTGGGGTATCTCCTGCCGGTCTGACACCGACAAGGGTTCGCCATTGTGCCATGCGCCCTCTCCCTGCAGGGCGGTGAAGGTCTCCTCCTTGATGGGGTCGTAGGTAACACCCATCACGACATCGCTGCCCCTGGCCAGAGCTACTACCACGCAGAAATGGGGGATTCCTTCGGCAAAATTGCGGGTGCCGTCTATGGGATCGATTACCCAGGTATAGGGGGAGCCCGTTTCAATGGGGCTGGATTCTTCGGAGAGGATGCTGAATTGGGGGAACTCGGACTGGACCAGATCCAGGATTACCCGCTCAGCGGCCAGGTCAACGTCCGTAACGATGTCGGCCCGTCCCTTGAAGCGGACCTCCTTGTCGGTAAGAAAGCGTTCCTTGATGATTTCGCCGGCCCGCTTCGCCGCATCTATGGATACTTCCAGAGCGGGGCGGCCAAATTGCGAAAGCGGGATGGGTTCAGCTTCTTTCCGGTCCATTAATAATCCTTCAGGTTGAGTGGCTTGAGAGACGGCGACCATTAGCGCGTCTGTGTGTATCCGCGTCGGCCGGGCTAGACCATTTGGCCCAGTCCCATCTTCTCGTAGACTTCGCTCATCGTTTCGCGGGCAATGGCGCGGGCCCTCTTGCCCCCCTCCGACAGGACTTCCTTCACGTAGTCCGGTTTTTCTTCCAGTTCACGGCGCCGCTCCCGCAGGGGTTCAAGGAAGGTGTTGATGCTGCCGGCCAGGTGCCGCTTGCAGTCCACGCAACCCCGCTGGGCGCCGGTGCATTCGTCATACACCTGGCTAACGTCCTGCGAGGGGCTGAAGATCTTGTGCAGGGAATAGACGTTGCACACTTCGGGGCGGCCTGGGTCGCTGCGCCGCTGCCGCTGGGGGTCCGTAAAGGCGGTCAACACCCGCTGGGTGGTCTCTTCCGGCGTAGAGGCCAGGTCTATGTGGTTGTCCAGGGACTTGCTCATCTTTTGCTGGCCTTCCAGTCCCAGGATCAGGGGCGCTTCCGTAAGCTTGGCCTGGGGCTCTGGGAAGGTGTCGCCGAAGCGGTAGTTGAAGCGGCGCACAATCTCTCTGGCCAGTTCCAAGTGGGGCAACTGGTCCTGCCCCACCGGTACCGTGTCCGCTTTGTAGATTATGATGTCGGCCGTCTGAAGGACGGGGTACCCTACCAGGCCGTAGTTGACACTCTCCTCCGTCTCGTCCATCTGCCGAACCTTTTCCTTGAAAGTCGGCACCCTCAGCAGCCAACCAAGAGGGGTTACCATGCTGAGAAGGGTATGGAGAGCCATCACCTCAGGCACGTGGGACTGGATAAAGACAATGCTCTGCTCCGGATCGACTCCGGCGGCCAGCCAGTCCAGGGCCATCTCGTGAATGTTGGGCTGGATGTTTGCCACATCTCCCGGGTCTTCCACGGTAGTCAGGGCGTGGACGTCAACGATGCTGTAGATGCAGCGGTAGTCCTGCTGGAGGTTAACCCAGTTTTCCAGCGCGCCCAGGTAATTGCCCAAGTGCAGCTTGCCCGTGGGCCGCATCCCCGAAAGTATGGTTCCCTTCGCCGCGGTGGCCGGTTGGTCTTGTGAGAGCATCTTCCTGCTGTCGCTCCGGTGAAATTTCTGACACTAAATCTGGTAGGCGTTGTTACGATATTCGCAACCGTGCGCTTGGCAAGTCTAGCACGCAGGATTATGCAGGGGCAACATAACACTTGCTAAACCCTGCCAGCATCTTCCTTTAAGCTGCCGGCTTCCCTGTGTATACTTTGGGAATTATATACCTGTGTACCCAAAACCCTTGACTGCACCGGCCCGCTTGGGTA
>JAPPLU010000043.1 GCA_028874075.1 Chloroflexota bacterium
GACAGGCGCTCCCGGTAGCTCTGGCCCTCGATGACGATCTGGTAGCTGGTGTTGGCCAGGCGGTCCAGGGCGCTGTTCCCCAGGATGGGATCGTTGAAGAGGCTGAGCCACTCGTCGATGGCCCGGTTGGAGGTTACGATGAAGCTGGAGGCCCGATGCTTGCCGACGATGAGCTGGTAGAGGTCCGATGACTGCTGGGCGGTGAGACGGTGCAGGCCCAGGTCGTCCAGTATGAGCAGGTCGGGAACGAGGAAGGAGCGGAAGGCCCGGTCCACCGAGTTGTCGACCCGGGCCTGGTTCATGGACTTGAAGTAGTCGTCGGCGTGGATGAAGCGCACGGCGTAGCCGGCCCTGACGGCGGCGTGGCCCAGGGCCTGGGCCAGGAAGCTCTTGCCGACGCCTGCTGGTCCCATCAGCAGGACGTGCTCGTGCCTGGCGATGAAGTCCAGGGAGAAGGCGGCGTCCAGGAGCCGGCGGTCCAGGGTGATTTCGGCAGTCCAGTCGAAGTCCTCCAGGCGGCAGGTCTCCTCGAAGCCGGCCCGGTTCAGCCGGGTCTCGGTGCGCCGGTTCTCCCTTCGGCTGACCTCGTCGGCCAGGATGATTTCCAGGAAGGCGGCGTAGTCCAGCTGGTCCCGGCGGGCCAGGGCGATGCGCTCGGGCAGGGTGTCCAGCATGGCGCTGAGCTTGAGGGTCTTGAGCAGCGGGGCCAGGTCGGGATTGCGGTTCATGGCTGACCTCCTTCTGTAGGATTTATGGAATCCATGGGATTGTGGCCGTTGACCAGGGCGAAGACGGAGCCGGGCCGGGCGAAGCGTCCGGCGGGCAGGGGATCGGGATCAGGGCAGGAAGGCGCATCCTGTTGCTCCAGGGCTTCGGTGAGGATGCGCTCCACGCGGCGCACGTCGATGAGGTCCACGTCCAGGGCCCTGCGGCAGGCGGCGTCCAGCCGGTCCGGGCCGTAGCGCTGGCCCAGACGGATCAGCTTCTGTCCCTGGCGCACCTTGGCCCAGGGCAGAGGACCCTGGAAGAGCCGGTCGGCGAAGGCGGCCACCGCCTCTCCCAAATCAGCGGCGCTGCGCTTGACCCGGTCCGGCGCCCGCAGGGTGTAGGCGTTGAGTTCCGCCGGGTAGTCGTCGGGGTCGGTGGAGCGGCCGCCCCGGGGCTGACGGGGATGGACCTTGATCAGCTTGCCCCGGTGGTAGATGCGCACCAGCTTGCTGCCCAGCCCGATCTCCACCTGCTGCCCCGGAGGGCACAGGGCCGAAGGCACCGAGTAGAGGGCATACTGGCAGGCCACGTGGTGGTCGGGGTGGACCTTGGCGGTGCGCCAGTGGGTGATCTCGTAGGGCTGGCCGTCCCAGGGAAGCAGAGCCTGTCGCTCCTCCTGGTCGAAGACCTCCAGGGGCTGGCGCCTGGTGGTGCCGTGCACCCGCTGTCCGGCCACCTCCAGGCACCAGCGGACCGCCTCCTTCCGCATATGGGACAGGTCCCTGAAGTCGGCTCCCTTGAAGAAGCGCTCCCTGACGTACTGTACGCCCCGCTCCACCTTGGGCTTGTCCTTGGGACGACGCACCCGGGCCGGGTCGGCGATGAAGCCCCGGCGCTGGGAGTACTCCAGGAAGCTGCGGGTCAGCCTGGGGTGCAGGGCGTCGGCCCCGGCCACCGCCGCCGGAAAGTTGTCGATGACCAGGTACCTGGGAATGCCCCCGAAGAAGGCCCAGGCCGCCTCCAGGCCCTCGATCACCTCCTCCAGCTTCTGCCCGTAGGTGGGCCAGACGAAGCTGTGGCGCGAGTAGGCAAGCACCACGATCAACGCCCACACCGTCCGGCGGCGGCCGGTCTCCGGGTCCTGGATCATCCCCAGCTTCCCGAAGTCCAGCTCCGCAACCTCGCCCGGCGGACTCTCCTCCATACGCACCGTGCGAGGGTTGCGGCCCAGCCAGTTGCGCCGCGCCACGAAACGCTGTATCGACGGGTAGGATACCTGGCAGCCCCGCTCCGACAGCAACTCCCGGATGCGCGTCAGTTGCAGCCGGTCTACCATCAGCCACTGGTGGATCTGGTCCGCCCAGGGCGTCAGCAACTCCTCGGTGGGCGCTCCCGCCTGGCGCGGGCCGGTCCGGCCCAGGGCCGCCAGCCGGCTCAGCTGCTCCTCATCGGGAGGCGGCCCGTCCCGGGCCACCCCCATCTCCTCGGACGCCGCCACGTACTTGGCCACCGTGTCCCGGGCCAGCCCCGTACCCTCGGCTATGTGCCTGTGGCTCTCGCCCGCCTGCCACCGGCGGACCACTTCTGCTATTTCCACTCTGAGCACCTCCTTGTAGGCCATCGCTGCACCTCCAAAACGAAGTGCATCAATGGTCTTTCCCAAGGCTCTCAGGGTGGCCTAAAGGTCCTGAATATCCGGCCTAAAGACTCTGATTATTTCGCCTTTCCCTGGCCTAATGTTCCTGATTATTGACA
>JAPPLU010000022.1 GCA_028874075.1 Chloroflexota bacterium
CCATGTCCTGGTGGTCATCGAAGGCTGGCGTTCGCTGTGGGGCCTCCTGGGGGCCAGAACGTTTAAGGAAAGGGTTGGAAGCAGCCTTCGGTTAGCGGTTCTTCACGACTCCGGAGTACTCAAAATCGGGTTCCCGTTGCCCCCTCTTGTCTATTAACAACTTCATTATTCCGCCGGGGCTGTGACCTGGGGTTTCGTCATCGAGCAAAATATCAGTTTGGGGAAAGACTTGCAACGGTGTGATTGGTGCCGTATAATGGGCTATTCCGCTAGGTGTGAACCCTCCTCCCTCGAGGATGAAAGGGGGAAGGGGGGTTCAGACAGAAAGGTTTGAAGGTTTCGTCTGATGCAAGAGCATAGCAGGGAAGAAGTCGGGGGGGATTGGTTCGGCGGGATTGACGCGGGTGGGCTGTCTCCGAAGGAACAGGTGAAGGCTTTGGGTTGGCCCCATCCGCATACCCTGCGGCGGTGGCAACGGCAGATACCTGGCCAGCGGGTCGGGCGCATGTACGACTGGAGGGTGTTCGGGGGAAAGTCGGACGAGACTCAGCGACAGGAACCGCCTTATGGTCGGGGCTGGTTGAAATGCGGGTCTCTGGAGGACTTGCGCGAGTGGGACACTGACGGGGAATCCCGCAGTCCGACCGTGAGAGTGAAGCGACTGAAAGACGTCGATGGAGACGGGGGTCGGGAAGGGTTGCGAGTGTCCTATGACCGGGGCTTGCTCATGTGCCATAGCTGGGATTGCGTCCACGGAGCGAGACGAAACGGCTACCTGGTAGGAAGCAACCTGCAACGCTTCAACCGTGTCATCGAGGAACATGACGGGTTCCGGGAAGCGATTGGAAAACCGTACTTCTTCACGGCCACAGTGCGGGGTGTCGGCAACAGGAAGAGAACCGTCCGGCAGGCACTTGACATGACCCAGAAGAGCGTCCAATCCCTAACGCAGGGACGGCAAAGGGAGAACTCGGAGAAGCACGGTCTCGGCATGATCTTCTGGCGTCTGGATGACACACTCTCATACCGCACCTTCCCGGAAGGAAGCGCGCACGGTCACGTTCATGGCGAAGTGTGGATCAGAGAAGACGACTGGCAAAGAACAGCGGCCTATCTGGAAGAACGATATCTCGTCAAATTGGAACGGCTCGGAGGTGAAGCTAAAAGAAAAAGGGGTTTCCTGGTGGAACCCGTCAAGTCAAAGGAATCGGTGGCACTGTACGTAGCGGGCGGCCCGGCATGGAAACAGTCGGTTCTCGACCCGTTGGCGTGGGAAGTTGCCGGTGCGCGTAAAGAGTCGGGTGATAGCAGCTACAACCTGGAAGAAGCGATAGCGGTTATGGGACAGGCGAGGGCGGGACGAATCAGGATGTCGGAGGAGAGGTACTGGCAGCTGGTGGACTGGCATTGGGAAAGAATGTACGGTTATAAGCGGCGTAACCGGTACAACTTGGCGTCTGCTGTGAACCTGCGGCCTTTTCTCGGGGAGATAAACGAGAAGAGACAAAGGCGCGGTGAAAAGCCGGTGGTGGTGCCTACCAGTTGGAGACTGTCCGAAATAGGAGACGACCCTATCAAAGGGGGGTTCGACCCTGCAGGGTGGAACCAACTGGAGAAAGCATTCTACGAAGAGTTGGGTGCGGAAAGAGTCGAAAATCATGAGTGGCGATACCTGGAGCAACAGAACCTGTTGGGGACGCTCTCCAGGTTGATCATTGACAGCATCGACCTCAATCAGCCGCAGCAGTGGTTGGAGGACAACCTGTTCGAATTCGTAAAAGGCCTCATGATGGCCGATGCGGGTGAAAGCGCAACCGAAGAGAAAGGAAAAGCGCAATGAAAATATGGGACGACATCGACCTTGGCACGGCGCCAGCGTTATGGCATGTCGGTCAAGTGCTGGAGGTGCAGGGCCTTCGTATGGTGGACGACCAGTTCCAGGACGAGAAAGGTCGGAAGCGTGACTATCAGGCGGTTGAAGCCGTGGTGTCGGGTGGTGAAGCAGTCCGGTTCACGAAGAAGGATTGGACATGGCTACGCCACTACCAGGACAACGGGCAACGATTCGATCTCATCATCTTGGAAGTGCATAACGGACGCCCGAAGGTGATACCGGTACCGAAAGGCTGACGAGTGAACCTCGAAGAGTTCCTAGTAGTTGAGATGGTGCGGGACGAAGCTCCTCTGCTGGTAAGACACGAAGAATTCTGTATGTGTGAAGAAGGGTGTGAAGAATTGGCTTCGCACCCTCTTCGCAATTGCAACCTGCTAGACAGTGGTTGCTATCAGTTGGTGAGACAAGTAGCTATAGATTGTGGGGTGCTGTAAAAGTGGCATGGTTCAACGAATACTGCACGTGTCGGTGGCTGTCAAAACAGATACGGA
>JAPPLU010000084.1 GCA_028874075.1 Chloroflexota bacterium
CGGCGATCGCGCGCTTGAGGTGGCCGTGCGGCCCCTCGATCGAGCCGTTCTCGTGCGCCACGCCACGGTTGTTGCGCGTCGCCTCCATGCCGTAATGCTCGCACAGCGCCTCGTAGCTATAGCGCGCGGGCGGGGGAACCTTCTTCCGGCATGGCGCCGGCCGGCCGGCCGGGCTATGCTGGCCGCGACAATTCCGTCGCGAGGGCCGCCACCCGGCGACCGGCGGGAGGGGGCGCGGTCCTGGCGGGGGCCGTAGGCCTCGCCCCTCTTCCTCTCATTCGTCCGCCGCGTAGATACGGAGCCCGCTGCGTAGATTGGCGAGCCCGTCCGGCCTGCCTCGGGACTATCCCCGCGCGGGCGGGGGAACCATGGTGCGGAAGATGCACGACGCGGCCGACGAGGGACTATCCCCGCGCGGGCGGGGGAACCAGCGGATGCTCGCTCGCGCTATCAGAAAAGTGGGGACTATCCCCGCGCGGGCGGGGGCACCCGAGGATGATTAATCCCGGCACCAGCGCTCCGGGGACTATCCCCGCGCGGGCGGGGGAACCGCTTGGGCATAGCATTTGCATAACGCTCGTCGGGGACTATCCCCGCGCGGGCGGGGGAACCATCGAGCCGGCTCATTCGCCGAGCCCCGGATGGGGACTATCCCCGCGCGGGCGGGGGAACCGAACAGATCCGCGCCGAGCAGCGCCAGCTGGAAGGACTATCCCCGCGCGGGCGGGGGAACCCGTGGGAGAGGCCGGGTTCGGCCGCGGCGCCCGAGGACTATCCCCGCGCGGGCGGGGGAACCCCCTCAATCCCCTGCTGGAAATCCTGGAAAGCGGGACTATCCCCGCGCGGGCGGGGGAACCCCGAAACCGTGACGGGCCCGGCCACCAGTACCGGGACTATCCCCGCGCGGGCGGGGGAACCTCACCTGGATACTGTCGGATCACACCAAGGCCGGCACTATCCCCGCGCGGGCGGGGGAACCCACATGGAGCCGGGCGATCCGCACCGGGACGACGGACTATCCCCGCGCGGGCGGGGGAACCCGATCAAGACGGCGCGCCGCTACCGCGGTTGAGGGACTATCCCCGCGCGGGCGGGGGAACCCGTCACGTCGCCGCCCTATTGGGGGTTGCGGAGGGACTATCCCCGCGCGGGCGGGGGAACCATCGCCACCGTCTCCCGGTATCGCGTGCCGGCGGGACTATCCCCGCGCGGGCGGGGGAACCACATCCGCGAGGAAGCGCCGGACGCCGCGGCCGGGACTATCCCCGCGCGGGCGGGGGAACCCGTGACGACGACCTCCGTCTCGACCCCGCCAAGGGACTATCCCCGCGCGGGCGGGGGAACCTCTGGCGAGGGCAGTTCTATCGGCGGAAATCAGGGACTATCCCCGCGCGGGCGGGGGAACCCTCGTCGCCGCGCTCGTCGGGCTGTTCGTCCGGGGACTATCCCCGCGCGGGCGGGGGAACCCAGCGCGTTCTCGATCCGCTGCTTGCCGGCCTGGGACTATCCCCGCGCGGGCGGGG
Source organism: Chloroflexota bacterium (assembly GCA_028874075.1). Lineage (GTDB taxonomy): Bacteria > Chloroflexota > Dehalococcoidia > Lucifugimonadales > UBA3495 > Bin22. The sequence goes on from JAPPLU010000084.1 coordinate 1,524, forward strand.
GAACCACGGTCGCGCCGTCGACGGTGAAGATCGCGCCGGGACTATCCCCGCGCGGGCGGGGGAACCACCTACCTCCCGGGCGTCATCGGCTCGACCGAGGGACTATCCCCGCGCGGGCGGGGGAACCATCGTGCTGCCGTTGTAGGTGTCGTCGACCGCGGGACTATCCCCGCGCGGGCGGGGGAACCGAGGCCGGAGCATTCCGCAGCCCAGTTTGGGCAGGACTATCCCCGCGCGGGCGGGGGAACCAGCTCCCCGTCGCCGACCGGGAACAGGATGGAGGGATTTTCCCCGCGCGGGCGGGGGAACCGCCAGCTTCCTCGATCGCCCGCTCGATCGCCTGGGACTATCCCCGCGCGGGCGGGGGAACCGACAAGGGCTGGCTGTTCGTGCCCTATTGCGGGGGACTATCCCCGCGCGGGCGGGGGAACCTCCGGTGGACGGGTACCGAAATGGTGCCCTTGGGGACTATCCCCGCGCGGGCGGGGGAACCAGGGCGATGCGCCCGCCGATCTGTGGATAGCCGGGACTATCCCCGCGCGGGCGGGGGAACCCCGCACATCCCTTCGCATTCGGCGTCCCATAGGGGACTATCCGTAAGCGGTGGGAGCGCCCCACCTCGATTTCAGCTTGACGCCGTCTCGAAGTTCCAGGGCAGGAGTTCGTCGATCTTCGACTGCGGGTGCCCGGCGGCGATCTTCTCCAGCGTGCTCTTGAGCCAGGCGTGGGGCTCGACGCCGTTCATCTTGCAGGTCTCGATCAGCGAGCCGATGCGGCCCCAGGAGCGGGCGCCCTCGTCGTGACCCGCGAACAGCGCGTTCTTGGCTGTGAGCTTCATCGTCCGTTCATTCTGCCCAT
>JAPPLU010000051.1 GCA_028874075.1 Chloroflexota bacterium
TCCTGACTACCATGCTCCTCCAGTTCGCTAATCCATCCATGCAATAGCCCTGCCTTCTTTGCTTGGCGGCCTTGCGGGAGTTATCTGCAGGGGCAACCCAACGGGTCTGACTGATCCGCGCCCGTAACCCTTCCGACCCGAAAGTCTCTGGTGGCCCAGACACAAACGCCCGGCCTTAAAGCCGGGCGGAAGATGGGTGGGGGACGCCCCGGCGCCGAGGGCACGCGCCGGTTTGTCCCCCATGGTTGGGTTGTCTTGTTGCCCAAGATTAAGCCACCAGGCTGCGTACCCCAGCGCCGTCCGGTTGAAGGCTGAACAGGTCGTCACCGAAATTGGCCGGACACATCGTTCCATTGGCGGCAACCACCATAACCATCCGGTCCGTGTGTTCCATCAGGGTGACCAGGCTGTAGCCCCGCAGCCGGGCCAGCAGGCCGGGTCTCACCAGGGAAATGGGCAAGAGTATCAGGTCTATGTCTCCCAATTCGGCCCACCGCGCCAGGTGCTTGAATCCGTGGGTGGATGGAAGAATGGCATGGGCTTCAATTCCCCGGGCCTGTATTCGCGCCAACTGACGGGCCAGGGGCGCTCGTCCCAATGGAAGCAACTCCCTCCAGGTCAGGATGCGCTGCCACTGCCGTCTATCCTCTTCCGGATAGGGATTGACCAAGTAAGAAGCGGCGGACATTTCGAACAGCACCAACTGGCTGGCATTGGCGATGGCCAGTTCGGTGGCCCATCCTCGAAGCCGATTGAACTCCGCGGACCCATGCAGGTCGGTTACCGCCAGAATGCGCCGGACAGGCACATTCAACCTTAGGTCCGAGTGGTCGCGACCCATCATCACCGGTACCGAGTCGTCCTCGGTATCCATCTTCAGCTCAGACGGAAGCTCCCATGAAGGGTCTGCGACCTCATCATCAGGTTTGTTGGCCCCCTCCCGAAGGTGGTCCAGGTAATCCACGAGGGCAGTAATGACCCGGGGATCGGAGGTTACAAAACCCTCAAAGCCCTTTCCCCGCTGCGTTACCCCACCAACACCGAACTGGTCATCACAAGAGATTTCCCAGCCTACAAAGGCAATGGGCACAGGGTTGGCAGAGACCAGGAACCACTGGTTCACCAGCAGGTGGCGGTCCATGGGCAACGACACCCACTCTGCCCCAGTGCCCGCCAGGAAGTCGGGAGCATCACCCACACCGAATCCCACGGTTCGTACCCCGGCTTCTAATATCTTTCGATAGCGGTTCCGTTCTCCTTCCAGCTTCTCGGAGTTTTGGAACCCCACGTACAGGTCGGACCCTTCCGGGCTGGCAAGGATCTCTTCCTCTATCTCCCGTGTGAATCGAAGCATCTCCAGTGGCGAGTTCAAAAACTGGAACCCCTCAATGGGAGTGCCTCCATTGCGGAGACTTCGCTCCATCCTTTCTATGAACCGCTCCACACCGTTTCTGTCGGGATGCGAAAGGTCCTCTTTGATTATTGCCCATTCCATTGGTATAACCCCCTCCGCTGGTTTAGCCTCTGTCCGTACGTATTTGTATTAATTATGTTGTATCACTCATTAATACACTACCATTATACCATTGTGTTCTAAGATGTACAGTATTAAGCGGAAAAATCACAGGGCCATCCCTTCTTATTCGAAAAGGATGGCCCTGTGTGATTAGCCGGACTCTGAAACCGGTCTAATTTGATTGCCTTCTTATGAGTGAACTAAGTATCAGATATCTCAATCAAAGATGTTCCAGTACCTTCCATAGCCCAACAAGGCCAGCAAGCTCCATTCCGGTAGCCTGCCCCAAGCCCACTCGGGAATAGCCGCCGCCGGCTACTACAATCCTTGAGCCAACTCCTCCATTTTCGCGATATTCACTGGGTCCGGCCCCATCTCGCCCTTTTCCAGCCGCTTGATCATTGTTACGGCGGCATCGTTCATTGGCGTGGGCACACCGCTTTCCCGTCCCTTGCGCGACACCAGCCCGTTAATATAATCCACTTCGGTCTTCCGCCCCTTGAGAATATCCTGGTGGAAAAAAGAACGGGCCTCCCTGCCCTCAGCCTGCGACGCCTTAACCAGGTTCTCTACCAACGCTTCCGGCGACGCGGCGGCCTCCTCCATCGAGAGACCGAACACCGGTTCCATGCTGTAACCCTGGGCCCGACCCACCAGCAAGGTTTCCCGACCCAGTTCCAGGCAGACCCGAATTCTCTCCGGTGCCTCGGTCAGGTGCGCCGGTCCCACCCCGGCCAGGGCGCACACCGGCGCTACGATGCTGTTGAACACCAGCTTGGACCACCGAGTCCCCCACAGGTTTGTGGTCAACTCTGTTTTGCCAGCGGCGCTGAGAATGGACTGCAACTCCTGGAGCCGGGGCGTGATGCGGCCGTGCAGCTCGCCCAGCACAAAGGTCGTACGGTCCATGGACGTGTTGCGCTTCAGGTGGCCCGGCTCAAACACTTCGGAAGACATGGTCAGCACGCACCCTATATCTCGGGTGGGGCCCACCATCGGCGCAATCCACTCGTCGTTCAGGCTGTTCTGAGTGGACACCAGCACCCCGTCGTCCTTCAAGTATGGCAGGATAAGCTGAGTCAACCAGAGGGTGTCGTATGACTTGCAGGCCAGGAAAACTATGTCGAAAGTGTCCTCGAGCGTACAGACTTCATACAGGTGCAGAGCCCGCACCGGCGAGGTGAACTCCTCCCCTGCAATGGACATGTGGAGGCCGTTGGCCTTCATGGCATCCACGTGGGCGCCCCACTGGTCAATCATTACAACGTCGTGGCCGGCCACGGTGAGCATTCCGCCGATAACACTGCCGGTGCCGCCCGTGCCAACCACGGCAATTCTCCTGGTAGAGGTGGTGGTCATGAAGTTCCTCGAAATAAAAAGTTGACCCTAAAACAGTGGCTGAAGTTGTGCCCTGTCCGTCCGTCCTTACCTTCACGGCAAGCGGAATAAGCCTAATCCCGCCCCTTTAGCCTGTCAATTGAGTCAAAGACAGCAAAACCCATCCTACCTACTGTAGTGAGCGCCGGGTTGTTATGGTAAGGTGGTATGTAGGGCAATTGGAATATGTTTGGAGGTGGGGATAGTGATGGCCCTTGTCCCGATAACTTTCCGTAGTTTCTTCTGGGCTATCTGCTTGTTTCTGGCAGGCTTGCTGGCCGTGTCCGCCCTTGCTGCCTGTGGTTCCGAACCGGAAACGGAGCCTGTCACCTCAGCACCGTCGGCCAGCGCTGACAGGCTGACGATAGCGCCGGCCTCTCAACCCGCACAGGAACCCGCACTGGCGGCCACCCCCAAGCCTGCCAACCAGGCACCTGAACCAACGTTGGCTCCAAACGCTACTCCCATTGTTATAATCCCATCCCACACCAAGGAGCCGCAGCCAACGCCAATTGAAGGTCCCCCCTCCGCCACCGAAGCTGACCAAGTCGCCGACTCTCCAGCGTCTTTTCCCGAAGGTAGGTCGACACCTCAAATTGGCCCGGGCGCCACTTGGGGCGACGTCTACGAATCGCTGTCGGCCGACGAACAGTCCTGCACCCTGGAACAAATGGGTGAGGAACGCATAAACGAGATGTGGGACCTTCCCTTCGCTTTGAAGGGCCTGGAGCAGGAATCGGTTACCCTTCTCGACTGCGTTTCCGATGACACGGCCCGGGATTTGTTCCTGGCGGACACCTCTGCTCAGATGGGAGGCCTTACCCAGGAGCAGGAAGGTTGCCTGCGTACCCTGCTTAGCGGCTTCAGCCCGTCGGAACTGGCTGCCGCTTCCGCCGGTGAGCCTACCCCGGAAGGCGCCATGCTCATGCTTTCCTTCGGCCTGGGCCTGGTAGGCTGCCTCCCCGAACTGGTGGCCCAACCTCCTGGCGGCCTCCCCACCGATGCCGGCGTTGACGGCTCCGGCCAGTTGGTTCAGGACCCCTCCCTTATCTGGTCTTTCACTACCGGCGGCTGGGTTCTAATTGCCCCTGCGGTAGTTGACGGCGTGGTATACGCCGGTTCCGATGACCACCGTCTATACGCGCTCACGGCGGAAACCGGCGAGCTGCTCTGGAGCCATGCCACCGGAGACGTTATACGTTCCTCTCCCGCCGTCGCTGATGGCAGGGTATTCTTCGGCTCCAACGACAACCACGTTTATGCCCTGGACGCCGCCACCGGCCAGGAACTGTGGAAGCACGATACCGGCGACTGGGTCCAGTACTCGCCCGCCGTTCATGGAGGCACGGTCTACATTGCCGGGAATTTCGAAGGCAACCGCAAGGTCCACGCGCTGGACGCAGCAACCGGGGAAGTCATCTGGGTCGCTGACCATCCCTTCCCCATAGGCGCCGAACATACTCCCTCGCCTATCGGCGACATAGTATATGCCCAGGGCGCCGAATACGGACAGTTCTTTGCCCTGGACGCGACCACCGGCGAGACTGCCTGGCAGGCCGATTTGGGCGGTTACGTGGAGTCAGCCCCCGTTGCATTGGATGGCGTAGTTTACCTGACGGTAGCCAACCGCGCGTATGCCCTCAACGAAATGACCGGAGAACTAATCTGGGACTTGAACACCGAAGAGTTTCCCGCAAGGGACTTCCCCGCTTTGATAGTGGATGGACTCTATTACCTGACCCCCAGCAGCCAAATGTATGCTTTGGACGTGGCCACCGGCGAAAAGATCTGGGGTTACGAATCTGGCATGCTCTCCACGGCGCCAATTATAGTTGACGGTGTCCTTTACGGCGCTTCAGGTGAGGGCGGAACTATCTTTGCATTGGACTCGAAAACCGGCGAGCCGTTGTGGACGGAAGCCACCGGAGATGACACAGTCAACGCCCTTACGGTTGTGGAGGGTATATTGTACGGCGAGTTAAGCAATGGCCAACTCATTGCCGCCAATAGCGAAAGCGGTATTCCCTTGTGGAGCTTTGAAAAGGGCGGTTTCTCCGACCTGCGCGGCTACACCGTCGCGGACGGTGTAGTCTACTCCGCTGGCCCCAACAACAGCGTTTATGCCCACCGGGCGCCCGAGGGTTGACGACAACTCTCTGGACTGACTACCCCGCCGCAACCAGAATCAAATGGGCCCGGGCGTTCTTGCCCGGGCCTTAATTTACCGACTTTGCCGGTTTCCCCCTACCACTTTTGTATTTCCGGCAGCACTTCCTTGCCGAAGAGGCCGATGTTCTTCATGGTGGCGTCGTGGGACATTTTTGACTCCTGGCCGTAGAAGATCAGGTGCTCCATGCCCAGTCGGTCGTACAGGTACCGGATCTTCTCCAGCACCGTGTCGGGAGTGCCGGCCACGATGTGGTAGTTCTCGTTCAGTTCCTCGTAGCTCTGCTGGATCAGGGGGCGGATGGCGCGCCGCGCGGCCACCTGCTCGCCCTGCTGGGAGCGGTAGCCCACCGGGTTCATGTACTCGCGGGGGCCCCGGGTTGTGGTGCCCATACGCCAGATGAAGTGGCGGGCCTGCTCGTCCGCCTCCTCCTGGGTATCGGCAACGTAGCAGCAGAGCAGGTACCCGAAGTTGTCGGGGGTGGGTTCATAGCCGACCTCCGCCGCCGTGCCCCGGTAAATCTGGAACAGGTCCTCGGTAACGTCCAGGGGCGTCAGGAAGGCCACGTAGGTATAGCCGTGTGACGCCGCCCACTGGGCCGTCTCCGGGCTGGCGGTACCCGGCACCCACACCGGCGGGTGGGGCTTCTGCACGGGGACCATCCAGGGGTTGACCACCCGGAAGTTGTAGTGCTTGCCCTCCCAGCGGAAGGGGCCGGGTTCGGTCCAGGTCTTGATCACCAGGTCGTGGCACTCCTCGAAACGCTCGCGATTGTACATGGGGTTGCCGTTGGTGGCCAGGGTCTCCACGCCAGTGCCCCGCACCATGCCGGATATGACGCGCCCGCCGGAGATGACGTCGATCATGGCGATTTCCTCGGCCAGGCGAACCGGGTTGTCATGTATAGGAAGGATGTTCCCCAGCAGCAGAATCTTGGCCTGCTGGGTGGTGCGGGCCAGCACCGCCGCCGCCAGGTTGCAGGATGCGTTCATGCACGACGGCGTGTTGTGGTGCTCATTGACCATGATGCCGTCGTAGCCCATCTCGTCCACGTACATGCACTCGTCAAAATAGCGCTTGAACAGGTCAGTGGCGGTATCGGGTTCAAAGTAGGTGTTGGGAAAGGTCAAGCGCAGGGAGGGATACTTTTCGCCCTCTTCGTCGGGGTACTCGTGGTAGGGAAATTCACTGAAGTAATAAACTTTCATGCTGAATCCTTTGCCTCTCAGCCTGAGTTATTCTTGGCCGGAGTCTCGGCAGAATCGCCCATTTGCCTGCCGATGCCAGCGGTTCATCTGAGAGCGTTCCGTAGCGCAACATTGGGGACGAATCGCTTGCATGAGGTAAGGAACTGAGGCGACCTTAGCGGCGCTGGGAAATGTCCTTTTCTCTTTGCAATAGACGATCATGCTTATGACTTAAAGCAGCAATGCATCCGCGGGCACAAGCCTGCCCTCGTTGAGGTCCACCACCAGGCTGAAGGCTTCTAGGGCAGTCGCGCCCAGCAGAGGTTGGGAGTCGTCGGGCGCAAAAATCACGTAAACCGGCCATTCCTCGTCCATGAAGCGCATAACGGTTACCCCCAGCGGCAGCCTAACGACTCGGCCGTCGGCCAGCCGGAACCGGCGGTCGGCTCGGGGCCGTACCCTCAGCCGCTGCAGCAAACTTTCCGGCAACGCCGTATAGGGGGCTCCCGTGTCCACCAACGCGTTAACCACGATGAATTCCCTCCCGTCCGGGTCGCCTATTTCCACGTCAACGCTGAAGGTTCCCATGTGGTCTGTGCTCCTAAGTGACCTGGTTGCCAAAGTTGATAATTGCGAAGGTATGATAGCACGGGTGGGGTAAGTTACCGTCAGTTAAGCTTAATCCAGACCGCACCGGCATCCGCGTCGCAATGCTGCAATAGGGTCATCGTCCACTTTCCCGAACTCATGCCTGGCTTTTCCATGTAAAAGGAGTTCGATAACTGGTGCGGATGCCAGAAGGGTTTACCATCAGAGTGCTCTGGCGCAATATGGACGATGTGCTTTTTTCCTCCAACCCCGGAAACCTTGACTGGGCATTCTGCAGCTGTAAGTTTTTCAGTCCTGACCAGCCACTCAGCAACTTCGGAGAGCACGTGCCACCAGTAAGCACAAGGACGTTCCTCTCCCTCAGGAAACCAGATTGCTAAGGGGGCCATGCCTTTCGATATACTCGTCAATTCCGACAGACGCATCCAGCCATCGCCCATAGGTGGTTCGGGGTATTGGCACTCACCTCCAGTTACCACCTGGGGATCTCCAGGTGGTTGCAAAGTAACAGGATCGTTCGCTAGTACCGGCTGCCCCGATACCAAGTTAGGCCGCCAAATCAGCAGGAACTTCAGGGCAAGGCGGGCTGACGACTCGTTTGAGATTACTGCTTCCAGGATGCGGCGTTCATCCAGAGTTCCCTGCTTGAAAATCTCATACAATTCCCACCTGTTGCCATCTGTCAAGCCGGCAAAGCGAATACCGGCCGCATTGGAATAGTTGAGCATTTGCAGCCGATGGGGCTCCAGCGACTCGCCAAGCTTCTTCGCTTCCAAAGTAGCTGCGGGGATACTGCCGGCTGTATGCAAAGCATAGTCTGCTCTTCCACCGCCAACGGGGTATTCTGCCGTAACTGACGCGGGGTCTGACACATTCCACCCCAATGCAGTCAACAGCGGGTCTATCAAAGCAACCCGTGTGCGCATTTCGTTCTGGCGTAGGGATTCTCTGTGGTCGCTGATGCGCTGTTGCAGGGTTTCGATAACTTGAACGAGGTCGTCTAATAACATTGCTGATGCCTCATGCTTCTGTAACCTGAGCAATCGTTGGTAGCTCTTATGGTTGTGGAGGATCTTTCGCCATAGAATGCCACACATGGCGTTAACTGTCATCTGAACATTGTCCCTGCCAACCACTGCAGTTAGAATAGCCCCACACCAACCCAATGCAACTGTTTTCCGACACACAAACTCCTACAACTTTAGAGCGAGGAGCATCACCATGGTTCAGCAAGGACAGATTGACAACCTTTTGCGCGAGTCGGGGCAGATTCCGTCGCCGCCGCATGTTTCGGCTCAGGCTGCGCTGCAGGACTACGACGGGGTGTATGCCCGTTCCATCGAGGACCCGGAGGGGTTTTGGGCCGAGGCCGCCGAGGGGCTGCACTGGTTCCGCCGCTGGGACGAGGTGTTCCAGTGGGAGTACCCCAACTTCCGCTGGTTCGTGGGTGGGCAGACCAATATCTGCTATAACGCCCTGGACGTACACCTGACCACCGAGCGGCGCAACAAGGCGGCCCTGATCTGGTTGGGCGAGGACGGGACGGAACAGGTTTATACCTACGCCCGCCTGGCCCAGCAGGTCAACCGCTGCGCCAACGGGCTCAAGTCTCTGGGCATCGGCAAGGGAGACCGGGTGGTCATCTACATGCCCCTGACACCCGAGGGGGCCATAACCATGCTGGCCTGCGCCCGCATCGGCGCCATCCACAGCGTGGTCTATGCCGGATTCAGCGTTGGCTCCCTGCGTGACCGCATCCAGGACGCCTCAGCCAAGGCCCTGATCACCGGCGACGTGGGCTACCGCCGCGGCAACAAGGTGGACTTGATCAGCATCGCCAACGAGGCCGTGGAGGGCTGCGATTCTCTGACCTCCGTTATAGTCTGGCGGAGAGAAATGGCCCGCCAGGACTTGAAGGACGGCCAGGTGGACTTTGAGGAACTGCTGTCCGGCCAGTCCATAGACTGCGAGGCCGAGGTGATGGACGCCGAAGACCCTCTTTACATCCTTTATACCAGCGGCACCACCGGCAAGCCCAAGGGCGTGGTCCACGTTCACGGCGGCTACATGGTGGGCACCCATTACCACTTCAAGAACTTCTGGGACGTCAAGGACAGCGACGTCTTCTGGTGTATGTCCGACATTGGCTGGGTGGTGGGCCACAGCTACATCGTCTACGCTCCCCTGGTAGCCGGCGCGACCACTGTCTTCCGCGAGGGAGCGCCCGACTATCCCCACAACGCCGTCTTCTACGAGATCATCGAGAAGTATGGGGTCAACGTCATTTTCACCGCCCCCACCGCCGTGCGGATGCTCATGCGCTACGGCGAGGAGCCGGCCAAACGGTACGACCTGCGCTCTTTGCGCTTCCTCACCTGCGCCGGCGAGCCTCTGAATCCCGAGGCCCTGCGCTGGGCCTACGAGCACATCTGCGGCAGCGGCGAGTGGGCCCACATAGTGGACAACTGGTGGCAGACCGAGACGGGCGGCCCGTGCCTGGGCACGATGGCCACGATGGAGACCCGCCCCGGCCGGGTGGGACGTCCATTGCCCGGGGCATTGATGGACATTGTTGACCGCGAGGGACAGCCCATCGAGGAACCGAACAAGGGGGGCTTCCTTGTTATTCGGCGGCCCTTCCCTCACTTCTCCCGCACAGTCTGGGGCGACCCGGAACGCTACGAGGGCACCTGGACCCAGATACCGGGGGTATATTCCTCCGGCGACGTGGCGCTTCGGGACGAGGACGGCTACTACATGGTGGTGGGCCGCGCCGACGACGTGCTCAACGTGGCCGGCCACCGCATCGGCTCTGCCGAAGTGGAGAGCGCCCTGGTGTCGCACCCGTCGGTAGCTGAAGCGGCGGTCATCGGCAAGCCCGACGACCTTAGGGGCGAGGTAATCAAGGGCTTCGTAACGCTTCGGGTGGGCAATGACCCGTCGGACCTGATGATCGACACCCTGCGCAACCACGTCCGCGGCGTCCTGGGACCCATAGCCGTACCCGCCGAGATCGAGTTCACCCCGGCCCTGCCCAAGACCCGCTCCGGCAAAATCATGCGCCGCCTGCTGAAGGCCAACGAATTAGGTCTGGACCCGGGGGATATAACAACGCTGGAGGATTAGGCGTACCCTTAAATGTCTCCCTTTGGCTCAAGCAGTTTAGCCGTAAACGAACACTAAATGAAACAAACAATTTCCTGAACCCGTGTCAGGAACTCGAAGGAACCCTCCCAAATGAAAGCAATGGTACTGGAGCAGTACAATGCTCCTCTGAACTGGCAGGACGTCCCCGAACCCCGGATCGGCCCCCGTGACGTTCTCATCAAGGTTGTAGCCAACGGCCTTTGCGCCACCGACCTGAAAATCGGGGGCGGCCTGGTACCCACGGTGTCCTTGCCCCACATTCCGGGCCACGAGGCGGCCGGCGAGGTGGTGGAGGTGGGCGACGAGGTGCCCGACCTGCAACGGGGTGACCACGTTACTTGCTATCCCACCGAGGGTTGCGGCTTTTGCGACTACTGCCGCAAGGGACTCGAGAACTACTGCGTCACCGCTCCCCGCACCGGCTTCGAGATTAACGGCGGCTTCAGCCAGTTCATGCGCGTGTCCGGTCGCAACGCCGTCAAGATCTCCCCCGAAGTGCCCTGGGAGGAAGCGGCCATCATCCCCGATGCCATGGCCAGCGTCTACCATGCCCTTACCCACCGGGCCCGAGTCCAGCCCGGCGAAACCGTGGTCATTATCGGCATAGGCGGCCTGGGCATCCACGCCATGCAGATGGCCAGTCTCATGGGCGCCCGGGTCATTGCCGCCGACGTAGTCCCCGACAAGCTCCAGGGCGCCGAGCAGTTCAACCCGGACGTTATCGTCAACAGCCGAATCGAAAACCTTCCAGAGCGGGTCAAGGAACTGACCAACGGCCTGGGCGCCGACGTGGTGGTTGAGGGAGTGGGCGGCGAGGCGGTGGCCGCCGTCCTGCCCGACAGCCTGGCCTGCCTGAAGCTGGGCGGCCGCCTGGTGGTCCTGGGCTACAACTACGGCATCCCACTGGCGGTGGACACGGCCGACCTGATCTACGGCCAGTGGAGTATCCTGGGCACCCGTGCCTCCAACCTCCAGGACGTGGTGGAAGTGGTGAAGCTCGTGGAACAGGGGCGGCTCAAGCCTGTAGTATCCGAAACCTACCCGCTGCAGGACGTGGATCGGGCCCTGGCCCGCCTGCGGGAAAGCCCGCCGCTGGGGCGGATAGTGCTGCAGTCAGCGAGTTAAAGTTCGTCAGAAATACCGAAAAGCGTACAGCTACTGCATCCATCAATGAACAAGCTGATGGGCCGACGAAAGAGGTCGGCCCATCGCCGTCAAGCAGGTGGTGTTCGCTCTTTACGCCTTTATCGTTGTATTTGCCCTTGCCCACGGCAGATAGACCCCTTCGGAGTCTGCCGGTTCCTCGGGACTAATGTACTCAGCAGGAATTGGAAGGCCTTGCCGTCTAAGGTCATCCAAATGAACCTCCAAGGCCTCCGTGAAACTAACCAATGCTTCTTCAGCCGAATAGCCAATTGCCACGCAACCCGGCACATTCGGAGAAAAGGCTCCCCAGTTTTGGGGGCCAGGAACCAGAACAATAGCGTAGTTCATGTCATCAGGCCTTACAACTGGGCTTGACGGCGTATGCTTGACCACAGCCACGCATCCAAGTCTCCTCCCAGCCTTCCGGGGATAGTTACGCTCCCTCGCTTGAAAGGATGGTGGAAAATGCGGTGATCACCGCTAGTACGTACCTGAACCCAGCCATCTTCTTCAACGATTCGAATGGCTTCGCGGACTTTGATAGAGGGCATTAGTAGTTACTGTAGCTGGTCGGGGCGGCCGGATTTGAACCGGCGACCCCCTGCACCCCATGCAGGTGCGCTCCCGGGCTGCGCCACGCCCCGACACTAGGCAGATAGAATACCACACAGGCAATCCTGCTACAAGGCCAAATTCCGGCGGTCCGGCGTTGTGACTAGCCTGACAGATTTCGGCCAGAAAGTGAAACTCATCGACGACGATGTCTCACCCTCCAGGCATCTGCATCACCTCATGTACCTCAATTTCGCAGCCGGGGTCCAGACCCAAGTGCGGGTGGCCTTCCAGCATGGATTGGGCCGCCGCCATGTCCACCGCCTCAAGAATCGAGTAGCCGACCACGTTCTTGTCGCTGGGGGAACTTCCCTCGTTGGTCAGTTTCAGATTCCCAACCATGGGGCCGCCCATTTCGGGAAGGTCGTCACTGCAGCGACCGGCCCACTCCATCCAAGCCTGCATCTGGCCCTGCATATCCTCCTGGGTGGCGCCCATTTCCTGCATCATCTGCATGTAAGGCGCCCGCGCGTGATAGATGACTATAAACTTGCTCATCGCTCATCCCTGGTCTGAATTCGCCGCTCTCGGTTCAGCCAAACCATTCTAAGTCCTGCCCCGTCTGCGTCAAACCCAATCTGCCGATGTTCATCCCTGTCAATGTACTGTTCCCGCTGAAGCGGCCTTTGTCCGATGGGCCCGCAAAGACAGGCGGTTGCACCAGGGGTTACAATACGCCAACCCTCATCCCACGGAGGTCCCCCATGCCTGGGCCGCTGGATGGCGTGAAAGTCGTCGAGTTCACCGAAATCATCGCTGGCCCCTTCGCCGGGATGCTCCTCTCCGACATGGGCGCCGAGGTAATCAAGGTGGAACCCCCCTGGGGCGACCCCTGGCGGGGGACCCAGCCCATTTCCGCCACTGAAAGCCGGGTATTCATGGCCTACAATCGGGGCAAACGCAGCATAACCCTTGACCTGACCACCGAATCCGCCGCCGAAGTGCTGGCGCGGCTTATCCCAAAGATGGACGTGGCCATCGTCAACTACCGCCCCGACGTGGCTGCCAGGCTGGGGGTAGACTACGATTCCCTCGCCGCCATCAATCCCCGGCTTATCTACTGCGAGAACACCGCCTTTGGCCGTCAGGGCCCCGATTCCTGGCGCCCCGGCTACGACATGATCCTCCAGGCCATGACCGGCATCATGACCGCCGAGAACAAGGTCAGCAACGGCGCCCCGATGCACGTTGTATCCTCTCCCTTCGTCGACACCTCGGCCGGCCTCTGCCTGGCCTGGTGCGTTTGCGCCGCCCTGTTTCACCGCGAGCGGACGGGACTCGGTCAGAAGGTAGAGACCACCCTGCTGGGCCTCGCCCTGGCCATGCTGGGCATGCGCTTCGTCGAGGTCGAATCGCTGGACCGTGAACACAACGCCGCCACCCTGGAATCCCTGGCTGCCTTGCGGGAGGGCGGGGTGTCCTATCCTGAACTCCTGAGAATTTACGAGGCCGACCACCCCGTTTCCCCCGGCAACATCTACTATCGCAGTTACCAGACCGCCGACGGCGTGGTTTCCCTGGGCTGCCTCAGCGACCCGCTGCGAAAGCGGCTGCTGGACGTTCTGGGCCTGACCGATATCCGATTCGACGCCGACTACAACCCCCGCAGCCCGGAGGCGGTGGCATTTGGCGAGGAGCTGATCAGCCAAGCCGAGGAAGTCTTCCTCCAACGTACCGCCTCCGAGTGGCTTCACCTGCTGGACAGCAACGGAATCCCCGCCGGTCCGGTGCGTTTCATCGAGGAAGTCTTTGACGATCCCCAGGTCCAGGCCAACAACCTGGTTGCCCGGCTGGAACACCGGGATGTGGGCCCTCTGCGGATGGTTGGCCCCCTGGCCAAGTTCAGCGAGACGCCCCTGGAGCCGTCGCCGCCCCCGGCCCTGGGCCAGCACACCGACCAGGTCCTCGCCGAACTGGGCTTCACCCCGGCCGAAATCGAGGGGTGGAGGCAAAAGGGCGCCCTGGGTTAGCTACTACTTTACAGTCAACCTTCGAGATTCTCTGGCGGAGTATAGGCTGGCCAAATCCGAAGGGCCCAGCATGCCAGCGCTTTTTCATAAGCTACTGCTGCGGTACTCGAACGAACCTGTAGAAACCCCCTGCGCCCTCCTGCCCCTGATCCTTCCTCCCCGCTGACACCTGCTCCTTGCCATCTTGGATAACCCCTTGTCAGCATAAATCTATCAACCCTGGCGATTCTCTGCTGGGGATCTAAACCATCTTATGGAGGAAGTGATTCTTATGTGCCCCGAAAACGAGAAGCCCGATAATCCCGACAACGATATGTCTGATGCCAACCCAGTCCCTGGCAATTCAATAATTCCTTGGCAATGCCCGGACGACCTTTCATCGCTTTCCCCCTCTCAGGAAGCAGCTGAAGGGCCTGGATGGGAAACGGCATTTTCTTCCCTCAGCTTTCGCCAGCAGGCTACTTTGCCCATCATCGCCGGTTCCCTTTCCCTCTCCGAAGCTGCCCGCAACTCCGGAATAGGCCAGTCCACCTTGCGGCGCTGGCTCAACGACCCCGAATTCTGCCAGCAGTTGGACCTCTTGCGCCGGGATGCTTCCCTTTTCGCCATCCGGAAGCTCCAGGCCATGGTGCCCCGCAGCATTTCCGTTATCGTTGAACTCTTGGGTGATGCTGACCCCGCAATACGTCTCCGTGCCGCTCGCTGCGTAATGGACTACTTTGTACAAATGAGCAAAGAACACGACCTTCGAGCCGATATCCAGGAATTAAAGGACGCCCTGGATCTGATTTAGGGAACCTCTGAATAACTCCCTTCCCCCTTGACGGGGGAAGGCTAGGATGGGGGTGAGGGTCACCACTTCGTAGCTGGCGAGGTACCGGCCTTCGGGGGAACGACGGGTCAAGTGGGACTTAGTCAGACCTTCCTTAGGACTCGGATTAGCCATTACTAGTCAAGGCAGTCGGGCCAGCGCAGAAACAATGACGGAAAATGAGCTTAATTGGGCGGTGAAAATTTTTTCTCCCCTCGAGAACCAGGACTGCCCGTTCAAATGTTATCCCGCGCAAGCTGGCAAATGACTTCTCAAAATCATCCAGCTCGTCTCGGCGGAGGGTTGCAATGGTCGTCCACCGTCATGCTTGTTCGTGAATAAGGAGCTCCAAGGCACATACCACAGAAGACCTTCCCGGGCGACCGTCCGGACGGTTACTCCCCCCGGCCAGTCGTGTTGACTACCTTCCGGGCCGTGTATAGAATTAGGCCTACTTGGCGCCAAAAATGGTTCCTTAAGGAGACGTAATGACGACCTACGAATCAGTCCTGCATCCCCCGGCAATAATTGCCGAACTGAAGAAAAACAACATTACTCATGTGGTCTGGCTGCCGGACAGCGAGACCAATTTCATGTACCAGCTTCTCAACGAAGAAGACTCCCTGGATCTCGTCCCGGTCTGCCGCGAGGGCGAGACCATGGCCATCGCCGCCGGCCTCTGGGTGGGCGGCAAGAAGCCCGTGGTTTTAATTCAGAACACCGGCATCTTCGAGTCCGGCGATTCCATACGCGGCCTGGGACTGGACATCAACCAGCCCCTGGTTATGCTCATCGGCTACCGCGGCTGGACCCGTCGCGGACCGACTCCCGATTCGGCGGCCCGCTACATCGAGCCCATCCTCCACACCTGGGGCATCAACTGCTACCTGATCGAAACCGATGACGACGCCGACCGCATCAGCATCGCCTGCGAAGAGGCGGAACGCACCCAGAAGCCCGTCGGAGTCCTGGTCGGCACCGAATTCGGCGTCTAGCCATCCCTGAAAATGCGCCTTGCCCCGCCAAGGGGGAAGGCCCGGATGGGGCGAAGACTCAAGTGGCCTACCCCATCCCAGCCCTTAACCAAGGAGAAAAGAGCATGATTAACAACACCGATGCCGTGAGGCTGATCGACAGCAAGCGGGATGATTCGGTTATCGTACCCACTATGAACGCTAACAACGTAGGCTTTGGTCTCCCCAGCGTCAGCACCAACCAGAGCCTGGACCTGCCCCTTTCCGGGGCCATGGGCAAGGCCTCCAACCTTGGCCTGGGAATCGCCCTGGCCCAGCCCGACCGCAAGGTCATGGTGCTGGACGGCGACGGCAGCCTGCTAATGAACCTGGGAGCGATGGTAACCTCCGCCAACAAGGCACCCACCAACTTCTACCACTTCCTGTTCAACAACAAGGTTTACGCGGTTACCGGCGGCCAGCCCATACCTGGATCGGAATGCCAGGACTGGGAAGGCATGGCCAAGGCGGCCGGCTATGCCGCGGTCTTCTCATACGACAACCTGGAAGACTTCACTACGGGGATTGATGAGGTCCTGGCGGCCACGGGTCCGGTTTTCGTCCACCTGGCCATAGAGCCTCAGGTAGAAAACACCCCGGTGCAGTTCCGCCCCCGCGCCCAGCGCACCGTCAAAATGGCATTCGACGAAGTACCCGCGGCCCTGGGCGTAGGCTCCGACTAGGCTCAACCTTCCGGGGAATGTCTGCCGGTAGGGTTATCGCAATAAAGAGACGCGGAGAAACGGAGAAGCACAGAGGCAACTCTGAGATGCTCCGAGTCTCGGCGTCTTCTTGTGAGAGTTGGGGTGGGGATTGCTGAAAGACTTGGGCAGAAGCCTGCTGGGCCGCCTGGTAAGCCTGGGCATATTTGCCCTGGGCTTCTGGGTGCTGTACCAGGGGTTGCTGCGGGAGGATAACCTCGTTTTGCTGATACTTGGCGTCGCTGCGGGGAGCGCGTTGATCCTGGGCGGCCTGTACCTGATGGCCACCACCCGCAGGCTGGCGGCGCGACGGGCTTCGGAACAGGAAGCCCAGCAAGAAGCCGAACTGACACAGACCGAGCTGGAGGATACGACCGGTGATTCCCTCGACGGAAGCCGCAAGGGCGATTAGCTTCCACCGCCAGGACGCCCTGGTGGTTTCTACTTCGTCCGCCCTGCGGGACTGGAACCAGGTTTCGGAACGGCGGGACCTGGATATCGACCTGACCGACTGCATGGACCGCGCCCCTGGCGTGGGCCTGGGACTTTCTCTTGCCCAGCCCGAGCGCAAGGTGCTGGTGCTGGACTGCGACGCCACTCTGCGCACAGACCTGGGCGCTCTGGCCACAATCGGCGAATCATGCCCCGAAAACCTGGTCCATTTCGTATTTGACGACGCGTCTCACGTGTCCACCGACGGCATTCCCGTGGATGCGCTGGACAACGTCAACTTCGCCTCAATGGCGCAGGGCGCGGGTTACACTCGCACCTTCCAGTTCGAGAATCCCGAGGAACTTTTTATCGGACTGGAGGAAGTGATGCGGGAGACGGGCCCCGTCTTCGTGGTAGTAAAGGTGCTCCACGACCAGGACCTGCCTCCCTTCCCCGACCGCAGCATGGCGGAAGGCTGGTCGCAGGTGCGGGAGACCCTTCTGGCAGGCCACCAGGAAAGTTCCGAATAAGTCCCGTTTCCCTCGATAGGGCAGGGGAACGGCGGAGCAAGCTATAGTCCGACATCTCCCTGAAGCGCAAAATCAGACCGGATCAGCATTTGTAAGTTATTCTGCTCTTCCCCACAGCACACCGGCCAATTTGCGCTAACTTATGGAGGAGTCATGGCAGCGACAACTGACTACCTGCGGACCCTGGAAGAACTGGGCATCGACACGAGCCAATCACGGCCAAGCCAGTCCCACGCCAGCCGTATATTGAAGGGGCGGGACGGGGAGCGGTTCCCGGGTCTTTATGTTAACAGGCAGGCCGGAAGCACGTACTTCTCGGTAGATTCGGCGGTGGCCACCGTTACCGTCGACTGGAACCTCTGGCAGAGTGTGCCCGCCACCGTCGCGGTGCCCTACTTCGACCGCGACAAGCAGAACATTGTCCCCAGGCCTGGCCAGGAGCGGCAGGCGCTGAGAAGCCTGCTGGGGCTACCCCCGGAGGGTGGCTTTATGAACTTCCTGAAGGGACTGTTTGGCCGGTCTTCCTGACCCGGGCGACGCCGGGCTGGCGCGATGCAGGGGCGTGGCAATTAAGAATTCGCCAAGGGGCAAACAGGTCGGCTTTCACATTAAAAGCGGGTGGGACGCGGGAGCCGGGCCGATTACTGGCCGGAAAGGTCCTCTTCTTTCTCCACGGGCCGGACCAGTATCTGCTGGGCCACGTTGAAACCCATGGATACCTGGGTCCTGGGGGTGGACACGGTCATTACACCCAGGTAGGGGGTCGCTTCGGCCACGCTGACCCGGCTCTCCGGCACAATCTGAGCCTCGTCCAGGAACTTCAGAAGGTTGCGGTCCTCTTCGGGAATGCGTTCCACCAGGTACTGGGAGTCCTTAGCTGCCGAGTCCAGGGTAATGCAATCGGGCGGCAACGGCGGAGCGCCGGCCCCGGGGATGGGACGGCCGAAGGGCGATTTCTGCGGGTGCCCGAGACGTTCCCTTAGTCTTGCCTCCAGTTCGCCGGAAATGCCGTGCTCCAGTCGGTGGGCCTCGATGTAGGCGCATTCCAGGTCCATTTCCAGTATCCGTACCACCAGCCACTCTGCCAACCGGTGTCGGCGGGCAATGTCCTCACCACCCTCAAACCCCTTGCGGGTCAGCCGGATACGCTTGTCCGTACCGATATCCACCAACCCCTGCTTCTGCATCCTGCGGGTCATTCCGGCAACCGAAGGTACCGAAGACCCTAAACCCTCTGTAGTAGGAAGTTGCTTAATGGCGTCGGTAAGCTGGGTTACCGTTGGCGTAACCGCATCCTCCCACAGGCAGTACAGGCACAGCAGGTAGTTCTCCGTCACCGCGGAGAATCTTTCCAGGCCTTCCTCTTCTACTGCAACATCAGAGCCAACCCTGGATGCGGCCCTTCTTGACCTTGGCATAGGCAAACCTCTTCGGCTGCGGGCAAGCCTGCACAATGCAGGCAGGCAATAACGCCATTTGTTTGTACTTATGAACGGGAATGCAGGGATTATACAACGGGCAGGGAGTATTGGTAAGGCAGCGGACAATTCAATAATCAAACGTTGGCGAATGATGGGCTGGTAACCGCTTAACGGTCGGCGCCGCGCTGCCGAAGTATAGCAAAATCCTAAGTGCGAGATTCCCCTGCCACCTCCCTCTAATTCAAACAAACTCCACTTCAAAGGATGGGGTTGCGCCTTTTCTCGCTCCATTACTCCCACCAGCATTGTCCTTCACCAACTTGCCATTGAAAACAGCAAAGAGGGGCAAACAGTGGATTTGATTCAAGACTTTTAGTATATCGTTTTATGGCCCAGACAATAAACAAATGACAATGCCGTACTAGACTCTTAAGTATAATAATAGTGTTGCCATATTTTTGAATAGTCTATATACTATTAGTATTATCTAATGTATATATTAACTTATGAGTTGCATGTCCACTAAGATCTTTTCTTTTTCAGTGTGTGTCCGCTCTTTTCTCTCTCCTCCTCCCCGGGAGTTGGGAGCGGACACGTCCCTCCATCTCCATTTCCTTCCTGGCTGGAAGTCGGTGGGAGCAGACGGGCACTAATTAGGACAGATTGGTGGAGGAAGAGTTTGACTATCTCACTTACAAACGGCCACAAGTACGGAAGTCTCCCTCCTCGAGTCCATTGTTGCAGGATGCCGGAGTTCTGCCATAATGAGCTGGACTTCTTCAGAAAACAGGACATACCGTTTTCTTGGCTACACCGGTCTTGAATGTTATCGGACCTGCCTTGCGCCGGGTCGGGTTCGTCAGTGGTCCGCCGCCAGTGCTGTGGGTTCCTGCCCTCATTGTCAGCCTTCTCTTGCTGCTCTCGCCGGCCTACCTGGTCATCCGTTCTCTCGGGGCCGGGCAGGAGTTTTGGGAGGTGCTGCTCCGCTGGCGGGTACTGGAACTGCTGCTCCGCACACTGGTGTTGGTGGGAGCAGTAACCATTGCTTCCATTGTCATCGCCCTGCCACTGGCATGGTTGACGGTGAGATCGGACCTGCCTCTGGCCCGGGTTTGGGGGGTGGTGGTATCGCTTCCCCTGGTAATTCCCAGCTACGTGGCCGGTTTCGCCTACCTTGTCGCCCTGGGGCCCAGAGGTATGTTGCAGGGTTGGCTGGAAACCCTGACAGGATTGGAAAGGCTGCCAGACATTACCGGATTTTTTGGCGCCGCCATGACTCTGACTCTGCTGAGCTATCCCTATGTTTTGCTGACCATCCGCGCGTCGCTGCAGAGGCTGGACCCTGGACTGGAAGAAGCTTCGCGCGGCCTGGGCTACCACTGGCGGGCTACCTTCCTCCGTGTCTCGGTGCCTTTGCTGCGCCCGGCCATCGCCGCCGGAGGGCTGCTGGTGGCCTTGTATACACTCAGCGACTTCGGGGCCGTTTCGCTGTTAAGGTACGAGACATTTACCTATGCAATCTATATACAGTACGAATCGGCCATCAGCCGCACCCTGGGAGCGGCCTTCTCCCTTGCGCTGGTGGCCCTGGCCATAAGCTTCCTGCTAGCTGAATACCTCACCCGGGGCAAGTCACGCTACTATCGAGTAGACCAGGGCGTGCCTCGGCCGGCGCAAAAAATACCGCTGGGAAGATGGAAGTGGCCTGCCTTTGGATTTTGTTGCCTGGTAACGCTCCTTTCCATGGCGCTGCCCATAGGAGTACTGGTCTACTGGGTAGTGCGGGGTGTATCGGCTGGTGAACCGCTTTTGCTGCTTTGGAGAGCAACCGGCAACTCCCTGCTGGTTTCCGCTCTCGCCGCGTTGGTGGCGCTGGTAGCTGCCTTCCCCATTGCCACCCTGGCGGTGCGCCACCCCAGCCCGCTTAGTTCCCTCCTGGAGCGGATTACCTACGTAGGGTTCGCGCTCCCCGGTATTGCCGTGGCGTTGGGTCTGGTTTTCTTCGGGGCCAACTTTGCCACATTCCTGTACCAGGACCTGTCCCTCCTGATATTTGCCTACCTGGTCCTGTTTCTGCCGGCAGCGATAGGCTCAATCCGTGGGTCAATAATGCAGGTTAATCCCAGGATAGAGGATGCCGCCCGCAGCCTGGGCCGGACGCCTTCCCAAGTATTCGCTTCCGTTACCCTGCCGCTAGTGCGGCCAGGGCTCTTTTCCGGCGCGGCAATAGTCTTCCTGCTTACAATGAAGGAACTACCGGCCACACTGATCCTCAGGCCCACCGGATTTCCCACGCTGGCTACGTCCATCTGGAGCGCGGCCTCCGAAGCCTTCTTTGCCCAGGCGGCAGCGCCAGCCCTGCTGCTGATTCTAGCCTCATCGGTTCCCCTGGCTTTCCTTATGATTCGGGAACGGCGTTAGCGATTTCGAACAATAGAAAAGTCCCCGAACAGGAGCCTGAAAGGAAACCGTTCGGGGAGCAATTTCTGCCGTCGGCATTGTCTGACGGCGCCAGGCCGCCGAATAGGTCGGCCCGAGCCTACAAGGTAAGTTCCAGAATGTAAAGGCCGCCCTTCAACCGATCAACCACGTACATAATGCCGTTCTCGTCGACGTAGACATCGTTGATGCCGTTGGAAGGCGCGCCCTCCGGGATGTCCGGAACGAAGTAAGCCACCTCTTCCGGGCGGAAGGGATCAGTGGTGTCGTATACCCGGACACCGGCGTTGAACAGGGTGGCGAAAATAAGGTTGTCCGAGAAGAAGCAGGTGGAGCCGGGCTGGTTCTCGTACACGTTATGGGCCCCGAACCGACCGGGGCGGTTGAAGAAGTCGTCGGTATCGGGCATAGGCAGGGTGCTGATGATAATGGGGTTAGTCTCATCCCGTATGTCCATCATCCACATCAGCTTGGGGTAGTCCTCTCCTCCCAGCCGGACTGCTTCCTGGGTTACCAGCATCAGATCGCGATTGAACAGGGGCAGCACGGTGTGGGTGAAGCCTGGGAATGGGGGAGCGTAGTTGATGTGGCTGACCATCTTCGGATTAGCCTTGTCCTCAATGTCCAGGATAACCACGCCAGAGTCCATATACGCGCAGTAAGCCCGGTCCGGTCGCTCAGGATAAACGTTGCCATTGTGCAGCCTGTGGCCGGCGTCGAACTGGGGATGGCGGGCTGGCATGGGATCCGCATCGCCCTCGCGGGTTCCAGGGAACCACCATCGGCCCGCTTCCTGCGGGGAAGTTGGATCAGAAACATCCACGATCATGTAGAACTGGTCATCCTTCTGGTTACGGGGCTGGAAGTCAGCCGCGCCGGTGGAAAGATGGGCATAGTTTCCTTCGG
This sequence comes from Chloroflexota bacterium, assembly GCA_028874075.1. Classification (GTDB taxonomy): domain Bacteria; phylum Chloroflexota; class Dehalococcoidia; order Lucifugimonadales; family UBA3495; genus Bin22. The sequence goes on from JAPPLU010000051.1 coordinate 21,985, forward strand.
CCCACCAGAGGCAGTGGCAGCCGCGGGAGTATTCGCCTCCCAGGTCCATAAAACCGATCTGCCTGGGCTCTTCCGGATTACTGATATTGTAGACACCCATGCCGGTTCCCGGCTGCCCAGGTTCCAGGGACTGATAGGCTACCAGCATAGTGTCGTCCACAATAGACAGCGAGTTGGAACGCAGGTGCCCATAGGCCAGTTCCGTCTGGGCCAGCAGCCTGGGGTTGGCGATGTCGGTCACGTCCACGCTGGTAATGTCCTTGGGGGCGCTTTCGTGGGCCATGTAAAGGACGCGGCGGCCGTCCTGAGTCTGGTGCAGGTGGACTCCCTCGCCAATGTTGCCGAAGCCGTTAAGGTCGTGGTGGGAGATAAGCCGCATGTTGCGGATTTCCTGCGTTTGCGTTGCCATATTTCCTCCAAAGTCGTCGATTCGCAGAAGGGAGCGAAAGAGTGTGAAGTTCGCCTCGAGCGTAGCGCAGTTCCCTTGAAGCGCGTACCTTTCCCTTCGTCCGTGGATAATACCACAGGTAAGAGAAAACGGCCCCCCGAAATGAATCCGGGGGGCCAGGGTTGCTCGGATTGAGCCCTAAGTGTCAGGGCTCGAGTGCCTTTCGGCGCTTACTGCGCGGCGCGCAGCAGATTCCAGTGGCTGGTCTTCGAGCCGGCCGTGCCGGGGAAGGTCCAGCTCTCAACCACCTCAGGATTATACATGACTGTCAGGCTGAACCAGAAGAAGGGTATGTCGGCGAAGTTGTAAAACTTGTCGTCACCAACCTCCAGCAGTAGTTCATTGATCTTGTCGTAGTCCGCAGTGTCCAGAGCCTGGTAAGCCGCGTAGTTGGTCTCGATGATGTCGGAATAGTATCCCGCACCACCAACACCCTGGGCGGAAGACCAGCTGCGGAGCCGGTTTGTCAGAGAGCGCATGGTAATGACGTTGCCCCAGCCGCCCTTCTTGATGAATTCGGTGCGCTCACGGTAGTTCTTGCGGACGGTTCCCCACTCGCTATCCAGCAGGGTAACGTCAATTCCGATGGGTTCCCAGTAGTTGATCAAGGCTTCCAGCATTACTGCCGTTTCCGGCTCGTCAGCGGAGAAATAGTTGTAGGAAGTAAACGGCATTGGGTTGTCCGGAGTAAATCCGGCCTGGGCCATTAGTTGCTTGGCAGCTTCCTGGTCATAGCCGTAGAGTTCTTCCCAGTCTGCTTCCCACTGGTCATTCCAGGTGCCGAGTACGGGGTGGTACTGGGTCAGCAGCATCAACTCGCCGTCGCCCTTAAGAACGTGATCCAGCATTTCCTGCCGGTTGATGGCCTTGTTCATAGCCTGGCGGACCAGCTTGCCGGTTTCCGGGTTGGCCCAAGGCACGTTGGGATCATAGTCATCCTGGTAGGCGCCGTAGTACTGGCCGCCCAGGAACATGGTCAGGTAGTTGGTGGGAACACCGGCGGCGGCGGGCTGCATGCCGCGGCGTCCGGCTTCCAGTTGCAATTCGCGAGACAGGGCTGCCACGTGGATTTCACCGGTCAGCAGGGCCGCCAGCCTGGTCAGATCCTCGCGGACCCAGCGCAGTTCCACTTCCTGGAAGTCGGGGTTCTCACCACGCCAGTGGGGCTGAGGGGCCTTCTCGAACCAGATGCTCTGGCCCAGAGTTTTGCCGCCGTACATGTAGGAGCCGGTGCCGGCGGGCTGTTCGTCAAAGCCTTCAACTCCAACTTCATCGAACTGGCGCTGGCTGAGCATCATGATTTCGCCGCCGCCAAAGCCGCGTGAAACAATAGAAGGAGTGTCCAGGGCTATGGAGGGGAAACTCACTTCAACTGTGTAATCATCCAGCGCTTCATAGGTAGTGTCTTTAAAGAAAGACACCGCAGAGACCTGAGAGTCCTCACCGAGGATGCGATCGAAGGAGGCCACCACGTCGGCAGAGGTGAACTCTCCGTAACCGAAGTGGAAGGGAACTCCCTCTTCCAGATGGAAGGTCCAAACCCTGCCATCGGGAGTGGACTCCCAGGACTTAGCCAAGCGGGGGATACGCTCGTTGGTCTGGGCATCCAGTCCAATCAAGGTTTCCGAATAGGGGTCGAACTGGTAGTACGAAGGGCGGCCCACGGTCCAGTGGCGGTTGGTTTCCTGAACCTCACCGAGGGCATAGATTACGCGGTCGACTTTGGCTTCCACAGCCTCAGCCATCACAGGAATGGGAGTAGGGGTGGCAATGACCGTCTTTTCAATAACGGTTTCCTTGGGTACTTCCTTGAGCACCTCTACTTCCTTGACTACCTCCACTTCGCGGACTACTTCCTTCTCCACCTCGACAGGTACTTCTACTTCTTTTACTACTTCTACTTCTTTCGGGACTTCCACCTGGACTTCCCTGACAACTTCTCTTTCGATGACTTCAGGCGCCGCAGTACCGCAGGCCACAACAAAGGCCAGAGTAAGGATTAACGAGCTGACTAGCAGCGCCCGGGATTTGGTAAACCAGTATGCCATTTCTAAAGTTACCTCCCAAAGATCATATATGGGGTCCCAGATTCGTTATATCCCCGCCTCTGCTTGGGGATACCCGTAAATCTGGGGCAGTATATTCCGGTATATTCGGCAGTGTCAATACTAATGTCACAACTCCATTAAAAACTTTAATACTATCCTTCGCTTTCAGATAATCAACCGTCCTATCTAAAGCCAAAATCGTATTTTATCGAGTTGATCACGACTATTTACCTACGTGTTGAAATAATTTTGACCGGAATAGGACAATGGATTTTTCCAGTTGACCGCCGCCACACCGTCGCCTATAGTGCCGTTAATTATCCTTCAAGGAGACTCTTACAGGACTGGATGAAGCGCGCAATCTGATGGAACGGCAAGGAGGACGTATGGCCCAGAACAATGCTCCCCCCGTAAGCCTGGAAACCCCCAGAAGCATAGTTGCGAGGCCCGTGGGCAACGAAACTGTGTTGACCCTAATCGGATCCGGCGATCACAGTCGCGGGCCCTGGCCCTTTGTTACGGGCATCTCCGGCCTGAACGCGGACATGGCCGGTCCTCCCGCCCAGTACCTGTCGGTGGCCGCTTGGGCGGCTTGAACCGTGGTGACCGTGGTAGGCGTGGCCTACCGTGGCGGCATACCCCTTGAAGACATCGAGGTTGACTTTGAAGTTGAGCCGGTAGAAGGGCCCGGGTCCCTGGGCTTTGGGGTGAGGGAGAAGGTTACGCTAAAGGGCAACATCTCCGAAGGGGACCGGGTAAGGCTGCAGCGGGCTTCGCGGTATTGTCCCGTTGGCCAGGCCCTGACCAAGGGATCAATGGTCATCGAGGACGAGGTCCAGTGGCGGTCGGGGGAGATTACCGCCCTCAGCGCTGCCCCGGCCAACCTGCCCGTACTGGAGGGCGCGGTACCGGTCATACAGCCCGGCACAGTCCACGGCAGCTACCTGCTGGACACCAAGGAATATGACGACGACGGAGTCATGCAGCACGAAGGGGAAGCCAAAGTATATATCACCACGCGGAACCTGACCCATACCAGTCGCTGGACGGTGATGGCGGGGCACAGTTCAGCGGGCCTGATACCGCCGCCCTTCCCCTCCACCCATGCCGGCTGGGCAGCGTCAACGGTGGCGACGCTGAGCAGGCTGCTGCCCCTGGGGGAGGAGCAAGATGTGCGGGAGCTGCAGGTTGAGGTGGGGTTGAACATGAGCGGCGGGCGAGAATTGTCCCAGGGGAGCGCCGCCGAGGGGCGAATAGTACACCGGAACGCGGTGCGGCGAGTAATAGTGCCAGGGAACCCCCGCTCCGTGCCAATAGAGACGGTCCAGGCCGCGCTGGGGCGGGACCCGATAACCCTGGCCTACACCGAGGGGGGCATCCTGCTGGACGAACAGGTGGTGGTAGGGTAAGTGGCAATTCTGTTGGCTATCCGTTGGTTTGCAGCGGCCGCAATTCCAGTATTGCGATCCCTGCAATCACACCTCCAAACATAGTGGGATTTCAGGCCATCTTTTCCCCCTCACCCTAACCCTCTCCCACCAGGGGAGAGGGGAGCATAATTTAAGGAAAGGTATGCAATGAACGAGAACCGTTTCCGGCTGGAAGAGGCCACCATCGCCGACCTTCATGCCGCCATTCAGGCCGGGCAGACCACCTGCGTGGAGATAGTGCAGGGATACATAGACCGGGTCCGCGCCTACAACGGCGTTCCCAGTGTACTGGTTACGGAGGACGGGGCTTCCATCCCCGAGGCTACGGGCACAGTTCGGGGCGGCGATAGCATCAAGTTCCCCACAGAAACGGTGGCGGCATCAGAGATTTATCCAGACTTGAACCGGTACCGGGGCAAGCCGCTGGAGTTCGGGCGGATGGAGCCTACTGCCTCCGACCCAACCGTCCAGCAGCAGTATGGAATGATCGCAGCCAGGAGGAAGGCCGGCCAGGTCAACGCCCTCGCCACCCTCAACATCCGGGGTGAGAGATCCGTCACCTGCAAGGGAGATTTTGACCGCCACCCTTCGCAGGGGCCGCTGCCTCCAGGGGCGCCCCCAGTATGCGAGCACTTTCGACAGTTCCCAGACGCTCTCGAACGGGCGGCGGAACTGGACGCCCAGTACGGCAACCGGCCGGACCTGGAAGCTCTGCCAATGTATGGCGTTACATTCTCTTTCAAGGACCCCTTCGATACCAAGGATATGCGCTCCACCGGCGGCGGCGACGCGGCTTACGACATTGATTTCCCCGCACGGGACCACGTACTGGTTGAGCAGCTCCGCAACAAGGGAGCGATCATATTTGCCAAGGCAGTGAACACGGAATACAACGGACGGGCCGGCGACCCAGGCGGCCGCCACGAACCCGACGTGGTACTGCCTTCGGTGCTGGGCTACCAGCGCAGCAGTTGGGGTGGCAATCCTTCCAACCCCTACGATACCTCTCGCTCCGCATCCCTGGGCTCCAGTTCCGGTTCGGCGCTATCCGTCAGTACCAACATGGTAATGGCCAGCCTGGGCGAGGAGACCAGGGCCTCCACTCGCGGGCCGGCCAACCACAACTCGGTGGCCCTGATCCTGCCGCACAAGGCCATGCTGGGGTTTGACGGCGGAGCCATCGGCGCCGACATCTATTGCGACCGCAGCGGAATCCACTGCCGAGCCATCCAGGACTGCTCGAGAGTGCTGGACGCCCTCAAAGACCCAGAGGAGGGATACTACGATCCCCGCGACCCCTTCACCACCGTGCCCCGGTCGTCGGTGCTGGCTTCCTACCAGGTACACGCCCGGGGTTCCGGCGAGGCCGGTTCCCTGTCGGGAGTCCGGCTGGGCGTCATCCGCGAGTCCACGGCCTATCCGGCCGGTTCCCTGACTGAGAGACCCATTGTGGACGCGGTCAACCGGGAGATTAAGGACGTTCTGCGGGAACACCTGGGGGCTACCCTGCTGGAATCGGGCGACCGCAACTTCCCCGCCGATCCGGAAATCGAACCCATGAAGGTGGACTTCCGCCGGGCCATCGCGGCCCTGCTGCCCGTGTTCATGCCCGACATCCTGTACCGGCTGGGACCCGACGGGCAACCCGTCTTCAAGGAATTTGCCGATGTCATAGTTCCTACAGAGTTTGCCCCAGGCATTTTCTTTGGTTGCGGCGAAATGCAACCGGTGGACTACTTTGTGGAACTGGCTGACGGTCTGATTGAGCCGCCTTCAAACCTGGACCTGGCAACCATCCAAGACCAGATTCTGGCCATGTCTTTCCGATTCCACATCAAGCAATACCTGACGCGCCGCGCCGCCGACTGGCGGGACCTGGGTTACACCGAGAGACTGGTGGACTGGCCCACGCTTAATGCGCGTTCCAAGTTCTGGGGAGACGACCAGCGAGCGGCATTCAAGAACTGGGAAGAAGTTACCGACCTGCGCAACCCGCTGGGCGGCCGGCAGGGCGTGGACGAGCGCATCATGCTGCGGGAGTTCCTGAGGCGAGTGGACATGATGGTGATACTGGAAAACAAGCTGGACGCCCTGGTACGGCTGCACACGCCGTACCCACCGGCCATCATTGGCGGGGCAAACCAGAGCGCCGGCGGCAGCAACATCCGCCAGGAATCCACTAACGGGCCCAATGCCGGCCTCACCGAGGTACTGATACCCGCCGGTTACGTGCAGACCGCTTATGACCCGGTATTCCAGCTATCGGAAGATGGGACCAGGTACGTTTCGGCGCCGTCAGACGTACCCACGGCGCTGGACGAACCAGGATTGCCGTTCTCCCTGGTATTTCGTACAGAACCAGGAAAGGAAGACATTCTGCTGAACATAGCGTCGTCTTACGAAGCGGCCTCACGGCGCAGGGTAATGCCCCCGGATTTCGGGCCACTATCCTGAAAGAACTCGGAGCAATTGTTACGAATTATGACTGGAGGAGCGGCGTATTTTACGAAAAAATAGAGTAAAGAAGACGGCGCCTGTGAAGAGTCAAGGATTTGTACCGCTCAATTGTTGACTTTTACTAGGGGCTGGCTTATATTCCGTGAAACTGCCAGACGTGGGCTGGCGTTGTTTCCATTTGGCGGAAATGGAACTGGCCTGCACCAGTCTGCCGAGATTCACAGGATTCCAATCAACCTTAACCGACGAAGGAGGCAATGGAAGGAATAATGGCTTATCAGTGGCTAACCAAACCCAAGGTATGGCTTTACGGCTCCCTGAGCCTGCTATTGATATTGATGATTGCCTGCGGCGCTGCCGAGGAGAGTCCGGCCGAGACCGGGAGCGCTCCCAGCACCGCGGCCGAGCAATCGGCCCAGGAACAGATGCAGCAGCCGGCAGGTCCCCCGCCGGCGGCCCAGCGCCAGCCCAGCACGGGCATGTCCGGTGGCGCGGGTGGGACCACCCAGGGTACCGATACCATGGCCCAGCAGCAAGAGCCGGCTCCTACCGCAGCGCCGGCCATGTCTGATGCACCCGCCGTGGCTGCCAAGCAGGTAACCCGTCTCGAGTTCGCCATCACTTCCGCCAACAACGAGACCAACCGCCCCTGGAAGGGCAGCCGCCAGGCCTACGTACAGTATGACCCCACGCTGGACTATGCCATCGGCATTCACCCGACCACCAGCGAATACGTGCCGGAACTGGCTTACAAGTGGGAAGCCAGCGCCGACCTGTCCGAGTGGACTTTCTGGCTTCGAGAAGGCATCCAGTTCCACAACGGCTGGGGCGAACTGACTGCCGACGACTTCGTGCATACCGCCCAGATGCTGACCCGGCCCGATACGAGGCTGGGTACCTGGCGTTACTTCGTTGGCGGCCGGAACGATGACGGCAGCCCCCTGGCCGGACCCGACAAGTACTTCACGAAGATTGACGACTACACCTTCAAGATGACCTTCCACGGTCGCGACGGAAACCCCATCACTACCTTCGACGCCGAGTTCGTGATGAGCAACGCCTCCTCCGAGATGGGCCCCTGGAGCAAGGATTTCTGGGAGTCCGCCGGTGGGGACGGTGAGGTTTATTTCTGTGGCGAGACCGCTCCCGCCTCCTGCACGGCAACCCTTGAGGCGCGGGAAGCCCTCCTCGACGAAGAGGGTCTGCAGGGCACCGGTTCCTACCAATACATGGGCCGTGAGCCAGCCCTGGCCTTTATCATGGAGAAGACCCCTGGCACTCACTGGACCCACAACGTAGACCTGCCGGAAGGCGTTTTCCCTGACGACCCCGATTTCCAGGAAATCCGGCTCTACTGGACGCCCGAGGATGCCAGCCGCTACGCCGCCCTGCTGGCCGGCGAAGCCCATCTGGCCGACCTGCCCCTGGACCTGCAGAAGGACGCCGCTGAAAACGGCATGAAGTTGTTCCGGTCCCAGTTTACCTCCAACAACTTCTTCGTCTTCTTCGGCGGGATGTACCTGAGCGACGACCCCAAGGACGTAGCGGCTTATGACCCCAGCGTACCCTGGGCTGAGACTCCCTGGGCCGGCCAGGAACCGGTTCAGGACCGCAATTCCCCCGAGTTCAAGAACAACGGGTGGAAGGTCCGTCGCGCCATGAACAAGGCCATCAACCGGGAAGAGCTCCTGGACGTGCTCTACAAGGGTATCGGCGAACTGATGTATGTCGGCTACTTCCACCCCAGCCACTACGGTTGGGACGACACCTGGCCGCAGCGTTATGAAACCGAGTACAAGTACAATCCGGACGAGGCCCGACAGCTTCTGGCCGAGGCCGGTTACGACGAGAGCAACCCGGTCAAGGTTACGGTGCAGTCCTACGTCTCCCCGGGTGAAGCGGAACTGCCCCAGGCGATGGAAGCCATCGCCACCTACTGGCAGAACGTGGGTATCGAAGTAGACATTGAGGACCTTAGCGCCTCCCAGGTGCGGGAACGCTACCGGGGCCGCGAGATGCAGAACCGGGTATGGCCCAACATCATCATTTACTTCCCGCTGGAGTATGGAAACCTGTCCGGTTTCACCAGCACTTTCGGGGCCAGCAGCCATTACCAGGATAACTGGGTCAACCGTGTGGCCACCGATTGGCGCACCGCATCCGACTTCGCCGAGCGGGACCGAATCGCTCGCGAGTGGGGTAACTGGGCCTTCGACAACTACATGACTATGCCCCTGTTCTGGTTCCCTCACACCGTCGTCGGTGATCCGGCGGTGGTGGATAGCTGGATCTATCCTGGCAGCACAGTGCCCCGCAATGGTCACATGCACGCTGTTAAGGCTGCCTACAAGGGCTAAGGTCCTGATTTCACAGTCCCAAGGCGCCATTTTGGGCAGGTCGCTTTCAGGGCGACCTGCCCACTTTTTCGGTGATAGACCTCGAACTCCGTTCTCATCCTCAATTCGCAGGGAGTCCTTAAAATGAGCACACAGCAATCCTCATCCGGAGGCGGCCGCTCCCTGGAGTTTGGCCTGTTTGACTGGATTGAATGGGAGAAGCAGCCCCACAACAAGATCTACGAGGAACGGCTAAAGCTGCTGGAGTACGCAGACCAGAACGGCTTTTATTGCTACCACCTGGCGGAGCACCACGTTACGCCCCTGAGCCTGGCGCCGTCTCCAGGGGTTTTCCTGGCCGCCGCCGCCCAGCGAACCAGAAACATCAGGCTGGGGCCACTGGTTTACCTGCTCCCCTTCTACAGTCCTCTGCGCCTGCTACACGAGGTCTGCATGATCGACAACCTCAGCAACGGGAGGCTGGACCTAGGCGTGGGACGGGGTATTGTGCCCATGGAGGCAGCCCATTACGACGTGGACTTCGACGATGGCAGGGAAATGTTCCAGGAGGCCCTGGACGTCCTGATCATGGGCATGAAGGAGAAGACCCTGAACTACGTGGGCAAGTACTACCAGTACGAGGACATCCAGATCTGGTCGGAACCCCAGCAGGAGCCCTACCCGCCCCTGTGGTACGCCACGAACAACAAGGAGACGGTGCCCTGGATTGCCCAACACGGCTTCAACACCAGCACCGTTTTCGATGACAACGCCGGCGTAAAGCAGCACTTCGACCTTTACCGCCAGGAGTGGCAGAAGCACCTAGGCGATGAGGGAAGGCTCAACAGCCATGTGGCAGAACCTAAGCTGGGCCTGACCCGCCACGTTTACATCGCCCCCACCGACGCCGAGGCTCTGAAAGAGTGCCGAGCCGCCTTTGACACCTGGTTCTTCAACATTAACTTTCTGTGGGACAAGCACGACGTTCCGATTCCCGCCACCCTGGACTTCGACGACTGGGTGGAGAAGGAAGTGATGATGGTAGGTTCGCCGGCAACGGTTCGGGAGCAGGTGGGCCGAACCATAGAGGAAAGCGGTATTAACTACTTCAACTCCATATTTGCCTGGGGGGATCTGTCTCACCAGCAAGTAATGCGCTCCATCGGCCTGTTCGTGGAAGAAGTCATGCCGGCCTTGCGCTGAGAGCGGCAACCCGTTAGCTTGTAAAGACGTGGGGATTCTCCGCGTCAATTCTTTCTGTGTCTAACTTTTTCTTATTTGAGGGAAACAAACTTGCGCGCACCAATGGAGGCTACGGCCCCACGCCTGACCGCTCTGCCCATATCAATGTTCGTATGCGCTGTGGGCGCCACCCTGGCCATTGTCGGCTCACTGGGGCCCTGGGCACGGGTGCCAACCTATCAAGAAGGCTATGGTGACGCCGCTGCCGGAGAAGGGGTTTTCTGGGTCATGGGCCTGGGCGCCCCGGGTATGGTTCCCATCTTTGGAGACGGCGCGGTTGTCCTGACCATGGTATCCCTGGCTGCGGTATTGATCCTGTGGCGGATGGTGCTGCCGCCCAAATCCAGCGGCTTCATTCTTTCTGGCATCCTGTGTCTGCTCTTGTTGTCTGCAGTTATCGGAACTGTCAACCTAGCATATCCGGGCTACATTCCGGAGGCCGATTCCCGCACCTATTTCAAGGCCAGTGTGGAAGTGAGCTGGGGGCTGGTTGTGATGTGCGCGGGACTTTGGCCGGCGGTGCTGGCGGCGGCCTACCAGCTTTGGGCCGACGAACTGCGGTAGCGGCGCGGCCTGGATAACTGCGAATACTGAGAAACTGCCGGCAGGGCTGATAAGAGTTCGAAGAAACTCCTGGTTTCGGCACAACATAACCCGCAAAGAGAGACCCCCAGGATTCGATCCTGGGGGTCTTTTTGTTTATGCGCGGTGCGCAGGACAATTAAAGGTTGCGCTGCTTGGGGTCTAGCCGGTCGCGCAGCCAATCGCCCATCAGGTTCAGGGACAGCACCACCAGGGAAATGGCTACCCCGGGGAAGAAGGACACCCACCAGGCAGTTACTACCAGTTCCCGTCCGGTAGCCACCATCAGACCCCAGGCGGGCGTCGGCCTGGGAATACCGGCGCCCAGGAAGCTCAGGCTGGCCTCCAGCAGGATAACAAAGCCTACCTGCAGGGTCGCCAGCACAATGATGGAGTTTACTACGTTGGGGAAGATGTGGCGCACGATGATGCGGAAATCCGATGAGCCCGCCACCTTGGCGCGTCCGATAAAGTCCTGGTTCTTGATGGCCAGCACCTCTCCCCTTACCTGCCTAGCATAACGCGACCAAAGGATGACGCAGATAACGAAAATTACCACGCCAAAACTGGGACCCCTGGCCGCCACTATGGCCAGGGCTAACAGGATGGCTGGTATGGAGAGGGCGATATCCACACCTCGCATTATCAGCATGTCCGAGCGGCCGCCGAAGTAGCCGGCAATCAGCCCCAGCCCAACACCAACTACTCCGCTGATGGCAATAACCGTCAGCGAGACCATCAGCACGTACTTGGCGCCGTGGATGATCCGACTCAATATGTCTCGGCCCTGCTTGTCGGTTCCAAGGAGATACCTGGCGCTGCCGCCTTCCTGCCACGCCGGTGGCGTCAATCGCTCCGAGAACTGGCCCCTGGTCGGATGGTGGGGCGCCACGTAAGAGGCAAAAAAGGCGGGAATAACCAAAACTACCACGATCACCGCCAGTGGTATCAGGGGGAAGCGACGGGCCTCCCGAAGGAAGTTTCCTAAATTACTGGGGGAGTACCAAGCGGGTTTTCGCGCTGGCGCAGTTATTTGCATGGTTGTCGACTCCTGATCTATTGGCGGGAACGGAGCTCCCCCCGGCTTCTAAGGAATAAGGGTTGTGCCCCCCATCCTGACCTTCCCCCATCAAGGGAAAAGAGACTTTCAGGCCGATTTCCTAATAGCGGATCCTCGGGTCAAGGTAAGCGTAAAGAATGTCGACTATCAGGTTGGCAAAGATATAGATGCCGGCGAATGTGATTACAACTGCCTGTACTACTGGATAGTCCCGAGCGTTGATGGCCTGAATGGCCAGCAGGCCGGTCCCCGGCCAGGTGAAAACGCTCTCAGTAATAACTGCTCCGGTCATCAATTGACCTGCCACGATGCCAAAGAAGGTCAGGGGAGGAATGGCGGCGTTCTTGAGGGCGTGCTTCCACACGACCTTCCATTCCAGAAGACCCTTGATGCGGGCCAGCTTAATGTACTCGGAGTCCAGCACTTCCAGCATGGCGGACCGCACCAGGCGCATCATTGCCGCCACCTGGAACCAGCCCAGGGTAATGGCAGGCAGGATCAGGTTCTTGCCACCCCCACGTCCCTGCGTTGGGAACAGATCCAGCTGGACGGCAAAAATAAAAATAAGGACAATACCCAGCCAAAATGGCGGCAACGACTGGCCCGCCAAGGCAATCAGTTTACCTATATAGTCGAATATAGAGTCCTTCTTCACCGCCGAAAGCACCCCAACAGGCACGGCAATCAGCAAGCTGATGCCCATGGCAATAGCTGCCAGTTGGAACGTAGCCGGGAAGCGTTCGATAACAAGGCCGATTGCGGTCTTGTCAGCCCAGTTGATGGACTGCCCAAAATCACCCCGCAAAGCGTTACCGACAAATTTCAGGTACTGAATTGGCAGTGGCTGGTCGAGACCCAGCGAGCGCTCCAAGGCCCTTTCCTGGGCGGGACCGGCATCGAAGGGCAGGAACACGTCAACGGGGTTGCCACTGATGCGGGCCAGAGCGAAAACGATGATGCTGACTATGAATAGCACCAGGAGTGCGTAAAGGCACCTGATAATTATGAACCGCTGCATTCCTCTACCTCGTTAAGAGTCCGCTCACCCTTACGGCGACACGGCCACAGCCAGGACGATGTTATTGCAGGAATCGTTCACCAACGTCTCTACCTGCTACCGCCTCATTCCCAAGCCTCGCGCCACTCGTGTCAGGCGAAAGGGGCCCAAGGCTTGGACAAGGCCTTACCACTACAGTCCTTGTACAGTCCATGCTCAAAATTTAAGCAAATATATGCCATCCCAAAGTTAGTGTCAACGAAAGACCGAAGCGTCTAGAGGCGGAGAGCAAAACACGCCAAGACTGCCCAGGCACATATACTGAATTCGGCGCTACGCCTATAGCAAAAGGGCTAAGGAGTAAATGCCTGGTTCAATGCCTGGTTCCCCGATTTTGCTGATAATCCGTACGAAAATACAACAAATATATCGACTGATAAGGTATATTATGTTAAAGGCATTGAAGTTCTGAAGGCCGGTTCTCTATTACAGCATAATTGGACGCAATCTGGTGTGCGTGCTAGAATCGGTTGTGTTAATATAATGGATATTATGTTGGGTAGCACTACCTAGCGAGTAACGGGCAATTCAGGCTGAGTGGATTGCCCGGGTGGCGAGTAAATGGCCGCACAGCTTTTTAACTGTCTCTCAAGGAGTAGGAGTTTGCCATGAAGCTAGTTGTCGTTGGGACGGGTCAAGGCGGTTCCAATATCGCTGATGAATTCGTAGCCTTGGGGCAGTGGGTGTGGAATAACCGGAGGGTGCGAATATTCACCGGTACCGAATCCGACCCACTAGCCAAGGGCGTTTTCGCGGTGAATTTGGGAGCCGGTGACCTATACGGTCTCGAGCATATTCCCCAGACGGATGACCATACCATCCTGCTGGGCACGACGGATGAGTTCCGGGGCAGAGGCGCCGGCAAGGTGAACGCCGACGGCGCCGAGCAAGCTCGGCGGGATTCCCGAAAGATCGTCTCCACTATCCGGGACCATGGAGATGTGTACTCGGCTGATGCCATAATGGTAATTGCCACTACAGCCGGTGGCACGGGTTCGGGTTCAGTGGGCGTCATTGTTGACGTTCTGAAGGAAGAGTTCAAGAAGCCCGTTTATGCCATGCTGGTGTTGCCCTTTGAAAACCAGTACGACGAGCCGGACAGCGTGATCAACACCGCTACCTGTCTCAAGAAGGTGCTGGAAAACTCCAAGGCCGACGCGGTGTTCCTGGTGGACAACCAGAAGTTTGCCCGCAAACAGGATGCAATGGGCGTCAACTTCGCCACCATCAACCGTAAGATTGCCGATTCCTTCATGGATATCCTGTGCGTTGGCGAGGAGACGGACCGCCGTTTCATCGGTGAGGTATTGGACGCCAACGACGTCATCCGCATCCTGAAGGGTCCCACCGTAATCGGCGTCAGCCATGCGACAGTACCCATGAGCAGGAAGCCCCGGGGTGGTGGTCTGTTCGGTCGCATCCGAAACACTGAGCGGGCACAGCAGCATTTCTCTGTTTCCAAGGCCCAGATCGAAAGGGCCCAGACTGTTGTTACCCAGGCCCTGGCCGAGCTTTCCCTTGACTGCGAATACTATGAAGACGGCAAGGTGCTCTACGACGCCCAGCACGTACTGGGGTTGTTCAGCGGGCCTGCCAACGAGGCGACGGAAGAAATCGTCGAGATGATGGACAACACTTTCGCCGAGCTCGTTCCCGGAGCCGGTCGCCGCAAGGGAACCTACCCCGGGCGGATTTCCGACACAATCAGTGTTACCGCCATTGTGGCCAATATAGGCGAGGGTAAGGCCATGGACCGAATTGAATGGTTCTACCGCGAAGCCGCCAACATGATGAACACCTCCCGCGACCGAAGGGAGGGAAGGGGCCGGCGTTGGGAGGACATTTCCAAGCTGTCCGACGTGCTGCCCAACCTTTAGTCTAAACTACTGAAAATGTGCGGCTCGGCAGAACTTGCCGAGCCGCTAATGTTCCTAAATTTTTGGAGGCAAAATTGAGAGTCTCAAGAATGCCGGAGTATCGTGGCGGCTCCGGTTCACCCATCGTTTTAATTTTGGTCCTGCTGGCCGTCCTGATTGTCGGAGGGGTGGTCATATTCCTGCTGTTGGGAAGCAACTCGGTTAGCCCCGCTCCTGTAGAGCCTACCCCGGCGCCCCAGCCTATAGTGGAACGTAACCCAAGCGCGGTAGTTCCCGCACCGGCACCTACGGTCCAGCCAATAGAAACCTCCAGCCCACAGGAAGCAATGCCGGGGTTCCAGCCGCCACAGGTGCTGTTTGGAGAAGTCCTGGCGCAGGGTTTTGTGGACCTGCAGCTTCAAACCGGACAGGTTCGGACCTTTTACACTTTCCAGGTGGATACGAGCACCCAGAACATCATCCTGTTCTTCGCGCTGTATGACCCCACGGGGCAGGCGATCAGCCGCTCAATAGTGGTTGAGGATTACAGCCAGTCCGTGTTGATAGACAATGCCGAGCTTACAGTCTATTACCCGGATGCGCCGGCCACTGTCATCAGGTTTGACAAGGAGGAAGGTACGGTAGAGTCCAGCCAGTTCTACACGACACAGCCCCACGGCCCCGGTCTTTTCTCCTCCCAAATGAGAATAGCCCTTATCAAGCAGAACTTGCCGCTGGCGAACGCAGATGGCAACATTGGCGCCGACATGCAGCTTGACCCGACCGGTGTGGCAGATCTTTCCGGATATCGGGTTACTATCAAGGATCCGGTAACGACTGAAACCGGCCTGACCGAAGTTCAGGAGATCATCGACCAGTTGGAGAGCCGGCGGCCCCGTTCCTAAGCTCCTGGCACGTTCCAGGCAACCCAAAGGCAACGACAACGCCGCGCTAATTAGCGCGGCGCTTCTCTTTGCGGGGCCAGCGTGCCAGGTAGCAAGTCGCTAGAGATCTCCCAGTTCGTCCAGGATCTTTTCGTCCAGGGAAAAGCTCTCGGCGGCCGTGGGGAAGGAACCGTCGCGAACGTCACCGGCGTATTTAGAAAAGGCTTCGCTGATAACCTCAGCCAGTTTGGCGTACCGCCGGGCGTGGCGGGGAACGAAATCGGTGAACAGGCCAAGCATATCGTGGAGCACCTGCACCTGGCCGTCGCAGCCCGGACCGGCGCCAATGCCGATGGTTGGGATGGTGAGCCGCTCTGTGATGAACTTCGCCAGGGGAGCAGGCACCAGCTCCAAGACCACCGCATACGCTCCGGCGGCTTCTACAGCCAGCGCGTCCCTCACAAGCTGCCGCGCCTGTTCGACGGACCGTCCCCTGACCCGGTAGCCACCGAAGGCGTTGACCGACTGGGGGGTAACTCCGATGTGGGCCATTACCGGGATGTCGCAGTCCACTATGCGCTGGATGGTTGAAGCGATGTTCTGTCCTCCTTCCAGTTTTACGGTGTGGGCGCCACCCTCCTGGAGCAACCGCGCCGCATTGCGCAGGGCCTGGGCGGGTTCCACCTGGTAGGTCATAAAGGGCAGGTCGGCAACTATGAGGGAGTTCCTGTTGCCCCGGACGACCATCCTGGTATGGTGGATGATGTCTTCCATGGTTACTGGGATGGTGGACTCGTATCCCAGCACCACCATGCCCAGACTGTCACCTACCAGTACCACAGGAATGCCCGCCGAGTCGGCCAGGGCGGCGGTGGTGTAGTCGTAAGCAGTAATCATGGGAATTCGCTCGCCGCGTTCCTTCATTTCGGCAAGCTGCCTGACTGTTGTCTTGGCCATGCCTCCTACCTCTTGCCCAGTGGATAGTGAAAGCCTGCTTTTGCCACGGCATCCCGTATAACTGATTCTTCCTCCGCTCCCAAGCCCCGTTGTCGGGCAATGGGAAGGGATAATTCAGTCAGGCCGCCATAGAGCGCTGCCACCGGCGGGCTGCTACGTTGCAGGGCCTCAAGGTGCTTCCCGACGGTAATAACATCTCCGCGCACCAGCGGCCCGGTAACGCTGGCCGCCGGCCCCAACGTCTCCACGTTATCCAAGGTTGAACGTGAAATAGACAGCACCGCTTCCTGGGCTTCTTCCCGGGTGAATCCGCTTTCTTCCAGAGTCCTCAAGGCCGTTTGCAGCAAGGTGACCAGGTATCCACAACTAAGGATGGCTGCGGCATGATAAAGGGGCCGACTGCCGTCTTCAACGGTGACGGCCCGTCCTCCCAAGTTCTTGGCCAGGGCGGTTAGAAAATCTTCCAGGTTGGCCCCCGCAGAGACAGCAAATGTGACTCCTGTCAGCCTGTCGACAGCCTGGTCTGGACCGGCAATGCCGGCAAAGGTCTGGAAGGGGTGAAATGCCCCCGTCTCCGCACCCTGATCGGCTGCCGATTCAAGAAGTTCCCTGCCCGAGGCGCCACAGCAGTGCGTAACTTCCTGACCCGCCCGCCAACGCACCGACGCCGCCACCGAAGAAATAGCTGAATCCGGCGTAGTGATGAACACCATGTCACAGGCGTCCACAACCTCCTGGGGTGATTCTACGGCACTGCACCCGGCTATAGACCCGGCCAGCGCCTCTGACGATCCCCTGCTGCGGCTTGAAACTGCCTGCACGACGTAGCCCTTTCTGTGCAGGGCCAGGGACAGGCCCGAACCCAGGGTCCCGGCACCAATGAAACCGATGCACCTTTTGCCAGTATCAGTCGCCATGTCTTATTTCGCTCATCGCCGGAATGCCCCCCAGGCCAGTGGCGGTCTCGACGGCCCGAATAACAGCCTGGGCAGTTACTTCTACAGCCGCCGCTCCCAGTACCGTCGGGTCGGCCGGCGGGTGTCGATGGTTCGTTGCCAAAGCGAACATGGTGTCGCCGTCGCGGGTGGTGTGGCAGGGCCTGATAGCCAGGGCAAGTCCGTCGTGGCTGATCCGCGCCAGCCAGTTGGCCTCCTCCTTAGTAAGTGTCGCATCGGTTGCTATAACACCGATGGTGGTATTGCTCAGGGACGGCGATGCATCGGCCGCTCCATCATCCTCGCGCAACAACGCCTGAACCGACGACTCCATACCGGGCTGATTGATGCGCCGGGGCCCAGCCAGGAGCAGACCGGTCCGGTGGTCTACCACGTCTCCCACTGCGTTGACCGCCACCAGTGCACTCACCGTGTTTCCGTCCGGGATGGTCAAAGCTGCACTGCCTATTCCACCCTTGACGGCCCGTTCCGGCCCCAGGATCTTGCCCACCGTAGCGCCGGTTCCGGCGCCCACTGTCCCTTCCACCACCGGGTCCTCGCCGGCGGCCCGGGCGGCGGCGTACCCATCGTCGGGGCCGGGGCGTATCTTGTCGGTTACCAAGTTCAAGTCAAACAGAATTGCCGAGGTCACTATGGGTACCAGGGCTCTGCCCACCCTGACGCCGATGTCTTCTTCCTCCAGGTACCGCATTACGCCGGAGGCCGCGTCAAGGCCGTAAGCGCTGCCGCCGCTTAAAACAACGGCGTGGACTCGGTCAACCCGACGCATGGGCTGGAGCAGGTCCGTCTCCCTGGTTCCGGGAGAACCGCCACGTACGTCCACACCGCCCGAGGCGCCGGCGCGACAGAGGATAGCAGTACAGCCGGTAGCGTTGCCGAGGTCGGTGTAATGTCCAACTTCCAGTCCGGACACCGAGGTAAGAGTGGAGTTCATGCTTTGCCCTCGTCCAACTTCATTGGAGTATGTGGGGTGGTTGGGGGACAAAAAGAGAGCCGCGCCACCAACTGGCGCAGCCCTATCCCTTGCTGCAAAAGACAATGACATTCGATTTTAGCCGTCTCGGTCAACACAGGATCCCAGCGGCCCAACGTGCCTGGAGTGAGAATTACCAGATAACCAGGAAGCTAACCCCCCGTTACGGGTGGATTGCAAAGGGGAGTTTAGGGGCAGGGTATGTGAGTGTCAAGACAAAGCGGATGTTATTGTTCAGCTACCCAGGTTTGCCGAATTAGTAGCAGTACCCGGATATCGACGAATTCGTACTCTTGAAGGTTCCATTCTTGGAGATGTCAATACAGTTCGGGGTGACTTGGTCCTCCCGATTCCACTTCGGCGATCAACTCTTCCGCATAGCGCAGGACCCTGTCCTTCCGCTGGGGGGAAGTATTCCGACCTTCAAGATACAGCCCAAGGGCCTGCAGGGGTTGCAGTCCCTCCGACTCGCTGTTGGACAGGCGGGTGCGGCGAGCGCCTTCCACCTCCCGGCTGACTGCGGCGATGTAGTGGGCAGACCGGAGGGCTTCCCGGATTTCGCCCTCCCTTAGCAACGCGTCTGCCTCGGCAGTCAGCTTTATCCGTACCCGCACAACCGAGTCGGCAACGTCCCGGCGGGCAAGGGCTCGAAGCACTGTGGCGGTAGGGTCAGGTTCACCCGGAGGCACAGTCACATCGACAGTAACGAATTGGCGGGCGTTGACCGGCTGAAAACTGAACTCGACAAGCCGCTGGCCCCGGGGCGCGGCAGGATCAATATCCACCACGCAGAAACCCTTCTCATCTCCCTCCTCGGAAAAGTCCACCCGCTGCAAGCTGCCGGAATAGGCCATCACAGGATTCTCGCGCCGCAGCACCTGGTGCTTGTGGACATGGCCCAGGGCCACATACTCCAGTTCGGGCCGGTGAAGGGCGCTGGCCAGGAGAACGTGGTCATTCCCCAGCATCATCGAGCGTTCGGTACCCGTGGTGGAACCGTTGACGGTAACGTGGCCGGTAAGGATGGCGGGCGTCTCCGGGTCCAGTTCGCCGATTCGCAAAGATATGGCGTCGGTCATCCGGCTCTCTATTTCGGCGCGAACCTGGTCGATGGTCAGGCCCCGGGACTCCTCCCGACTGATGAGACGGCCGCGACGGGGCCAGGGCACGGCCAATATCTGCAGTGGGCCGGCAGGGGTTTCAACATAGTAAGTCTGCAGGTTGTCGCCGATATGGACATTGGGCACCTGCAAGGTAGGAAAGATTTCCACTGCATTGGCGCGGCTGCTGGCGTTAGGCAGGTCGTGGTTGCCCACCAGGAGAAAAACGGGAATACCGGCCGACGAAATGCGGTAGAGGCGACTGGCGAACTCCCGCTGGTGAGTCTGCGAGGGGTCACGTCCCTTGTAGGCGTCACCCGCCAGCAGCGCCAGGTCTACATGCTGGGTAACGGCATAGTCCACCACCTCGTCCAGGGCTGCCAGGAAGTCGGCCAGGCGGGTTGAAAGGCCCGTGGCTGGGTCTATCCGCCCGTAGTTTTCGACACCGATATGAAGGTCCGAGAAATGGAGTATTCGCAAGGTTTACCGTCCCAGTCGGGATGTGATGAATCACGGAAGATTAATGACGGAACAAGTATAGCAAAGGCATTTTTCATGGATCCACGAAAGGGAAGGAAAGGGGCAAGGCAATCGCATTCCTGCTGTGTCGGCGCAACATTCACCGCAGAGACGCAGAGTGCCAGGAGATTCGCAGAGGCATTCTGTACGGCTCCGGGTACTCTTCGTCGCCGTCGTCAGGGAAGTCCACAGAGTGGGATATGGCAGAACGGGCGGGCGTAAGAGTTCAGAGTGAAGGGGGAGCGCCTTACCAGCCCAACCCGTCATACCGGAGAAAGAACGTCACCCCGTACCCCGATACGAGGCCGGTATCCAGAAACCTGGCCGCCTTCGATCTTTCTTTCGCACTGACCTTTCCTGGATTCCGGCTCAAGGCCGGAGTGACGACTTATCAGGCGACATGGCTCACCTATACTGAACAGTTACGGACGGGCAGGTAACCTTGACAGTTTCGGGGTTTGTAATCAGTATTAGGCATACTCCAGCCCAAACTTTATTTCAGGTATCCTTTGCTTAACATTAATTTAAGGCCGTCCCAACTGGCCATCGGAAACCACCAGATTCACTATGCCTGGGTGATTGTCGTTGTTGGCGCGCTGATGCGCCTCAGTTCATCCAGCTTCCGCACCTCTTCCAGCATTCTCATTCCCCGCCTGGTGGAGACCTTCGGCTGGAGTTACGGGATGGTGGGCGGCGCCTTCGCCCTGCAGTGGGTGGTGTCGGGCATGTTCGGGCCTCCCTCCGGCTGGCTGGGAGACCGGTTCGGCGTACGGGTGGCCCTGTTGGTCGGAGCCGGGCTCTTCACGCTGGGTATGGTACTAACCAGCACAGTAACCAACATCTGGCTCTTCTACCTCTACTTCGGAATAATCCTCAGCGCGGCCATGGGTATCTTCCAGGTACCTCTTACCGCCGCCATCACCCAGTGGTTCCAGCGACAACTGGGGGTGGGCATGGGCGTTCTCCAAGCGTCGCAGGGACTCGGCCCGCTGGTGGCGGTACCGATCATAGTCCTGATCATCGAGTGGTTCGGCGGCGGGGAAGCGGGACTGCGCGCGGCCTTCTGGGTACCTGGCATCATCGGCGGGGTGTTGATGCTCTTGCTGATTCGCCTGTTCTACACGGAACCGGCTTCCATCGGCCTGCGCCCCCTGGGGGCTTCCGAGTCGGAGCCGATACGGCGTTTACAGAGCGGCCCGGCCGCCAAAATCAGGGCCAAGGTGTTCGTGAAGCAGGTACAGCGCACGTTCGCCTTCTGGAATCTGATAGGCATCCATTACTGGGGCTGTGCCGGCCATGCCATAGTCATGGTTTTCATCGTGGCAATGGCGGAAGAGGCGGGGATATCGGCTACCCTGGCCGCGGGGGTTTTCCTGACGCTCTCGGTAAGCAGCACTTTGACCAGGTTCGCGGTGCCGGTATTGGCCGACCACCTGGGCAGCAAGGGCGTTATGGGTGTCTGCTTCTTCCTGCAGGTAGCCCCGGTGGCGCTGCTATTTTTCGCAGACAGCGTGTGGATGTTCTACCTGTTCGCGGTGCTGTTCGGAATTGGGTTCGGCGGGGAAATGACAGCTTTCCCCATAATCAATCGGCAGTACTACGGCAACGCCCCCATCGGCACCACGTACGGCTACCAGATGATGGGCGCCGGGGTGGGCATGGCCTCCGGAGCGGCCATCGGCGGCCTGCTGCGGGACTTTACGGAAGGATGGACTTATCCGTCCTTCATAGCCTCCGGGGACTTCACCGCAACCATTGCCGCTTCCCTAGTACTGAGCGCAGTGGGCGTCGTCTCCATCGCGCTGCTGCCCAACACCGGCCGCCACCAGTTGCCGGACTGGGAGGAGTCGCTGCCCGAGGAGTTTCAGAGCGCGCCCCAGCCGGGGCGGGCCGGAGCCGCGGGGGATTAGGGGGGACGAGCCAGACACTTGCGCCGGTGGGTTATCATATAAGGGACAACTGAAGGACAACGGTTTCAGGTCACAAGAGCAAGTCCATGCAAAACGGGGAGACAGGAGGGGCTACCATGTTTGACTTGATTATCCGCAACGGCCAGGTGGTTACGCCCTGGGGTGTGGGCGACTGGGATGTGGCGATCCAGGGGGAGAAGATCGTCGCGGTGGCCGCCAATCATACTCTGACCGAAGAATCGGCCCGCGTCATCGATGCCACAGGCAAAGTTGTTGCGCCCGGAGGCATTGAACCCCACGCCCACGTCTATGCTCCCATCATGGGACAGGGCGACCTGAAAACGGCTCCTCCCGAAGAGGTCAGCCGGGCCGCCCTGTTCGGCGGCACCACCACAATCCTCGACTTCGCCATCCAGTACCCAGGCATCGACATCAGCCAGGCCATCAACGAGCGGACTGGAGTCTGGCAAGGCAACTCCTACGCCGACTACGCCCACCACCTGATGCTACTGGGAGACATTTCCGACAACGTCCTGGGACAGCTCAACGAGCACATCCAGGACGGGTTCTCCAGTGTCAAGATTTTCACCACAAACATTCGTCCACCCAGCATGGCCGGCGAACCCAGGATGGTACGCATGGGCCACCTGCACGACCTGATGGAGCAGGTGCAGCGCCACGGCGCCATGCTGATGGTCCACGCTGAAGACGACGACATGGTGCAGCACATGTATCGGAAGCTGACGGAGCAGGAACAGACCGAGTGGTGGAACATGCACCTGGTCCACAGCAACGAGTCCGAGGATGTGTCCTTCCGGCGAGTGCTGCGGGTGGCTGAATGGACCGGTGCGCCGGTCTATTTCGTCCACGTCAGCGCGCGCGAGGGCCTGACCGCAGTGCAGGAAGCCCGGGCAAACGGGCGCCCCGTGTACGGCGAGACCCTGCATAACTACTGCTGCTTCAATGCCGACAATTACCGGGAAGAAAACGGTATGAAGTACCACACGTATCCGTCCCTGAAGTCTGAGGAGGACCGGCGGGCCCTGTGGCGCGGCATTATTGATGGCGGCCTGAGCACCATGGCCACCGACGAGTACTGCACCTCGTGGGATGTGAAAATTTCGGGACGGCTGGTTACCGACGTAACCGGCGGGCACAACGGGGCCGAAACCCGCATGGGCGTAACCTTCAGTGAAGGCGTGTCCCGCCAGGGGATGTCTCTGCAGCGGTTTGTAGACGTTACTTCGGCCAACGCCGCCAAGATAATGGGCCTTTACCCGCGCAAGGGGGTAATCGCCCCGGGCAGTGATGCGGACATTGTGCTGATTGACCCCACCATCCGCCGCCCCCTGACCATGGACGACTTCCACATCTCGGACTACAGCATCTGGGAGGGATTCGAGGCGGCGGGGTGGCCGGTAATGACCATTCTGCGCGGTATGGTAGCGGTGGAGGATGGCCGCCTGCGCACAGGCCATGGCAGCGGGAAGTTCGTGCGCCGCAAGGTTGATGGAACGGTGTTGAATAGACCTGGGGCGTAGAGTGTACGGTCAGATGGGCCGTGTTATTCCCAAGTCGGGGGAAGGTCGCGGGAGACAAGAGACTGGGCCGGGATTAACCCGGCCCAGTTTTAGTTTCAGTTGCAGGTGACGTCCGGTTCTCCCTGATTATTTTCAGCTCGGAGAAAGGCTGTGGGATCGAAGGGAGCAGGGTTCCCCGTAACCCAGGCTTTGACGAGTTCAGGTGCCGCTGCTAGGGCTTACCGCGTTCTGGCAAGATATGTGTCGGTGGCCCTTTGGAGACCGGCGCGGCGGTTACCCTGCAGGGACTCGCGCATCGCCGAGAAGCGGGTGTTAGATTCCTCAATGCCGGTAAGGCTGCCCTGGAAGCGGGGCATCACGTAGCGGGCGAAGAGTTCGTAACTGTGGAACAGGTTCTCCCGGGTGGTCCAGTCCTCGGCCCGCACCAGCAGGCCGCCGAAGCCGCCACTGGACTCTTGGAAGCGTTCGATTGCTGCGATAGCGTCGTCGGGCGTGCCCACGATCCACTGGCCGGCGTCCACCATGTGGTCCACGATTTCGTCCTGGGGCACGTCGGGGATGGGGTGGCCGTTGGTGCCGCCGGTGTATTCGGTTACCACCCTTCCGGCGCCCACGCGCACCTGTTCAAAGGCCTCCTCGCGGGTTGCCGCCAGGTGGACGGGCACCGACAGGCGCCATCCGCTGCGGCGGACCTCCTTGCCGTGTTCCCGGGCCGACTCCTCGGCAATGTCCCACTGGTCCTTGAGGGTGGTCTGCCGGATCATGGAGCGGGGAACGCTGAGGGACAGGACATCGGCGCCGTGCTTGCCGGCCACAAATACACCGGCCGGCGATTGCACTGAGGCCACCGCCACGGGCAGGCAGGGCTTCTGGAAGGGGCGCAGCTGGAGGGAAGCCTCTCTCAACTGGAACCAGTCCGTCTCGCAGGTGACCGGTTCCTCTCCCTCGAACAGCTTCATAATGACGCCCAGGGACTCGTCCATCATTTCCCGCTGGCGTTCCGGGTCGATGCAGAACATGTAGGCGTCGGAGGCCAGGGAGCCTGGGCCCACGCCCAGCATTACACGGCCGCGGGTCAGGTGGTCCAGCAGCACCATGCGGTTGGCCACCATGTAGGGGTTGTGGTAAGGCAGGCTGACCACGCCGGTGCCCAAGCGCAGGCGGCTGGTACGGCCAGCGGCAGTGGCGATGAAGACTTCCGGGGAAGCGATGGTCTCCCAGCCGCCGCTGTGGTGCTCGCCGATCCAGGCCTCGTCATAGCCCAGGGCGTCCAGCCATTCCAGCAGTTCCAAGTCACGCTCCAGAGCCAGGGTGGGGTTTTCGCCCACCCGGTGGAAGGGCGCCAGGAAGATTCCGAAGGTCATGTTGTCGGTGAGGGCCGTCATTGCAATCTCCTTGCGGGCCGAATTGGAGCAATTCTAGCATAATAGTTCCATTAATAGACGGGAAGGTACACCAACAGAAAAAGAATGCAGACCGGTATGAAAGTTTGCCCCGGCCTCGGAAAAAATTTTGCGCGACCCCGATGGTAAGCCAAACTGATTCCCGATTCTATACACCAAACTTGATTGACAGCAACGATAATGCTATTATTTGGCCAGCTATGTTTGCCTCAAACTTAGTTGAGGAGGAGTACGGATGGCCGATAATGACATTGCCTTGATGGCTCACCTTATGCGGCGAGCCGGGTTTGGCGCCCAGTACGACGAAATCGTAGAGCGCGCCGACAGGGGATACGAGGCTACGGTGGAGGAACTGCTCAACCCCACCGATGAGTCCCATGGCATGAACCTGGACCTGGCCGAGCGCAGCTTCCTGGAATGGAACCACTTCATTCGCGCCGTTCCCGAATACGTCATGTGGCGGATGATCAACTCCAGGAACCAGTTGGAAGAGAAGATGATGCTGTTCTGGCACGGTATTCTCTGTACCGCCGACAGCAAGACCCAGAGCTACGTTACCTCTCAGGCCGAACTGGATATGCTCCGGAAGAATGGCATGGGCAATTTCCGGGACCTGCTGATGGAAATTTCCAGGGACCCGGCCATGATCTACTTCCTGGACAACTGTCTCAGCCACAAGGACAACATTAATGAGAACTATGGCCGTGAACTGCTGGAGCTTTTCTCCATGGGCGTAGGCATGGACGGCCAGTTCAATTACACCGAAGACGACGTCAAGGAGTGCGCCCGGGCCTTCACCGGCTGGACTATTGGCAACAATATTCCAGGCCAGCCCTACGGCCGGTACCCCTCACAGTTCGTCTACAATCCTTCCGATCACGACGAAGGCATGAAGACCTTCCTGGGTGAAACGGGCAACTTCAACGGCGAAGATGTAATCGACATCATCGTGAAACAGCCGGCTACCGCCCGATTCATCTCCCGCCACATGTACAGTTACTTCGTGGCCGATGAGGGAGGGGTTCCCTCCTGGATGGAAACTCCCCCGCGGGATATGGACACCATCAAGATGCTGGAGGACGTGTACTTCAGCTCCGGATACGACCTCAAGGCCATGCTTCGGGCCCTGTTCAACTCGGACGCTTTCAAAGAGGCCCGCTTTCAGCGCATCAAGGGTCCCATCGAATCAATAGTCAGCACTATCCGCCTGGCGGGAGACTGGACGACGCCCAAGCCCGGCTTCGAGATAATTTTCGACGAGATGAAGCACATGGGCCAGGAAATTCTCAATCCTCCCAGCGTGGAGGGCTGGCATACCGGCAAGGAGTGGATCGACGGCGGCACCCTGGTGCGTC
The DNA here is from genome assembly GCA_028874075.1 of Chloroflexota bacterium. Taxonomy (GTDB): domain Bacteria; phylum Chloroflexota; class Dehalococcoidia; order Lucifugimonadales; family UBA3495; genus Bin22. The sequence goes on from JAPPLU010000051.1 coordinate 48,099, forward strand.
GGATCAACTTTACCGCCGACTATGTGGGCGACTTGACTCAGCCCGGAATCCAGGACCTGGTCCAAAAGCTCCAGTCGGAAGGGCCGGTGATGTCCCCGGTGAACCTGGTGGACGGTTGCCTGCGGTTGCTGGGCTGCTACGAACTGGAGCCTGAGACTCGCCAGATGCTGATTAACCACGCTGATAAGAGCGGCGACCTGCCTACCGGCAACCCGGAGTTTGCCGGGCAGGTAGCGCAGATGCTGCAGATGATCGTGGCGACCAAGGAGTATCTCTACGCCTAACCGGACTTTCGGTTGGCCCGACCCCTTGGAACAGGAACCCGAAAAGAGATCCAACAAGGAGAAGAAGATGACCTCCACCAAGAAAGATCCGGTATTGGTAATACTTCAAATGACCGGCGCCTACGATGCGCTGAACACCTTCGTACCCTACGGCGACCCTCACTATCAGGACTATCGCGACGTCTTGCGGCTTTCCGCTGACGACGTCCACGCCGTCGACGACTACGTAGGCTTCAATCCCGGCATGGGTCCTCTCAAGGAACTCTATGACCAGGGCAAGGTCGCCGTGATGCAGGGCATCGGCTATCCCAACCCCATCCGGTCCCACTTCCGCTCCCTGGACATCTGGCACACCGCCGAACCCGACAAGATGGTTACTGACGGCTGGCTGGGCAAGGCCATCCGGGATCTGGACCCCAACAAGGAAAACATTCTGACCGCCGTCAACTTCGGTCGCGGTTTGCCCCGGGCCCTGGCAGCCCCCGGCGTATCAGTTGCCTCGGTAGGAGACCTGGCCAGTTACGGTGTGCTGACCGGCATCGATGGCGAGGAAGAGCGCATGGACGCCCTGGACATCTTCGGGCGCATGTACTCCCCCATGATCGGTTCCGGCGCGGTAAACGACTACCTGTCCCAGACCGGTCTGGACGCCCTGAGGGGTGCTGACATCCTGAAGACCGCCCCGGACATGTACTCCTCCAGCATTGAGTACGGCGGCAGTCCCTTCGCCCAGTGGCTAAAGAACATTGCCCAGGTGCACACCGCCGGGTTCGGCACCCGGGTGCTGTACACCGGCGTGAACCCCGGCACCTTCGACACCCATGCCAACCAGCACATCACCCTGCCCAGGCTGTGGGGCGACGTCACCACCGCCATCGGCGATTTCTACCAGGACATGGTAGAGCACAACGCCAACGAGGAAATAGTGATGGTGGTCTTCACCGAGTTCGGCCGCCGGGTCAAGGAAAACGGCTCGGGCACCGACCACGGTTCCGGCGGAGTGGCTTTCATAATCGGCGACGCGGTCAAGGGCGGCCTCTACGGCGAGTACCCGTCCCTGGAGCCCGACAAGCTGGACGAGGGCGACCTGCGGTGGAACAATGACTTCCGCAGCACCTACGCCACCCTGCTGGAAGACTGGATGGGCCTGGATGCCCAGCCGATCCTCAACGGCAACTTCGAGAAGTTCGACTTCATCAAGTAAGGGAAAGGCATTAGCATCAAAGGCTGGCGGCGGTAGGCTGCCAGCCTTTATTTGTAAATGACACTATCAGTGAGGAGAGATGGTTACTACAGAGATTGCTCCCATCACTTTCGAGTACAGCCATACCATCGGGCGACAGGAAAACCGCAGTGGCTCGGGCTTCTTCTATCCGGTTGATATCGCCGTCAGCGGCAAGAACCAGTTGTCAGTCATCAGCCGCGGTTCCGAGACTCCGGCCTTCTTCCCCTGCAAGCGGGTGACGGTATTTACCGTGGACGAACAGCTGTTGCAAGAATTCGGGCAGAAGATTCCCCCCGAAGAAGCTGATGAGAACGCCCCGGCAGGCACCTTTATGTGGCCCACCGCCCTTACCGTGGACGGCAAGGGCAACACCTTCGTAGCCGACGAGTGGCTGCAGCGCATAACCGTTTTTGACAAGGATGGGGAATGCACGGGCACCTGGGGCAGGCAGGGAAGCGGCGAGGGCGAGTTCAACAAGCCTTCGGGTCTGGCCTGTGACGCCAACGACGACGTCTACCTGGTAGACAGCTACAACCACCGGGTCCAGGTCTATACCGGCAAGGGAGAGTTCAAGTTCCAGTGGGGCAGCGAGGGCAACGGCGACGGGCAGTTCAGCTTCCCCTGGGGCATCGAGATTGACTACTCCGGGAACGTCTGGGTGGCCGACTGGCGCAACGACCGCATCCAGAAGTTCACTCCCGATGGCCAGTTCCTAATGAAGTTTGGCTCCACCGGGGATGGTGACGGCCAGCTAAACCGCCCCACCAAGATGGCGGTGGACAAGGACGGCATCATCTACGTGGCCGATTTCAAGAATGACCGCTTGCAGGTGTTCGACGCCGAGGGCAACTTCATGACCAAGCTGCTGGGCGAGGCCACCCTGTCAACCTGGGGACGGCAGCGCGTGATGCTGGACGCCACTATCGTCAAGGGACGAGAAATGGCCCACAACCTGCACGATCGGGAAAAGCTTTTCCACGGTCCCATCTCCGTTGAGGTGGACGACGAGGGCCGCATCTACGTGCTGGAATGCCCCCGCCAACGGCTGCAGGTCTACCACAAGCAGCACGCCATCTTCGGCGGCGGCCAGTTGTAGGCTGCTAAGTTCGACGATACAACTACTCAAGACTGCAGGGCCCCGGAGATTTCCGGGGCCTTTTCTTTCGTCCAGGGAATAACCCGAAAGTACACAAAGCGAAGGTAAGAATGGAGGCGGGTCCTGTAACGCCACCTCCATTTCTCGCCAGGGTTTCTATCGCAGCCGCCTGTTGAGGGATTGGGGACAGGCCGGCTGTCTTGCTGCCAGGGACTACTGGGAGTCAGCCAGGACTTGCTCTACGGGGCCACGCATGGGGTTCTCACCCCCGAACACGGTACCGGTGGTCCCGTTCTCAAACCTGGCCAGCGCGAGATCGTACACGGCCTGGGGGTAGGGTATGTAGCCTACTTCCGCCGCCAGGGCCTGCCCTTCCTTCCCCAGGAAGTACCGGATGAACTCGGCGATGTGAGGCGTACTGGCCGCGTCCTTTCGCACGTAGATAAACAGCGGCCGGGACAACGGGGTGTACGCGCCGTTGTTGATGGCTTCGTCCGTCGGGGCTATGCAGCCGCTGCCGCCGTCAATCTCCACCGCCTTCAGCTTCCCGGCATTCTCCCCGTAATAACTATAGCCCAGGTAGCCAACGCCGTTTTTCCCACCGGACACACCCTGAATGATGAGGTTGTCGTCCTCGCTGGCGGTGAAGTCTCCACGGGAAGCGCCGCCTTCGCCGTTAACCGTCTCGGTAAAATAGTCGAAGGTGCCGGAATCAACGCCTGGCGCGTACATTTCCATCTTGTCTGAAGGCCAACCCGGGCGGACCTGGTCCCACCGGGTAACCACGTCCTCAGACTCCGGGGCCCACATGGTGCGGAGTTCGTCCACGGTCATGCACTGGGTCCAGGTGTTGCCCGTGTTGACGATGACGGTGAGGCCGTCAATGGCTACGGGAATCTCGATGTACTCAATACCGGTTTCAGAACAAAGCTGGACCTCGCTGGCCTTGATCGGCCGGGAGGCATCGGAGATCTGGATCTCGCCGTTGCAGAACTTCTTGAAGCCGCCGCCCGTGCCGGACACACCCACCGTTATGCGAACATTGCCTTCGGAGAGTATGCCGAACTCCTCGGCTACCGCCTCGGTGATGGGGAAGACCGTGCTGGAACCGTCAATTTCTATGTCACCCTTGAGGCTGGAGTATTGACCGGCATCCACGGCCACGGGCATGGACTCGCTGCCGCCAGCACTGGGAGCGGCAGAGCCCCCGGCCCCGCCAGAACCCGAGGAACCGCTGCCGGTCTCTTCGGTGGAAGACGAACCACCGCAGGCAACCAAAACCATGGGAATTGCAATAGCCCCGAAAATGAGAAGAATAGTCCAACCCTTTACATTCATGCGCCAGGCTTTCCTTGTTGACATCTTTCCTCCTGTTGGAAGTGGTGGTTCTTTATGCAGGTCTGTGTCGCATCAAGGTTTGTTGACAGACTGTTTACCAAATCTCAGCATTGGATGGAAGGGAAACAGCAGCAATGGCAGCATGGGCGCCGGAGGGTTCCCCGGCAATCGTTTGCTGCCAACTAACCGCGAATAGCCTATTCCCGAACCCTCAATGGGCAATTAGGTTGCAATTAAGTGACGTTTAAGGTCGGGTTAATTATTGGTTAAACCGCCTCGTCTCATACCATATACAGTTTGGTCACTTCATTTTACCTTGGTAGCCGGAGGAGAGAACGATCCTAGAGCAGACATTGGAAGAGGTGGGCCGAAGAAAGCATGTTTGGCATTCAAGCTCCCACTTAACTCAGCGTTAAACCCGATTTAACCGTATGCTGATGCAAGAATGAAGAACTTTCTGTATAGTTGCGCAGTGTTTCGTACGGGAGACCGATGAGATGCTGGTCTCGAAACCAGGGAGACTTTCAGGAAAGTTGTTGCTGAAACGAGCGGCCGCAGAACTGCTCGGTACCTATGGCATGGTATTTGCCGGTACCGGCGCCATAATGATCGACAGCCTGTCCGGTGGCAAGGTTACCCACCTGGGCATTGGAATTACCTTCGGTCTCATTGTGGCGGCGATGATCTTCACTTTTGGTTCCATTTCCGGCGCTCACATCAACCCGGCGGTAACCCTGGCCTTCGCCCTGACCCGACGACTGCGCTGGACCGTAGCGGCCTGCTATGTACCGGCCCAGCTGGTCGGCGGCATACTGGCCAGCCTCACCCTCTACTACCTTCTCGGCCCTACGGCCAATATGGGAGCTACCCTTCCGGCAGGCAGCGTCGAGCAGTCCCTGGCGCTGGAAGTCATCCTCACCTTCATACTCATGGCCATAATTATGTCTTTAAGCCTGGAACCCCGAATCGCCGGTCCGGTGACGGCCCTGGCGATCGGAGGAACGGTGGGTCTGGAAGCGATATTCGCGGGGCCCATTTCCGGGGCTTCCATGAACCCGGCCCGGTCCCTGGCCCCGGCGCTGGTGGGGTGGGAATGGTACGGCCACTGGGCCTACTGGGTAGGTCCCATCACCGGAGCGGCCCTTGGGGCCGCAACGATATGCTGGCTGAAAGGCGTCAGTATAGTGAGGGAAGAGAAGGTGGGGGACAAGGAGCCAGGCACCACAGCAGCCGAGAGTCCGGCGGGGACCCGCGAAACCCGCACGGGAGAGACTATAGCCGAATAGTGCCGTGGGGAAAATCCTGCCGCTTGGCCGCTGGCCGGCCTTCAACTAATCACCCTGGCTGCGCCGACATTCCGGGTTATGTGGCATCATGGGCAGGAATCGTTGGCCGCCCCTGGAGTTCCGAAATCGCCGTTGGGCAGGGCAGATGTTGCCCGGCACCAGTTGGCTGGATCGTCGTTGGCGCCAGCGTCGGTCGCACCCGGGTCCAGGGAAGTTGCCGCCCCTGGGAACACCAGGTCTTCTCCATACTCAACGCGGTCAACAATTCGCCCTGAGGGAGCAACCAGTTCGACGATGTCCCCGTCATTGGTCAGGCTGATTCCCTGGTACTCATAGCCCACTGAAATGCCGCCGTTGGTGGACCTGTTCCCATTACGGGCCAGAACCACGTAGCCCAGAGGTGGAATTTTAACCTTATCCGAAATGCGGAGGCCATCTTCAGCCCCTTTCCGAATGGCCCAGCCTTGAAGATTTACCGTACTATCCGGGTCTGGATTATGTACCTCGAACCACTCGCCAGCCGCGTCCCTGACGGCGGACGGGTCCGGCAATATTTCGGTTATGACCAGGGAACCGGAGAAGGGTTCCGGTGTTGGGGTAGCCACGAGGGTGGCGGAGTTTCCGCCAACAATTGTTGACAGGCCCAACTGCTCGCGGAACCAGGCCAAGTCCGGGTGCACCGTGCCTGCTTCCTCATTCTTCACAATCTCCACGGGTAAAGTGCATTCGGAGAGCATTTTCTCCAGCGCTGACCATTCTGCGTTAGTGGCCGTCAATCCCCACTCCGCCTTGACCGCAATCCAGTAATAGGCGTATTCACAATGGTAGGAAGTGTCGGGAGGCCGCCATTCCTCGGGGCCCCTGGCGCCCTTGGCCCGGTTGGCATATTTTTCGACCGCTATCAGGTGATAATCGGTGGTCATGCTGTTGGCGTAGTCCTCCCGGCGGTCGTCATCCCACTGCCAGCCGCCCGACAGGTGAGCGTTTTTCAGGGGGACCAGGTGGTCGATGTCCACATCGCTGGCTTCCGTGAAGCTCTGGCCGGTGTAGGGGCCCTCCCACAATCCAGAAATTACCAGGCAGCGTTCCTCGTTCTTGAAGGTGGGCGGTACTGCGGATTCTTCAATGAGCACCTCGGCCCGGGTGTTCTGGCAGTCTTTGTCGGTATCGTTCCAATGCTTCCAGCCTGAACGGGAATACTCGGGTAGATCAGTGGGAATTTCCGCTATCTCCAGCCTTGGTACCAGGATCGAGCCTCCCCCAGGCATGGCATCCGGAGTGGCGAGACTGATGGTGGAGGTTGGGTTGGGATAATCCGCAGGGGTGGGATCGGTGGGGGCAGGTCGCTGAGGAGTGGAGTTGCTGCCTCCAAAGTTGTCACTGGGGATAGCTGGCAGCTCAACGTCGGGCAGGTCGGGTGCGCCAGGAACGGAGTTACAGGCCGTTGCCATCACAGTCAAGAGGATGAAGGGCGCCAGTATAGCCGAGGATCGACGACGCAGGAAGACGATTTTCTCCCGCCAGCTTGTTCTGCCCCATCCCATTTCCTCACCTCAACCCCTGGGTATCCTGCTTATTCTGAGATTTGTAGAAGCTCAAGGGCACGCCTTCCCAATACCTGTTGGGAAGGCGTGCTCCTTTGGTCGTTCCGGTTAACCTTGCAAGAATGTTTCTCTGCTATGCAGGCTGGGGAGCGAAGTCCGGAGAGAGCATCAACCACGTCTTCTGGTTGACTATCAGACCCCGCACCGCCGGCAGGTATTTCCCCGTCCAGTCCGGGTCCCGGGCCACCTGAGCCTTGGCCTCGTCCATGTGCGCATAGTCCCGGTACGCCCAGATGTGGACAACCTGGTTCAGTTCGCCTACCTCGCTGTAGTACCAGCCGGCCAGCTTTACCCCGTACTTGGCACGGATGGGAATGGATAGCTCCTCCACTGCCTTCATGTAATCGGGTATGGCGCCGGGCCTGAACGTATATTGCCGGAAGTCATAAACCATGCTCAATCCTCCATCAAATTCATGGATCGGGTCAGCCGCAGATGAGATTATAGCCTCGCTTTTGCGGCGCCGGAACAGTTTTCCCCATTCGTTGCTGGGCGATTGCTAAGTCCTGCCAAATGTCTCTTTGCATTTGATATGGGAATGCCCGGATGAAGTGAGGTTCCTCCCCGTTTGAAACCATTGCCTCACCCTAGCCCACTCTCACGAGGGGCGGCGGAACTTCTACAATCATCCCGGAACCTGTGCCGCCCCTTGTCTGGTTGCTACTATACCGTCGCCTCCCGTCCTTCATTCGAAGCCTGTCTTATTGCGTCAACCAGGTGGTGGAGGTTGACGGCGGTGGCAAAGTCGGGCTGGCAGTCCTGGCCCGAACGGATGGCCTGGCCGAACTGGTAGTACATCTGCCCCACATTGTAGGCCTCCCCCTTCGGCATGCTCTCCAGTACATTAACGAAACGGACGGGAACCTCCATGGGTTGCAGTTCTCCGGGGCCCTGGACGCCGCTCAACTCCATTTCCCGCAGTTGGGGCGAGTCTTCCGATGTTCCCACCAGCGTACCCTTGCTGCCGTAAACCTCCATGCGCAGCCCGCTGCCAGCCCAAGGATTGCTGGCAACGTGCACGGAGGTTACACCCCCGTCCCTCAGCCTGCCGCTGACCAGGACGTTATCGGGAGAGGTTACAGGCAGATGCTTGTCGGTATCGGTCTCGTACCATTCCTTGGTCTGGGTGGAGACTACGCCGGAGACGTGGCTGAAGTCGCCCACCACGAATCGCAAGGCGTCGATACTGTGGCCACAGGCTATGGTTAACGTGTGGGCGCCTAGTTCGTTGTCCCGCTGCCAGGTTCGGGTGGAGTGCCGTTCCTGAGAGCCGCCCCGGACCAGGCTCAGGTGACATGATAGTACGTCGCCCACGTATCCCTGTTCCACCAATTCCTTCATGTACTTGATGGTAGGCGCTTCCCGGGCTTGCAAGCCCACCAGGTTGCGGACTCCCTTCTCCCTGGCCAAGTCTGCCATTTCCTGGGCCTGGGCAGTGGTCTGCCCCAGAGGCCACTCGGTATAGACGTGCTTGCCGGCGTTCAGAGCAGCCATCGTCGGTTCGTAATGGGAGGGCACCCTTAGCACCACTGCCACGGCGTCAATGTCCGGGTGGTCAATCAGGTCCTGGTAGTTGTCGAAGGCCATCCTGGCTCCGAAGGTCCTGGCCGATTCCTCGGCGCTTTCCATCCGGGTAGTGCAGACTGCGGTGAGTTCAAACTCGGGACTGGCGACCACAGCCGGCAGGTGAGAACGCGGCGCCCAACCCAGGTGAATGTTGGCGCCGATAATGCCCAGGCGTATTTTACCGTTAGAAGTTGACATGGTGGCTTCCTCCTCAGCCGGAATTCGGTGCGGGTGAGAACGTCAGAGATCGTTGTTGCAGAGACACTGTGACTTGTTTTGAAGTAATTTACCATACTTGAGAGAAAGGAGTGGACCTTGAATCCTTATCCAGATTTGCCCCTCTTAACCATAAGAAGGCACGGGCAGGGGTAAATGCGATGCACCCCTCCTATCAACATTCAAGACCAGCTGTAGATAAATGGAAGAATCTCCCGTTATATAATGGTGTAAACCATAGCCCGACAGAGGCCAGGGAGGTTCACAGAGATGAGCATTACCGGGGGCGCCTTTGCCTTTACCGACGACCTGAATATCTGCCGTCTGCTTAACGGCCTGTGGCAGGTTTCCGGAGCCCACGGGCGAATAGACCCCACCGCAGCCCTGGCCAGCATGATTGAATACCACGACGCAGGCTTCACCACCTGGGACCTGGCGGACCACTACGGTCCGGCCGAGGACTTGATTGGCGAGTTCCGCCGCCGCCTGGCCGCTGAAAGGGGCGAGGATACAGTGGTCGGTGTCCAGGCCTTCACCAAGTGGGTGCCCCAGCCGGGACCCATGACTCGGCAGATAGTGGAAAACAACGTGGACATATCCCTGAGGCGCATGGTAGTGGACTGCCTGGACCTGCTCCAGTTTCACTGGTGGGAATACGGTGACGACCGCTACCTGGAAGCCCTGGGACATCTGTCCGACCTGCGGGACGCGGGCAAGATACGCCACGTCGCACTGACAAATTTCGATACCGAACACCTGAAGATTATAGTCGACAACGGAATTAAGGTTGCTTCCAACCAGGTACAGTATTCACTGGTGGACCTGCGCCCCACCCGCATGATGGCACCCTACTGCCAGGAAAATGGGATTCACCTGCTGACCTATGGCACTTTCTGCGGCGGTCTGCTTTCCGAGCGGTACCTGGGCACTCCCGAACCCACGGGCTTGGCCCTGGACACGGCCAGCCTCAACAAGTACAAGCAAATGATCAACGCCTGGGGCGGCTGGACGCTATTTCAGGAGTTACTGGCCTGCCTGAAGGCCATCGCCGACAACCATGGCGCCAGCATTGCCAACGTGGCGTCGCGGTATATCCTGGACCAACCGGCAGTGGCAGGTGTGATAGCCGGCGCCCGCCTGGGCATCAGCCACCACCGTGAGGACAACGCCCGGGTGTTTGACCTGTCCCTGAATTCGGACGACGTGGCGGCAATAGAGGCAGTCACGGGCAAGGGCCGCGACTTGCTGGAATATATAGGGGACTGCGGAGACGAGTACCGGCGGCGCTGATCAGGAATGGATCTCCGTCCGAGGCGGCGGCTTAGTGCACCAACAGTCTGCTCAAGGAGCTAACACCTTATGCAAATCGGCGCTATCTTTCCTCAAACAGAGATTGGGTCCGACCCTGGGGCCATTCGGGAGTATGCCCAGGCGGCCGAGCAGCTGGGCTATTCCCACCTGTTCATAGCCGACCATGTCCTGGGGGCAAGCTCGGACCACCATGCCCACGTGGCGGGCGGCTACTATACTCACCAGGCCATAATCCACGAGTCGTTCACCACCATGGGCTACCTGGCCGCCATTACCCAGCGCATCGGGCTCACCACGGGCATACTTATACTGCCCCAGCGGGCGACGGCCCTGGTGGCCAAGCAGGCGGCGGCGGTGGACGTGCTCAGCAACGGCCGCCTGCGCCTGGGCATCGGAGTGGGCTGGAACCATGTGGAGTACGAGGCTCTCAACCGCAACTTTCGGGACCGGGGTCGTCGCAGCGAGGAGCAGATTGCCCTGATGCGGGAACTGTGGACCAAGGAGGTGGTGGACTTTCACGGTCAGTGGCACCGGGTGGATAACGCGGGGATCAACCCCCTGCCGGTGCAGCGGCCCATACCGGTATGGCTGGGAGCAGGAAGCAGCGCCAGTCCACTGCCGCCGGAGCCGGTTCTGCGCCGTATCGCCACCATATCCGATGGCTGGTTCCCGAATTTCGATCCTCAGGAACCGGGGCGGCAGGCCATCGCAACCCTCAGGGAGTACGTGCGGGCGTCTGGGCGAGATGAGTCGGCAGTGGGCATCGAGGGACGTATCCGCATCGACGGCAAGCAGCCCGAGAACTGGGTTGATGAAGCCAAAGGTTGGCAGGAACTGGGAGCCGTCAGCATCACAGTAGAGGCCCGGCGCGGCGGCCTGGAGGGAGTGGAACAGCACATTGATGCCATAGTCCGGTTCCGTGAGGCTCTAACCGACCTGGGCGACTGGCAAGCTCTTGCTTGAAGCTGTTTCAGCCCGGCGCTGCTGCCACAAATTGAACCGTTTAGAGGGGCGGGCATTTTGCTCGCCCCTCTTCTGTGTTCGGGAACCCAACGAGCTCACAGGCGCCAAATTCACGTGCCCGAGCCTGGTCTCCTTCCTGGGCAGGGAGGAATTGCAGAAAACTAAAGAGACATTCCAAAAACACATACAAAATTGCGTTGTTTATTGGTTGACAAAATACTATGGCTATAATATCATCTCTATAGATATTAATAACCAGTCAGTATTGCAATATTGACGGTTCCTGGAGGGGATCATGAAGTCTAACGCTTCAATGCACGCAGAACAGAACAGCGCAGGGCTGCTCAGCCGAGTAGCCCACGACCTGTCGGCGGCCCTGGACCGGCTGACCGGTCCGGCCATGCCTGAGCGGGAGCGCAATGAACGCGCCATGGCCGAGGCGCAGTGCCTTAAATATGACACCAGCGCCCTGCACCTGCAGTAATTAAACATACTCACAAACCAGAGGAGAATGGAACATGATTGAACAGAAAGACAGCACCAACGAAACCGGTTCGACTAACATCCTGGAGCGCATTGCCCAGAGTATCCTGATCGGCTATGCCTGGGTGTCCGGCCCCGGCATGAGCGAGCAGCAGCGCCTGGAGCAGGAAGTTGCCAAAGCTCACATTCTCGAAATGGAGCTGGAGAGCACCAGTATAGTCAGCTAGTCGACCCCGTACATAGGCGTTCTCTAACAAGAGACCGGTCCCCGCCGAAATGGCGGGGACTTTCTCGTCTTCCCAGGGCACGACTGCCGTTTGCCGCCAGAGGGAGCTAACACCACATTCACCCAACAGACTATGCGGTTTGCTTTATTGGACTGCCATTGCAAGAGAGCGAGAATCGCCGTGCTTCGCGAATTGAAGGAACCACTAATAGTTGACGGCCTACCTAAGTTTCTTTATAATTAACTCCATAGTCATAAATCCACAGTAATTTATGGATTACAGGGGCCAAGGTAAATGCACCGTCTTAACACTATGGATTGAGAGAGCGACCAGCCTTGACCGAAACAGGAGGATATACGATGGATAAACAGGAGAACACCACCAATAATGCCGCGTCAGGCAGTTGGCTGGAACACATTGCCCAGGGAATTCTGGTAGCCCACGCCTGGGTTGCCGGCCCTGCAATGACTGAGCGGGAACGCACCCAGCGCAAGCTGATCAGGGCCGAAGCCGCCGGAAACAAGAGCTCAGGAATTACCGGCTAGATGCTTTTCATTCCCTTCAGGCTCCAGGATAAACCATTCCCTCGGCTCAGCGAAGAAATATTATTTCAGGTTGGTATGTGTGGTCGAAATCCGGAGATAGACCCATATCTTGGAAGGGAATCCGGGCAAATGTTGACATAGTGAATCTTTTCACAGTTGATGTTAGTGAAAATAATCACTTTGGTATATTCAGCATAACCAGACTTGACACGATTCATATCATAGTGTAGCATAGCTGATGTAAGGCAATTGGTCACCGGAGGTCAAAAATGCACATACACTTCCATCTTAGCCATGACATTGAGCACAATCATCCCCACGATAAGCCATTCAGCCGTGTGACGCGAGACCTGGATACGGTCTTTGACTGGTTGACGGGACCAGAAATGACCGAGCAGCAGCGTTCCGTCCGCAATCAGGCCGAGGCTCTGAACGAGAGGTACGGCAGCGGCGTTATGTAGCGTAGTCGGGCAATCCTGAGCAGCATAAATAAACAAGAAAGACAGGCAGGAAGGCACAGTTCGTTGAAAAGGAGGTGACACCATGGTAACTATCGGACTGCAACAGGAAACTGAGGAAATCAACCGGAAATTGGACGACAAGGTAACCCGGCAGGTGGCAGAAATCATGGAAGCCGCCGTAATCGATGAGGAACAGGATCGGGAGATCCCTCCCGTTGCCCCTGCCTGGAAGTTTTCCATGCCCTTTGCGGGAGTACGGTACTTCAGCTACGACTAGCGTACGTGGCTTCTTCTCCGCCCAGCCCGTACCCCGCAAATTCCAGTCCCCCGGCAAGTCCGGGGGGCGTTCTCTTTGTCCCAGCAATAGAGCCCTTGGCCTATTTCCTGCCAGCCGCGCCGGTCTCCCTCCTCCAGCTCCTATTCAACGAGTGGGACTGCAAATCCTTTATAATAGCCGCAGCAAACTGGAAGCCAGCTCATAGCTCAGTAGTTATCTATTCCGCCATTCATTTCAGCGAGGCCAGTGTTGCCAGACGAAACCGGCAATAAGCTAGACATTTCGTTACCCATTAATGGAATGACCTGCGCCGCTTGCGTAATGCATGTGGAGCACGCCCTTAAAGAAACTCAGGGCGTGCTGGCGGTCACCGTCAACCTGGCAACGGAAAAGGCGGCGGTGTCGCTTGAGCATGGGCCGGTACCGCTGGATGCGCTGCGCCATTCAATTATGGATGCAGGTTACGAAATCGATACTTCAGAAGTAACCCTCAACGTGGGCGGAATGACCTGCGCCGCCTGCATTATGCATGTGGAACATGCCCTGCGAGAGGTACCGGGGGTCATGGACGCCACAGTCAACCTGGCAACAGAGCGGGCCAGGGTCACCTACGTATCCAGCCTGGCTGGACTATCCGATTTCCGGGAGGCCCTGGAAGACAGCGGCTACCGGTTGGAGGGAATCGAGGGGGATGAACGTGACTCCGCGGGCGAACTGGAGCGCCTGGCACGCACCGGGGAGATACGCTACTTCCGGAACCGCTGCTCCTTCGCCGTGGCGGTGGGTATTGTTCTGCTCCTGGGAACCATGCACTTCTTCCCCTGGGTACCTTACCTGAACAGTTTGCAGGTGGGCCAATTGGCGGTATGGCCATGGGTTTTGTGGTTATTGGCTACACCCGTCCAGTTCTGGGCTGGCTGGCCCTTTTACACTTCCGGAATACCATCCCTACGGCACGGCACCGCCAACATGCATACATTGGTGGCCCTGGGATCGTCGGTAGCCTACGGTTACAGCGCCGTGATAACGGTAATTGCCGCCCTGGCCCCGGACTGGCTCTCGGCAAGAGGCATCGGCTTCGCCGTTTATTTTGATACGGCGGCATTGATCATCGGCCTAATCCTGCTGGGGCGATTCCTTGAGGCCCGTGCCAGGGGCAGGACATCGGAGGCCATTCGCCGGCTGATTGGGTTGCAGCCCAACACCGCAAGAGTTATCCGACATGGTCAGGAGGTTGAAATACCGGTAGAAGAACTGGAGCTGGACGACCTGGTGGCAGTCCGCCCAGGGGAGCGGGTGCCCACCGACGGAAGCATCATAGAGGGTAGTTCAACTATCGACGAGTCCATGTTAACCGGCGAGAGTATGCCGGTGGACAAAGCGCCAGGGGCGGCCGTGTACGGCGCCACCCTTAACCGCACCGGCTACTTCCAGTTCCGAGTTACCAGCGTTGGCAGGGATACGGCTCTGGCCCAGATAATCCGACTGGTGGGGGAGGCCCAGGGCAGCCGTGCCCCCATACAGCGTCTGGCCGACCGGGTGGCCTCCGTTTTTGTGCCGGCCGTGGGCGCCGTGGCCGTGGCGGCTTTTCTGTTCTGGCTGGTCCTGGGGCCCGCGCCGGCGCTGACCTACGCAATCCTTACCCTGGTGGCCGTGCTGATTATCGCCTGTCCCTGCGCCCTGGGGCTGGCCACGCCCACCGCCATAATCGTTGGCACGGGAAAGGGGGCGGAGCGGGGCATTCTCATTCGCAGCGCTCAGGCTCTTGAAACTGCCCACCGGGTTGACACGGTCGTCCTGGATAAAACGGGCACCCTGACCGAGGGAAAGCCGGTGGTGACGGACGTAGTCCCATCGGGCGATGGAGAGTCGGAATCCAGGATGTTGCTGCTGGCGGCCGGTATTGAGTACGGGTCCGAGCACCCCCTGGCTTTGGCTATTGTCCAGGAGGCGGAGCGCCGGGGAATTGAACCGCCGGTGGCGACGGACTTCGAGGCATTGCCGGGGCAGGGTGTTACCGGCCGGGTCAATGGGCGCACGGTCCTGCTGGGCAATCCGGCATTGCTCACGGAGAAGGGCATAGATCTGACTGGATTGTCGCAAACACTGGACCGGCTATCCCAGGAGGGTAAGACCCCTGTTGTAGTGGCCGAAGACGGAATCGTCCTGGGGACCATAGGACTGGCCGATTCGCCCAAAGCCGACTCCCGAGAATCGGTGGCACATCTGCGGGAAATGGGCCTGGAGGTAGTGATGCTGACCGGCGACAGTCGGCAGACGGCTCATCACGTTGGCGAAAGCCTGGGCATTGCCCGGGTGGAGGCGGAAACACTGCCCCGGGACAAGGTAGAGATCGTCCGGCGCCTGCAATCGGAGGGCAGGGTGGTAGCCATGGTTGGTGACGGCATCAATGACGCCCCGGCCCTGGTTCAAGCCGACGTGGGTTTGGCCATGGGCGCAGGCACCGACGTAGCCATGGAGTCGGCGGACATCACCCTTATGGGCAACGACGTGGGCAGTGTCATAACTGCACTGCGCCTGAGCCGCCAGACCATGCGGGCCATCAAACAGAACCTGTTCTGGGCCTTCTTCTACAACGTAATGCTGATTCCGGTGGCGGCGGGGGTCTTGTACCCAGTGTTTGCGGCCCTTGGCGGCGTACCCGCAGGCCTGCAGTTCTTTTTCGGCGATCAAGGCTTCCTTAACCCTATCCTGGCAGCCCTGGCAATGGCCTTCAGCTCGGTAACAGTGGTCAGCAACTCACTAAGGTTAAAAAAGGCCGAAGTGGAGTGAACTGTGTCCAGCGAGGAATGTCGGCGGTACTGCTGGTGCACACCGGGCGACGACGCTGTTCAAGAACCCTGCAACAGTCAGGCACAGGGCCATGCCTCGCGCCCGTGAGTCCAGGCTCAAGCCGACAAAGACCGCCGGCCAGGGGCGCTCCTGAGCATATCTGCCGCCTGTCCCACCATTGGTCTCTGTGTTATACTTTTCGCCTGTTGAAAGCTACGACTTCAGTAAGGGGGAGCCTTGCATGGCCGGTGCAATTGAGTTTGTTGACGGTGGGACGATAACTACCCCGCAGGGCTTCATGGCCGGAGCCACGTACGCTGGCCTGAAGACCTTTGCCGAGGACAAGCTGGACCTGGGAATCCTGTTTTCCGAGACCCCTTGCAATACCGCCGGCGTCTTCACCACAAGCGCCATCAGGTCTGCGACTGTTACCGTTAATCGGGAGCGCCTGGCCCAGGGAATTCCCCTGCGCGGCCTGATTGTCAACGCCGGAATAGCCAACACTTGCGTGGGCGAACAGGGTTATATCGACGCCGTCGAAATGACAGGCATAGCCGCCGGCAAGACCGGGGTCAGGCCGGAGGAAGTCCTTGTCTGCAGCACCGGCGTCATCGGTGTTGAACTACCGATGGCGCTGATTCGAGACGGCGTGGAGCAGATCGAACTGCGGGGCGCCGGTGGAAGCGATATGGCCCGGGCCATTATGACCACCGATACCCGTCCCAAGGAAGTGGCAGTTTCCTTTGAAATCGACGAACACCTAGTCCGGCTGGGAGGTATCGCCAAGGGCTCCGGAATGATCCACCCCAACATGGCCACTATGCTCTCCTTCCTGACCACCGACGCCGCCGTGGAGCGGGGCTTCCTGCAAAGGGCCCTGAGCCAGGTCGCCGACGAAACTTACAACATGCTGACGGTGGACGGCGACAGCAGCACCAACGACACAGTCCTGGTGATGGCCAACGGCGCCGCCCACAACCACGAAATAACCGAGGGCACCCTGGCCGCCGAGGCATTCGTGGAAGCCCTGCGGCAGGTATGTACTCACCTGACCCGGGAGTTAGCCCGGGATGGCGAGGGCGCAACTCACTTGATAATAGTGGAGGTTGCAGGTGCTGCCGACACGGCGGACGCCCGCAAAGCGGCCAAGACGGTCGCAACATCCAGCCTAATCAAGTCTGCGGTCTATGGAGCCGATCCCAACTGGGGTCGTCTGATGATGGCGCTGGGCCGCAGCGGAGCGGCAGCCGAAGAGGAGAAGGTTGACCTCTTCATAAACGGCGTCTGCATAATGGAGGCCGGTAAGCCCATCCCCTTCCACCGAGACGCGGTTGTGGCACTGATGAAACGGCCCGAGGTTACCTTCCGGCTGCAGCTCAACCTGGGCGAGGGCGACGCTACGGCCTGGGGCTGCGACTTGACCGAGGAGTATGTAATCATCAACAGCGCCTACACTACGTAGGACTCCTTTCCGGCCTGCCCTGAGCGGCCCTGGCCGTGAATTAGGGAATGGCAGAAACGGTCTGCCGTTTAGCTGAAGTTAAAATCCTCCCAGCGTTGCCGGCGACAATTGTTGGGGGGATTCTTAAGTTTGCTGGACATTACCAGCAATCCTACCTGGAGGTTGGCGTGGCCGACCGGCTATCAAATCCCCCCATAGTAGTCAAAATCGGGGGCAGCACCCTGGGAAATAACGATACCAGCCTGAAGGACCTGGTGGCGCTGCAGCACCAGGGACGCAACGTGGTGGTAGTTCATGGCGGCGGCCCCGTTATTTCGCGGTGGATGCAGCGGCAGGGCATCGCCCCCCGGTTCGTCAACGGGCTACGGGTAACCGACGCGGAGAGCCTGGATATAGTAGTGGCCGTTTTGACGGGCCTGGTTAACAAGGAACTGGTGAGTATCATGCACGGGCTGGGCGCACGGGTGCTGGGGATGAGCGGCATTGACGCCGGAATCCTGGAAGCCCGGGTTGCCAACCCGGACCTGGGTTACGTGGGAGAAATAACCCGAGTCAATGCCGAACCCATCAACGCCGTCCTGGGCGGAGGGTACATTCCCATGCTGGCGCCCCTGGCCATGCAGGAACGGGACGGCTCGGAACACTCCGGCGGAGCACTGAACATCAACGGCGATACGGTGGCTGGGGAACTGGCCCACGCCATGGGGGCGGATCATCTCATCTTCCTTACTGACGTTCCCGGGGTTATGGACGGCAACGGGCGGGTGATGGCGCGCCTGAACCGCCGTCGGGCCAGCCTGCTGTTGAACTCGGACGTCGTGCGTGGCGGCATGATTCCCAAGCTGGAAGCCTGTGTACGCGCCCTGGAATCCGCCCGAGTGGCAGATATTGTCGACGGCCGGGAGCCGGGCGCCTTGCTGAAATGCCTGGAAGACGAAGGGGGCGGCACCCGCATCGTGGGCTAGGGCCAGTTAATACCGATGATGCCGAGAAAGATCTCACAACTCACCAGCCAACCCATTCCCCATAGCGTCGTCCAGAGCAGCTACCGGTGAGCCACGACCTGGCCAACGATGCCGACCCGGTGCCGGGTCCGCCGCTGCCCGGGATTTCAGCCGGTGCTTATGCCCTTTTCCGCCGCTGGTCGTCGATACTGGTCATAGCCGGAATTGTTGTCGCGGCGGTATGGTATTCCATCGGCGTCTACGCCGAGTACCTGTGGCACGATCACCTGGGCTACGGCCTGCCTTACCTCTACATTACCCTTATTCGCACCGCGCTGTTCATCATACCCAGCCTGCTGGCGGCCACCCTCATTTCGCTCAACGTCTACTTGGCCCTGCCGCTGGCAATGGGACCCATAGCCCGTCCCCTGCCCGTAGACTTCCTTCGCCTGTGCCTGGCGCTGCTGCGTACATTCATTTACATCTGCCTGCTGGTAGGCGGACTCACCTTCGGGGCGCGGGCCGCCCAGCACTGGGAAGTGGTTATCCTTCTGTTGAACCAACTGCCCTTTGGGATCAGCGACCCCCAGTTTGGGTTGGACATATCATTTTACGCCGTTACCCTGCAGGCACTTCGGGCGATCCAAGGGTGGTTCTTCTGGCTTACCATCACGGTAATAGGGATGTCAGTGGGCCTTTATGGGTTCATCTATATTCTTCGGGGACTGAATTTTGTCCTGGCTCCCCGTACACTTCAGCAGATTGCAGGCCTAGGCATCTGCCTGATGCTCACCCTGGTATTCAACCACATTCTTAGCGTTTATGAATTGACACTTTCCGACGGTGGAGTGGTTACCGGGGCAACTTACACTGACATCAACGCCCGAATACCGGTTTACTGGTTCCTGGCGGGAATAGCGCTGCTGGCCGCGGTGGGGTTTGGCATAAGCATCCGCTATGCGGGTCTGCGGCTGATGGCGGGGGCTTTCACCCTATGGTTGATCATGTTCTTGCTGGCGGGTGTCCTTTATCCCGCACTGTTCCAACGGTTCCGGGTCAATCCCGACGAGTTCGCCCGGGAACAGCCCTTCATCGAGCGCAATATCGAGGCGACCCGGGCCGCCTACGGTCTGGACACCGTGGAAAGGAT
This sequence comes from Chloroflexota bacterium, assembly GCA_028874075.1. Classification (GTDB taxonomy): domain Bacteria; phylum Chloroflexota; class Dehalococcoidia; order Lucifugimonadales; family UBA3495; genus Bin22. The sequence continues at coordinate 67,330 of JAPPLU010000051.1, forward strand.
TGTCTATCCCGTCAACGAGTCTCTTACTGAAGAGAACCTGCGAGGACACCGGAGCGCCATTGAGAACATCAGGTTGTGGGACGCGTCCCCGTTGCTGGCTGCCTACAACCAGCTTCAGTTCATGGAGCTATACTACAACTTCGTCAATACCGACTCGGACCGCTACGTGATTGATGGAGAGTTACAGCAGGTACTGATTGGAGCGAGGGAACTGGACCAGGAGCGGTTACCTGACGACGCCCAGAACTGGGTAAACCAGCGTTTGCAATACACCCACGGCTATGGCGTGTCCATGACTCCGGCCACCGGATACACGCTGGGAGAGGGTCGGCCCGAGTATTTCATCCAGGACATACCCATCAAGAGCGCAGTGCCCGTTTCCCGTCCCGAGGTTTATTACGGTGAGTCGCCTGTCGAATTCGCCATAGTCAATGGAGGGATGCGGGAGGTTAACCCCAGATCCCAAGCCTGGAATTACGACGGGGAGGGCGGAGTTCCCCTGGACTCCTATTTCCGTCGCCTGCTATATGCCCTGAAGTTCGGCGACGTGAACATCGCCCTGAGCGACCAGGTAACCGGTAACAGCCGCATCCAGTTTCACCGGCATGTGCGGGAGCGGGTAAAGACCATTGCGCCCTTTTTGAAACTCGACAGAGACCCATATCCCGTGCTGGACAACGCTGGGAAACTATGGTGGATCCAGGACGCCTACACCGTTACCGACGGTTACCCCTATTCCACCGGCGCCGAGGAGAGGTTCAATTACATTCGGAACAGCGTCAAAGCGGTTATTGACGCATACAACGGCGGCGTAACCCTGTACGTCATGGACCCGGATGACCCTATATTGCAAATGTACCGGGCCGCTGTTCCGGCCCTGTTTCAGCCCTTCGAGGAAATGCCGCAGGACTTGCAGCCGCACATCCGTTATCCCGTAACCTTGTTTTCGGCCCAGGCTAACCTGTACCTGCGCTATCACGTTACCGATTCCCAGGTCTTTTTCAACCAGGCCGAACAGTGGGACATTCCGCTGGAAACTCGGCTGGGGAAGGACGGGGTGCGTGTAACGCCCGCCTATGTGCTGCTGCCACTGCCAGGCGAGTCCGAGGAGGAGTTTATTCTCCAGATGCCGTTTTCCCCGGCGGGTGAGAAGAAGAACCTGGTAGGCCTGCTGGTGGCACGCAATGACCCACCCAACTACGGTCAGCTTCGCAGTTACCACCTGCCTGACGATCGCCAGATTGACGGTCCCAGCCAGGTGGAAGCCCGAATTGAAAATGACCAGGACTTCTCACAGTTGTTCACCTTGTGGCAGGGGGCCGGTTCCGAGATAATTCGGGGACGACTCCTGGCTATTCCCATTGCTGATACAATTGTCTACGTTGAACCGCTGTATCTGCAGTCCGAGTTCCTGGAGTTTCCTGAACTCAAAAAGGTTATACTGGCGGACAATACCAACCTGGTTATGGCAGACACGATGGCGGAAGGCGTGGCCCGCCTGACGGGCTCCGATTACGGGTCAATTCCATCTCAGCCCGCCGCCGGCGGAACAATGACCCCAGACCAGTTAGAGCAACTGGACCAAATTGAGGCAACAATAGATGAGCTAGGAGAAGCTCTGGAGGACCTGGAGAGGTCCCTGCAAAATCTACGCAACACCTTGGGAGGTAACTCGCAATGACCAGCGGCAAGAGCAACAGCGAATGGATTGCCATCGAGAACAAGTACTATGCCCAGACAGTGCGTCGTCAGCCCGTGGTAATCGTAAGGGGCGAAGGCACTCGGGTCTGGGACGCAGACGGCAAAGAATACCTGGACTTCGTCGCCGGCTGGGCCGTCAACCAGCTGGGCCATAGTCATCCTGCCATCACCCAGGCCATAGCCGAGCAGGCGGGAACGCTGCTGCAGACGTCCAACCAGTTCTACACCGTTCCCCAGTTGCAGCTGGCCGAGATGCTGATAGAGAATAGCTGCCTGGACCTTGTCTTCTTCGGCAACAGCGGAGCCGAGGCCGTGGAGGGGGCAATGAAGCTGGCCCGCCGCTACGGAAAGCTGCACCGCGATGGCGCCTACGAGATAATCACGGCCTTCAACTCCTTCCACGGACGTACCCAGGCTACCGTTGCCGCCACCGGGCAGCCCCATTACCAGGAGAATTTCGCTCCTCTCCTGCCGGGCTTTGTCCACGTGGACTACAACGACGTGGAAGGGGTGATGAACGCCACCTCAGACCGCACGGCAGCCGTAATGGTGGAGCCGGTACAGGGCGAGGCAGGCGTTGTCATTCCTGACGACGATTACCTGCAGCGTCTGCGAAAGTGGTGCGACAGCCAGGGAATTCTGCTGATTCTGGACGAGGTGCAGACAGGCATGGGGCGACTGGGCAGCCTGTTTGGTTACCAGGAGTATGGAGTGGAGCCGGACGTGATGACGCTGGCCAAGGGTCTGGGCTACGGCGTGCCCATCGGCGCCTTCCTGTCCAAGGCCCACTGCCAGGCCCTGGTGCCCGGGGACCACGGTTCCACCTTCGGAGGCAACGCCCTGACCACGGCCACGGGCTATGCGGGAACCAAATTCCTGATCGAGAACGACATCCCCGGCCATGTAAAGCAGATGGAATCTCACCTGCTGGGAAGGCTGAACGACGTCAAGGACCGCTTTGGTATCGTTACGGAGGTGCGCGGCAAGGGTCTGCTGGCTGCCATGGACTTCGACGAAGCCATCTCCGGGCAGGTATTGACCAACTGCAACGAGGCGGGTCTGCTGCTTAACGGTCCTCGCCCCAACACCATCCGCTTCATGCCCCCCCTGAACATCACCCCCGAGGAGATTGACGAGGGTGTGGGCCGGCTGGAGGAAGCGCTGAGCAAGATTTAAGAGAAGAACAGCCGGCAAGCTGTTACACGGCCCCGTTTCTTTTCGAGTGAGACTTCGGAGGTATTTCATCACCAATGGCAAACAACAAGATCGTCCTGGCCTACAGCGGCGGCCTGGACACCTCGGTGGCCGTGCCCTGGCTGAAGGAGCAGTACGGCGTCGACGTTATTACCCTTACCATTGACCTGGGCATGGTGGACCTGGAAGCCATCCGTCAGCGGGCCATGCAGGTGGGCGCGTCCAAGGCCCTCACCGTAGACGGCAAGGAGACCCTGGTCAACGAGTTCCTTTTCCCCGCCCTTCAGGCCGGGGCCATCTACGAGGAACAGTACCCATTGGCCACCGCCCTGGGCCGTCCCCTGATAGCCCGCTACCTGGTGGAGGCTGCCCGTGCCGAGGGCGCCTACGCGGTGGCCCACGGCTGTACCGGCAAGGGCAACGACCAGGTCCGCATTGACGTGGGAGTGGCCGCCCTGGCTCCGGAGCTGAAAGTAATCGCCCCCATCCGGGACTGGGGAATGAGCCGGGAGGACGAGATTGAATATGGCCAGGCTCGCAATCTTCCCATCAACGCCAGCCGCAGCCGCTTCTCGGTGGATGAAAACCTGTGGGGCCGCAGCGCTGAGGCCGGCGAACTGGAAGACCCCTGGCTGGAACCCCCGGAAGACGCCTACGACTGGACCCAAGACACAGCCAGCGCGCCTGATGAACCAGCCTACGTGGAAATCCACTTTGTGGAAGGCGTCCCCACGGCCCTGGACGGAGAAAGCATGAACGGGGTTGACCTGATACGCCACCTGAACGCGCTGGCCGGCCAGCACGGAGTGGGCCGGGTTGACCATGTAGAAAACCGACTCGTGGGCATCAAGTCCCGCGAAGTGTACGAGACTCCTGCAGCAGTAACCCTGCACGCTGCCCACAAGGCCCTGGAAACGCTGACCCTGAGCAAGGACCAGGCCCGCTTGAAGGCCCAGATTGCCACGCAATACGCTGACATGGTCTACAACGGCCTGTGGTTCACACACCACCGTCTGGACATGGACGCCTACGTGCAGAGCACTCAGCGTTTCGTCACCGGCGACGTAAGGGTGAGAATGCACAAGGGCACCTGCACTGTGGTGGGCCGCTCAGCGCCTCAGGCCCTGTACAACTACAACCTGGCTACCTACGACCGGGAAGACCAGTTCGACCACTCGGCCGCCGCCGGGTTCATCGACATATTCGGCCTGCCGGTAAGGACCCAGAACCAGGCGCAGGGGTAGGCCTGGTTGGAGGGAAAAGCAATGAACGAAGTGATGACGCTAAAAGAGATTGAAGAAATCTTCATATCTGAATGGGTGCTGGTGGCAGACCCAGAGCTAACCCCCCAATTCGAGGTCGTACGGGGAAAAGTCGTATACCACTGCGCTGACCGGGACGAACTATACCGCAAGATAGGCGAATTGGGACTGGAGCGCTCGGCAATCCTTTACACTGGTTCCGTCCCGGAAGACCTGGTGCTCATGCTATGACCCTTAGATTCGACCCTGACGGCGGCACAATCGTAGTAACAGCGGTTATCACTGGAATCGCAGCTGAAGCGGCAGCGCGTATGGCTCTCGATACGGGTGCCAACATGACGATGTTAAACAGCGAACTGGCGTCCAATGTAGGTTATGACTTGAAAGCCCCTGAGAGAATTGTGAGGATTGCGACAGCCAGTGGGATAGTACGCACACCTCAGCATGCGATAAGAAGAGTTGTAGCTCTGGGGCAACAGAGACTGAATTTTCCTATAATTTGCCAAAGTCCGCCCCGCGGCGTCAGCGTTGACGGACTCCTTGGCCTCGACTTCTTCCGCAATCAAAGGCTCACAATCGACTTCCGTGAAGGTCTCATAACCCTGGACTGAGCAAATATCACCCACAAGATAACCTGGAGGAACTATGACCCTTGCTGAAAGAATGTACAACCTGGGCACCGAGACCGCCTTCGAGGTTCTGGCCAAGGCGCGCGCCCTCGAGGCCCAGGGTAGGGAAATCATTCACTTGGAGATCGGCGAACCCGACTTCGACACGCCCAGGCACATTGTCGAAGCCGGAGTTCGCGCCCTTCAGGAAGGTTACACCCACTACGGCCCCACGCCGGGCCTACCTGAACTGCGCGAAGCCGTGGCCCGCAACAGCCGGGAGGTTCGCGGCATTGATACTAACCCCGGGCAGGTAGTCGTCACCCCCGGCGCCAAGCCCATTATGTTCTACGTCATCCTGGCCCTGGCCGAACCCGGCGCAGAGGTCATCTATCCCAACCCCGGCTTTCCTATTTATGAGTCCATGATTCGCTTCTCCGGCGCCACTCCAGTGCCCATGCAATTGCTGGAGGAAAAGGACTACCACCCCGACCTGGACGACCTGGCCTCCAAGATTACCGACCGCACCAGGCTCATCATCGTCAACTCGCCGGAGAACCCGTGTGGATCGGCCCTGAACAGGGACGAGCTGGAGACCATTGCCAACCTGGCCCGGGGCCGCGACCTGTACGTCATGGCCGACGAAATCTACAAGGATATTCTCTACACCGGCGAGCACTTCAGCATTGCCGCCTTCCCCGACATGTCAAAGCAGACCGTCATTCTGGACGGCTTTTCCAAGAGCTACGCCATGACCGGCTGGCGGCTGGGCTACGGCATCATGCCCGAGGAACTGGTGCCCCACATCACCCGGCTGGCAGTAAACAGCGTCTCCTGCGCCGCCTCCTTCAGCCAGCGGGCCGCCGTGGCCGCCCTGGACGGCCCCCAGGATGAAGTGCAGGCCATGGCCGCCGAGTTTGCCCAGCGCCGCCGCCTGATTACCGACGGCCTGCGCAGCATCCCCGGCATCAACTGCCCCGAACCGGAGGGCGCCTTCTACGCTTTCCCCAGCATCAAGGAAACGGGTCTGACCAGCGCCGAGTTTGAGGAGCGGGCGCTGAACGAAGCCGGTGTAGCCTTGCTGTCCGGCTCCGCCTTCGGCGCCTACGGCGAGGGCTACGTTCGCCTCTCCTATGCCAACTCCCAGGAAAATATTACGAAGGCGCTGGAGAGCTTGCGGAAGTTTGTGGCGGGGTTGGGGTAGACTCGGAGAAAGGCGCAGAAGACCCCAGCATCGGAATGCAAGTGGTAGCCCAGGACATCGAAGTCAGTCCCAACTAACTCCCAGCACGAATAAAAGGAATCGGGACGGCGATGTGCGCCGTCCCGATTTTGGTTCAGATTTACCGGACATCAAGAGACCACCGCCCTATGGCAGCACGCCCCCATCATCATAGTCAACCAGGGCTCGCTGGGCTGCCGACAGGCTGGCGCCGGTGGCTACCTCGTAGCCCAGGTCGGGCAGTATCTGCTCGAGGGCCGAGAGGAAGGCGAAGACATTGGTCTCCCTGGCCGATTCGCCCATTAACCCAATGCGCCAGGCCTTGCCGCGGACCTGACCCAGGCCGCCGCCGATTTCTATGTTGAAGTCGTTGAGCAGGCGGCTGCGCACCGCACCGTCCTCAATGCCCTCAGGTATCAGGGCGGTCGTCAGTGGGTTGAGGCGGTAGCCCTCCGCAGCCATCAGGCCAATGCCGAGGGCCTCCAGGCCGGACCGCAGCGCACCGGCCACCCGGGCGTGGCGGCGGATGCGGTTGTCGATGCCCTCTTCCATCATCATCCGCAGCGACTCGCGCAGGGCGTAGGTCATGGAGATGGGCGTGGTGTGGTGGTAGGCGCGGGTCTGGTTCCAGTAGCTTTCCAGGTCCTTCAGGTTGAAGTAGAAGCTCTGCACCTTGCTGGGCCGGGTGTTGATTACCTCCATGGCCCGGGGGCCGAAGCTGATGGGGGCCAGGCCCGGAGGCGCCCCCAGGCATTTCTGGGTGGCGCCGTAGCAAACGTCGATGTCCCAGTCGTCCATGCGCACGTCGTGGCCGCCCAGGGAGGTGACGGCGTCCACGATAATCAGGGCGTTGTGGCGGTGGACCAGGTCGACGACTTCCGGCATGGGCGTCAGGACGCCGGTGGAGGTCTCGGCGTGGACCACGCCCACCGCCTTGACGGGCCCGTGCCGGTCCAGGGCGTCGGACAATTCTTGCAGGTCCACCGGGGCGCCCCACTCGAAGTCCAGGATGATCACCTCGGCGCCGCAGCGTTCGGCAATGTCGCCCAGGCGGTCGCCGAAGAAGCCGTTGCGGCAGATGATCACCCGGTCGCCCCGCTCCAGGACGTTGGCGCAGGCGGCCTCCATGGCGCCGGTCCCAGTGGAAGAGAGAGGGACGGTCATATAGTTTTCGGTGTGATAGACCTCCCGCAGCATCTCGCAGACCTCGTCCATCACCTGGAAGAACTGGGGGTCCAGGTGGCCCAGGACGGGCAAGGTCATGGCCTGCAGCACCCGGGGGTTGACGGAACTGGGCCCCGGGCCCATGAGGATGCGCTGGGGAGGGTTGAATTCGTCAAGGTAGGTGGGGATAGTCAAAATCTGGTTCTCCTGTCTGCTTCGCAATGTGCGGTTTCGTTCCTACATTATCCGCCATTTGGCTGCGGACGGCAAAATGGGGCAGGCACAGCGCCTGCCCCGTAGCCGTAGAGTTCTGGCTGAACGTGCGCCACGTCCGAGCCCCTACACCACCGGCGAAGTGCCCCCGTCAATGTTAATTGCAATGCCCGTCAGGTAGCTGGCCCGTTCGGAGGCCAGGAAGGCTATGACGTCGCCGGCCTCTTCCGTTTCCGCGATGCGGCCCAGGGGAACGCCCCGGGCAACTGCCGTCTGGGCGTAGAACTCGTCCAGGGTCAGGTCCGGGTTGTCTTCCTTCAGGCGATCGTAGCGTCGGGTGTGCTGGCCGCTCTTTACGATGCCGATGCAGACGGTGTTGACCAGGATGTTGTCCACAGCCAGATCCTTGGACAGGCCCTTGGTGATGGCGATGCCGGTGGCCCGGGAGATGGAAGTGGGCATGGACGAGGGGCCAGGGGTGCGGCCGCCCAGGTTGGTGACGTTGATGATGCGTCCGCCGCCGACCTGGCGCATTTCGGGAATGGAGCGGCGGATGAGCCGGACGGCGCCCCATACCTTCAGGTCGAAGTCGTACTCCCACTCGTCGTCGGTAACGTCCTCGAAGGGCTTGGCCAGGGAAACTCCGGCGTTGTTGACCAGGATGTCCACCCGGCCGAAGTTGTCCAGGGCGGTCTGCACCACCCGGTCGGCGGTGTCGGGGTGGGAAACGTCGGCGGAAAGGGGCAGCACCATGCCCTCGGTGGCGGTGCGGATATCCGTGGCGGCTTGGTCCAGCCGCTCCTGGTTCCGGGCCACGATTACCACCCGCGCTCCCTCTTCTGCCATACGTTGGGCGGCGGCCTTGCCGATGCCCTCGCTGCCTCCGGTAACGATGGCAACCTTGTCGGTCAGTCCAAGATCCATAGCCTTGACCTCCTCATTTCAAAACATAGACCCGCCACAGCGGGGGTTTCTCGGGGTTTGGTATTCGGGCGTATTATATCAGCAGTCCCTTCTTCATTGTCCCTAAACCAGAGAGTAATCGCAGACTTAGGAAACAAAGTGACTGACGCTGGTTGGCAGTCCGTTGGATGGGAACGCCTACCTCGGTCTGCTATGTTCTTGTTTGCGCCGGCAGATTGCTGTTAAGGTAGGACGAGTTTCACTTTTCCCCTTTCCCAGTTGTCTGACAGGTTACAGCCTGCAATTTGACGGGGATGCGTCAGCACAACCTAAAAGGGTGGCAGCGGATTGCCGAGACAGCTCATCAGACTCCCTAAAACAACGAAGGGACTGCGCCGGAGAGGAAAAAATTGTTCAACTACAGCCACATCAAGCACCGCAACATGTTCCTGCAGTTCTTCCTGGTGATCATCACCCTGGGAATTTACGGCATCTACTGGTTTCACGTTACCCTGGGTGAACTGCACCGCGCCAACAACCGGGGCCCTGAGGTGGGCCACTGGCGGTGGACCATATTTTTCTGCGTACCCTTCATCGACTTTCTCAGCTTCTGGCATTACGCCGGCGAGTACTCCCAGTTCGTAAGGGAAAAGTATCCACGTATCCTGATTTTCATCCTGTGGATAGTGTTCTTTCCGGCCGTGTGGTTCCTGGTGCAGTCGGACCTGAATCGGGCGGCGAGTTATCACTGGTAGCGATCTCAATGGTAATGGAGGAGACTAATGGCTGAAGCTAACAATGCAGCGGGATCCACCACTATCTTCTGTTTCAGCTGCGGGGCGGTCATGGAACGCGCTGCTGGGTTCTGCTCCAACTGCGGGACTGCCAACGCGCATTCGAGGGAGTACGGGCCCGGCGCGGCAAGTCCTCGGCGGACTGACCACATCAAGCGGCGCAATATGTGGGTCCAGGTGCTGCTGTTCATCATCACCCTGACCATCTACGGGATTTACTGGTTCCACGTAACCCTGGGAGAAATGTACCGCGCCAACGGTACTGAGGATAGAAGGCGTTGGCTCTGGACAATCCTCTACATCATCCCCATAGCCCAGCTTTTCGCTTACTGGCGCCAGAGTCAGGAGTACGACAAATTCATAAACGGCAAGTACCCGGGAATCGCCATTTTCATTCTCTGGATAGTTTTCGCTCCCGTCGTGTGGTTCCTGGTGCAGCGGGATTTGAACGCTGCTTCTGAGGGACGTTCATTCTAACCTGCCCAGGAGGACTACTTGGCTTACTTCGATGACCCTCAACCCGTGTTTTGCACCACCTGCGGACGGGAATCCGACCCGGATGCCCGCTTCTGCGACAACTGCGGCGCGGCGCTGGATCCGCAGTCCGAAGGGCCCCAATATGCGCCCGGGATGCCTTACCAGGGTGATCCAGGCTACGGAGAACTGCCCCACATCCCGAACTACCTGGTACAGGCCATCCTGGCCACCATATGCTGCTGCGTTCCCGCCGGAGTAGTGGCCATAGTTTACGCGGCACAGGTTAACGGCAAGGTGGCAGCCGGAGATTACGTCACGGCCCAAAGGTACTCCAACAATGCCAAGACCTGGTGCTGGGTTGCCTTGGGCCTGGGCATTGTCGCCGCGATCATCGGGATAGCTGCAAATGTGGCCAGTGGTTCCCTTGGAGGTTTCTGATGGCCGTTGCATCAGGCCGTATCTACTACGAATCAACCTTGGCATCGCTTCCCCTGTGGCGCTTCCGCTTCCTCCTGCTGGGACTGGCGGCGCTGCCCTGCCTGGCCCTGGTCTATGCCCGCAACCCGGGGGAGCCGGGCATCTTCCCGCTCTGCCCGTTCTACACGCTGACCGGCCTGCACTGCCCCGGCTGCGGCACATTGCGTGGGCTGCATCAACTACTTCATGGAAACCTGCTTGCGGCCTTCGGTTACAACCCCTACTCGATGCTGGCGCTGCCCATCATCGCCTACGCCTTCCTGAACGCCGCGCTGTCAACGGCCTGGGGCAAGCGGCTGCCCGCGCCATTCGTGCACCCCGCCTTGATATGGGGGTTGCTGGCGGCGGTTCTCGCCTTCTGGGTGCTGCGCAACGTGCCCGTTTATCCGTTTCCCGTGCTGGCTCCTTAGATTGAACTAAGGTTCATGCGGGCATTAGCGACGGATTTCCAGTGGAAGGCCGTTTTTTTGACGGAGGCGACCCTGATTCACACGATTCTGTCCCTCACGGCTAAATCGAAGAGATACCGGATAGGGGATTTGAGACTGTCCAACTCCCGTATGAAGTCCGAAGGTCCCATACCCGACCGGAAACAGTCGGGTTATACTACAGGTGGTTTACCAATAGGCCGGTTGGGGATAAGTGGATATGGGTAGTGGTCAAGTACCTCCCGGACGAGGCATACATCCTTACAGCCTGCACTACCGACAGAATAAAATCGGGAGACCCTTACCTATGAACGAACGGTAGAAGGTCAATGTTTGGTACGACGAAGCCGGCGATTACCTGGACGTATCCTGGGGCACATCCCACTCCTACTATACTGCTACTGCGGTTGAGCGAGCTATGGCCCTGGTTGATATGGACGGGAATGTGCAAGGCTTTAAGATAGCCTGAATAAGCGCCATCAAGAACAAGCCTCCTAATGTGAACCTGGAGCCGCTGAAGCCTATTCCCAACCCGTAACTGAATCGAGGTGCCCCATGCCCATAACCTTTGGATGCTCCCTCCCAAGCCGGGGGCCCATGGCCAGCCCCCAGGCCCTGCGCTCCCTGGCCCAGCGGGCCGAGGAACTGGGGTACGATTCCGCCTGGGTCAGCGACCACATCATCCTGCCCCGGCAGGTGGAGTCCTTCTACCCCTACTCTCCCGACGGGGTGCCGGTATTCAGTCCCGATCAGCCCTACTACGATCCTCTGTCCACCTTGAACTTCCTGGCAGGCTGCACCAGCAGGCTGCGGCTGGGCACCCACGTCCTCATCATCCCCTACCGTAATCCCGTGCTGGCCGCCAAGATGATCGCCACCCTGGACACGCTGTCGGAGGGGCGGGTAACCCTGGGCATCGGCGTGGGCTGGATGGAGGAAGAGTTCCAGGCGCTGGGGCTGGACACATTCGCAGACCGGGGCGAGGTAACCAACGAGTACCTGCGCCTGTTCAAGGAACTATGGACGCAAGAGAATGCGGAATTTGACGGCCGTTTCGTCCAGACCTCCGGCGCCGGTTTCCTGCCCAAGCCGGTGCAGCAGCCCTACCCGCCCATCTGGATTGGCGGCCACACCGGTCCGGCACTGCGACGAGCCGCCGAACTGGGCGACGGATGGATGCCCATCGGCCTGCGGCCGCCGGCCGTCCTGGAACCCGAGGAACTGGCAGCCAAGATAGCCCAGCTGCGCCGACTAACCGTTCGCGCGGGTCGTCCCGAGGACGCAGTTACTCCCTGCTTCAGCACCGACATCGTATTCGACCGCGCGGCGGGAACGGAGCGCCGGATGATGCACGGGGTGCCGGAGCAGATAGCAGCCGATCTCCGCCAGTACCAGGACCTGGGTGTCCAGAACTTCATCCTGGGATTTCCCGCAGGAAGCGTGGAGGGCCAGCGAGAGGCCATGGAACAGTTCTCCCGGGAAGTTATGCCGTTGATACCCAATTAGTCTCGGAGGTCGATATCCGGAAGAGGAGGCACGGATATGTCGTTACGTTCGGATTTCAAGGCACGCATACTCGCAGGGGAAACCATAACCGCTCCGGGAGCCTACGACCCACTGTCGGCCCGGCTGGTCCAGTCCCTGGGTTTCGACACGATATATACGGGCGGGTACATGAGCGGGGCGCACCTGGCGGTGACAGAACCGCTGATGACCCTGACCGAGCAGGTGGAGGTGGCGGAGAGGGTACTGCGATCCGTGGACCTGCCGGTCATCTGCGATGCAGGAGCGGGCTACGGCGACCCGGTCCACGCCATGCACACTGTCCGTACCTTCGAGCGCGCAGGTCTCGCCGCTATTCACATTGAAGACCAGGTCTATCCCAAGCGGGCCTCCTACCACGCGGGCCTGGAACACATCACTCCCCTGGACGAGTTCCTGGAGAAGATGAAATACGCCCTGGCGGCCCGCACCGACCCGGACTTCGTTATCATCGGCCGCACCGACGCCTTCAGCGCCGTGGAAGGGGACATGGATGAGGCCATCCGGCGGGGCAACGCCCTGAGAGACCTGGGCGTGGACGCGGTGATGCCCCGGGGAGTGAAGGAGCGGGAGGATTTGGACGCCTACCGCCGGGGTGTGCCGGACGTCCCCCTGCTGGTGATCGCCGGGGCAGACGACATCACTGTTCAGGAGTACGCGGACCTGGGCTACCAGATCATTATCTACGCCAGCACGCCCACCATTGCCGCCGCCAGCGGGTTGCGGCAGGTATACGAGAGCCTGCGGGACACCGGGCATATCGGTATCAACGCTCCCCAGGTGGCGGAGATGCGGGCCGAGGTGGAGGCCCTCATCAGCCTCCCCGAGTACCAGCAGGTGGAGGCGGAGACCACCGAGAGGGAGTTCCAGGGACGGGGAAGGCATTAGACGCCCCAGCTTCAATCCGGCACCGCCGCAAATATGAAGGCGGAGCCAGCTCTTGGCTCCGCCTTCCTAATGCCATCCCAGCCCTGAAAGAGCTGGTGAAATTGTAGAGGCTCCTTTAACCGGGTTGTGAAAAGGCCCCCTCGTGCTTTCCCTGCCCTCTCCTCAATGTCGCCTGACCGTCTTGCGCCGCAGAAGGAAGAAACCCGCCACTGCCAGGGCAGCAACCAGAGAAACCACGGGTATCAGCAGGTAAGGACTGGCGACCAGGGATGCTTGCGGCTCGGAGACGGGCCCTCCGGTTGCGGGTGGGTTGCCTTCGCCCAGGGCTTCCAGGTCCTCGGCAGCTTCGCTCAGCGGCCTGGTGCGGCTGCAGATGTTGGCAGCGTAACCTCCATCCTCCTGGGCGCTGGCATAGGCGTATACCAGGTATTCTTCTCCTTCAACGAAAGGCACGCCGCAAGCCCCTCCGGTGGGCGGCGTAGTGATGCGGGTGTTCTCCCCAACGTCGCCCTTCCAGACCCGGTTGACCTGGAACTCCACACCGGTTTCGGCGAAGCTGGGCGAGACTGCCTGACCGAACCGGTTGGGCTGGCTAAGGGAAACCACCTGTCCGGCGAAGACTGCCGCGTGGCTTTTGAGTTCCTCGGCCGGAGCCCCGGGCATTACGCAACTGCAGGCATGGACCGTTCCGGAACCTGCCAGCAACCACAGCGCTGCCGCCGTTAGCGCCAACGCCAATACGGAAGATGCGAACTTGAAGACTCCGGGTGGAAATTGGTGGTTTGACCGCAACCTTCGCCTCGCTGCGAACATTAGTGTCCCCCTGGGCGCCCGCAGGGTCTTTTCCCACCTGCCAATGGGGAGATGGGAGTAGGTCAGCCTCGCCGGGGTTTGGGGCATCGGCGCCCTTGACGAGAGGTTGCCGCCTAGCCTTCCGCGCTGTACTTGCGCTCCAGTTCGTAAACCTCGTCCAGGCCCAGCAGGTTCGCAACGTCCCAGCGGGAGCCGAAACGGGCGGCATCAACCGCTCCCGTCTCCTTGAGTTCCTCGAAGGCGGCCGTAAGCTGCTTGTAAATCAGCCAGATGGTGCTCCCGCAGATCATCACCTTGTAGCCCATGGCCTCCACGTCCTTGGTGTTGGCCAGGTCGCCGTTGTAGAGCCGGGGCATGTCGGGCAGGTCTCGGGCGTAAATCTCCAGGTCTTCCACTGACTTGATGCCGTCCACAAAGACCATGTCGGCCCCGGCCTCCCGGTAGGCCTTGCACCGGCGCACCGTGTCCTCCCAGCCGGTGACGGCATAGGCGTCGCAGCGGGCGATGATGACGAAGTCCGGGTCCCGACGGGCGTCCAGGGCGGCGCGAATCTTCTGGACATGCTCTTCCATGGGCACGACCAGCTTACCCTCGAAGAAACCGCACTTCTTGGGAAAGACCTGGTCCTCAATGTGGATGCCGGCCACTCCGGCCGACTCGTACTCCCGCACAGTGCGCTGGGTGGTAAGGGCGTTGCCATAGCCGGTATCGGCGTCGCAGATAACGGGAATATCCACGGCGTTGGCGATGTACCTGGCGTTGGTTACCATCTCGGTCATGGTCAGCATGCCCACATCGGGAAAGCCTTTCTCGGCGGAGGTTCCGGCCCCGGTCATATAGACGGCGTTAAAGCCCACGGACTCGGCGATACGGGCGTGCAGGGCGTTAAGGATAAAGGGAGCGACGATGAGGCCATCGGCGGCCAGCAGTTCTCGCAGACGGGTGGTGGGTCTGGTGTGGGGCCTGGCGGTGATTGTCATGGGTCATTCCTCCCTGGGATAAGATTAAAACATGGATGGACCGGCTATGCGGGGTTTTCCTGTGGCGGAAATCGATACACCCAGTCTTAGCCGGCGGCTTTCAAGGGGTACGTGTCTAAGATTTGCCAGCTTAAGTCGGCGGCCCAGCTTCCGTCATCCCAGTCTTCGCTGGCGGCTGCGGACACATAGCGGAACAGGGTTAGTTCGGACAGGGCAACCGAGGCCTGCAGTTGCAGGCCGTTCACAACACCCTCGGCAAACCGTGAAGCGCTGCGGAATACCTGGGCAGGAAGGCCCGAATGCTGCAACAAGGCAAAACGGAGGGGCAGCAGTTCCCCTCCTACCATCAGGTTCATACGGCTCAACGCATCAGCTATGTCAGCTTGTAGCTGGCTGACTGACCGCGAAGCCGCGGACGGACCCGACTCATCGGAGAATGCCAGGAAGACGCTCCCGCCCGCATCCGGCTCGGCAATCGTACCCTCGCGCACAAGAATGGCATTCTGATGTTCCAGTCGAAACTCCTCCACTATCTTCTCCAGGATAACGGCCAGCGCTGGAGCCTCCCGCTCGTGGCACGGAAAGTAGCCGGTCAGGGGCAGGTGAACTGAGTGCATTTCCGCAGCCCAGCAGCCGTACTGGCTGCAAATCACCTGCCGCGCTCGGTGCAGACCGGCGCTAAATGCAGGTTCGAGGGTAAGCGAAATACCATACCTGATGGACAAGAAATCGCTCCTGGTGAAGGCTGACTGAATTCTAGGGTTGGGGTTAAGGAGTGTCAATTGCGGAAGCCGGACATCGGCGGGTATGGCCAAGTTCAATATTCACCGAATGTTGACAGCCTCTAAGAACATCTGTACTATTAGCACAGTTGTTCTATTTGATGCGAGATGGGGTGACGTGATGGCCCAGGCTGAGGTACAGGAGATAACCTGCAAGACCCTTCTGAACCGCATTGATGTTCCCGGGTTCCCCTTCCGGTGGACCTTAAACCCCTACCGTGGGTGTCGTCATGCCTGCCGCTATTGCTACGCGCGTCCCACCCACGAGTTCTGGGGCATGAATGCAGGCAATGAATTTGACCAGCGGGTCTTCGCCAAAATCAACGCTCCCCACGTGCTGCGGGATGAACTGCGGAAGCCCCGCTGGAGGGGTGAGCCGGTGGCTATCGGAACGGCTTCCGACCCCTACGAGCCCGCCGAGGCCCAATATCGTCTTACCCGCCAATTGATCCAGGTGCTGGCCGAATTCCGTAACCCCGCCTCCATAACCACCAAGGGAGTGCTGGTGAGACGGGACGTGGATGTTCTCCTGGAGTTGTATCACGCCGCCGATGTCCAGGTTATCTTCAGCGTCGGAAGTGTGGATGAAACGGTCTGGAAGCGTACGGAGCCGGGAACGCCGAACCCCATTGCGCGGCTGGAGGCCATGCAGTACCTGGTGGAGAGCGGCGTCCCTGCCGGAGTGATGATGGCGCCTCTGCTGCCCGGCATTTCCGACGGTACGGATGAAATCAACGCCACAGTCCAGGCGGCGGCACGGCACCACGCCCAGTTCCTGTCGGCCAACCTGCTGTTCTTGAAACCGGGTTCCAGGGAATGGTTTATGCCCATGCTTCGGGAGTCTTACCCTCACCTGACGGCAGGCTATCAGAACCTCTACCGCAACACTTACGCGAGCCAGGAATATACCCAGTCGGTGCTGCAGGTGGTGGACGAAGCGAGGCGCCAACACAGGCTGCCCTCCGTTACCCCAGCCAGGGATTTGAACGCGCCCCGCCAGAGTCAGCAACTAGCTTTAATCGCATAGGGATTCCATAGAGGAGTGCCCCAGCAATGAAATATGCGTGCTTGCCGTAAAAGACCGAATCTGGGGCAGACGTACTGTGTGCCCCAGATTCTCTTGCAACAATCCCTATGTCAGAGTAGCGATGCTGAATTAATACTTGCTGCGCTTTTCCTTCCTTACCTGTCCCGTTACCAGGAACATTACCCTTTCGGCGATATTGGTGGCTCGGTCGGCGATACGTTCCAGGTCGTGGGCAGCCCATAGCAGGTAGGTGGCGCGCTGGATGCTCCGGGGGTCCTGGATCATGAACAGGAGAAGTTCGCGGTACACCTGATCGTACAGGTCGTCCACCTCGTCGTCGTCGTCCATGACCCTTTCCGCCATTGCCAGGTCCCGCTCCACCAGGCAGTCCACGCTGTGTCGCAGCATTTCCCCGGCCTTGTTGGCCATGCGGGGAATGTCGATCAGCGGTTTCAGCGGGGGTTCATCGCCCATTAGCAGGCTGATCTTGGCGATACCCTCGGCGTAATCGCCCATCCGTTCCAGCTCTACGGCAATGTGCAGCATCGCGAGAACCGCCCGCAGGTCGCCAGCCATAGGCTGTTGTGTGGCGATCAGGTCAATGCACAGATCTTCTATATCGTATCTCTTCTGGTCTATGTAGTCGTCCCCGTCGACGACGGCCTGGGACTCGGCAAGGTCCCGGTTTTTCAAAGCCTCGACCGAACGGTAGATAGCCTTGTCTACCACGTTGGCGAGAAGAGTTACCTCTTCCTGCAGGTGTGTTATTTGGCGGTCCAAATCTACTCTCAGCATTCTTGCATCTCCCGCCATCAAGTTTCGGTTCGCGCTGTTCAGCATTCGCTTCCCTGGCTTACACCGGTCGCCACATCTGTCCTCTTTGCCTTACCGGCTCCAGCAGGTTTTCGTCAAAGGGCAGCGGCTGGTAGTCCTGCGGATCCGGCATTGTATAACCAATCAGGTCGAAAACCTCGGGGTTAGTATAGTAGAAGTTGTAGCATTGCCGAACCAACTCCCGGAAGAAGGCCGGATTCTCCCGCTCTACCCGTCTCAAGGTCTCGTCCTGCATTTCAGGCGCCAGTGCAACAAAGCCGTCGCCGCCCCGCTGGGACGCGGCAATCTCCAGTTGGGCCAGTCCCTCGCCAAAGGAGCGCCGCAGCAGGATGTTCTTGAGCGCAACCTGCTCCACGAACTGCGCTCCCCCCAAATCGCCGGCGCCCGGAAACTTGTCCTGGGCGGGCACGATGCGGTTGAATGCTGCCGAGAGCAGGTCTCTTTGATCCTGGCTAAAAATGCTGGCTCCTGTAGTCATTAACCTTTCCTCCGAGTCCGGGGTAGCTCCTTCCCGACTCTCCTCAGAGTGGGAGGGGAAAATTCGCAAGCTGGCTCCTCCCTGCTCTATCTGGTCGCGCTATATTGGGATTATTGGGAGGATAATGTGGGACGGGTACTGGGCGCCGTGATGCACCGTCTGCTGGGCCGCCTCCAACCGATCGTCCACGCCCAGGGGCGCCCCCGTGTTGGGGTTCCGGTCGAAGCGGGGGAAATTACTGCTGGAAATCTCCACGCGGAGCCGGTGTCCCGCCTTCAGTACGTGGCTGGTCGCCCAAAGGTCTATGCTGAACTCGTACACCCGGCCAGGCGTGATGAATGACGGCTGCCGTGCCGAGGTGCGGTAGCGGGCACGGACGATTCCATCCTGCAGGTTGTGGGCGTAACCGTCGGGGCGGACATCTACCAACTTAGCCGTAAAGTCCGTGTCAATTGCGCTGCTGGCGGCAAACAGCTTGACCACTATGGGCCCAGTCAACTCGAGGTCTGAGTCCAGCGGGTCGGAAGTATATACAAGCACGTCGGGGCGGTCCTCCACCGGCCGCTGGTCCTGCACTCCGTGGGGAATTATTAGCGTGCTGCCCCGCAAGGTGGGAGCGGGATCGTTGGGGTCGTAGACAAAGCTGTCCGATCCTTCGTCATCCGGCGGAGTGGTGGACAAGGTACCATCGCCGGCCCGGGTGTTGGCGCTGCCTCCCGAATGCAGATAGTAACGGGTGTAGTGAGTGCGGGCCAGGGGCCACTCATTCTCGTACCGCCACTTACCATTGCCAACACCGCCGGCACCCATGACAAAGATATGGACCGGCGGTTCTTCCATGACGCCGTTGGCATCATCCTTAAGCCAGTAATCGAACCAGCGACGCAGATGGTCGTGCAGTTCGATGGCGGCGTCGGGGCCGAAGTCTATGTCACCGGTATCGCCGGAGGTGGCCCGGGTGTAGGGGCGGATATGGGCCCAGGGGCCGACCAGGAGTCTCTGGTTGCGGCGGGCCAGTTCGCTGCCGCCCCGCTCCGTGATGGCCTGGTAGGCATTCAGCGCGCCTTCAAGAAAGATATCGTACCAGGAGCTGACGTGGAACATGGGAATCCTGATGCCATCCAGGTTGTGCAGCAGATTAAGCCGCCACCAGTAAGGGCCGTCCAGTTCCTGGTCAAAGTATTCCTGAAAATAGGGCGCGGTCTCCTTTAATCGTTCAATCCAGTCCCGCAGGGGAAGGTGCCGGAACCATTCGTCGCTAAGGGGCCTGCCAAAGTTACCCGACTCCAGCACGTATTCGTCCATCTGGGCCAGCAGGTCGTCCCTGCCCAGGCGCTGGAGAGTGTTGCGGCCCTTGTGGATGGCGTAGGGCACCATCCAGCCCCATTCCATGGCCCCGCCGGTGTGATAGACCCAACTTTGGTGGAAATCGGAGGATGCCGATACCGGAGCCATAACTTGCAGGTGCGGCGGCAGGGGATTGTTGGTGGCCAGGGTGTACTGGGTGGCTCCCAGATATGATTGACCGGTGGTTCCCACGCGGCCGTTGCTCCAGGGCTGGCGGGCGGCCCACTCAACCGTATCATAGCCGTCCTGGACTTCCTGGAACAGTGGGTTGTAATAGTCGCCCTGGGACTCAAACCGAGCGCGGCAGTCCTGGCTAAGCACCACGTAGCCGTGGGTGGGAAAGAACCACACGGAATGGTCTGGGGCCGCGACGTAGTCGTCCTTGCCATAGGGGCCGCGATTAACCAGGACTGGAAAGCGTCCCGGCGCGTCGGGACGGAAAACGTCGGTAGCCAGCAGGGTCCCGTCCCGCATGGGCACCATGACGTTACGTTCGCGAATAACCTTGTATTTCCCTTCCTGCGCCATTGCCACAGCATACGCCGGCCAAGCTGGCAACGTCAATCTTGCCCGAGTAACCCTGAACAGATGTTTGCCCGATTGTGCCACCCGCGGCATAGGCATTTGCGAAGTTCACGAAACCTTGCGGAAAACCCGAATTGAATGGACTGCACCGGCCCGGAACCTGGAAGGAACCGGGCGACACCCTGGTTATGCTAATATTCTTGGGTAAAGTTCCCCTTTCTTGCGTAGCCATGATTAAAAGGATGCCCATGCTTGCCAGAGACTTGATGAGTTCCCCCGTGATTACGATAAGTGAAAACGCCACAGTGGGCGAGGCGGCCCGTTTGATGCTGGAGCGGGAGGTGAGCGCCCTGCCAGTTTTGAACGAAGGCGGCGGAGTGGTGGGAATATTGACTCACTCCGACTTTGGGCTAAGCCCAAAGTTTCGCCCGCTATCGGAAAACATCTACAGTTTGCTGGGATCCACCTCCACGTTTGAGCATTTGGAGGAGACGGCCCGACAGGTTGGTGATAAGCGAATCCGAGATGTAATGCGACGCAGCGTGATTGTTGTCCACGGAGGAGACAGTGTCGAGCATGTGGCCCGCCTGATGATGCGCTGGCAAATTCACCGCCTGCCGGTGATGGACGATGGCGCGCTGGTGGGCATAATCACCCGCCACGACTTTCTGAAATTAATTGCGGGCGGGAAATAGGAGCTTAAGACCGGTTCAGCTGTCAAATCCCTGGACGGCACAAGGGTATAGGAGACGTTCAGCGCTGCGTAAAGGTAGCCAGGTCCTGTGGGTAACTATATAAAGGGGTCAAGCCGTAATGGGCGCGGTACCGGCGCTATTGCAGTGGCCGAATCCCTGCCGGAGTGCTGCCTGGGTTTGCGGTCAACCCAATTGGTTTCACTTTGGCGCCACCGAGTGGTCCACCCTCGCCCGAAGGCCTTGGGTCAAACGTCGAAAGCACTTTTTTGAAATGAAACTGTTGCCTCCCGACTTCCTTTTAGAAGACTGAACCCGCGGCCAGAGAGAATGTTCTGATGCAGCCCCTGGTAAAATTGCAAATCGCCGTACGCGACGGGCTGGCTTACATCGCTGACCAAAACGACGTGGTGGAGGCGGAAGTGTTCGCCTCGGCCAACACAAACCTTACCCTGCGCCTCAACTTCACCTCCCACATACCCTGCAACGGGGTGGAAGAACCCAAGTCAATAGACTCCCACGGCGTATCGGTACGCGCCGCCTTCCGCACCCTACGGGGGAAGAGGATCGGTCTGGGCAGCGAGGTCAGCGATCTTTCAGTAGAGGGAGTGGCAAGCGCGCTGGCAAAGGCCCGGCGCGGGGCGGTGGAAGACCCTGAGTTTGACCGCTTGCCCAGCCCATTATTTGACCAACCAACCCTCTTCGAATACCACGACCCCACCCTGGTGCGACTGCGAAACTCCAAGCTACTGGCCCATGGGTGGGATGTGCTGAGAAATGGGCTGGAGGTCTTCCAGTCATCGGAGGACCTGCTGGCGGCCCTGGAACGGCACCGGGCCGGCCAGTCCGAGGGCGACGACATAGCCCAGCTTGCAGACCTGGGCCTCATCCTTGGCGGCGATGTTGTAATGCTGGTTGAGCGAATGGCCGTTGCGTCTACCAGCATGCCTGAACCCCAGACTGACGAGTCCACCCTGATAATGTCCTTTGCCACCGCCATGGTAGAGGAAATGAACGCCAAGGGCAGCGGATGGTCTGTCTGCACCCACCTTTCTGACTTCAATGCCCGAGCCGGCGCCGATGCGGCCCGGCGGGCCATAGCCTCTATGGGAGGACAGCGGGCGCCGTCCGGCAACTACCGGGTCGTCCTTGGACCCCAGCCGGTAGCCGAACTGCTGGAGTGGATATTGCTGCCCGGCCTGTACCTGGAGTCCTTCCACGCCGACGCCTCGCCATTCATGCGGCGGTTCGGGCAACAGATTGCCTCCGAAAACCTGAACCTGTACGATGACGGGTCCATGCCCGGCCTGGCCGGTTCGAGGGGGATCACGGACGAGGGGCTACCCACCGGGCGCACCGACTTGATTCGGGACGGCCACCTGTCGGGACTACTGTCGGATTACTACAATTATCGCAAGGCCATGAATGCCCGCCGCGGCTGGGACAAACTGGGCGCGGAACCTGGCGTCGTGGAGCGAGGCATTCTTCCCCGCAACGGCTTCCGCGCTGGCAACGGCGGCGGACGGGACTTCAATGCCCCGGTCTCCACAGTTCCCACAAACCTGGTAATAGAGGGAAGGGATGAGGTCAGTCGGGAGGAGTTGCTGCGACGGGTGAGCGACGGCATCTACATCGGCCGTATTTGGTACACCTACCCGGTTAACGGTTTTACCAGCGGGGACTTCTCCGGCACCGTGGTGGGCGATTCCTACCTGATTCGGGACGGGCGCCTCGCCGAACCCCTGGAGCCCAACACCCTGCGAATGAACGGCAACATCCTGCAGGTGATTAACAATATCGTGGGCGTCGGGGCGGAACGCACTGGGACGGTGCGCTGGTCGTCGGACCAGGTAACCTGGGCCCCGGAAATTGCGGTTTCGGACTTTCCCTTAGAGGAGATATCCGGGGATACGGAAGGGGTATTCTAACCGGTCAGCCCTGAAAAAGACTCGACCCTCTGCTACTGGGCAGGTTGCCCTGTTTGAAGTCCCGGGACTGCCTTTCGTCATAATTCGTGCTAGCTCGAGGGTTTAGGAAAGACCTTCGGACTCTGGCCTACCTCCCCTGGAACCAGGGCATGCGTTTCTGGGTAAACGCTTTAACCCCCTCCTGGAAGTCGCTGGTAAATACTATGTTGCTGATGGCGTCGGTCTCTGCGTCTAGTTGATCCTCCAGGGAGGCGGCCCATGAGTTATCAAACAGGGCCTTGACCCTTCCGTAGGCCTTGGTGGGTCCCTCAGCCAGGCGGGTCGCCATCTCCAGGGAATGGCGCTCGAAATTCTCGGCGGGGCAGACCTGATTCACAAGCCCCAACTCCCGCGCGTAATCGGCGCCGATGGGCTGGCTGGCCATGTAGATTTCCATGGCCTTACTCAGACCCACCAGCCTGGGCAACATGTAGGTGGAACCCCCGTCGGCGGTGCAGCCAATCCCGGCGTAGGCCATGATAAAGCGCGAGTCGGCCGATGCGACCCGAAGGTCACAACAAAGGGCCAGGCTGAACCCTGCCCCAGCCGCCACACCGTTGATGGCGGCGATCACCGGCTTTTCCAGCCGCCGAATGCCCACAATTATGTCGCGGTGGAGGGAGTCGGCCAGTTGTCTCAAATGAGGCGAAAGACCCTCCGGCCCTCCATCTTCCAGATTATCCACAAAGTCCTTGACGTCGGCCCCTGCGCAGAAGGCTCCCCCGGTGCCGGTGATCATCACCGCGCGAATTTCCGGACGGCTGCATCGGGCAATGGCATCGCCCAACTCCTTCACCATGTCGGGAGACAGAGCATTGCGGGCCTCGGGACGATTCAGGGTTATTACCGCCAGTGAGTCTTTGCGGGTGAAGTCAACTTTGGATGAGGGCATAACAGTCCTCCGGTCTCAGGGCTGGGCCAAAAGGCCTCTTGCTCGAAACTTTCGCCAGTTTTGACGGCACACTAAGCCAATGGCCTAGTCATCCCCTCCTGGTTGGGGAGACAACTGGCCCCGGGGCTCAGGGTCCGGTCGAATACCCGGCACCTTCTGGAACAAGGCCACGATACCGCCGGAAATGATTATCCAGACTACGGCCAGAGAAGCCACCTGGAAACCCTCCTGGTAGTAGGAGCGGGCTTCGGCGGCGGTCATAAACTCGATGGTTACGGGCAGGCTCAGGCCCAGGATTGTAGCGCCGATAGTACTGCCCACGGTATGGCCCATCTGCCGGGTGGTCTCCAGCATTCCTGCGGCGAAGCTTCGGTTATCGGGCAAGGTGTTCATCACCACCGCGTTGTAGGGAGAGATAAACAGGGCCGTTCCCACCGAGGCCGGAAGCAAAAGCAGCGGTATGCCCCAGATGGGCACCTGGGCCGCGAACAGGCCCAGCAGGGCAATACCGGTACCGATAAGGAACAGCGACATGGGGCCCATCCATTTTGAGTTGTAGCGGTCGTAAATGTAACCGGCGATGGCCGGCAACCACAGGCCGAAACTCTGGTGGGGCAGCAGCACCAGGGTAACCACCAAGGGCGAATAACCCAGCCCATCTTCCACCACTATCGGGACCAGCGTAAATATGGTCAGCATGGACAGGTGGCAGGTAGTGTTGCTGTACAGGGCCATGGAGAAATACTTGCGCTTGAAGTAGCGGAAGTCCAGGAAGGGTTCCGCGCTGCGCAACTGCAGCACCACGAACAGCGCCGCCAGGGCCAGGCTGAGCAGGTGCATGGGGATGTGGTATTCCAGGGCGTCGGGAGTGGTGAAGGACTCGGCGCCCTCGTGCAGGTGGGAGCCGGACAGGATGAAGGTGCCCAGCACGGCCATCAGTACCAGAGCCGCGAAGTAGTTTATCTTGACCTTCTTGCGCTCCTCGGCGGGTTGCAGGGAACTGTATTTCAGGACGGGATAGGTAAGCCAGATAGCCGCCAGCCCCATCAGAAAGGCAGTAATGTAGACCAACTGCCAGCCCAGGAACTCGAGAAAGAGACCGAAAACCGCCAGGCCGATGAGGGTACCAATTCGGGAGCCGGTAACGGGGACCGCAAAAGCGCGACCCCGCTCGTTAGGCTCGAATACCATGGCGATCAGGGCGTTGGAGTTGGATATGACCAGCGCGCCGCCCATTCCTCCGATGCCGCACCACAGGATCAGCTGATTAAGGTTCTGGGCCGTGGCGGCCAAAAGGCTGGACAGGGTAAGCAGGCAGATGCCCACAAAAAATACCCGAACGTGGCTGAACTTTTCGCCCAGCCGGGCGGTGAGAAAGACGGTGCTGCCCAGGGCCAGCAGGCGGATGATGACGGTCCAGGAGGCGTCGTCAACGTCGGAGTTGAAGTAGTCGGCCACCGAGGGAATGGTCAGTGTAACGGGAAGAAACGTTAGCTGGACCAGAAGCTGGGAAGCGGCCAGGGCCAACAGGGTATCTACACGTTGTCGGCTGCTGGCCAATTCACGAAAGGCGGCGACAATGTTCAGCCGGTCCAGCACCAGGGACAAAATTCCCAAGATAAATACTCCGGTGAGTATATTATTCGACCCGCCCAGTCTAGGTAGATTGGGTGGGAATGTCAAATTGGTGGGAGGCGGGCCAATCGCACTTTAATCCACGAATTGGGCCGACTGTTCACCAGTGGGATTTTTTGATTTTGTCCCATTCTGTCCCATTTTTGCCCGCGCCCCGGCCCATCCCCTGAAAGGTCCGCCCGTTGCGGACTCCCCGCCTGCCAAAGGCGAACATTCTGACCTCTGATAAGAGGAGAAAAGTTGTTTTTCCGGTCATTTCCGCCGATTTCCGAGTATCTTATATCTGGCTACGGTTCCGGGTGGCGGGGAAATGGCGATTTCGGGGCCCGTTGGAAAGGTCTCATTCCGAAAGGGCAGACACGTCTGCCCGAGACGGACTCCTGTAGTTGGGATTCCCGCCTCCGGTATTCGGAGTTTGTGCTCTTATGGTGACGGGAGGTCATGCAAGTTGGCAAGGGGTGATGGCAGACACATAGGTTTGCCCCTACCATTGCTTACTGAAGAATCTCTTGAGCCGGAACGCTGTCGGATGCCGTTCGACACCTCAATTGCCCCACAGTTGGCCCCTCTTATATACTTGTTCCAGTGAGGCGCGCTTATGATTACGGGCATCGTGCTGGAAAATTTCAAATGTTTCGAAAGGGTGGAGATTCACCCCAAGCGCGTAACGTGCTTTGTGGGGGCCAACGGCACGGGCAAGTCCAGCGTGCTGCAGGCGTTTGGGTTGTTGAAGCAGAGCGTGGCTAAAGTACCAGATGACGACAGACCCCTAGCAATTTATCAGGGGTACGAATTCGTTTGCCAAGGGCCGTTCGTAAACTTAGCGGATGATAGAGACATAATTAAGAAGTACATGCCAAAAAGCCCCGTATGGAGTCTGAGCGGCAAACTTTACTTTGGTGATCAAGTGCTTCCGTTTTGCTATGGCGCTCGGCTGTCAGATGGCAAACTAATGCCAGATCCAGCAATATCTCAAGAAACTCCTAACGCTATTCTTGTCGTGCTGGAAAGTGTAAGAATAATCCCCGCGATTCGAGGACTAGTGCAGCCTTCATACCTAATTGGTGAAGAACTTGTCAAGGACATTTCCTTGCAAGGCGGGTTGTCCCAACAGGAAGAACAAACTGCAACCAACCTTGCCTATTCTAGATATCACGTTGAAAGAATCTCCCCTTTGCTTAAGAGAGTGACAGGCGTAGGGTTAAGAGCTGAAACCGTGCCACCACGGTCAGTTTCAATAGATTCATTAACGGTGTCAGGCAGAGTCAACATAGTAGGTGAAGGCTTCGGCGCCAACTCCCTCATAATGCTTCTTCTCCAACTGGTCTCCGCCGAGAAAGGCGCCACGGTAATGATTGAAGAACCGGAAATTCACCTGCACCCCAGGGCGCAGGCCGAGTTGGCGGAGGTATTGACCGAGGCGGCCCTGAAGGAGGACAAGCAGGTGATTGTGACCACCCACTCGGAGCACATAACCGGGCGGTTGCTGACGCTGGTGGCGGAGGGGAAGCTGACGCCGGATGACGTGGCGATTTACGCTTTTGAGAAGGATGAGAAAGGGGTGTGTACGGCCAAGGACTTGAGAGTCAATTCAGATGGGACCATTGAGGGGGGAATCAACGACTTCTTCGAAACCAATTTGAAAGAAATGAACCGGTTCGCCCAGGCCCAGTTCGATCGCTTGAAACCGTCCGAATGACCCAACAATTCATCCTTGACGAAAACATCATCATCCTAGCGCAAAGGAAAGCAGACCCTCAGGGCAATTACGATGCTACTTGCGTGCATTTGATTGACCGCATTATCGAGATTTGCCACACTTAAGTTGTTGACGTCAGCCTGTGGGGCAAATACCAGCACCAACTGGCAAGAATCCCCACGGCGGGCTTGGGGCCACCAAACTTATTTCACCTGCTGCAGGGAGCCAGGCAGAGAGCCGGGAAGATCAGCTTTCTGCCCAACGCCCCGCCGTTCCCCGAAGAAACTAACATCCCCCAAGGCAGCCAGGACGACACAGAAATAGTCCGCCTGGTCGTTTCCACTGGGGCCATTATGGTCACCGCCGACAGTCCCCTCATCTCCGACTTGGAAACCGCCGGAATTACGGACCTGTATCAACTCCAAGCAGTCACCCCTGACCAGACCCTCAACCTGCTCTAACTTTCCCCTACCCCGGGTGCCCCGGCGTTCCCCGAAGCGCACATCCCGTACATGACGCCGCCATTCCGCAGGGCGCGCTTCCCCCACCGACTGACGAAACCGGCCCTGACGGCGATGTCTCCTTAGCCCCTTCCGGGAACAGGTCCATTCTCATTTGTTTGCCTGAGGGCGGGCGCTGACCGGGGAACACCACGAATGGCCAGGCCCGTTTGCGCACCACGCCCATGGCCGTAAGGTCACGCCAGTTATCGATGCTGTGATGCTGGCGATTGTCCAGAATGCGCTGGGCCGAGGTGGGACCAAGGCCCGGGACCCGCAGCAGCAGTTCCTGGCTGGCGATGTTAAGGTCCACGGGGAAGGTGTCCAGGTTCTGCAGAGCTATTGAGGTTTTGGGGTCTTCGTCGAGGGGCAGGAAGCCACCCCCATCGAATGCCAGGCACAGCTCCTCGTTGGAGTAGCGGTAGATGCGCTTGAGCCAGTCCATCTGGAAGAGCCGGTGTTCCCGGATGGGCGGCACCGGCGGGTGCTCCTCCATGGGGGTGTCGGAGGCCGGACGGAAGGCCGAGTAGTAGACCCGCTTCAGGTCCCAGTCGGTGTAAAGCTGGTCAACTCGACGGAAAATGTCGGCATCGGACTCCTCAGCGGCGCCCACCACGAACTGGGTAGCCTGGCCCACCGCGCCGCCGGAACTGGACTGGGTCAAGCTGTTAATCCAGGACATGGGGGCCAGGATGCCGTTGTCAAAGTCCTTGTGGGGGCTGATGCGCTTCATGGCATCGGCGGTGGGGGTCTCGATATTGACAGAGAGGCGGGTGCCCAGCCGGTGGGCCGCCTCCACATACTGGTACTCGGCCCCCGGCATAACCTTCAGGTGGACGTAGCCCTGGAACTTATGCTTGCGGCGCAGGACCTCCACCACCTGCACCATGCGTTCGGTGGTCTTGCTGCCGCTGCCGGCGATGCCCGAACTGAGGAAGAGACCGGCCACGGTGTGCCGTCGGTGCAGTTCCATGAAAGCACTGGCGAGTTCGTCCACCTTGAAGGCATACCGCTTGCGGGGGACGTAGACGCTGTTGGGGCAATAGGCGCAGTCCATCATGCAGAAGTCGGTGAACATGACCCGCATAAGGTTGATGAACTTGCCATTGGGCATGGCAGCACGGTACACCCCGGCCAAGGGGCGCTTGCCGGGAGCCGAATAGGGTTCGGTTACACCTTCGCCTGCCCACTTGCCCTGGCCGCCTGAGCCGCTTTGGGATGGGCCCAGCAGATCGTCGCCGGCCATTCCACCAAGAATTCCAATCTTCTCGTAAACATCCGGAGTATGCTTGATAAGCAAATCGACAACCTCTCGCCATAAGGATAGAACACCTGTTCTTAACAAGGTGGCAGGGTGTCATCCAGAGTGTCAAGAGGTGAAAGGCGCGAAGATTGGAACCGAAACGGGAAGCCACAAGGGCTGCCCGTGCAATGCGATTGACTTCAACAAGCAAGGACTTGGGCGTCAGGTACCGAGGACCATCACCGCATCGGACAGGCAGACCAGGTCCCCTCTTTGGTTGATGCCCTTTACGCGGCACTCTACCAGGCCCCTGGCGCCGTCCTCCCGTTTGCCTGTGATTTCACCACCAAAGGTTACAGTGTCGCCGGAGCGGAAGGGGGTGATGGCCCGCATCAGCAGGCTGCCGCCGTTGTAGAAGGCGCTGAGGGGGAAGGACAGTTCCAGCATCTGGTCCACGTAGGACATGGTGGCCGGGCCCGCGTTGACGGTGCCGCCAAAGATGTTCTGGCGGGCGAACTCCTCGTCATTGTGGATGTTGCTCTCGCTGGGCTTGCCGGCCAGTCGGAAGTCGCTCTTGCGGTTGATGATCTCCTGGCTTTCGGTAATTGAGAGTTCTGCCAGCGTGTCGCCGACCCGCGCCGTCTCGAAGGTCAGCAGCTGTGCCGGTCGCTTTTCGACAGGCTCAGCTTGATCGGATGCAGGTGTGAGTTCAGTGGCGCCCGTATCCCGGGGAACTTCCCGCTGGCCCCTGGCGTACTCAAAGATGCACGTGTAGTCGTACTGGCCTACGGCTTCGCCCCGCTGGTTTTCGGCTTCAATGCGGAAGGTGACAAACTTGCTGCCTCGCCGCTCGTACTTTTCCAGCACCCGGCCCACCCCGGTAATGGTGTCGCCAACGAACGCGGGCCGGAACCAGCGGGCTTCGCACTTGGCGAAGGGGGTCTGGCGCCGGGCCGTCTTGGAATGTTCCAGGGCCACGAAACCGTTGTTCTCGGCAATTTCGGGCCGCAGCAGGGGCGCGTAGGATACGGCCATGGTGGGCATGGGCACGGGGGCACCACCGTATTCGTCGCTACCGTTGCCCAGACGGTAGCGGGGATCGGGGTTCTGGGCAATATCGGCGTATTCGGCTATCTGTTCCGCGGTGATGGTGACCAGAGTGGGCCCGGCGGCATGGCCAGGTTCTACGGCGTCGTAATCCCAGAGGCGTTCAGTGATTGAGGTCATTCCATTCCCTTTAATTCAAAGCAGATTTGAACGTCAATGGACGTTGAAGGAGGGGCAGGCCTTGCGCCTCCCCCCACAAGAATCAGTTACTTATATGCGCTTCTCACTGGCAAGGTGAGGGTCACGCAGCCGGCTGGACCAGTTCGATAAGTACGTCATCTGGGCCCTCTATGTAGGCCAGCTTGGTGCCGCCTACGACCTCGGTGAGCGGCAGCACAACACGAATGCCGTCGGCTTCAAACTTGGCCAGCTCAGCCTCCAGGTCATCTACATGAAAGCCGAAGTGCTCCAGGCCCAGGCGGTTAAGTTCGGCCTCGGGGCGCTCGTCGGATGAACCGGCGGGCTTGGAGGATACGTTCAGGCGGGTGGGGCCGCCCACCTCCATGCCAATAGTGATAGTGCCGGGCATGACTTCCCGTTCGGACACTTTCTTCGCTTCAAAGTACTTCTCGTACCAGGCGGCGCTGGCGTGGGGATCGGCGGCGCGGATGTGTACGTGGTTTATGGCATAGGGCATGGTGGTTGCTCCTTTGATGTCTTTAAATTTGAACTGAGATTAATATCTCCACCCGAACAATCTTAACCGATGTCTGCAAAGGCCGGAGTGGGCATACCCGCTTCCCAAGTGGGATCGCGCAGTTCCAGCCGGTTGCCGCTGGGGTCGAAGAAGTAAAGCTCCCGGCCGGTGAAAAATCCCCTTTCACGGTACACCAGGTCATCAATTGGCACGTTTCGGTCACGGAAAACGCGGCAGGCCTCTTCGAAAGTCTCCGGCGTCACGGTAAAGGAGTGGTGGACTTTGGCATCCCGTTGCGAGGCCTGTAGCGTAGGTTCGTCCAGTTCGCAGAGCAGGATGTTGTGGTCTCCCACGTTAACGCAGGACATCCGCGAGTTCCCCAGCCTGCCCTTGGCTTCCAGGCCCAGAAGTTCGCTGTAAAAAGCTTCCGCCTCGTCCAGGTTATTCACAGGAATTGACCAGTGGGTAACGCCTTCAATGTTAAGCAGGCCCATGGTTCACCTCCAATAAGAGCTTCCTTCGTGTCGCAAAGTAGATTGTTAAAACGGGGCCCCTTTTAGTTGCTGCCACTTGGCAAGATTATGGCACATTCCGTGCCGGGGTGATATAGGGTAAGAAAGTGGCGAATGGCGGCTACCGGACTTTAGCGGCCCCCTTGTCGGTCATATTATAGTTACAAAATACTTGGCATGAAGGTACTTTATATATACAATATGGCTATCGAATACGAATGGGATGAAGGTAAGAGGCTGTCCAACCAGGTCAAACACGGGGTGGACTTCTCCGAGGTAGCTGGCTTTGAATGGGATACCGCGGTGATTCAGTCCAGCCCCCGAGGCGGTGAACTTCGCCATGCGGCCCTTGGTTTCATTGGGGAGCGGCTCCACTACCTGGTCTTTACCATAAGAGGCAACAACCGCCGCATCGTAAGTCTTCGCAAAGCCAACCAAAGAGAGCTGAGACGCTATGAACGAGGAAGTTAAACGAGATAACCTGACTTTCGCCGAATATGCCGCCTTGGTGGCGGAAAGGGGAGCTAAACGATATGGCAATACCAGCGCGCCAAAGCTGACTTTTGGGGAATTGGTGGCAAGCAACCTGACCTTTGACGACATTGCGGCCGAGTACGGTGAAGAAACAGCCATCAACGTCGGTATCGCCCAGGACCCGGATGCCCCGGAATGGACGGATGAGGATTGGGCCCGGGCCAGACCGGCCATTGAAGTGGCCCCTGAACTGGTCGAATGGTCCCGCCGCACCCGCGGCAAACAAAAGGCCCCGGTGAAAGAGCTTATCTCTATCAGGCTTGACCCCGATATCACCGCCCATTTTCGTGCCAGCGGCCCGGGCTGGCAGACTCGCCTAAATGACACGCTGCGGAAGGCGGTGTTCGGACCGTGATGGCCACTTCTACCCGAATGTCCTCCCTGTCAGCCTGGTCTCCCTCTACATCCCCGGCGAGGCGTGGTGGGCAATCATCTTCCAGCCCTGGGCTGTCCTCACAAAGATGTTGGTGGCCAGGACACCGAAGTTGTCGGCGCGGCCCTGCAGCACACTGGTAATGCCCTCCACGCAGGTAACCCAACCGCAGTCGCCCTCAACCACCACGTTGACGTACCTTATGTTGAAGTGCATCAGGGTGGTGTTGTCAAAGATGCGCCGCCAGCTTTCCCTTATTGTCTCCCAACCCACCAGGGGCTGCCAGCCCGGGTGGATGCACAGGGCATTCTCCGAATCCACGCACACCTCGTCCAGCGCCGCCACGTCCAGGGCCCCGAAGGCGTCGTAGAACCGCTGGTTGGCCTGCTTCACTGCTTCGATATCTTCCGCCAGCATAACGCCTCCGTATTTCCTGGTTGAAATTCGCCTTGTTTGACTATCTGAATGCATTCAGGGCGCCCACGAGGGGCGCCCCTACACGACGTGGATATCCAGCAACCGTGACGGCTGCCCGGCCTCCTAGTGCATGGGGGAGAAGGAGGCGGGAATTACAATCTTGTTTTCCTGCTTGACCAGGAACTCGCGAGTCGGCGGCGGCCAGTTGGGGTTCTCGCCGGCCTCGGCACGGACACGGCCCCGGGCGGCCAGGTCCTCGTAGGGCCAGACGTGCATCCACTGGAAGGTGCCATCCTCAAGGTCGCTATGCATTCCCGCGGCCAGGGGGGAATAGGCTTCACGGTGGCCAATGGCATTTGACCAGCGACTCAGGACCTCGTCCTTGGAACCTTCCTGGTAGGTATAGATGCGCATTTCGTAGATGCTGCCCAGTTCCCGGTCGCCCATGGGGGTCATGAAGTCGGCGGGGTTCCAGATCTGGGAGTGCATGTTCAGGATGTTGCCGCCGTTGGGGGGCGGCCAGCCCTCGACACTGGTGCCGCGGCACTCTTCTCGATGGTCTTCATCGTCGTAGGGCCAGATGTGGATAACCTGGTTCAAAGGGCCAATGTCGGTATGGAAGAAGGCCGCCAATGGGGAGACCTCCAGGCGCCCGGGCAAAGCCCTGCCGAAGTTTTCCTCGAACTCGGCTACGCTACCAGGCTTCATGTCATACGTGCGAACTTCGTAAATCATAGCCACTCCTTGCTAGCGAATTTTGATTTAGCCAATATATTGCGCCAGCTTGTCGGCGCAAGTTTAGCAAAAAGGCGAAAGCAGGGCAATCCACTTACTCTTCCCAGCGCTCGCCCACTGTACAGCCTGGTCTGAAGTCTAAACCGGTTCCGCCAGGAAGACGGGAATCTTCCTCGTAGTGCGTTGCTGGTATTCTTCGTAGGGTGGATATGCCTCCACCGCCAGGGCCCAGAGTCGGGCCCGCTCAGCGTCGTCCTCCACCTCTCGCACCCGCATTTCATATACGTTAGCCACGTCCCTGACCTGGACACTGGGGTTGGCTCGGAGGTTGAAGACCCAGACGGGGTGCTTTGGCCTGCCGCCCTGGGACCCCACCAGAACATAGTTGGACCCGTCCTTAACCCGCATCAGAGGCGTCTTGCGGATGGCCCCGGTCTTGTTCCCCGTATTGGTGACGATGACCACGGGCAGGCCGGAGTCGCGCAGGGTGGTACCCTCAGCGCCGTTGGTGCTTTCGTAAAGCTCCACCTGTTCCCGAACCCAATCCCTGGTTGAAGGCATGTATTCGGCCATGTCTGTCTCCTGACTGCTGAAATCGGTACGCGGCAATATTAGCATATTCGCCGTGGCTATCCGTTGCTTCCACAAGGAGATGCGACGGGCCACGTGGCCTATTCTTCAATGGCCCGCCTTGGCGCCGTTTCGTGGATAGCCCTATTCTTGCCTGGGACGGCCACGCAGGGCCGAAATGCCCATCGCCAACAGCATCAGGCAACTCATGCCCAGGAAGGTGTACCGCAGCCCTGTGGTAAAGGCATGGCCCACACCCTCGGCCCCGCCCACCTGCACCGCCGCCAGGCTGGGTTCATATCCCATGGAGCCCATGGTTGCCGTCACTATTGCCGTGGCGACGGCAATGCTGACCACGTTGCCCGCATTGCGAATCAGATTCAGGAAGGCGGAAATCACACCGTAGCCTTCCCGAGCAACTGAACTTAACACCGAGCTGGCGTTGGGCGAGAAGAACAGCCCCATGCCGCAGCTTTGAAGAATCAACCCGGGAAGCACTGCGACTACAGTGGACTCAGCAGTCAACCTCGAAAGCAGGAGCAGGCTGACAGAGGTGAGTGCCAGCCCGGTTACCGTCAGTGGGCGCCAGCCGTAACGGTCGGAAAGCCGTCCACTCAACGGCCCCAGGAACAGCATGCACACCGCCCCGGGCACAAGTGTAAGGCCGGTTTGGGTAGGGCTGTACCCCAACACCCCCTGCAAATAGAAGGGCGTCAGGAAAAAGATGGATATTCCACCCATGAAAGTCAGAAAAGCAGCGGACACGCCGCAGGAAAAGACCGGCAGCTTGAAGTAACGCAGCTCCAGCATAGGGTTGGAGGTTCGCAGTTCCCACCAGATGAATCCGGCCGACAGGACTAGGAATCCCGCCAGTCCGGCCATAATGGGGGGCGATGTCCACCCGAAGCGGTGGGCGTAGGTTACCGTCAGCAGCAGCATGAGGAGCATCCCGGTGGACAGGGTAGCGCCCTGCCAGTCGAAGCCGGCCCTTGCTCCCCGTTCGCCGCCTGGGCGGCCCGTTGCTTCATCGGACAGCACGGCAATACCCAGCCCAATGGCGAGGGCCATCATTGGAATGTTGATCAGGAAAACGGACCGCCAGCCGAACAGGTCCAGCAGGAATCCGCCCAGCGCGGGACCAACAATAGCTCCGCTGCTGACCACGCCCATCATCAGGCCGATGGCCTTGCCTCGCTCGCTGGCGGGGAAGGACGCTGCAATGATGGCCATGCCAGTACCCTGGGTCATGGCGGCGCCGGCCCCCTGGATTACACGGGAACCAATTAGCAGCCCCAGGTTGGCAGACAGTCCGGCGGCTATGGCGAACAGGGCGAATACCAGGGAGCCTATGATGTAGACCTTCTTTAGCCCGATGATGTCTGACAGGCGGCCCATGGGCAGCAACAGGGCGCTGATGGTCAAAGTGTAGCTGATGACCACCCACTGGACCGTGGGAATGTCGCTGTTGAAGTGCCTGGCCACGGGGTGCAGCGCCACGTTGACGCTGACCTGGTCTGCCACCGAAGCGAAGGTTCCTATGGCAACGGCCATAAAGGCCCACCACTTGTAGTGCGTACTCTGCCTTACCGCGGTAATTCTTGAACTTGCAATCACGTGTTTAGCCTTCGCTGTACTATCGATTCCAAAGGGCCAGTATCAGTCCCCGTTACCGGGAAAACCTGCCTTTTTTGTTTCTCTGGAGTCCCGAATGAAAACCCGGGAAATGCTGCGCATAGGCGGCAGGAACTCTATTCCAGCTGTCTTGTACTCCGGAAGAAGACGCTCTGAACCACGGCGAGTACCAGCGCCGCCGCCGACAGGATGGTGAATATCAGGGAAGGATTCCACAATTCGATACAAAGGCCGATCAGCAGCGTAGCCAGGGGCGTAATTCCATGGTCCAGCATATAGATGCTCATCACCCGGCTTCGGAAGGTGTCGGGCACCACCGTTTGAATCAGGGTGCCGTTGGCCACCCGAAAGACGTACATACTGAAACCCAGCCCAATCAGCATGGCAACGGAAACCCACAGCCACTGGGACTGGGCAAAGAACAGGATAAATGCGCAGCCGGCAACGAGACCGGCAAAGACGGCCAGCCCCTTCCGAGTAATGTATCCGATACCGGCGATAAATAACGCCGCGACTATGCCACCCATGCCGACCGCCGACGCTAGCACTCCGCCGGCTCCGATGTCCCTTCCCAGGACATCCACGGTGAACACGGGCAGGAAGAAGATCACCGGCTGGAACAGCAGGTTGGGAATCAACGACATTACTATTAGCTGTAGTATCCTCTTTTCGTTCTTGACGTACCGCAGGCCCGATACCAGGCTGGAAAGAGCAGAACCATGGCCGCCACCTCGTTCTTCGGTGCGGTAGGGCAGCTTGACCGGTATGAGCAGCAGCACAATGACAACATACAACACCGCTTCAACGAAGAAATTCCACTTGAAGCCCAGGGTGGCAACCAGCAGGGCGCCAATGGCCGGGGCAATGATGCGTGTGCTGGGATAGACCATGCCGTTCAGGGCAAAGGCGCTGGCCATGGCCTCGCGGGGCACAGTATTGGCAACCATGGCCTGCCTTACCGGCTGTATGACGGTGTGGGCAATGCCGGCTACGGTCATGTAGACAAACGGGTGCCACCACTGCAGCGGCCCGGTTATCTCCTCAGCCTCCAGGTCGGTGGCAATCACCAGGGCGGCAAAGGCGGCGGCGGCCACGGCCATAATCGACTGGGTTACCATGACCAGCTTGCGCCGGTCCACGCGGTCGCCCAGCACGCCGGCCCAGGGCCCGATCAGCAACACCGGCAGGGTGCGGATGCCCACCACTGTGCCGGTGAGCAGGGCGTTGCCGTCGGTGAGGTGATGCACCAGCCAGCCGATGGTGAAGAGCTGGAGCCACTGGGCGCCAATAGCTACAAAATTTCCAGCCCATATGAACCGGAAATCCTTGTAGAGCTTGGCGGTGGAGATGGCGTCGAGCCCGGCTATTCTTCTGCGGCGGGGGCTTTCTGCGGCGGCTTCCGACCGGGGTGCATTAGTCGCCATTCAAGAAGTCGTTGAGCAAGGGGACCAACCTGTTCTTTGGAACTGGAAACAACCTGTGAATGGTAGCACATACGGGGCTGGATTTCATTGCCCTGGAGCAGGCTGACTACTTCGATTGAAGAACGGCCCTCAGGCTGTGGCGTCGGCCAGTTCCTGGAGCTTTAGCACCGTTTTCCAGTTGCGTGTTGTACTGATAGTGGAGAGCCTGGAGTCGAAATAGCTGTTGGTAAGCTTGGTGCGGGCAAATCCGTCAGGACAGTGGAGATAAACCTCGCGACCGGCCGCCATAAACTCATCCCCGGGCGAACGGTCAGGGTCAAGGGATTCGGCGCTTGCCGTCTCGGGCTGATCCGCCAGGAAAACAACGTGCAGTTTATCCACATCGGCGCCAGTCCCAACGAATGGGTTGTCCCGCACTACGTCGCCAAGCTCCTGGGAGGTACGGGTTATTATGGGAACGTTGTAGCCAAAGCGGCTCAATATCGCTGCACTGACGAGAGCCCGAACTTCCCCATTCAAGGCAGGTTCACTGCGGAACAGTACATTTCCGCTCTGAATGTACGTCCGTACGTCCTCGCAACCGGCGTCAACAAACATCGCCGCAAGTTCTTTCATCTGCAGCCTGTTCTTGCCGCCCACGTTAATGCCCCGAAGCAGCGCTATGTTGACGCTTTTCATAGTTTCCTCCTGACCGGCTATGAAATACCCGACCCTGAGTCCATTGGCTATCCCTGCGACGCCGTTCACCTCACAAACCAACCGGATTCTTGCAATGCGGGAAAAGTGCTCGGGCAAGGAACTCGCTTAAATCCCCAGCAGCTCCTCCAGGTTCTTCCACAGGATGGCTTCCTTTTCGTCCTGGCTGAGGCTTGGCAGGCCCAGCACCCAGGATACGGGCCAGTCGATGCGCATATTGGCCGGCCAGTCGGTGCCCAGAACCACGCGGTCCACGCCTACGGTGTCGATTAACATCCGCAGGGCGGGCTCGGAGTGGGTGAGGCAGTCGTAGTAGAAGCGGCGCAGGTAGGCGCTGGGCGGCTGCTTGATGTTGGCGCGGACATCGGAGCGGACCTGCCAGCCCCGGTCCATGCGGCCGATGCCGAAGCAGGTATAGCCGCCGCCGTGGGCCAGGCAGATTTTCAGATCGGGGCACTTGTCCATAACGCCGCCGAATACCAATGACCCGAAGGTCAATGCCCGGTCTGTAAGGTTGCCCACGGTGTTAGACAGGTGCCAGCTTTCGGTTCGGGCGTCCACTACCGTGGGATCGTTCTGGTGGACAAAGAGCAGAGCGCCCATCTGCTCGGCGGCCTGCCAAAAGGGGAGGAATCGGGGGTGGTCGAAGGTAACGTTGTTCACCTTGTCGTCAATCATGGCGCCCACCAGGCCCAACCGGTTAACCGCCCGGTCCAACTCGGCAATGGCGGCGGGAATGTCCTGCATGGGCAGGGTGGCGAACCCTTTGAACCGGACGGGGTGGTCCATTGTTAGCTGGTGGACCTCGTCGTTGCACTCCCTGGCAATGGCCAGGGTTACTGCAGGGTCCCGGTCGTACATGTAGAAAGCGGCGCTGGTGGAGACCACCTGGACATCCACTCCCAGGGAGTCCATGTCCTGGATGCGCTGCTCGGGAGTCCACTCCTCCATGGGGTCTATGTCGGCCTCGTCGCTGTCGGCGGTAAG
Source organism: Chloroflexota bacterium (assembly GCA_028874075.1). Classification (GTDB taxonomy): domain Bacteria; phylum Chloroflexota; class Dehalococcoidia; order Lucifugimonadales; family UBA3495; genus Bin22. The sequence continues at coordinate 105,241 of JAPPLU010000051.1, forward strand.
GCCGTGCCAGGTCTCACCGGCGGTAACGGCCCGCTGGAAGCCTTTGGGTTCGTGGTGGGCATGAATATCGATGGCGCGCAAGAGTGGGGCCTCCTGATGGGGTTAGATATTGTGAAAGTGGTTGAAGATAGCGGGGAAGACCTCGAAAATATACTAGAAATATAAAAAGCCTCATGAAAAATGCATCTATAGCTCTAGTTTGGACGTATCTATACTTGCTTGACAGTCAGGATTATAACTCTATACTATCCGAATAAATACGAACTGTTCTAGTGAAGGGCCCCTAATGGCTCCCCCTATGCAAATTCGGCAGAGTCAAGTCGCACTTTTTTGCCGAGTTAACTTAGCCGACAAGTTGACGCTTGCTACCAGTCTACGCGATCAAGATCGCGAACGGTTCGATGGAGAACCGGTACTGGTCCCTGCAATGCCTGATTCTCCACCTGAAGTGCCCGGTATAATTCTTCAATCAAGTAGCGGAACTTCTTCATTGGTGGTTAGTTCCGCTAGAATAGATATAACAACACGGTATGAACAGGGGCAATTTGATAGCATTTATGCCATGGTTGATGCCGAAAAACAGTTCTTATCCAACTTGGCTGGTACTCTCGCCAGCTCCCTTCAAATTGAAGGCAATGTAAAGCGAGTTGGAGTTATTATTCAGATGTCTGCGACGCTGGGCGAAGAAATGTTTGGCAAATTGAGACAACGGTTCGTAAGTGCTGAAGTCGACTTGGGTCAGTATAGGACAGAAATCGGATTACTCGATAGGCAGTCTTGGAACAGCTTTGAGGTCAACAGATGGGTCAGATTGATGATGTCTAAGGAACCTAGTGGACCGGAGTTGTTGGAGGTTGTACTAGATTTCAATACTATTCCAGAATTAGAATATGATTTAGATGCTGAATTGCTCACTAACTTTCTTGAACAACTGGGGCCCAGAGCCACCAATGAAATGAGGGTTTTTGATGTTTAGTCGACAATCATCGCCCGCACATGTTGACGACACTTCGGAAATTGATGGGCAAATGGGGCTAGGAATTATGGCAGTGGAGCAAGGTAAGGCTCTGTCCGAATACTGGAAGTCCCAAAATGCTCCCGCGGGTAACGTCACTTATACTTTTCCCGGAGACCCCGAAACAGAGTCATATCCAAGGTGTCATTTCGACTACAAGGGTTTTGCAGTCAATAATCCATTCGCTGAATCGCTTACACATCACAAGTTTCTACGTACAAGAATCGGGTCAGAGACATTATCCCAGTCGCAACAAGCTTGCGCTTTCAATGTCGGTAGTTGGCATCCTTGGTTTGTGGGATCGCCATTGGGGTTCACCCGAAACGTAGCGGTAGGTTTCGTCAACGCCAATGATAGTATGGTAGTGAACCGCCGCGACCTGACTGAACTCAACAAAAAGGTTACGGAACTTACGGACCAAGTGAGAGCCTTGGAAGAATTAGTGGCTGAGTCTCACAAAGTCATTCTTGCATTCTCCCAATCCTATTATTGGACTCCTGAGTGGCAGGCGAAAGAGCAACGGGCTGACGAAGACGAACGATTGGGCCGATTCAAGCAATATGATGATGTAGAAGAGTTTATCAGAGAAATGAACGGGTAGGAGGCATGCCTAGGTTTACCCTCGAACTATCTGATGGATTCCGGCTAGACTATCAGGACAAGTCGGCTGAAGTCCGTGAAGAATTGAACGATGTCTTAAGGTTGCTTCAGGAACCCGGTCCTACCTATAACAGCCTCAATAGTCACAAGGTCCACGACCGACGCACCAGCAGAGAGGAAGGCGTACAGGTATGGGAATCGTACATAAACTGGAGCCACCGACTGTTGTGGCATTATAAGCCTGGCTATATCATACACCTCCGGGCCACTAATGGGCATGAAATATTGCCGAGACGATAAGGTCTGCGAAATGCCTAACCCCCCCACCCCAGCCAACCGCCCACTAAAGCAAACAACCGCTCCACATTCACCTTATCCGCCAGCGCCACGGGGCCGCCGGAGGCGGTAACACGGCTTGCTCCCGCCTCCGCGCCTCCCGCCTCCGCGCCTCCCGTCTCCACGGCCAGCGTAGCCTGGCGGGTGGTTATCACCGCCGGTTCCAGGGCGGCAGCCAGCGCCAGCGGGTCGTGGAAGTGGAAGCGTTCCCGTCGGTCGTCCACCTCGAACCAGTCCTGCGTCAGCTGCGCGGCCAGGCGCCCCAGTGGATGGTCGGAGTGCAGGCCGGCGGCAGCCTCCCGGTCAATGGCCACCTGCCGCGTGGCGCCGAGGTCCACCAGGGTTAGCGGAACGCCGCAAGTAAGTACTTCATGGGCCGCCCGGGGGTCGCTGTAGAAGTTAAACTCGGCATGGGGAGTGAAGTTGCCGGGGCAGTCCACCGCGCCACCCATTATCACTAGGGCTGCCGCTCGGGACAGGGAACCGGGGCTTTGCCGTTCCAGCCGGGCCAGGTTGGTCAAGGGGCCGAGGGCTACCAGGGTCATTTCACCGGGACGGGCGCTCAATTGGGTTGCCAGGAAGTCCACCGCTCCCTCAGGTTGAGGCCGGACGGTCGGCTCGGGCAGAGGACGGGAGAGCCCGCTGCGCCCGTGGACTCTCCTGGAGTAGGGAAACTTGCCGGACAGGGGACGCGAACTGCCCCGAAAAACCGGCACGTCCTCCCGGCCGGCGTATTCCAGCAGGGCCAGGGCATTGCGGAGGCAACTGGCGTGGGGGACGTTGCCGCCCACCACCGTCAGTCCAGCCAACTCCAACGAGGGAGCGGCCAGGGCCATAAGGATGGCAATGGCATCATCCACGCCGGGGTCGGTGTCAATTATGATGCGGGGCATCTTGAGTTATCAATTGGGAATTGCTTCCGTCCACCATTCATTCGTAACCGATAATTCCCAGTTTATTTACACTTCGGTAAGGTTTACCGGCGCCTCCGCCAGGTCGAAGTTGTACTCCCACAGATCGTCCAGCAGGGACTGCTCGGCGTCGGTGATGTCAGGGACTTCCACGGCGCTGGTGTAGTCGTTAAGTTCGTCCAGGTTGGTGAAGTTTGGCAGCACCGACACGATGGAGGGTTGGTACAGGGCGAACTTGATGGCGGCCTGGGCCAGGGTCCGGCCGGTTTCCTCGCCGGCCAGGAACTGGACCTGCTCCACCTTGCGCAGGGCCTCCCGCAGCCACTCGATGCGCCGGTGGGAGCGGTGGTCGCTTTCGTCGAACTCGGGCACCTCGGTGTAGCGTCCGGTCAGGGCCTCGGAGGCGTGGGGGACCCGGGACAGCAGCCCAACCTCGCAGTCCTTTGCGATGGGGAAGAAGTCCTTGGCCGGTTCCTGCTCCAGGATGCTGTAGATGATCTGGAGGCTGTGGACGTCCCGCTCTTTCATGGACGCCTCGCCCTCCTCGAACCAGCCGATATCCGGGCCAAGGGCCACGCCGTAATAGCGGATTTTGCCCTCGGTCTTCAACTGTTCCAGGACCTCAAATAGGTCGTCCTTTTCCAGGGCGTCGATGCGGGGATTGTGGATCTGGTAAAGGTCGATGTAGTCGGAGTTGAGGCGGCGAAGGCTCTGCTCGCAGGCAAAGCGGACAAAGTCCTGGTCGAACTTCTGGGGCCGTTCCTGGTGGCCGACCCGGGGTGTCAGCTTGTCGTAGAAGTCGTAGCCGAACTTGGTGGCGATGACCAGGTCGTGGCGACGGTAGCCCAGCACCTTGGCCAGGATTTCCTCGCCGTAGCCCTCGCCATAGGTATCGGCGGTGTCGAAGAAGTTCACGCCCAGCTCGACGGCGTTCTCCAGCAGTTCGGCGCGCTGCTCCTCGGGAATTTTGCCCCACCAGGTGGTGGCCACGGTCCAGACGCCAAAGCCCACCTCGGAAAGTTCCAGGTCAGTACGGGGAAGGGTGCGGTATTTCATGTGTTGGTTCCTTTTGTTGTGGGAAACTATCGATCCTAATGTGAAACCCAAGTATTAATGCGTTCGAGAGTTTCCGAGCTATTCTAGCCCCATTATAGGCCGCCACCCGTTAACTCGCCACCGCCTTCATGGGCTCCTCTACCCCCTCACCTTCCTCCCAAAGCTATACCCCAGTCCAATGACCGGTATCACCGAGAACAGCAGGGGCAGCCACCAGTCGCCCTTGGTTACGCCGCCGTATATCAGGGCCGCCAGGGTTGCGTCGGCGATGATGTTGACGGCCAGCAGGGCGCGGATGATGTGCAGTCCGGCGGGTTTGATGCGGGGAACAAAGGCCATAACCAGCAGGCCGATGGCCGCCAGGGGGTGGATGCCCATCAGAACTATCCGCTCCCATAGTTCGCCGCCGTCGGCAAAGCCACCCACGGCGCCAGTAAAGCCGGCGAACAGGAACTGGATTATTGCCAGGACAATGATGAGGACGCGCATGATCGTTTTCCCCTGCGGTAAAAAGTAAAGGCGCCGGCCAACCTGCCGGTTGTCGACGCCACGAGGAATCTCTCTGGAAATGCTCAGACAGGATGCCTAGCTCACACCCGTACCAACCCCAGGCTGCCCTTGATGGCGTCCACCTGGCGCTGAAATTCGGCGTCGTCCAGGACGGGCTCCATTTGGCCCAGGTCTACCCTGGGCAAAATCTCAACCCAGGACGTGCAGCCGCCGTATTCCTTGACGTAAAGCACGGTTACAGGTTGTTCCATTCGGTAGACCCGCAGCAGCATGATGGACAGCGGCAGCATGGGCTTCCAGCGCAGGCGGGACTGGGCGTATTCGTCGGTCCAGATGTGATAAGGAGACAGGTCCTCCACTCTTTCCTGCTCCTCCACTTCAATTATTTCCTCGGCTCGGGCCCAGTGACTGAAAGTGATGGAGTCTGACTTGGGAGTGTCCGACAAAAGCTGCTGCAGGGCAGGCTGGTGCGCGGCCTTCAGCAGGTCTTCCCGCTGGTGCTCGTAGGTGGGATAGAGCAGGAACTCCGGGTGGATAACCCGGAAGTCTTTGCCATCCTCGTGGATTCCGCCTTTGCGCAGCAGCAGGATCTGGTCTCCGTTGGCCAGGGACTGGACGGTTATGGCCCACTCCTTGAGAGCTATTTGGCAGCGGTCTGGCAGCATGCGTTTTCTCCTATTTCCCTTTGTCCACGAAGTACACGAAGAACCACCAAATGGTAGAAACGAATCTAAGGGCAGCTTCTTCCCCTGCGTGAATTATAGACCCGGAAGGGTTATTCAATCCAGAAGAAGGGATTCCAGGCAATCTCCCACAAGTAGCCGTCGGGGTCGGAAAAGTAGCCGGAGTAGCCGCCCCAGAAAGTGTCCTGGGCCGGTTTGACCAATGTGGCGCCCGCTGTCACGGCCACCTCCAGCAGTTCGTCCACTTCCTCTTTGCTGCGCAGGTTGTGGGCCAGGGTGACGCCGGAAAAGCCGCTGCCCTGGGTGGGAATGCCCACGTCGGCGGCCAGGGTTTCCCGGGGATACAAGGCCAGCCAAGTTCCCTTGTTCTGGAAGAAGGCGATGGACTCGGTGTTCTCGTCGTAAAGGACCAACCCCAGTCCATCCCGGTAAAACTCCACCGAGCGGGCCAGGTCGGCCACTCCAAGGGTGATTATACTGATGCGCGGTTCCATGGGGTCTCCAACTCGCTCCAATCACCAGAGCAGACAATCACTAATACTCAACTCAAGCTCAATGATCGGTGTCGAGGAATCCCTCGCTCTCGGCAGAGGCAAGCCTCACGCCAGGGGGCTGGGCCGCTCATCCTGCAGGTACTCCAGGAAGGCCCGCTTGCTGGGAGAAAGCTGTCGGTCCTTGGGATAGATCAGGGTCAGGGGGCGGCGGCAGTCCCAGTCCACCACGGGCAGGGTTACCAGCATACCGGCGCGAGTCTCGGCAGTCACACCCATGCGGGAAATGACCGCTACTCCGCCGCCGGCCATAGCCGCCTGCTTCAGGGCCTGGTTGCTGCCCAGGCTCAGTGCCGCCGTAGGAGTTATCCCCAGCTTCCCAAAGTATTCCTCCGCGGTGTTACGGGTTGCCGAACCCGGCTCCCTCAGGATGAGGCCGGCATCCACCACCTGCTGTGCGGTAATGTCGCCCCCCTGGGACAGGGGATGGGTGGGCGCCGCAACCAGGACTATTTCGTCCTCCATATAATCAATAAAGCCCAGTTCGTCCTGGCCAACGGTGGGGTGACTGCCCACCATGCCCAGGTCCAGTTCCTGGTTGAGAATGCGCTGGGTTATAGTGCGAGTGTTGGCGATGTAAAGATCGACGTTTATGCCGGGGTAAAGCTGGCGGAATCGGCCTACCGCCAAAGGCAATAAATACTCGCCAGGGGTAGTGCTGGCGCCCAGGGAGAGGCGTCCCGTCTGGAGATTGTGAATCTCTTCCAGGGTCTCCAGCAACTTGCCGGAAAGGGAGAAGATCTGCTGTGCATAGGCGAAGACCGTCTCTCCTACCTCGGTGATGCGAAGACCCCTGGTACGCCGGTGAAACAGGGCGGCCCCCAGGAATTTTTCCAGTTCCTGCACTTGTATGGATACGGCCGGCTGGGTGATGCTCAGGGACTCGGCCGCTCGGGAGAAACTGCGATGGGACGCCACGGCGTAGAAGATATAAAGCTGGTGGAAGTTCAGGGTACTGCCTCCGCTTCCACCCCCTGAGGAAAACTTCAACTGGGGAAATGAACCGACGATTGGGCCGTTAACCATGCTTCCTCCCGCTCCCAACGTAGTTGGTGGGAATGCCTCGCATAAACTCGGCTATCAGTTGGGTTACGCTATCAGGAGCCTCCTCCGCCAGGAAGTGGCCGCATCGGCCGAATGTATGGCAAATGGAGTCGGTCAACTCCGATTGCCAGGTACTCAATTCTTTTTGACGAAAAGCAATGTCCTTGAGGCCCCAGAGGACCAGGGAAGGTTTATCAACAAAGGAATCTCTGGCGCTCCATATTGAATCCAGCCAATCTGAGGCGCCGATAATATGGCCCGGCAATGCAGCACAAGCAAGCCTGGAGCTTGAGTCAGGTTGTGCCTGACGGTAATGCCGCATGACTTCGGGTGTGAGGGTCTTGCGGTCGCCCACGGCGCGGGGCATAACCTGGTTGACGAAAAAATTGCAGCGTCGGTTAAGGAATCGTCCGACAGGACTGGACATCATCCTGCTGAACATCAAGAAATGGCAGTCCGTGTTCACCGGCCAGCACCAGGTGTTGGACAGAATGAGACGACGGACCCGTTCCGGATAGCGTCGGGCGAAATCCAGGCCAATGGGACCTCCCCAATCTGTCAAATAGAGGGTAATGTCTTTCAGCCCCAAGTGGTCCAACAGGGACGCAAAGTTATCGGCGTGGGCTTGGGGTGAGTGGTCTTCGGGCAGTGCGGTGCGCTCGGAGAGGCCAAAGCCGATATGGTCCACGGCCACGCATCGGTACTGTTCACGCAACCCCTGAATCACACCACGAAACTCGAAGGACCATGAAGGATTTCCGTGGACGAAAACTACTGGTTCTCCCTGGCCTTCATCTAGGTAATGCATTCGGCCCCGCGCCGAGTCAAAGAAGCTGCTCCGGAAAGGGAACAAGTAGTCGGACACCCAGCCCGGACGGATTCCAAACATGCCACTTTCAGTCATGTTTCCACCCAGATCCGTCCGGCTGCGATTTCCTCATTCAATCACTGTCCAGCCATTCTTTTGTCGGTTTCAGCCCCAGAAGGTTTGCCAGGTTATGGGTGGTAGTGTGGGCAACCTCTTCCAGGGTAATACCCTTAATGTCGGCCAGGAACTGGGCCACCTCCCGCACATGACGGGGTTCGGTCCAGTTGTGGCGATACTTCTTGAAGGGCTGAGGATAGGCGTCGGTTTCCAGCACCATATTCTCCAGCGGAATGGCACGGGCAACATCCTGCAAGTAGGGCAAGCGGGTCAGGGGACGAGCCATTGAAATGAAGAAACCACATTCAATGGCTTCCCTGGCGGTGGGTTCATCTCCCTGGAAATAGTGCATAACTCCACCCACGGACCCGGCGTTTTCTTCCCTCAACGTGCGAAAAACATCGGCATGGGATTCGCGGGAGTGGAATATTATCGGCAGCCCAAGGCTCTTGGCCAGCCTGATCTGGGTGCGGAAGACCTGGTCCTGAACCTGGTGATCCGGTGACGAGGGCATATAGTCCAGCCCCACCTCGCTGATGCAGACCACCTTGGAGTTGTTTTTTGCCAGGGATTCAAGCTCGGCGTAAATGCTCTCATCCACCGGCTGATGGGCTTCCATGGGGTGAATGCCCACACCTGCGTAGAAAGGAGCATGCTCTTCGGTCATGCGGATACAGGCGCGGGTGGACTCCACAGTGGTGCCTGCGCAGACGATAAAACCGATTCCCGCCTGCGCAGCACGGTCAAGTATGCCGGGGATTTCCTCCGGGCCATACTGGTCCAGGTGGGTATGAGCGTCTCCAAACAATATGCCTTCAGACACTTCCACTGTTTTAGCCTTCGAAGGTTAGGTTATTGTATTCCTCTATATTACATTACAGAATTTCATCTAATTGCTTATATTACAGGCTATAACCCAAACGTCAAGGTATGTTTGGCTTATAAGGATGCATAATCTTGCAGTCCACTGTAGTTGTTATGCGTGGCGATGTTACTGCCGAATGCAAGTTCACGTACAAGTTCCAACACTGAGCCGATTGAAGCAATAACCACAACTTCAACATGGTGTCAGCCGGCGCCCGGCCTTCGGGGGAGATAGACTCAAGGGGGCTCGTGTTGCCGCGCATTGGAGAGGAAGACAAGAACAGTCTCTACCCGGGGAAAGGTGGGCAGGCGTCTTAGCTATTCCAGTACAAACACGATTATTCGTTGCGCCACGCTAAGGAGCAATATGGCCACCAGGGGGCTGAAATCTATCATCCCGAAGGTGGGCAGCACTCGCCTGATGGGGGCCAGGACGGGCTCTGTGACCTGCACGAATACCTGGGTAACATTGACCAGGAAGGGTGGCGGATCGTTGGTCATGAAGGACAGGACAAGAGTCAGGATGATCCGTCCCAAAATGGACAAGTAGAGAAGGTTAAACAGCAGGTGTATGAGGTCCACCGGTTGGGGCATTGGGAAGCAGCTCCTTAACCCTGGCCCAGCCTAACGGACTTGAGGAAGGCAGCGTTAACCGCATCAACCACGGCGGCGGGTACGCCACCCCGTTCAAGGGCCTGCAGCCCCTCGGCGGTAGTCCCTCCGGGCGATACCACCATGTCTTTCAACACTCCAGGGTGTTGGCCCGTCTCCATCACCAGCCGCACACTGCCGTAGACCGTCTGCAGGGCCAGGGTGCGGGCCATGTCCCGGGGCAGTCCCACGTAAACCCCGGCGTCTATCAGGGCCTCCACAAACATGAAAACATAGGCTGGCCCGCTGGCGCTGAGTGCAGTGGACATGTCCAGGTATTTTTCGTCGCTGACATAGATTTCCTCACCCACGGTACCCAGCATGGAACGGGCCATGTCCCGGTGGGTGTCGCTGACCGGTTCGGAGCAGGTCCACAGGGACATGCCGCATCCGATCTGGGCGGGAGTGTTGGGCATTACCCGGATGATGGACTCGTGGGCCAATCCCTGGGCCAGGGTAGACATCTTTGCGCCGGCGGCTATGGACAGGGCAGACTGTTTCTTGTCCAGCTTGCCGCCCAGTTGCTCAAAGACATGGGGAAGGTCCTGGGGTTTAACGGCCATAACCACCAGATCGGCGCCCTCGGCCGTTTCTACATTGTCCTGGTAGGTGTTAACGCCATATCGCTCCGAGAGATAGTCCCGGCGCTGGGGGATGGGTTCGCCAATGGCCACTTCGCCGGGTTGCGCCAGGTCGGCCGCCAGCACCCCACCCAGGATGGCCTCAGCCATGGTTCCACCGCCGATAAAGGCTAACCTCATAGGACATCCCCCAATCAGTCTGGTTAAAGGCAGCGATTAATTCGAAGGTCATTCTGCGATGACGGCAAACATTATAGCACCTGGAAAAAACTCCTGGACTTGTCTATGGAATACCCTTTGGGGTCCTGGAATTGTTGGGATGTCGAGACAACCGGAGGCAGGACGGTGAGGGGAAGCACCCCTCTGCGACAAAGGGTAGCAGCGACGTGCGGTTCGCTACCAACTATACCTGGATTCCTGTTATAATCGGTGTAAGCAGCAGGCGGGCGTAACTCAGTGGTAGAGTGTTTGCTTCCCAAGCAAAAAGTCGTGGGTTCGAATCCCATCGCCCGCTCCAAGACATCCTTACTTTTGATAAGAAACCGCCGTTCTTGGACGGCGGTTCTGTTTTCTTACGACGTTCGCATAAGTCGACAGGCGCCGTAAGTCTTCAAGTCCTTGACAATGCCTCATAGCGTTAGGAACCACGCCAAGCCCACATTTCATTTCCACCGTCTTCACTGGCCACGGCTCATTCCCTGCCGAAGTCCCAGCCCATGACATCACCGCGCCGCAACGTTAACAACCCATCGGAATACCGCTCCGCACCCCGCGATCTGCACCGCCAGGGTGTTCCGACTCAGCAGGACCCGGTCCAGCCGCCGCAGATATCTTCCTGGGGAGCCAGAGCAGCCAGAGAAATTCTAACTTAGTTGACTCCCATAGTAATTGCACACTTATGTCCTTGATATGTGCTGACTTATTGGCAAATAAGCACAAATAAACAGTTTCCTTACTGGGAAGCCCCATCGTTGGAGCAGGCGCCTGACCGAGGCCGCAGCATATTACGCTGGCGAATGGCCATTAAAGCTTCCAATAATTGACGTTTTCGAATCTCAATCTTCAATCCCTCCATTGAGCGAATAGATGCGCCACAATTTCTGCCACGACGGACCATCCCTGAGCATAACAACCCTTACACGTTAGGTTATAATTAGGGTGTGTAACCTATTGCATTTGCTTGTGATAACCCCTATTATTCTACTGGTTTAGCTGGCAAAGAAGAGCATGCGATTACTGGGACTAGTACAAACTGGAAACTAGACGATATCCAGACTGCCACAAAAGGGTTGTGGCCACCCACCAATCCGGAGAATGCAGTTGACAACCAGCTTATTGCAAGGGTTCGCATCGGCAGATGCCCTTCAATCTCAAGAATTGGCGTCTGAATTATCCTCAGACCCCAAAACTTCCATGTTGGAGTGTCAGGACGTTAGCAAGAGCTTTGGAGACGTGGTTGCCCTGTCCAACTTTTCCCTGAAATTGGGCCAGGGTCAGATTCTCGCCTTGCTGGGTCCCAGCGGTTGCGGAAAGACCACCGCGCTGCGCTTGATTTCCGGCTTTGCCAATCCCGATGACGGTTCCATAACAATCGCAGCCCGCCCGGTTTATGACCAGGAAACCTACGTACCGCCGGAAAAGCGCAGTGTTGGCATGGTTTTTCAGGAAGGGGCCCTCTTCCCCCACTTGACCGTGGAGCAGAACATCGCCTTTGGACTGTCAAGGGACGACCAGCGATCGGACCGGGTGGCCGAAGTAGTCAAGATGACGGGCCTGGAAGGTCTGACCCAACGCATGCCCTACGAATTGTCCGGCGGGCAGCAGCAACGTGTTGCCCTGGCCCGGGCACTGGCTCCCCGCCCGGAACTCCTCCTGTTGGACGAGCCCTTCTCCAACCTGGACCCGGCGTTACGTGAACAGGTGCGCCGTGACGTGATGAACATTCTCCGCTCCAATCGGATCACCGCTATCTTCGTAACCCACGACCAGGAAGAGGCGATGTACGTGGGCGACTCCATCGCTGTGATGAACGGTGGTAGAATTGAGCAGCAGGGGACGCCTGAAGAAATTTTCCACCACCCGAGCACCAGGTTCGTCGCCGAATTTATCGGCATGGTGGACTTTGTGACCGGCCGCTGGGAAGATGGAGTCATCAAGACTCCCATTGGAACTACTGAATGGGAAAACGACGCTCTGGCGGACGGGGCCCTGGAAGTGATGATTCGGCCCGACTGCCTGGAGTGTATCCCGTCGGAAAAAGGCAACGGAGCCATATTGGAACGCGAGTTCAGGGGCGCCTCTTACCTGTACATGATTGCCCTTGACGGCAGTGGAACGGTGCGGTGTCTTCTTCCCCACATCGATGAGCATGAAGTCGGCTCCAGGGTTACCGTACGGGTCCGTTCCGGCCACTCGCTCCGCCCATTCCTGAACGGAGTAGCGGTGGGCGTTTAGCCGGCAAGCCTCTTTCGCCCATTAACCAATCCGCACTGTCCAGAACTCTCTCGGCGCCATTTCACTTCTCTAACCCCGCTCTGCAGTCTTTCCATTGCCAGGTTGCAGCAGGCGCAACTCACTGTAACGCCCGCTAACGTTTTGCAAGTCCGACCTCTGCCGTAGAGGCACGCCAACGCCAGGGTTAAGTAGGGCCACGTCCAGGGTGACCCCCAGAGCTCCAATCAGACTGGGACTTCCACAGCCACCGGAATACACATTTGCCTTAGCACTCCTACCCCCTACTACCAAGTCCCGGCCTGCACACAGTTCTTCAAACCAGTGCCCGTGGATGACAACCCGTGAGCCAGCGGTTACCATTGCAGGCGCATGGCATGTCGAGGGATCTCCGAACAGGTGAGAGAAACTTCAGGAAAAGTGTCCGACTGCCGAAACGCGGCTGAACTGCGACGACGTTAATTTGCTGGATAAATTGAACGCAGACAAGAACAAATTTCAGGACGGCGACATGGTGCTGCTGCAGGACCGCAAGGCCCGCCGGTACCTGACCACCCTGTCCCAGGGGCAAGTGTTTCACTGCCACCTGGGGCGACTGGCCCACGACGGACTCATCGGCCACAGCGTGGGAGGCTGGTACCGGACCGATCGGGGACATACCCTGCTGGCGGTACGGCCCACCCTGGGTGAATTCGTGCGGCAGATGCCCCGCGGCCCGCAAATCATCTATTCAAAGGACCTGGGCAACATCGTAGCTTTTGCCGACATCTTTCCGGGTGCAACAGTTGTGGAATCGGGCTTGGGATCGGGAGCGCTGACCGCGGCCTTGCTGCGAGCAGTTGGCGAAAAGGGACGGGTAATCACCTACGAGATCGAAGAGTCGGTGGTCCCCCGAGCCATGGCCAACATCCAGCGGGTAATCCCACATACGGCCAACCTGACAGTTACCATCGGCGACGTTTACCAGGGCATCGAGGAGAGTCAGGTGGACCGGGTAGTGCTGGACGTGCCTGAGCCCTGGCAAGCGGTGGCCGGGGTTGCCGACGCCCTCGTCATGGGGGGCATCATGATCAGCTTTTTGCCCACGATCCTCCAGGTCCACCAACTGGCGGGCGCACTGGAGGAAGACGGCCGGTTCCAAATGATCGAGACTCTGGAAACCCTGCTGCGACCCTGGCACGTTACGGAACGCAGCGTACGGCCGGCCCACCGCATGGTTGCCCATAGCGGATTCCTGACCACGTCGGTGCGGTGTATGCCCCGGGTAATTGGCACCGTCAACAATCCGGCGCCGCCTTCCAATGCGAATGTGGATGTGGAAGCACCGGAAACACGGGATTAAAGGGGAGCGTAGCAATGGATGTAATGGACCGGGACAGCACCCTGGAGTTTTTGAGCCAGCACGTGAAGACTGACATGCTGATGAAGCATCTCTTCACCGTGGAAGCAGCCATGCGAGGCTACGCCCGCAAGTACGGTGAGGACGAAGACCGCTGGGGAATCGCCGGGCTGCTGCACGACTTTGACTGGGAAATCTGCCCCACCCCAGACTCGCACCCCACTTTCGGCGCTGAAATCCTGCGAGAGCACGGCTACCCCGAGGACATCATCCGGGCAGTGCTTACCCACGGGGAGCACACCGGCATCCCCCGGGAGTCGTTGATGGAACACACCCTGTTCGCGGTGGACGAACTTTCCGGGTTCATCCGCGCCGTAACGCTGGTGCGCCCAAACAAAAGCCTGGACGACGTGACTCCACGTTCCGTCCACCGCAAGCTGCGCGACAAGAACTTTGCCAGGGACGTAAACCGGGACGACATTCGCAAGGGGGCGGAGGAATTGGGGGTAGACCTAGACGAACACATCAGCTTCATAGTTGAGAGCATTAAGCCCATTGCCGAGCGGATTGACCTGACCACTGGCTGAAGGTGGCGGGAACCTGTCGGTGCTGGCGCAAGACCAGCCAGGCTGTGGAGGTGCGCCTGGCAGGAAGTTTTCTACATGAGCAGGTCGAAGAAGCGCAGCTCCAGGGTTAAGGTCAGCCCCAGAGGAATTACTGCGATGAGACCGGATATTGCGACCACCAACATGGCCCGGCCGGTGCTTTCATAGTCCATTCCCTGCCGTACTCCCAGCACTGCCGCGGCCAGGGACCAGAAAACCGCTACCCACACGAAGACCCAGTCGAAGAAGGGGACGCCGGAAAAAACGGCCAGGAGGCCAGGGGTCAGGGCAAACCCAAGAATGCGGCCCATTTCGGTCCAGCTTGTTTCGGTATGGTGGGTGCGCAGCAATCCGGCCCCCACCATGAAGACGATGGTTACCCACAAAGCCCAGCGAAGTATCCCGAAGGCCAGGCCGAAGCCCACTTCCAGGATAATTTCCAGGAAGGTCGCCTGACCCCGAATCTCGCCGACCAGGCCCCCGGCTATGGCGCCCAGCGTTACCAGCAGCACCACCGCTACAGCCTGAACCATAGAGCTGGGGTCGGCCTCAATCTCCTCGTAGGTGTGGGCATCGAAGAAAGTTGCCCCGAACATTCGTCGCAGCATTAGCCCACTCTTACCCCGGCAGGAACCGATAAAGCTGGCCAGGTACGTAATTTGCGAAGATACGCATCATCAAGGACAGACTGATCATTCGCCGCTTAAGCTACCATCCCTGACCATGACAACCGGTTGAAAGCCCAAAGCGCCATACAGCGCCGGCAGCCGTGGTTACAGGGGATGAACCTTGGGGCCGCCGGCGCCGTACATGTTGTGACCGCCGGTGTGCTGTCCTATACCGACGAAAGGAAAGCCCACTGGATGCCCAGAAGAATGAGCCAGGGAATGAAGCCGATGACGCCGGCGATGACCACCACAAGAATTGCGCGGCCCGTGCCTTCAAAGTCCATGGCCTGTCGAACACCCATGATGGCTGCGGCCAGGGTCCAGAAAAAGGCCACTACCGATATCAGCCAGCCTATTCCCGGCACCCAGGAAAATATGGCCAGCACCCCGGGGGTGTAGGCGAAGCCCAAAACTCGACCCATTTCCGACCAGCTGATCTGCGTGTTGCTGGTACGCAGCAGGCTGCCGCCCACCATCAAGATCACGGTCACCCACAGGGCCCAGCGCACGATGCCGAAGGCCAGGCCAAAGCACAACCCCAGGATTATGCCCAGGGCCGACGCCCCACTCAGTATGTCCGAAACCAAACCACCGATGGCGCCGCAGACAGTAACCAAAATCACGACGCCCAGGGCCTGGCCCAACGCTGATTGGTCGGCCTCAATTTCCTCGTAGGTTTGGGCGTTGAACAGGGCCGCGCCAAGCATTCGCTGAATCATCACTCCACCTCACCAATTCGAGATTATGGGAAACCACCCCAGGATTATACCCGCTTATATCTTCGGTTGCGCTTTATGATTTTCAGGAATCCGTGAAGAATTGCCGTAACTTTGCCGCGCCAGTAGGGATCTCCTATTGAAACCCTGACAGGAACGGTCATGCGGGGAGCAGCTACTACCCAGTCGGAACAAATCCTGGAGCGAAGCCCAGCTTAGGTATCCCCAAAGGGGCCGGCCATCAGATCGTCCAGGACATACTCTTGGACTGCCGACTGGGGCCAACCCTGGGGCAGGAACATATGCCGTGGCGACAGCAGGGGTAGGGATAGTTCTTGTACCAGGTCCCGCACCTCCGGCCTCTGGGCAAATCCCCAAAGTTCCGGCAGTCCCTGCCTGCCGGAGGGCAGACCCTTCCCCTGTACCAGGACCTTAAAGTCTCCCAGACCATCGGTACGGGTCAAGGCCAGGAGGCCGGCGCGGTTCGCTGCGGCCTGGTCCACCGGCATGGGTGTAGAGGTAATCCGGCGGCGTAACTGATCGAAGCCCAGGTTACGCAGGAACTGGCCCTGAACGGTGTAGCCCAGGGGTTCCATGCCGGCCTTCCGGCCTGCGTTGACCGCCGATGTAAAGTCCACCTGCGCGGTTATGTCCTGCTGACCTACGTGCCGGAATGGAGAATCGGTCTGGGTGTGACGGTAGTAGGTTACCAGCGTGCCACGGGGCCGCAGTTCTGTAGAGTACAAGTCCCCCGCTCGCTTGCCGTAGTCTATGGTCAGGACAAACCCCGCCTTCAGGGCGCTGGCAACAGAGGATGCCCACGAGTCCAGGCTCAGGTTGAATTCGGCCGTCTGCCCCTCGTCCAGCTGAATTCCCAGTTCCTCCAGGCGTACTTCCAGGTTGGGGTTGGAAGGATCTCCCAGCCATTCGACAAGGCGGTCCTCACCGGACACATCGTCCGACTCCAGTGCCACGTACACTTCACGCAGGATGCCCTGTTCAACCCTCACCCGGTGCACGGGAAAGGAGTCCAGCAGTTCGTTGGAAATGACGCAGCCTTGCAGGTCTCGAAAGGGCACTCCATCCGCGACTATCGGCACTGCTTGGGAATGGAACGGCGCCGCCCCCTGATGGCTGCGGTCAAGGCAAAGGTATCGAAGTGAGTCTGGAAAACCATTGGGAAGCGATTGGGCGGTCTGGAGGATGTCGCGGCAAAGCTGGCCGTTGCCAGAACCCGGTTCCACCACCCAAAAGGGGTTGGGCCGGCCAAGCAAGAGCCAGAACTGGTAAAGCTGCACCGACAGCAAAGCGCCAAAGGCGGGGTGGGTAATTGGCGAGGTGTAATAATCGCCGCCTGGACCAAAGGGGCCCTCTTCAGATCTACGGGCGACCGAGTAATAGCCCCCTTGGGGCCAGTAGAGGGCCACATCCATGAACTCGGCGAAGGGAATGGGGCCACGTTCAATGATGCGGCGGCGAATTTCCGCTTCGGCGCTGGTCGTCAATTGGCTCACGAGATATGCAAGGTGCCCACGACTGGTTATATGAAACCACTTGCGGACACCCGTGTCTATCCATGGGCTGCTGAAGGCAGGGTAGTCCTGCTAAACCAAGGCCGAGGTCGAACATGCATTTGGTATTGACCGTCCTTCCGGCGCAGACCTGAATCCAGTATGACGTGGAACAGACCCGCGCCGTCAATGACGAAATCCCTGGATACCGGCTTTTGCCGCAATAGCGGGGCAACCCGTCAAATGCAGCTTTCACCTTGGCTTTCTTTTAGTCAGGGTAGAGGGGGATTGAGCACCGGAGGCCCTGCAAAATCATGGGGACCCGTGGAATCGCCGCATCGTCCCGGAGGGCCAATTCTGTAATCCCCGACCCCTCGCCGGGTACAGCGGAACAGTCAAGGTTCAGGGTAGTTCCGCCCTCCGTTTGGGGCAAAGAGGCAACCGCGTAAAGCACCCGGTATTCGGCGAAGGCCGTACCCGCCAAGGCGAAGACAACCGCCAGGACTGCTATCATCAGCAACCGCAGCAGGCGATCTACCCACGGGCTATGAGACTTGGAGTGTCGGATTACTTCTCTGATTTCTTGCATTTTAATCGTACTCAATGGAAACATAATCGCTATGTTTATTATATCTGTTTTTATTCCATTTAGCAATACTAAGTATTGCTAGGAAATTCTTCGATGCCTACGAGCGAAAGCCACGCCAAAACGCATCGGGGAAGGGTTGGGAGAGGCCTATTTCCAAGCCAAAGCGGCCAGAAACATGGACACTGCGTACACTGGCAAATTACCCAAATTCCATTACAATTGGAACAACTCGACGTCGATTGGGTAGTCAGAGCCACACCATCGGGTTTGAAATGGACGCCGGAAATACCCTGCCAACATCGGGGGTGCTGCAAGGAGGATAGCGAAATCCCAGTCTGGTCATCGTCTACACCGTCCAAACCCTCCACGGAGCCGGGAAAGCAACACCCGCGCCGTTTCAGACCAGAACTAACCGAGCAACTTCGGTATAAGGCCCATTCGAGGCCGCGACGAACCGAAAATTAGAGATACAATGGTGGAACCCAGCCTGAACGCATATGGAGGTATCCATGCCTAACGTTACGGTCGAAGAGAATGTGATTGTAACCAGCGCCGACGGTTATCAACTCCGAGTGGACGTTTCTCGTCCTGCCGGTACCGGCGACACCCCGGGACTGTTGTTCTTGCCCGGAGGCGGGTGGGTCTTGGCCAACCACGAACCCCTGAAGGAACGCTACGGCTTACCCTTGGCGGAACGGGGTTTCGTTTGCGTCACCGCACCGTACCGGGTAATGGAGCAGGCCATCTGGCCGGCAGCCATCCAGGATGTGAAGGCTATCCTGCGGTGGATGCGCACGAACAGCGCCAGCCTGGGTATCGACCCGGAGCGCATCGCCGTGGCCGGCAAGTCGGCCGGCGGCCACCTGGCCCTGCTGACCGCGGCCACCAACGGTCGGGTGGAATACGAGGGCCCCGGTATCAACTCGGCCGATCTTAGCCGGGTTTCCGCCGCCGTGGGCGTGGCCCCGGCATCGGACGTGCGGGATTACTGGCGGAGGGATCCCCTGATTCCCTATACGGCAAGCGATCCGTCGGACTCGGCCCTGACCGCCGCAAATCCCACGGAACTGGTACATGCCGACTGGCCGCCGGTGCTGCTGCTCCATGGTACCAATGACGACCGGGTACCCCACCGGATGTCCATGCGCTTGTTTGACCTCCTGGAAGAGGCGGGCGTACCGGCGGATATGCGCCTGTTTGCCGGACAGGACCACATGTTCGACCAGATCCCCGAGTTCAGCCAGGCAATCGTCGAGTCAGTGGCCATGTTCCTGGAACGCTACGTCGCCGCCCCGGTGGCCGAGGCCGTTGCCGCGGACAACTAGGGAATCATGACATGGATGTACAGGACATAGAGGATTAACCGGAAGCACCGGACCTTTTCCCACATACTCCTATAAGATCCTGCTGGTTCCGTACATCCATACTTATTTCAAGAGAACATTCCCCGGTGGTGGCGGTACCAGTCGCTGCTGAACACTCCCGTGGGGTCGTGCTTTTCCTTAAGGTCCAGGTATTGCCGGAACTGGGGGTATGCCCGCTCCACCTGGTCGCGGCGGGCCCAGCGGTGGTAGGTAAGGTAGAAGCTGCCGTCGCGTTCCAGGGCACAATCGGTCAGAGAGCGGAATTGTGCTTTACCGCGCTCCAGTCCCTCCGGCGAATGCTCCACCAGCAGGTTGAAGATGATGCAGACGTAGCTTTCCCGAGCCCAGCGCAGCAGCGTCTCCTCTTCCTTTTCGATCAGCCGCACTGTGCCATACACCACGTTGGCGCCCGTCTTCAGCACCGTTTCCCTGGCCGCTTCCATGAAGTCCACGATCCGGTCCCGGGGTACGTACAATTCGGTAATCATCAGCGAGGCAAATGTCCGCCAACCCAGTTGCCGGTACAGGGCGTCGCCGGCCTCGGGCAGGTAGGGGCTGAACTGGAGATCGTCTGACCAGTAAAGCTGTCCATCAGTCTGGCGGTAGTGGGCCGCGTACTCGTCGTAGGCCCGCGCCTTGTCGGTGTGGGCCAGGACGTAAAGACGCATCCACTCTTCCTGGGAAAGGCCCAGCTGCCCCTGAGGAATAGCAGCCTTGCACTCTTCCGGCAGGTACACCGACATTATTCCCTTTGTCATGAAATCGGGCGACGTCTCATCGGTCATGTACTGGAAGTCGCCGTAAGTTGCGCCGGCTTTTGCCTGGTCCTCAAGACCAGGGATGACCTGGTCCAGGGACAATTCCTGTACTCTCCGTACGTGAAGGCGCCGCGCCGCCAGCCGCAAGTTAATGAGGTCTACGAAGCCAAACATGCCGTAGCCGCCGATGGCCAGCCGGAACAGGTCGGCGTTCTCGTCCCGGCTGCAAAGGACCCGGTTGCCGTCGGCCCGGGTCAGGTAGAAGGACTCAATGTCGTCCACCAAGGGCCGGCGCCCCAGCACCCGCCCGTGAATGTTTGAAGACAGGGCCCCTCCCAGTGTCAGTTCGTCGGCGCCGGTCTGCTTCTGGATGATAGACAGGGGCTGTACGTCATCCCCCTGATTGCATTGAAGCCACTGCACCAGCGTCGGCCAGGTGACCCCCGACTGGACCCAGACCGTGCGTTCCTGGGTATTCAGATGTCCGACGCGGTTCAGGGCTGCCGAGCTAAGGGAGACGCCATCGGCGGCGAACTGCTGGCCTCCCATGGAATGCAGGGCGCCGGCCGGGCAGATGGGAAGGCCCTGGCTGGAAGCTTCGGCTATCACTGCGGAAATCTCGTCGGGGTTGGACGGAGTTACGACACGCTGCATTTCGGTGGCATTAAGGCGGGACTGCACGTCGTTAAGCGTGGGCAAGGGGCAACCTCCTGGTTAGTGGGGACGGAATGAGCTGCAATATTTATAAGGCCAAGTTTTACTTAATATTGCTATTTATAGACCACGCCTATAAATATCATACAAGAAGAATAAGAGGAATTCTACCCGAACTGTTGAAACAGCGAGCAAACGTGTCTTAAGGTAAGCTCAGGGGAGGACCCCGATAAACCAAATCCACCGGCTCATCGGGGATATTTTCCCGAAGCGCCTTGAGGTTGCCCCCGTACGGCAGGGTCTTTGGCATGGGCTAACTGCCCGCATCTACAGCGGCAAATACACCGCTCGACCCTCCATCGCGCTGCGGTACACGGCTTCGGTCCATTCCATGTAGTGGACGCCCGTTTCGAAGGCCACCATATCCACCTTCTCCAGGCCCCGGATGGCGTTGGTGAACTGTTCCTCCACCCGGTACCTGGCCTGGCCCTCCGGCGGGTTGGGCACCTCGGTCAATTCCGTATCTCCCCGCCTGCCGGCCCATACCCTGCGTTGAGGGTCAACGTGGATGGTGCCGTCGGTCCCAAACATCCAGATGTGGCTGCCTCCGTTCAGGCCGCTGGTAGCGCTCATCTGCATGTGGACCTGGGCGCCGTTAGCCAGCTCGTACAGGATGTCCACGTGGTCGGGAATGGTCACCGACACCCGGTTGCCGTTTTCGTCCATCCGGTAGGGAACGTGGACCTTGGACATGGCGAAGACCCGGTTGCCACGCCCTAGCCAGCGCATCATCGACTCGTAAGAGGCCCCGATGTTCAGGGTGTTGTGGCCGCTCAGGGCCCGGTCGTGCCGCCAGTGCAGGGGGCCGTCAGGGTCGGCGAAGTTATTCTGAAGCGACGTGAAGTCCACCGACAGAAGTTCCCCCAGGAACCCCTCGCCAATCAGGCGCTTCAGCACGTTGTCGATAGTGTAACTGGTGGAGGTGGGGGTAAGCTGGCAGACCAGGTCGGGGTGTGCCAGCGAAGCCTGCAGCATGTCGCGCGCTTCTTCCGCCGTCGATGCCATCCGCGCCTCGGTGAGCACGTGCTTCCCGGCCTCCAGGGCGGCCAGGGTCATGGTGCGGTGCATGTAAGGCCAGGTGCCGATGCAGACAGCGTTGATTTCCTCGTCCTCCAGCAGTTCCCGCCAGTTACCGTAAACCCTGGGAATGTTGAACTGGTCGGCAATGGCCCGGCCCGATTCAATACTGCGGTTTGCCACCGCCACAATTTCGCAGTTTTCTGCGCCCTGGAACCCGGGAATGTGTCGGTTGCGGACATTGCCGCCCGCTCCGATTAGCCCCACGCGTATAGGTACGTCAGCCATAAGTTGCCTCCTGGGCAAAGGTTCGAGCAAAGAAAGCAAAGCCCGTGCATGCAGGGATGCCATGCTTTGAGGGCAGAATATCACCCCGTTGGCGCCGATACTACCTGCGGGTAAAGAAGACCCGCAGCCTGCCCACCTGCATCTGTGCCGACTGTGCTGTTCCCGGGGCTGGCAGTCAATCACCTGTCCAGGTCCCGAGACGGTCTCTAACCCAGGCTGCGGAGAGCCCGGTTTGCTGGCACGTTGGTCAAACCTCACAGCTTGGAAACTACCTCAAGAGTTCCTTCCCCCTTGACTGGGGAGGGTTAGGATGCGGGGGGTGAAGTGGCGATGCGGCTGAAAGCGGAGAGCACCTACGTGTTTCACCGATAATTTTGAGATAGCCGCTAAGTGCCTCGCCTCACTACAAAGGACATGAACACCAATGTATTAGCCGGACTCTGGTGGGCTGGCTCTTTATTGACGGCGTTTCTTGAGACTACCCGGGAGCGGAAGACCGGACGATACAGCCATGCCATTAAAGAAGAGGAGCGCATGAGGTGGGGGAATTGAGACAGTGGCGGAGGGAGTGGCCTCACCATCTTACAATCTTCAAATACAAAACCGCTCAATTCTGGCAGGAATTGAAGGCTTGTGTACCAAGATGTATACCTATTTCAGGCGGACTAGAACGGAACTCCCTAAACCCAACTAGAAGCTATTTCAAAATTCGATTAGTGAGCAGGATTACAAAGGCCAGGAGGACGAAGCCGAAAAATATATTAGCTTTTCTCTCGTATCTAACTACCAACCGACGATAGTTGTGCAACCAGGCGAAGGTCCGTTCCACTACCCACCTATGGCGGTAGTTGGCCCCCTGAGCTTTCCTGCCTGGTCGCAGCCTTTTCCCACGTCGTTCCGGGACGCAAGGC
>JAPPLU010000092.1 GCA_028874075.1 Chloroflexota bacterium
GTTTAGGAGCGGAATCCTCACTTAGCCACCTGTCCGAATTTCCGGGTCCACCTCAGACTTCTTCATCATACAAATGACGGATGGGGTGTTGGACCGGTTCTAAAGACGGGCTGATATGATGGTGTTGTGCTGGGGTGGCTGTAGTTTGCTGGAGGTGGGTTAATGAATCAGGCGATTGGTATTGTGGGGTGCGGGACTATTGGGCGGGCGCTATTGAGGGCAGGGGATGAGGGTGGCCTGGGGGTTCCGGTTGCCGGTGTTACCAGCCGCACCGCATCCACCGCGGAGGCATTCCTGGCCACCCTGAAAGGGCCTCCCCCTTTCCTGGACCTGGGGGAACTGGTGGAGCAGTCGTCGCTGCTGGTTGAGACGGCTGGCGGACACGTCGTTCCTTCCCTGGCCGAAGCGGCATTTTCAGCCGGCAAGGACCTGATGGTCATAAGCATAGGAGCCCTATTGGAGCATCCAGAAATTATCGAGCAAGCGCGCAGCCTCGGGTGCCGCCTCTATGCGCCATCGGGGGCGATTGCCGGCCTGGACGGAATAAAGTCGGCCTGCCAGGGCCGGGTTGACACAGTTGAAATGATCTCACGCAAACCTGTCGCCGCCCTGGAGGGCGCACCCTATTTGATGGAGAACGAAATCCCGGTTGACGGATTGACCGAAGCCCAAGAGGTTTTCAACGGCTCAGCAAGGGAGGCCTGCCGCGGTTTCCCTTCGAACCTAAATGTTTCGGCTGCGGTGAGCCTGGCGGGAATTGGCCCCGACCTGACAACGGTCCGCATTGTTGCCGACCCGTTCCTGGAGCGGAACTGCCACGACGTTACGGTGGAAGGAGGGTTTGGCCTACTGCGCGTACACATCGAAAACATCCCTTCGGAAAACCCCAAGACCGGCCGGCTAACCGCACTATCCATAATCCGGTCGGTAAGAGACGCTGTTGACCCGGTGAGAATCGGCACGTGAAATTGCCGGAGGGTTAAAGGGAGATGGTCAGGTTTGGGCCGCGGCTGCCAGGTCTTCTAGGGTGGAAATCTGATAGTCGATACTTTCGGCCTCCAGGGACAGCCTTTCCCATTCTTCCCAGCAGGAATGCTCTTCCTCTTTCAGCAGCCGATACTGCTCGGCGCTGTCGGCGATGTGGGTGGCGTCGCCGAATTGCTCCGGGCTGGCAAACATCGCCTCTAGCTCGGCAATCTGCGCTTCCTTATTCGCAAGGTCTGCGGTGACCTCGTCGATTTGCGAGTGCAGCTTTCTGGATTCCCGGCTTAGCGCCCGCCGCTGGATCTCAGTCTCCGAAACAGGCCGGCCGGGCCGTCGCCGGATAACGCCCGGCTTGGGACCAGCCGATTCTTTTCTGGCTGACTGCTTGGAGCCGTTTCGGTGAGGCGCGGTTTCCTTGACGTGCAGGTAGCTGTCATAGTCCCCGGGATAGACCGAGGGCCGGCCGTCAACTATTTCAACTATCTTGTTGGCAACCTGGCGGATGAGGGTCCGGTCGTGGGTGATCAAGCACAGGGTACCGTGATAGTCGCCCAGGGCATCGGCCAGAATCTCCCTAGACACTATATCCAGGTGGTTGGTGGGCTCGTCCATCAACAGCAGGTTGCTGGGCTGGAGCAGCAGTTTTGCCAGGGCAACCCGCGCCTTCTCGCCTCCGGACAGCACCGAGATGGGTTTCAACACGTCGTCGCCGGTGAAGAGAAACCCTCCCAGTGTGGTACGAAGGTTTTGCTCGGACTCCGCCGGGGCGGCCTGCTTCAATTCGTCGATAATGGTATTGGCGGAGTTCAACTGGTCCAGGACGTGCTGGGCGTAGTAGGCAGGCACCACGTTGTGCCCAAGATTTCGCTCGCCGTCATCGAAGGTCAGAACCCCGGCCAGCATCTTCAGCATAGTAGTCTTGCCGGCGCCGTTGGGACCAACCAGCGCCACCCGGTCGCCCCGGCCAAGGGCCAGATTCACGCCCCGGTAGACCACATTGTTCCCATAGCGCTTGCTGACGTTGCAAAGGTTGATGACTTCGGCGCCGCTGCGGGGAGGAGCCGGAAAGGAGTAGTTGACCTTTTTGGTGGCGCGAGGCAGTTCAATGGTCTGGATTTTCTCCAACTGCTTCAACCGACTCTGCACCTGGGTCGCCTTGGTAGCCTTGGCGCGGAACCGCTCCACGAAGCGCATCTGCCGCTGCATTTCCCGTTCCTGGCGGGCCGCGGTGGACCGCAGCACTTCCAGGTAACGCTCCCGGGCCTCCAGGTAGTCGTCGTAGTTGCCCTTGTGCAGCGAAACCCCGTCGGTCTCGATAGCCAATACCCTGGTGGCCACCTGGTTGAGAAAGGCCCGGTCGTGAGAGGTGATGAGAACGCCGCCCCGGAAGGAAGACAGGTACTTTTCGAACCAGAGGTTAGCTTCCAGGTCGAGGTGATTGGTGGGCTCATCCAGCAGCAGCAAATCGGGCTTGCGGAACAGAATCCTGGCCAGGGCGGCCCGCATGGCCCAGCCTCCGCTGAATTCGCTGATGGAACGGGAGAAATCGGACTGCTTGAATCCCAGGCCCGACAGTATCGCCTTGGCCTCATAGTCTCGATCGTAACCACCAGCGGCTTCCAGGGCCGCGTCCAACCGGCCGAGACGCTGAAGCAACTCCTCCTGCATCTCGGGGTCGGCCTCGGCGGCCAGCGCCTTCTGGGTTGCGGCGATGTCCTCGACAATGGCCCTGGCCTCAACTCCCGCGTCCAGTACTTCCTGGAGCAGAGACTTGCCGGCAAAGGCCGCCGTCTCCTGCTTGAGATAGCCGATGGTGAGGCTTCGCTGCCTGGTGAGTGAGCCGGAATCCGAGGCAGTCTCGCCGGCCAGGATATCCATCAATGTGGTCTTGCCGGACCCGTTGGGCCCAACGAGTGCGATGCGGTCGCCGGCCCCAACGTTCAGGGTAAGCCCGCTGAACAGGGTGCGGTCGGAATAGGCTTTGCTGATGTCGGTGGCGAGTAGCATTAAGAAAATTTCCCCAAGCAATTCTAGCTACTCGAACATCGGGTGGCAAATGGAGCCGGCGCCCAGAATTCCTCAATTCAGATGCAGGCCGGCACCCACGGCTCTAAAACGCCGGCCGGTTCAGCACCGACTGGTCAATCTTCCGTGAAATTAGCTGGCCGTCGTCGGGGGTGCCGATCAGCTGGCCTTTGTCCACCATTACCTTGCCGCGCAGCATTACCGTGGTGGGCCAGCCCTCGATCTCCCAGCCCTCCCAGGGGCTGTAGTCCCGCAGGTGCAGGTCTGCCATGGTCAGGCTCTTCTTTACCGAGGGATCGATGATGGTTATGTCGGCGTCGCTGCCGGCGGCTATGGCACCCTTGCGCGGGTACAGTCCCAGCATCTTCGCCGCGTTGGTGGAGGTGACGTTGGCGTAGTGCTCCAGAGACATTCCCCGCCGCACCACGGCCTCGGTGTAGTTGACACCCATGCGAATTTCAATGCCGATGTTACCGCCCCGGACGTCCACCACGTTGCGGCCGGCGATCTTGTCCAGGTAGGTGGTAAAGCTGCTGTCGGTGGCGGTGAAGGACAGGTCACGGCGCATCAAGCCATCCCACAGGTGAGTGCGGTCGTCCTCGTATTTCAGCGACGGGTAGGTGTGGTACTTCATACCGTCGTCTTCCCGGTAGTTGTCGCAGTTGAAGGACAGGGCCAGGGTCAATACTTCGCCATAGACGGGATGGCCATCGGCCCGGGCTTCGGAAATGGCGTCCAGGCCGTCTTTGGCGGTTACGTGGACGAAATAGAGACCTGCCTCCGTGCGCTGGGCCAGCCGGATGACGTGCTGGAAGGCCAGGTCTTCCACCAGCTTAGAGTGTATATGGTGGACGTTGTACCAGTCCCACTGGTCACGCTGCTGGGCCAGGAGGTAGTTGTACATCACCAGTTCATCGTCCTCGCCGTGGACGGCCAGAACCCCGCCGTGACGGGAAATCTGGGTCATCACATCGGCCAGTCGACCGGTATCAATCTTGCCAATAGGAGTCAAACTGTGCACCCTGCCTTCCGGCGGTCGGATGTCAGTGGTGAATACCTTAATGCTGGGAAAACCGGCGTTAACCAGTTCGCCGTAGCGGGAAATGGCGTCGGGCGTGCTGCCGCTGGAATAGATGCAATGTGTGGAGTAGTCGGTGTAGGCGTTCCCCTGCCACACGGAAATGAAGTCGTGGATACCGGCCGGCAAATCGCCCTCATTGGGTACCGGTGCGAAGTCCATTACCGTGGTGGTGCCGCCCCAGATGGCGCCCAGGGAGTGGTCCAGCGGCCCGGCGTTGGGAGTGCCGTCCACCAGCTGGCGCGCACCCGGCTGCACGTTGGCGGCGGCGTGGGCGTGGGTCTCGATGCCACCGGGTACGACGATTTTGCCTTCTGCATCAATGACCGTGGCGCCTTCCCGCGGCAGAAAGCCGGGCAGGGCGACGGCAACAATTTTCTCGCCCTGGATGCCCACGTCCCATTCTCCGGCCCCGCCGGGGGTTACCACTGTTCCTCCAGTAATCAGCTTGTCCAGCATAGCTACCTCCATCAGTCTCAGGCTGTTGTTTCCAGCTATGGGATCGCGTCAAGGATGGGGCGATTATGTAGCCTCGGCGAATGGGGCGCAAGGGGAGTCTTCGACGCGGTAGACCCGTGGAGCCAAACCAGCCGAAATTGAGACCTCGTGGAAAGGATACGCTAGCCTAGAGCAATTTGTACTCCCCGACCTTCCCGGGACCGAGACACTCTACCTTGCATCACTACTCAAACCATCGAGCATCGAGACAGGGTATAATGGGGCCGTGGCTAAGAGAGTACCCCTTTCCCCTCACCCACCTCATCGAGGTTTCCTGCGGACGGACCTCTATCCCCTCTGTTACGCCAGCCTGCATCCGGCTGAATATCTAACAGCCAGGACTGTCTACTCCGGGGCTATTGCTGCTCCACCGCCCCACCTTTCCGTGGGGGCCGCTCTGAAATGATACTTTTCCGTGGCCATTCCGCCCTTGCCGACAGCGTTGCCGATTTCTTGACTCGGCACTCCACCGAGACCATCATTGCACTTCTTGTCGCCACCGCCCTGCTGTTCCTGCCCCTCTTCCTGATGCAGCCTACCGAGCAGGCATCCCAGGAACCGGGGGGCGCAGTATTCGACCTGCGGGATAAGGTGAACGCCCAGTTTCCTCCCCCCCTGCACGTAGCGAGCTTCATTGTCGAAGACCGGGAAGGCGACGTAATGCGCCAGGCGCCCTTGTGGGAACTCTACCGCAATGAGGAGGCGCTGCGGCAATCGGAAATGGCCGATCTGCTGTTTTACGGTTTCGACGTGGACACCCAGCGCGAGACCCAGGGAATTTACACCCTGGCCGACGCCGTCAACGACGTGCTGACCCTGGGCTCGGCGGGCGCAGTAACCCTGGAGACAGCTACCGATTCCCAGGTGAAGATGGCCATTGGGTTCGCCCTGGATGGCCCCACCGGGCCATTCCTCCTGGAGAGCTTTTCCAAGGATGCCTCCCCGGAAACCCGATCGGTCGATGGCCAAGAGGTTCAGGAATGGAAGGCCAGGGCCCTTACCATCTTCGTGGCCACCGACAATACCAAGCTGGGCGGCGGCCCTCAGACCATCAGCCTGACAAACGACGAGTCGGTCCTGGACAAGGAACGCCTGAACCGGCGGATTCTGTCCACCCTGCGGGGCGATGAGGAGAACTATCGCCTGTGGGGCCTGGCCCTGGACGTCAACCTGACTTCCCGGGAGCAGGGACGGACAACCATCCCCTACATCGCCGCCACCGTTATCCTGGTGCTGTTGGTGGTGGGTGCAACCCTCCGCTCCTTCAAGGCCGTGGGGCTGGGGTTCATCGGGTTGATGATATTGCTGGTCTGGCTGAAAGGGCTGTCCAACCTCATCGGATTGAAGTCCTCACTTACCCTGGACTTGATTGTCCCCATTGCAATGATTTCCCTGGGCGCCGATTTCCTGATTCACGCAGTGGACCGGTATAACGAAGAAAAGGTAAGGCACCGGCAGCCTATCCACGCTTTGCGGGCCGGACTGGCCGGAGTATTGGGCGCGCTGGCGCTGGCCTCCCTGTCCGACGGCATTGCCTTCCTGGCCAACATCACTTCGGGCATCGAGACCATCATCGGGTTTGGTATAGCCGCCGGGATTGCGGTCCTCTCTAACTTTGCCATTATGGGCATACTCATTCCCCTGGTAATGATGCGGCTGGACCAGAGAAAGGCATCATCGCAGCAACCGGATCCACACGTCGACACACCTTCAGCCCCTGAGAGTGCCGTTGCCCCTCGCGCGCGTAGCGCCATCGCCTGGTTGGTGGTGGCGCTGGCAAGAGCTCCCTGGGCCGTGCTGCCCCTGGTGGCCGTGGGCACAGGACTGACCACCTGGCTAGCCTTCCAGCTGGAACCAGGGTTTGACCCCAAGGACTTTTTGGACTCCGACTCGGAGTTTGTGACAGGGCTGGACAAGGTGGACGAATATATTGCCCCTGCCCTTTCCGGGGAACCTGCCATCATCTACGTGCGAGGGGACTTGACCGATCACCGCTCCCTCCACGGCCTTAGGGATTTGCTGCAACAGCTCGGCTTCAACGAGAACGTCGGCCGGGATCAGCACGGCAACGTATTCCTCTACAGCCGCTCAATATTTCAACTGCTGGGCAGGGCAGTCGGTTCGGAAGCGGCGCGGCAAGCGATTTTGGAAGCCACCGGTGTGACCATTACGGACTTGAATGAGGACCAGCTTCCCGACAACGCCGAGCAACTGTCAGCCGCATACGACTACATGTTGGAAAAGGGGATACCCCTGGACAGCGCGACCCTGGCATACAACCGGGCCGAGGTCCGGCAAGTCCTCGCCAGGGAGGGTGAAGAGTACGCCACCGTGTTCAGCCTCGGCATCATCGGCGCCGGGGACCAGGCCAACCTTGCAGCAGCGCGCACTTCGCTGGACAACGACCTGCACCTGTTACGGGACTTGCCATCCATTTCGGAAGTGGGCGTAACCGGCTCTCCCTTCACCCGGGAGGCCACGCTAATCGCCACCACCCGGGCGCTGACAATCTCACTGCCTGTGGCCGCGGTCGCCTGTTTCCTCCTGCTGACCATGTGGATGAGGTCGCCGGCCTATGCCCTCGTAACCATCTTACCGGTGGGACTGGTAGTTTCGTGGCTGTACGCCTTCATGTACCTGACGGGATATACCCTGAACTTCGTTACCGCCACCATTGCCGCGGTTTCCATCGGCGTGGGCATTGACTTTTCAATCCACATGACCCAGCGGTTCAGACAGGAACTCGCTTTGCACCCAGATGCCGTGTCGGCGTTGCGGACGGCATCAGCAGGCACGGGCTTGGCCCTCTTCGGCTCTGCAGCCTCCAGTGTGGCCGGATTTGCGGTCCTGGCACTGGCTCCCATGCCCTTGTTCGCGACTTACGGAATTATCTCCGCGGTCATGGTGCTGATGGCCGGAATAGCAGCCTTGCTCGTCCTGCCTGCCTTGCTGCTGCTGGTTGGGCGATTTTCGAGGACTCCCCCAGCAGCGGGTTAGCCCAGTTCCACAATCGCCTCGATTTCCACGTCCAACCCATCCTCTGCCAGGGCGGTAATCTCGACCAGGGTGTTGGCAGGATACTGACCCTGGAAGAACTCGGCAAACAGCGCTTCCTGGTGCTCCCGTTCCGCCCGCCACTGGGGGATGCTGGTGACGAAGGTTGTTATCTTGACGATGTCCGCGGGGCTCCCACCCTCCTCGGCCACTATGCGGGTAATACGGTCCAGGGTAACCCGGAGTTGGTCCATTACCGGTTCGCCCTGGGCCTCAGTGCCCCGGGCGGTGCAGCCGGCGATGTAAAGGGTATTTCCTGCCCGCACACTCCGGCTAAAGGTGGGGCCGGACGGGGCAATGTCGGGGTAGTTCTTCCTAATTTTTTCCATCTCACTTCTCCAGGAAAGAGTTCAAATCAACCGGGCCGCCCGCAGCAGTCCCAGTTCCCTCAAGGACAGACCCAGTTCGCCGCAAAGAATTTCAACGTTGTGCTCCCCCAGCTGGGGCGCCGGGCGGTCTGCGGCCATGGCATTGTCTCCGTCGATGAAAAAACCGGACCCCGGGTACTGCATGGGGCCTGTCTCGGGATGGTCCAGTTCCACGAAGAAGCCCCTTTCCTCGAGGTGGGGAGACTCCACAACCTGGGTAGGCGTTTGCACCAGGCCTATGACCAGACCCCGGGCCATGGTCTTCCGCATCAGGTCCAGGTTGGTCCACTGGGCCAGCCTGGGGGCCACCAGTGAATGCAGTTCCTCCCAGTGTTCCATGCGGCCGCCCCGGGTTGCAAACTTGGGATCGGTCAATCCCGGTTCATCCAGGAACTCGGCCCACGCCTGCATGGGGCGGCCCCCGGTGCCGGCTGTGGTCAACGTCACTTCTCCGTCTAGTGTAGGCAGGTGCATACCATCCATCACGTTACCGTCGCTGCCACCCCGGTGAGGGTTGCGGCCCGTATAGGTATAGGGATGGATCAACCCGGAAGGAGTGCTAACGGCCGCCTCCATAGTGGAGACGTCAATATGCGTCCCCCTTTCCGTCTCATCCCGGCGGAACAAAGCCCCCATCACCGCCACTGCCCCGTTGCGGGCTGCGGTAATCTCCATCTGCTGCAAAGCCGTGCCCATAGGCGGCATCGCGGCGGAGCCGGTTACGGCATACAGGTAGCCGCCCATCGCCTGGGCTACCAGGTCGTCACCCTGGTAATCCGCATAGGGACCGTCTTGACCGAAATAGGTGACTGAAACGAGAATAAGTCGGGGATTTGCCTCTGACAGCGTTTCATAGTCCAACCCCAGTCCACCCGTCTGGCCCGGAGGATAGCTTTCCACAATTACGTCGGCCGACTGAGCAAGCCGTCCGAACAGGTCTCGACCGGCCGCCTGTCCCACATCCAGAGTGATGCCCCGCTTGTTGGTATTGAAGGCAAGAAAAGTAGAAGACCGGTCCGGGTGGGGTACATCCCCGATGAAAGGCGGTTCGTGGCGGGCCTGGTCTCCCCAACCCGGAGGCTCGACCTTGATGGTGTCCGCACCCTGATCGGCAAGCAGCTTGGCGCAATAGGCGCCGGAAGGGCGCAGCGCCAATTCCAGGACCCGAAGCTCTGATAGTATTCCCGGCATGGGTAACTCCACTATCTATTGCTGACTAAGGGAATGGAAAAACACCAAAATACCCGGTCCGTCTACCAGCCGATTCTCCGCTTGCTCCCTGGGAACAATTATGGGCGAGATTCGTCTGGCCGGGGAGCGTCAAAAATTACTCCATCGGCTTGCAGGTCCGATATTTCTGACTGGGATAAACCGGCCAGTTCCGACAGTATCGTCTCGTTGTCCTGCCCCAGTCCGGCAACCTTGCTAAGTGTCATGGGGTTGCCGGCGTCCCGGTAGGGACGACCGGCAAAGACCCGAGGCCTCACCTCAGGCACCTGGGGATTGGCGAACTCCCAGAGATATTCCCGCTCCTGAAGGTGCGGGTCGTTGACCAGGTCCCGTGCCGTCATGCAGGCGCCAGCGGTAATCCCCCGTGCCTGCAAGTCACTGGCCAGTTCCAGGTCATCGTCCTGAGAGGTCCATTCACCCAGCAATTGGTCCAGTTCGTGCCGGTTTTGCCATCGGGAAAGGGCCGTGTCGAACTTGGTATCGCGGGCCCAATCGGGGGATCCCATAGCATCTTTCAGATTCTCCCACTCCTCATCCGAGGAAACTACGATCACAATCCAGCGGTCATCGTTCCTGGTCGGATAGACGTTGTGGGGCGCCTTCCACCAGTGGGCGCAGCCCAGCCGGTCGCGGGTGATACCCCTCTGGGCCTCCAGGATAGCGGGGCCCACCGCGGAGACTCCTGTCTCCAGCATGGTCAGGTCTACCCGCATTCCCCTGCCGGTCTTCTTCCGCTGGTAGAGGGCCAGCAGCAGGGCGTAGGCCACGTTGTTGCCCACCGAATGGTCCATGTAGTTGTTGCTGGCCCGCATGGAAGGTCCGCCTTCGTAGCCAGTGAGGTAGGACAGACCGCACGCAGCATCTACGGTACGGGCGCGGGAACCTGCCCTCCTCCATGGTCCGGTGTATCCATATGCCGTGCTGCTCAGGGTAATAATTCGGGGGTTGATTGACGAAAGGCTGTCGTGGTCGAACCCGAATCGCTGCATGGTGCCGGGCCGGAAATTATCGGTGACGATGTCCGCCGTTTCCACCAGCCTCAGGAAGACTTCCTTGCCCCGGGCATGGGTAACGTCCATGCAGAGGCTCCGCTTGTTGCGGGTACCGTAGTAGACCAGGTTGCCCGCTTCGTTCCACCATTCCTCACCGGCCTTGCCATCGGGAAAGGGCCCAGCCTTGCGGTCTTGCAGGTGGTCCGGGCTCTCGACGCGAATCACATCAGCGCCCAGATCGGCCAGGAACCCGGTGCCCCAGGGCAGGGCGTGCACCTGTTCCAGGGTCAGGACTCGGATACCGTCCAGAACTCCCTTCTCTGACATGCCCTCTGCACCTCCGTATCTGCCCAGTGACAAGACTGGTAACAAGCCCAATGATAGTCCACGCAGGTTGCCAAGTCCACTTGGCAAACGGACGTCAAGCGACAGAAATTGACTGGGCAATACTTACCGCAAACGCTTTGCAGTATGCGTATGGTTTATGCACCATCGAAATGGGAGAAACCATGGCACAACCGCACCAAACCTGCAAGAAGGACGACCTGGGAACTCCAGCCCACTGCAGTTTTGTGATAGCGGCGTATTGCAATGCGCCCCTGCTTATATGGGTATAAAACCTGGCTCGTCCCTGGCTCCCTATCTTCAAAAGGAATAAGGCGCGGGCAAGAGCCCCACTTGTGGTACCATTTGCCCCGCAATTATCCACAATCAACACTTGGAAGGTGATTCATGGCTAACCTGGGCTTCATTGGATTGGGAACAATGGGCGGCAAGATGGTGCGGCGACTTCTCAACGCCGGACACACCGTTACCGGTTACAACCGCACCAGGTCCCGAGGCGACTGGCTGGTAGAAATGGGAATGTTCTGGGGCGACACCCCCAGGCAGGTTGCCGAAGCGGCTGACGTTACCTTCACCATGGTCGCCAATACCCAGGCCCTGGAGGCCGTAACCGGCGGGGCGGACGGCATTCTGGCGGCCCTGGGACCGGGAAAGGTCTATATCGACATGAGCACCGTCAGTCCCGCCGCCAGCCGCGCCCTGTCCATTCAGGTGCGGGAACGGGGATCACAGATGCTGGACGCCCCGGTTTCGGGCAGCGCCGTAACCCTGGACGCCGGTCAGCTTTCGGTAATGGTGGGCGGCGAATACGAGGTTTACGAGGCAATGAAGCCCATCCTCCAGGACATCGGCCCCACGGTGGACTACGTTGGGGAGAACGGGCTGGCGGCGACGATGAAGGTGGCAATGAACCTGAGCCTGCCCATACAGATCCTGTCCTTCTGCGAAAGCCTTCTGCTGGCCGAAAAGAGCGGCATCTCCCGGGAAGCGGCGGTAACGGCCCTGCTGAACAGCGTGGTGGCCTCCCCCGCCCTGAAGTACCGCTTCCCCCTGGCCGTGGACCCGCCCGACGAGCCCCTGTTCGACGTAACCATGATCCAAAAGGACCTGATGCTGGCCCTGGACATGGGCCGCGACCTGGAAGTCCCCATGCCCACCAGCGCCATAACCAACGAATACCTCAACGTCTGCCGCGCCCAGGGCTTCTCCGACCAGGACTTTGCGATTTTGTACACGGTAATGCGAAGGATGGCGGGGTTGGACTAGCGCCCCTTAACCTCTAATCGTCATCGGGCAACTCAAACAGGGAAGGGTGCCACCGCCAGACGGTGAAGTCTTCGAACTTGGTATGGCCGCCGAGGCTATACCGGAAGCCTTCTCCGTCAAAGTCATCAATGACTAGATTTATTTCATCTGGATTCTGGACGTTCCCAAGGTTGAAGTTCAGTATCCCAGCCCTTCGGTCGTTTACGTATAGGTGGCCCGCGTCACCGACGATGATGAGCCTTATGTGGTTCTCTTCGTCCTTTTGGAAGTTAAGGCCATGCAGGTCCTCCGCTATTCGGCCCCGCCTCTTATCATCTCTGCCGCCTCTTCGCCAGTGGTTATAGGAACCGCCAAATAAGCTATGGACTTCGATGTGGTGATAGGTTTCAGGTAACCGACTGTCGAAAAGTATTCCATAGTTCCAGTGGGACTCGTTTGGTGCGAATGGGTTGAAGAATGTCACTTCTACCATCACATCGCCATCTATATTGGGACCATCAAATACTTCCAAGAACCCGTCGTCAGAGTCATGGGGAATCGTTCCACTCACTGGTCCAAATATCGGCACCTTGGGATTCGGTGTTGGCGTAGGTGTTGGAGCGGCATTTGGGTCAAGATCAGAAAAACTGGATGCTAAACTAGAATCCCACTTCCAAACCGCGAAGTTTTCGTACTTGGTTTCCCCATCATATTCATCATTACTAAAGAGGTAAACATCTTCACCTCCCGTATCAACACTTAGATCCAATCCTCCCTGTAGGTTTCCGTTGATGTACACCCAGCCCTTTTCGTCAATTACTACGATCTGCAGGTGGTTCTTTCCCCCTGGCCTTCGGTCGATGTCGTCCGAAAATTCATAGTGCCTGCCCAGCGCCTCCCTTTCACCAAGTCGATGGTACGTGTCCCACCTACCGTCGCTGTCAATGCTGACCCAGTACTGGCGATAGCCGCCTGGACCATCCTTCAACAGGAACCCGTGCTCCCAGTATCTGCTTTCTGAACCGTATGGATTAAGGAACGTTGCTTCAATTAGCACGTCGACCCGTACGTCCGACACGTACAACCCTTCCAGAAAACCATCGTCGGGATCGTGTACCAATACCCCATCCTCTGGCCCAAACAGCAGCAGGTTCCTGTCATACTTTAACGGCGGCAAAGGAGTATTTGTTGGCCTTGGCATCGATGTCGGCCTCGGCGTGTTGGTAGGCCGGGGTGTGGGTGTATTTGTAGGAGTTGTAGTCGGCGCTGCGGTAGGAGTAGCCGTCGACGTGGGAGTGGCTGTCGGCCTTGGCGTTGGGGTTGCAGTGGGTACGGGCGTTGACGTGGGAACCGGTGCAGCCGTCGGGATAGGCGTATTAGTCGGAACCGGTGTTTCCGTCGGCATCGCCGCAACGGTTGCGGCCAGGCGCGCCTCAACCGTTGCATCGATGTTTGGGGTTTCGGTCGGAACCGGCGTAGGCAGCTGTTGCTCGACCAGTACCGCTACTGTGGCGGGGACATCCGGCGTGGCGGTAACTACGACCGTATCCGTTTGCCCCTGGCATGCCACAGTTGTAGCAAGGGCAATGAATGCAACCAGCCCCAGGAGTCTGATCATCGGCCACCTCCATATAGCCCAGATTTGCTATCGGAGGCAGTATAGGCTATCTCCC
The DNA here is from genome assembly GCA_028874075.1 of Chloroflexota bacterium. Classification (GTDB taxonomy): domain Bacteria; phylum Chloroflexota; class Dehalococcoidia; order Lucifugimonadales; family UBA3495; genus Bin22. Next base: position 13,493 of record JAPPLU010000092.1, read on the forward strand.
CACTAACCTCGCAATACCCTGCTTTACAAGGTTATTGGCCATCACCACCTTGTATCCGTTGTCGGTCATGGGCCGAGCGTCGGGGATGCTGAGGGTTCCCGCGTAAGCCGCATCCACAGAATCCACAGACCGGCCAGCCAGGTATTCCTCCACCTGGGTTGCGCGGTGGGGTACCGGGGCCACACCGCCCAGGGCCGCAGCAGCCTGCTGGACAACACCGCCGGAGACGGCCAGGCGCACTGCCACGCTGACCAGGGCAAAGTCCCCGGCCTCGCGCTCCCTGGCTTTCAGGTAAAGGCTGCGGGGAGGCTCGCCGTTGGCGCCCAGGTCGGCGGGACGGGGCAGCGAGACTCCCGTTACAATCTCGCCCGGTTCCAGCACCGTCTCCCTTGTTACATCAACTCCCGGTGCGGCAAAAAACTGACCGATGGGAATGGTCCGGCTGCCACCGCTGCCGGAGATATCTACTGTGGCGTCAAACACGGACAGTGCCACCGCCGTATCCGATGGATGGACGATGTAGCAACGGTCGCCGCCGGTAACGCACAGGTACTTGGTGTTGCCAATGAGGGCGTAGCAGCGGTCGCCACCCTTCTTGAGGCAGGGGATAAGGGGGTGCCGGTAGTACCAGCACCGGGGTCTCTGGTTAAGGTTGCCGCCCAGGGTGCCCACGTTGCGGACCTGGGGTGTCGCCAGCCCCCCGGCCGCTTCGGCCAGGGCGGTGTAGGCGGTACGGATGACGGGATGGGCAGCGACATCGGCAATGGTAGTCATTGCGCCGATGTTCAGCCCGGATTCGGATTCATCAATACCAATCAATCCCGGAACGGAGGCCAGGCTAATAACCTGGACCGGGCTGATGATCCCCTCCTTAACTTCGTCCAGCAGATCGGACCCGCCGGCAATGGCGTGGGCATCAGGCTGATCCAGCAGAGTAACGGCCTCTGCCAGGGTCTTCGGTTCAGCGTATTGGAAGGGATTCATGGGTTACTCCTATGGATTATTGGGCCGATATTTCCACTGGCTTCGTTTAAGCGGGAAACTGGGCGTCTATGAACCCTCCATTGCCCGAATCACCCGGTCGGGGGTGATGGGAAGTTCGGTCAATCTCAGGCCCAGGGCGTCGTACACGGCGTTGGCGATGGCGGGCGCCACCCCGGGGCAGGGCACCTCGCCCAGTCCCTTGGCTCCCATGGGACCCACCGGGTCCACGATATCGGCGAAGATCACCTGCAAGTCGGGGAAGTCCATAATGGTGGGACTCTTGTGCTCCAGGTAGCTGGCATTGAGAGTTACGCCCGTCGGACCGTCGGTAACCAGTTCCTCGGACAGGGCAAAGCCCAGCATCTGGGAAATGGCCCCCTCCACCTGGTTCAGGGCCATGCGGGGGTTCATTATGCGGCCCGAGTCCTGGGCGGCCACGTACCGCACCACCCGCACCCGTCCGGTATCAGTGTCCACTTCCACCTCGCAGAAGTGGGCCCCGAAGGCATTGACGATGTAATCGGCGCTGCCCGGTACGGGTATCGTCACTTCCTCGGTTATGGCCTCCCCGTCCATTGTGGCGGCCACATCGGAAAGGGCCATACTGCGGGAAGGGTCGTCGGTCACGAAGACCCGGCCATCCCCTATTTCCAGTTCCATCACCGGGGCCTCCAGCCCGTCCGAGGCCAGATCCAGCAACTGACGCCTGACCTCGGCGGCAGCCCGCACGAGGGCGCTGCCCGTGGAGAAGGTCGCGGTGGAACCGGCAGTAATGGGCGCCTCCGGCGTAGTGGCGGAATCGCCAAAGACGTTGATGATATCTTCCGCATTGACTCCCAGGATTTCGGCAGCCATCTGGGGCAAAACAGTAGTGGCGCCCTCTCCCACGTCCATCAGGCCGCTGAGCAGGGAGATTTCACCTGTTTTGGCGACACTGACCGTGGCGGCGGAAGTGGAACCGGGCCCGCCTCGGTAGATCATCATGCTCATGCCCTTGCCCCGCCGCTTTGACGGGTCTGCCGGCTGCTCCAGAGGCCTGTCCCATCCGAAGGCTTCGGCGCCCCGGGTCAGGCACTCCTCCAGGCCGTTACTGGAGAAGGGTATGCCACCCTCGATGGGCTGGCTGTCCACTACCTGGTCCGGCGGCGACAGGCGGGGACCTGGCTGGCCTTCCGGCGGCACCCGGTTCTTCTGGCGGAAATCCAGGGGGTCAATTCCCAGTTCCTCAGCAACGCGGTCCATCAGCGTCTCCAGGGCAAAGTGGCCCTGGGGGGCGCCCAACGCCCGGTAGGAACCGGCCGAAGGACAGTTGGTGTAAGCCAGGTAGGACTCGTAGCGCACGTTCGGGCAGTGGTAGAGGTAAATTATTCCTTGCCCGGCCCGGCGCGCTACGCCGGGCCCGGAAGCAGCATAGGCGCCGGTATTGAGGGTTGAAGTACCGTGAATGGCGGTGATGGTCCCGTTCCGCTTCACCCCCACCTTCAAATGGATGCGGCCGGCATGACGGGTGCGACCGGCGACGAACTCGTCCTCGCGGGTAAACTCGATGCGCACCGGATTACCAGCCTGCCGGGACAACAGGGCAGCCAGACAAGCCAGGCGCGACTCGTCCTTGTTACCGAATCCGCCGCCCAGGAAGGGACCGACAATGTTAACGTTCTCAACCGGAATCTCCAGGGCTTGGGCCAGGGCCACCTGGTCAACGTGAACACCCCGGGTAGACTTCCAGACCGTAACCTTGTCGCCTTCCCAGCTGGCCATGGCCGCTCTGGGTTCCATGGGAGTGGCTGAGTGGCAGGCTATGTTGTAAGTCTCCTCCATCACCAGGTCAGCCTCGGCGAAACCGGCTTCCGTGTCCCCTCGTCCGATGGACAGGGGCGGGTTGATGGCGAGGTTGCCGCCAGGATGAATGTCGATGGCATCCGGCGCCAGGGCCGAGTCTGGGTCGGTGTAGAAGGGCAGGACCTCGTACTCCACCTTGATAAGGGACCCAGCCCGGCGGGCAGCATCGTCGTCCACCGCCGCCACCACCGCCACCTCGTCGCCCACAAACCGAACCCGGGTATCCAGGACACTGGTGTCCAGGGCGATGGGCGCCACTGCCCGGCGGGGCACGTTGTAGGGGGTAATGATGGCCAGTACTCCTTCAACTCGCTCAGCCTCGCTGGTATCGATGCTGACGATATTGGCATGAGGGTGGGGACTGCGCAGGACGTGGCCGTACAACATACCCGGCAGCTTCAGATCGGCGGAGTATTTGGCCTGGCCCACCAGCTTCTCGGGAAAGTCCCGGCGGGGCGCGTTTTGGCCGACGACGGAAAGGGTAGTCATTGGCGGCTCCTTTGGATTTGGGTTTGATACTGGGATCGACGACCGGCGGCTACCAGCGACGGCCCGACGTTCTCTCCTGAAGAACTTCACCGAACAGGGTCAATACCTGGTCAATCTCCAAGACGACAACCGTTCCGGTATGGGCAGTATCGCCGCCCGTGGGTGACAACCTGCTGTTCACCGCATCGAAGTAAGGGCCCTCTTCGTACTCGACGGCGGTGCAGCGGAACTTCCAGCCCACTCCGGTAGCGGCGTTTCGGTAGATGACGATGACCTTGGGATTCTCCTCAGGAGAGACCAGGGTCGCGTTATTCTCGCGATTCTTGTAGGCCAGGGTGGAATCGCTGAGGGCCATCATGGTACCGATATAGCCCATGTCCGGCGTACCATCACGGGCAGCGGTGGCGACAATGCACGGGTTTCCGCTGGCCCTGGCGTTGCTGATGCTGTCCTGCATTTCCGGTGTTAAGGAAATCATTGCTTCACCAATGCGTGGGTGATCTGGAGCGTAGGCATCCTGGAAGGCATATACAGATTGGTTGCCCATTGCTCAGGACATCAGGATTCGGCTTCGAAAACGGGTTGGTCGGATTCGGCGGCCAGGGCGTCAATTACTTCCTGGTGCTGCAACAGCTTTTGGTGCAGTTGGTCGGCCATTTTAGGCCAGTTTTCTTCTCGATAAGCGTCGGTGAAGGTGTCCCAGGACTTTATGCCGCGATCATTCAATGCAGCCTGGCACGCCTCCAGGAACTGCTGACCTTCAATTCCTTCATAACCGTCTCGATTGGTCAAGTAAATGCCTACACCGTCCACGGACAGGTTCAGTGCGGCACTGACATTTCCAATAGACACACTGTAACTGGCGCTGGTGGGCAGGGGTGGCAAGGGCAGGTCGTCAGGATAGCGATGGGCATAGATGCTCCAGAACCCGTTGCGTACTTTGCGGAGACCCGTCATTGCGCCGCCGGTTTCCTGCATGGCCCGAACCTGATGGGTCCATTCGTTGGGACGCTCCAGCACCTCAAACTGGGTAGCCATCGAATCCCCAATGCGAAACACCTTGAGCTGAACAGCAAAGAAGGAAAAGGGTTCGTTAGTGTTCTCGTTCAGCCAGCGAAAGGCGGCCAGATGCTCCTGGCCGAAACTGGCAGCAACCCATACCACCACCTGGGCTTTGAAAGCTTCCAAATACGCCATCAGCCGCCCGAAGTGTTCAAAGTCCGCAGGAAACAACTGGTTTTCAATCAGGACTGTCAGGTCCTTCTGTGGGGCATGGGCGATAATGTCGGCGCGCAGGTTGCCCTGCTGAACTTCACGGTCGACCAGCATAATGGTGGGCAGGCCGATGGCGTGGGCCAGCTTGTCCAGGTTGGTCTGCTGGATCATCCAGGGTGTGAACTGCTGGTGTTCGTTTTGCCATACATCAGACGGGCTGACTTCTACCAGTTCTGCAAATCCCGGTGTGGTAACCATTGCTTACTATTCCTTCATCTTGAACATCGATTGGAAGAAACTCTCAAGGTCCGGATATACCTTCTTCTGCTCGATCTCCCACCCTTTATTCAAGAATTGACAGTTCTGTTTATCAATAGCGGCATTATGGGCAAAGGGCGGGTCCTAAACCCGCCCCTAAAGACACCTGGTTTGGCGAATAACGGCATTCGTCCTTACAATACGTGAAACATCAGCCGGTGGTCCCGCAGCACGTCGGCGGCAAAGTCGTTCTCCACGTCGCGCCACACGGAGTGGATGTGGTTGGCGCCGTCCTGGATATTGTCAAACTCGATCAGGAAGGTGCCGCCGTGGATACGGTAATAGTGGTCCCGGCTGCGATCGGTGGCGCCGGCCCACACGATACGGAAGTGGTCCAGCCCCTTCTCCTTTATCTCATCCAGCCTTTCCCGGGCCACGTCGGTGCGGACCTGGTTGACGTATTCGGTAATCAAAGCCAGCAACACTTCCTTCTGTTCGCCCGTCATGTCGGCGGCGGCCAGGCCCTCGCCTTCGTGCACCGGAGCCTTGGTGGTGTTGTAGGTCAGGATGTCCCAGGGGGCGTTTTCATGGATGACGGCCCTGGCCCGCTGCTCGTCGGTTAGCGACGACATTAACTCGATGGCCAGGTCTTCCCGATGACCCAGGATGCGCAGGCCTTGCTTTTCGCCGTGGGGCACTTCGGCAGGGTTAGCCCCGAAGAAGAAGGGAGTTACCGCCGTTACTTCGTCGCCCCAGACGCTAAAGTGGAGGGAGACGTGATGGCCTTCGGCGCGCCACCCCCAGGGTTCCTCGCCGCCGGGTTCCCCGAACACGGTCCAGTAATAAAGCTCCGGGTCCCGGACGAAGGTCACTATGTTCCGTTCCTCTTCCAGGGGCCCAAGGATAAGTTCGTGCTCGATGATGGCCCGGGCCTGCTGGTAGGCCTGGGGATCCAGGGAACTCTCCATAATGGCAAAGGCCAGGTTTCGCTGTTCCTCGTTCATATCCCGCAGGGGCAGACCGTGCCTATTCATGGGCGGGTAGTACCAGAACTGCCGCTCCCCGTCCAGGTAGTGGAAAGTCGCCTTAGCCTTCTGCTCAGGATCAAGACTGTCCAGCCAGTTTCGGCATGCCGTAGCAATATCCGCTGCGGCTTGCTTGTGTCCATGATAGTGGGCATGCCTGATGCCGTGGTTGTGTTCCGCTGTCGCCGTCATCTTATTTGTAGCTCCTTGCCGGTTTGCCAGTGGTTGAGCACCGGCTGTGCAAATCAGGGTTGAGTTTAGTGTTGGGGCATTAAGGGTGTCAACCTGAAAGAGTTATGCCAATGCGCCAATGGGATGTAGCAAACTCTCCCTGGCCCACCGTCGCAGCAACTGCGGAAACCCTGCAGCCCGGGTTATGTAGGCTCTCTTCCGCTGGCACGACCCATTTCTGCAGGCTTGAAACGCGAGAGTACAGCATGGCATTCCCGCTTGACACCACCCCCATCCCGGTTATCATTGGGACAACCTATCTATCCCATTTGGAGGTATTCACTATGGCTTCTCATTCCCTGGGCCTCACCCTGCACCAGGCCGCGAGACAGAAGGGTGTTTCCTTCACCCAGGAGAATGAACCGGTCGATCGGACCGTGCAAGTCGATGGAATGACCTTACACTACCTGGAATGGGGAGAACCCGGCAGTCCGCTGGTAATGATGCTGCATGGCGGTTCCCAGCAAGCCCACAGTTGGGACTTTGTCAGCCTACCCCTGTCCGAGGACTTCCACATAATTGCCATGGACCAGCGGGGCCACGGGGACAGCGACTGGGCCACCAACGGCGACTACACCATTGAAGCTCACCAGCGTGACATTGACGGCTTCGTTAGCGCTCTGGGCCTCGGCAATTTCCACCTGATTGGCCACTCAATGGGCGGTCGCAACAGTTACGTCTGGGCATCCCGTAACGCGGACAAGCTTCGCTCACTGGTCATCGTGGACACCGGGCCGGTAGCCCAGTCCAGGGGCCGCAACCGCATCCAGAACTTTCGAGAATTGCCCGACGAGTTAGACAGCTTTGAAGAGTTTGCCGATCGGGTGCAGGAGTACACCGGCCGCACTCGGGAGCAGACCCTGGGGGCCCTGAAATACAGCATTCGGGAGCGGGCCGATGGCAAGTGGACCTGGAAATACGACAAGCTGCTCCGCGCTCCCGGCCGCCAGGGCCCGGTCTGGTCACAGGAACAGCTCTGGGAAGCGGTGGCAAAGATCACTTGCCCCACTCTGGTCGTGCGTGGCGGCAACAGCGATATCTTCGCCGATGAGACCATGCGGGAAATGCAGCAGGTAATACCCAGCTGCCAAATTGTGACTGTCCCTGACGCGGGCCACCTGGTGGCGGGCGACAACCCGGTGGATTTCCTGGCCGCCATTCGCAGTTTCTTCTCAACACTGTGATTTGGCGTAAACACGGATGGACATGATCTGCGGGTTTAAGGTTGGCCTGAAGGCCGCCTCATCCTGTGTATCTCGTCCATCCACCATTCACCTAGCTGAACAGGCGGGGCACCAAGTCTCCCAGCGCAAAGCCGATGGCGGCTGAGACGGCGCCGATTCCCAGGACTTCCAACCCCTGCAAAATAGGGGCCTTGCTGACCATCCGCCCCTTTCCCATTCCCAGCACAAACAGTCCCACCAGCGCTGCTACGATTGACACCACAATGGCCGTCCATCCCCCCAGGAACAGGTAAGGCACAATAGGGACCATCGCCGCCACCACGAAGGAAACACCCATAACCAGTGCGTCCTTTACCGGGTTGGTCGTCACGTCCGGGCTGATGCCCAGTTCCTTCTCTACCATCGTACGCAGCCAGGCTTCCTTGTCCTGCGCGATCTCGGCCGCCATGTCACTGGCTTCCTGGAAACTCCTTCCTTCCCGTTGGAGAACCACCACCAACTCGGCAAACTCCTCTGCCGGATTTTCCTCCATTTCCCGGGCCTCCCGGGCAATCTCCGCCTGCTGTACATCCTGCTCGGCCCTGGAGCCGAGGTAGGCCCCGGTAGCCATGGAAATCATGCCGGCCAGCGCGGCGGCCAAACCTGCCACCAGGATGGTAGCGCCGTCTCCAATAGCCACGGCCACCGACGTTACCAACGCAACGGTGCTCAGAATCCCGTCCTGCGCGCCAAACACCACTTCCCTTAAACGGCCCAGGTTGGCCACCCGAAACCGCTCTTTATCCACCTCAATGGTTGCCGCCACGTAGGTGTTCAGGTCAATCTGCGCTTCACCGGTGCCTACCATCAGGTCGGAATCGGCGAAAACGGGCCCCCGGTGCGGAGCGGGGACCTGCGGCGATACCTCGCGGGTCTGTCCCACCCTGTCGTCGACCTCGTATGCCTGGGATGGGACGGGCGTAGACGTCCTGGCTTGGGAGAGCCGGGTTTGCCTGGTCTCCAGTTGCTCCAGAGCCCGGGCAAAAATGGCCTGGTGGTGCTGTTCCCGCTCCAAGGCCAGCGCGAAGGAATCAGCAGCGTCCTGGCGGCCGTCGTTTTGGGCGTCCCGAATCATGCGGGGGTACATTATGCTGAACTCTCTGGATTCCCCTTCAATCACGGAGCGCAGGTTTTCCAGAGTGCTGTTGACTTCTCCTGCCACGTTGAGATGGTTCAGCCCATGAATGGTCTCGGCTCCCGCCACTTCCTGGAACACCTGGGCAACTTCGGGGTATCCCTCCTCCAGGGCCTTATGGGCAAAAGCGTTATATTTCAGATGTGCCAACGCCTCTCCGGCTATGGCGCTCCAAAGGTTTCTCTCCGTGCGGGTTAATTCCTGCGCCGAGGACGTCATGCTGCTCACCTGTTCCAGCAAACAAATTTGGGAAAACAAATAATTACTATTATTCTAATGCCATTGCCACCGAAAAGCGAAGGTCAGACACCGGCCCACTCTTGCTGCCACTCCGGAATCTGACTTTATTCCCAGCTCATCGCCAAGGCAGGCCGACCTTGCGGCTGTTCCCGGCCTCGCCCATAATTGGGCCACTTCCCGAGCATCGGCGCTCGGTTGAATTCCAATGCTAAAAAACGGAGGAACCGATGAAGGTTGGATTTATTGGCCTCGGAACTATGGGCAGCAGCATGGCCTATAACTGCCTGCAAGGCGGCAACGATATGATCGTCCACGACATCCGGCGCGAGGCCGCTACGCCCCACCTGGAGGCGGGCGCGGAATGGGCCGATTCCCCCAGGGAGGTAGCCGAGGGCTCCGACGTGGTTTTCACTTCCCTGCCGGGGCCGGTGGAAGTGGAGGCCGTGGCCCTGGGTGAAGACGGTCTGATCGAGGGCCTTGAGGCTGGAAAAGTCTATTTTGACCTGAGCACGAACTCACCAACAGTAATTCGCAAGATTCACCAGGTCTACGAGGAGCAGGGAATCCACATGCTGGACGCTCCGGTCAGCGGTGGTCCCCGGGGTGCCCGTTCCCGGAACCTGGCCATCTGGGTGGGCGGCGACAAGGACCTGTTTGACCGCTACAAGGAAGTCCTCGACTCCATCGGCGACAAGGCCTATTACGTTGGCCCGATTGGCTGCGGTTCCGTCGCCAAGCTGGTCCATAACTGCTCCGGCTACATCATCCAGACTGCCCTGGCCGAGACATTTACCATGGGTGTGAAAGCGGGTGTGGAACCGCTGGCCCTCTGGCAGGCAGTCCGGTGGGGAGCCCAGGGACGCCGTGGCCCCTTCGAGGGACTGGCGGAACATCTGCTGCCGGGCAACTTTGACCCGCCGGACTTTGCCCTGCAACTGGCCCGAAAGGATGTGGACCTTGCCGTCGGCGTGGGCCGCGAGTTCAACGTCCCCATGCGCCTGGCCAACCTGACTCTGGCCGAACTGACCGAAGCCATAAACCGGGGATGGGGCCACCGGGACTCCAGGGTCGCCATGCTGCTGCAGGAAGAGCGGGCCGACGTGGAGGTAAGGGTGGAGGAAGAAGTGCTGAGGCAGGTGCTGGAGGAAGAACGAGGATAGACCAGCGCTCTACGCCCTTTCCGTTCTCGTCATCATCTTTAGACTGCGATTTATCGCTATATTCCTCGCAACGAAAGTGTATAATCGTGAAAGAGGCACATACGCCGTATCGGCCCGTCCGGGCCCGTTACCTCTTTGACCAAGACTTGGGAGGTGCACCATGGCTATCGAACTGAACCATACCATTGTTCCCTCACGCGACAAGGAAGCCGGCGCCAGGTTCTTCGCCCGGGTGTTCGGGCTTACCTACGAAGGCATCCATGGCCATTTCGCGCCCGTCAAGGTAAACGATTCTCTGACCCTGGACTTCGATGACCGCGAAGAGTTTGAACACCACCACTATGCATTCCATGTTTCCGAGGATGACTTTGACAACATTTTCAGCCGGATAAAGGCAGAGGGAATTCCTTGGGGAAGCGGTCCCCGCAGCCTTGAGGATATGGACATCAACCACCGCATGGGCGGCCGGGGCGTCTACTTCTGCGATCCCGACGGGCATGTCCTTGAGTTGCTCACCCGCACTTAGGAACCCTGCACCGTCGAATTGTTCGCCAATGAGCCTGGGCCGGGGGGTATATTCCCCGGCCCAGCAATTATCCCTGTAGTTGAATCGGCGCCCGACCGTGGCGTTAGTTATCCCCGGATTCCCGGTTTACGCCACTGTCCAAAGGCTCGTACGGCAGTTCGCCCTGAGCGCCATTCGACCGCGAACCGGGCCTGGGAGAATCGGGGCGCGGGCTACCGGCTAACCCCGAGGTATCCTGGCTGTCCCCGGTCTCCTCTTCGCCGGTTGGCGCCCTCCGGGAAACGCGGCCGCCGGTCATTGCCTGCCGCATCAGCCCCATCGTATCGATAATACGGGGTTCCAGCGCGAACCTTCTTTCCCGCCGCCCCAACTCCTCGGTCAACGTGGTTCCGGGACGGCGCACCTCGCGATATTCGGTCAACAAGCTGTTTAGCCCAGAGGCCAGTTCCAGGGTACGGTCCAGCTCCGCCAGCTCGGTCAGGGCCTGGGCAGTCCAGAATGAGGTGTCCTGTTCCAAGAACTCCAGGTCTGCCGAGAACTCGGCTATCATTTCGGTGTGAGCTTCCAGCAGGCTGGCCCGCCGTTCCCGCTGCGCAGACTTCAATGCCCTGATGCCACTCACAGCCTCCACGAAGGAGGGCACGGCCTCGTTCCAGTTCCGGTCCTCAGGGCTTAACGAAGCCAGGAATTCGATGCACTGGTTGAGTATTGCCGGACCCTCTATCTGAGTAACAACAGCTGAAGACAACGGGGGAGTGGCAGCGACCGGGGTCGGAGCAGGAGCAGGGGTGTGAACGGGCGCAGGCGACTGTTCTCTGGGAGACTCCACCAACTGGGCAGGTTGCTGGGTTTCGCCGGATCGCTCCGCTTCTTCCAACTCGTTAGCGGCGACTGCCATTTCCCGGATGCTGCCAACATCGATAACCCCGTCATTCATGCCCCGCTCATCTTCTTCTTCCTCCAGAACGATTGTCCTGCCCGATACATAACACAGCATCAGGGCTACGTCTTCTTCACTCCACAGTTCAGCAAGATCGACAATCCAGTCCAGTTCCCTCTGCCAAACCTCCTCGTCCCAGAAGCCGCGAAAACGGCTGTTTTCAAAATCGGGGTACTCCGTTGGCAAACCCTGGGATGCCAGGTGTCCCGATACCAGCTTTTCCAACTCATCCAGCGATTCCGCCCAAACCCACAGGGTCGCCGAGGCCAGTTTCTCAGACTTGGTCACTGCCTCGTTGACCGGTTCCAACAGGGTCGATGATATGGCCAGTGCAGGGTTAGAATAACCCACCAGCCGAATGCTCCCACGTATGGCCGAATCCAGGGCGCGGCCCGAGTCGGCGGAAACATGATCCCTGGCTCGAAGGGCTCGCAAGACCAGGGAAATTCGGTATTCCGGGCTAAGGGCCTCGAACATCGACGTAAAGTTCAATAAGGCCCTGTTCGTACTGTCTTCAAAGAGTTTTCTAGTCATTCGGGGACCTCCGGGTTCGGTCTTCCGTACAATTCAGCGACACCAAATCTCATTGCTCCACCGGCACCGCCTATTGGCCATCGTGAAGACTCACCAATTTTAGCACGACAAGAGAATAGACCAATAAAAGGCACGGCACCTCCGCACCCTGCTGAATGTAGGTGCGGAAATCAAATAACCCATTCTTATAAGCTGTATTAGATATTATTCTAACATCAGATTACGTCCAAATGCAGGATTCACAGCAAATGCCAAAATCCCGAACGGCAATAGATTATCTCCTTCAGGTGGCGTCCGCTACCTGGAGGAGATGTTTAGATTCTCTGGGCCGTCTTTCTAGCTTGAATGCAACTATTGCTGCGTCTCACTATTCTCCCGGGTCCTTCCCGGCGCCACCCGGAACCTCATTGACACTTCCGGGCACTGAACGCGGCATATCCGAAGACGTTTGGGAAGCTGGTTGTCCTTCCACTGCCAACCCGGCCGGGGATATCAAAAGAGAACCTGGCTGGGATGAATCCTCCCTGGTCTCCTCATCCCAGTCGGAACCGTCCCTCCACAGCTGCCATGCCGTAAGACCACTGAGGATTACAAATGCGGCATTGAATGATATCCAGACGAATCCCACAACTTCGCCTGCTCTTTGGTCGTTCATGCTTAGCTCTTCGAACCAGTTGGCGAAGAACCAGAAGGTCAGGAACATCGCTGCGAAGAGGGTAAGATTGGTGGACAGGTAATTGAAGCTCACGTTCTCGTCCTGCTGCTGCCGGTCCAGCGCCCTCTTCCTCCTGTAATGGTACACGAGGATAACGACAACGCCGAAAGCGGTGAGCCAGTTCAGGTAGTCCCAGACCAGGTGCGGATCGGACAAGTACGCACCGTAAATCTCTCCCACCACGAAATGAACTCCCAGGGATAAAGAAATCAGAGCAAGAACAACGGCCAAGACCCTTCTCAATACACCCATGTCCCCTCCCTTACCCGCGGGCGCCGCCGGATCCCGCAGCGGTTGGCGCCGAGGCGTGCCACAGTCGAATTCCGGTTAGCCCCACCAGTATCACCAGGAGCGGGTCAAGGATGTACCAAATGACGATTGTGGCCACAGACTGGTCGCCTATCGGGTTGGATGAAAGGAAATCGAACCAGTTGCGGAAAAACCACAGCGCCACCAGCAGGGCCAGGAAGAACATTACGTTGGCTTCCAGCCGCTCCCGGTTCAGGCTGTCACCTCGTATCCGGTCGGCAGCGCGTTTACGTTGCAACTGCACCAGCAGGGTCGCCACAATGGAAAAGGCCATCAGCATGTCCAGGTAATACCACACGGCCAGTTCCGCCTGGCCTATACCGCTATAAAGCGGCCCAAGCACGAACTGCAGCGACACCGCAATGGCGCAGAACATCAGTACCAGCGCCAGCAACATTCGGAGTACGTCCATCCCAATCACTCCCCCGCTTATTTCAGACCCTTGAATGCTATCACTCCGGTTGTTGAAGGTTCCCTAGCCTGCCGCGACAAGTTATGTGGACTTTGGCCGCCAACAAAATGCGTTGCGCCTTCCTGTCTTCCAGCTCTGACTAAGCGAGCCTTATTCCATCAGCTAATGCTGCATTTGCAATAAAATCGACCTCTACGGAAAATGCCTTTTCAACTTGAAGAACCGGCCCCGGCTAAAATTGACACGTATTTGGCCCCCTCATATAATTTTTCTACTTTAACGAGGTATTGAGGCCAGCGCATCGTACGCAAGCTTGACGAGCTGGGCATCCCTGCGCCGCCGGCCCGTGAGAATATGTCCATCAGAGAGAGACTGGAAGAAGATATCCGAAACGCCATGCGCAGTCGCAGCCAGCAGAGGCTGGAAGCCCTGCGCTTTCTCAAGAGCGCCATCAACCGGGTGGAAATAGACCGCCGAGTCACCCTGGACGACGAAGGCATCACTGAAGTAATAGTGCGTCAGGTCAAGGACCGTCGCGACAGCATCCGTATGTTCCAGGAGGGCAACCGCCAGGACCTGGTCGACAAAGAATCGGCAGACCTAGTAGTGCTGGAGGAGTACATGCCTCCCCAGCTGGACGAGGAAGAACTGCTCGCCCTCATCGAAGAGACCATCAGGCAGGTGGGAGCTGAAACCATCCGCGACAAGGGCAAGGTTATGGGACGGCTGATGCCCCAGGTTCAGGGCAAGGCCGATGGTCAACAGGTCAATGCCATTGTTACCCGCCTGCTCGAAGGCTAGGAAAAGGCGAGATACTGGATGCGATTTCCCCCTGCCGCCATCGCTCTTCTAACAGCTAAAGGCTGGCCCTAGCGCCGTGCGTTTTGGAATCCTGGTATTCCCCGGCACCTGGAGCGATGCCGATTGCTACTACCAGGTCAAGGACGTCCTTGGACAGGATGCCGACTACGTCTGGCACCGCGAAGAGTCCCTGGACGGGTTTGACTGCGTCATTCTTCCGGGCGGATTCTCCTACGGCGACTACCTGCGGGCCGGAGCCATCGCCCGTTTTTCTCCAGTTATGAACGCGCTGTCCGACTTCGCCTCCGCAGGTGGCCTCGTTGTAGGCATTTGTAACGGCTTCCAGGTCCTCTGCGAAGCGGGCTTGCTCCCCGGAGTCCTGATGCGCAATGCCCACCTGGAATACCGGTGCCAGTGGACAAACCTGCGTGCCGAGCGCACCGATACCCCGTTTACTACCAGGTGCGGCCTTCTTCAGAGCTTGCGCATCCCCGTATCCCATGGCGAAGGCAACTACTACGCCGACGCCGATACCTTGGACCGGTTGGAGCGCAACGGCCAGGTGCTCTTCCGCTACTGCGACGATGCGGGGCGGATAGCTGAGACTTGCAACCCAAACGGTTCTGCCCGAAATATCGCCGGCATCATTAACGAAAGGGGCAACGTCCTCGGGATGATGCCCCACCCGGAGCGCAGCTGCGAGCCTCTGCTGGGCAGCGACGACGGCAACCTGATTTTCCTTTCCGTTATCGACAGTTTCCGTTAAACGGCGGCCCCACAACTGGGATGAAGGGGCCTTCCTGAACCGCGGCCCCGTAACGCTAACAGGGTTTATTCCAGCATTGCGCCTCCAGCAGCATAAGCATTAAACTTGGGTTTTCCCATTACCATCCAGACCAGTTCAGAGGCCGAGAATGCTTCCCAAAGTTTTCATCGACGGGCACACCGGAACTACGGGCCTGCGCATTCACCAGTGGATGGCCGGCCGCGAAGACATAGAGCTTTTGACGCTGCCGGAGGAGTTGCGCCGGAATCCGGAGGAACGCCGGGGTCAGGTACTGGAGGCGGACGTAGCCGTCCTCTGCCTTCCGGACGACGCCGCCGAGGAGGTTGCCGGCTGGGTGGAAGGCACCGATACGCGACTGATCGACGCCAGTACGGCCCACCGGGTGGCGGAGGGCTGGACATACGGACTGCCAGAACTCCAGCCGGACCAGAGGGAGGCCATTCACAGTGCCAAGTTGGTGTCCAATCCCGGTTGTTACCCCACCGGCTTTACCTTGCTGGTCCGGCCTCTGGTTGACGCGGGCCTGTTGCCCGAAGATGCGCCCATCTCCATCAACGCGCTTTCCGGCTACTCCGGTGGCGGCAATTCGCTGATTAGCAAGTGGGAAGACTCGGAAAACGGGCTGGACCGTCTTCCCTACGAAGCTCCCTATTCCCTTTACCAGCGCCACAAGCATATTCCGGAAATGATGATGTACGCCCAGGTTACGTCCGAACCTCAGTTCGTTCCGGCCGTGGGACCTTTCCGGTGCGGTATGCGGGTGCAGGTGCCGCTCCACGCTGCCATGCTGAGCCCGGGGACCACAGGCGAACGGGTGTGGGAGACTTTGTATGACCGCTACCAGGGTGAGCAGTTCGTTCACGTAGCCCACCTGCCCGAACCCGGCGCCCATAATGAGCGCAGTTACAACCCCGAAGCCTGCAACGACAGCAACCGGATTCAACTGCACGTAGTCCCCCATCCCTCGGGCCACGTCCTGCTGGTCGCCCTGCTAGACAACCTGGGCAAGGGCGCCTGCGGAGCGGCGATCCAGAATCTGAACGTAATGCTGGGCTTCGACGAAGGCGCGGGTCTGCCCGGCTAAGCTGACTAGGGAAAACTACGTGGGGGCCTCCCAATGCAGGTAGCAGGGGACGCTAACATGAGCCGCCTTGATGCACCCATTTTGTTAACCGGAGTTTCGCCAGATACTGGCCAGCCGGAATTCAATCGAACCTATGCTCTATGCCCGTAACCAAAGAAATCCTTGACGAAATTGCCCTGAGTCAGGCCGAATACGGCATGATTGTCGACCGCCTGGACCGGGAACCCAATCCCGTTGAACTGGGAATGTTCGGCGCGCTCTGGAGCGAGCACTGCGGCTACAAGCATTCCCGCCCGCTGCTTCGCCTCTTCCCCAGCCGCTCACCCCGGGTCCTTTCCCAGTCGGGCGCGGAAAACGCCGGGGCGGTGGACATCGGCGACGGCCTGGCCGTGGTGTTCAAGGTCGAGTCCCACAACCACCCGTCGGCGGTAGAACCCCTGCAGGGGGCCGCCACCGGAGTTGGCGGCATCGTCCGGGACATATTGGCTATGGGCGCCAGGCCCATTGCCCTGCTCAATTCTCTGCGTTTCGGCCCCCTCGACTCGGCACAAAACCGTCACCTCTTTCGGGGTGTGGTAGAAGGCATTTCCTGGTACGGAAACTGCATCGGCGTACCCGACGTGGCCGGCGAAATATACTTTGACGACTCCTATTCCCAGAATCCTCTGGTTAACGCTATGTGCGTGGGGGTCGTATCCACCGACAAGCTGGCCTCCGCCGCGGCGGGGCAGTCTGGCAGTGTCCTGTTGCTGGTGGGCGCGGACACAGGCCGGGACGGCATCCACGGTGCCTCGGGGCTGGCTTCCCGTACTTTTGAGGAAGAGCAGGAACTGCGCCCCACGGTTCAAGTAGGCAACCCTTTCCTGGAAAAGGTGTTGATCGAGTCCTGTCTTGAAGCTCTGGAGACGGGCTGCGTTACCGGCATTCAGGACCTGGGCGCCGCCGGCCTGACCAGCGCTGCCATAGAGTCCGCTTACCGAGGCGGCCGTGGCATCATACTCGATCTGTCCCGCGTACACCGCCGTGAGCCCGGTATGACCGGCTACGAGGTTATGCTCTCCGAGTCCCAGGAACGTATGCTGCTGGTTACTCCCCCGGAAAACGTGGAGACGGTCAGGAAGGTTTTCCAGAAGTGGGACGTACCCTGCAATGAAATTGGGCAAGTCATCCGCCAGCCCCAGGCCCACATCGTGGACGGCGAAGAGAGCGTTGCCCAACTGCCCATAGAACAGCTGACCGAAGCGCCCAGGTACCGGCTGAAGGGCGCTCCTTCCAGTGAACAGCTTGAACGGCAGCAGCTTTCACTAGGCGATGTCCCCCTGCCCTCCCAGGGCGTTCCCGACACGCTCCTTCAACTCCTGGCATCACCCAACATCGCCAGCAAACGCTCGGTCTACCAGCAGTACGACCACCAGGTCCAGACCAACACCGTCGTGGGGCCGGGTAGCGACGCTGCCGTCCTGCGCATCAAGGGCTCCAACAAGGCCATTGCCCTGAGCATTGACTGCAACAGTCGCTACTGTTTCCTGGACCCCTACCGGGGTGGACAGATCGTGGTGGCCGAGGTGTGTCGCAACCTCTCCAGCACAGGTGCCGAACCCCTGGCGCTGACCGACTGCCTGAATTTTGGCAACCCGGAACGGCCTGAGATCTATTACCAGCTGGAGTGGTGCGTTCGGGGAATGGCCCACGCCTGCCGCTTTCTGGGGGTACCGGTGGTCAGCGGCAACGTCAGCCTGTATAACGAGTCCCAGGGTCAGGCCATCTATCCTACACCCATAGTGGGCGGCCTGGGCCTTCTGGAAGACGTAAATGCCCGCGTTCCGTCTGCATTCCCGGAGGAAGGACTCGCCGTGTATCTACTTGGTCAATCTTCCCTCCGACCCCGTGCTTCCGATCTGGCGGGAAGTGAGATTTTGCAGGTGACGCACCAGCGCGTTGCCGGGCGCCCCTCAATTTCCCTTCCCCTGGAGCAGCGAGTCCAGGCCCTGTGCCGACAGGCCATAGCACAGGAACTGATACTGTCCGCCCACGACTGCTCGGAGGGCGGACTGGCAGTTGCCCTTGCCGAGTGCGCGATTCCTACTGGCGTGGGCTTCCTCGGTACGACCGTCCTCAGCAGATTGGCCCGCCGGTGGGATTGCGTCCTGTTTGGAGAGAGACAATCCCGCATTGCTGTTACTCTTCGCTGGGAGGATGCGGCAAAATTAGGATTTATTGCTGCCGAAATGGACGTGCCAGTATTGGAAGTCGGGCATACCGGGGGCAACCGGTTCCGCCTGGGAAGGTATGCCGATCTGCTCCTGTCAGAAGTCGCCGACGCTTGGGAAGGGGGACTGGACCGTGCTCTGGTGAGCTAGCTGTGACCTGTTCCCACCGTCAATTGCAGCCTGCCTGATCAATCAAAGAGGGCGACCCAACAGTCGCCCTCAATCCTTTGCCCACTGTTTTTGGACGTATCAGTCCTGATCGGTCAGGGCAATACCTCCAGGTACCCAATTTCAAACTCCACAACCTCAGCTGATCCGCTCGCTCCACCACCGTGGTGGTCGCCGGAAGCGCCTGCCCCACCATGATGATCGGAGGGCACAGCGGCAGCCGCATCGGGCCCAGTGCCGTGGTGGCCGACGGTCGCCTGTTGCGAGGGACCGGTATCGTGGTGACCCGCCGCAGGCCCATCCCCATCCTCGGCCTTGGCTTCTTCGTGGACCGTTACGGACATTTCCACTGGTTGCCCGTTGTGCTGGTAGGGTTGGCCCTCGTTGTTCAATAGTGAGACCGTAAAGGTGTGCATCCCCTCGCCCTGGGCCGGCACTTGCAGCCAGGGCGCATAGAGCCGGTTGAAGACTTCGCCGTTGATTGACAGCTGGGCGTATCCCGCACCGGCCTCATGGCCTTGTGCAATCGATTGGGAAAATGTAAACCCGGTAGGCTCGACCTGCAGGTTGTACCCACCCAACAAGTCCTCGTGAACGTCCATCCTTAGAGACATAGGCGCCTCGGCCTCAACGGGACCCGTCGTGGATGCCGTATCCTGGTGGCTCATTGGCATAATTTCAGGAATGGTTACCGTGACGGAAGCTTCCAGTAAATCTCCTTGCCAGGTCAGTTCACTGTGGTCGTTGCTGTTTAGATTGACCTTGATTTCCCGGGTGCCAGGTTCCAAGGCCGGTATGTAGTGATAATTGCCGTAGACCCGACTCAGCTTCACTCCATCGGCATAAATGTGGGCGTGGCCCGCCCCATCGCTGTTGACCTCGTTCACTTTCTCAGGGGCCCAGCGCCAGCCTACCGTGTTAATCGCAACGTGGACTCCTCCGTCCTCGGCCACCTCCGCGGAAATGCCCATGCTTACCGGCAACGCCGATTCCGCCGGGCCGTGGCCTACGCTCGCTCCGGATCCCATCGCGGCCGCATCGTGGCCGCCTCCGGCATTGTTCATATTGGACATGGAAGCTTCAGCGACGTTGCTACCCTGGTCCATTCCCGCCGCCATTCCATTCGTCGGCTCGGCCACCCCGTGGAAATTGATGCGGAAGCGACCGGTAGCGTTAGCCACAAACTGGAACTGGGTTACTTCTCCCACTACTGTTTCTTGTTGCAGGTCATAGCCGTGGATGTGGAAGCTGCCGGGTCGGTCGGTCTCCAGGTTCAGGGTAACGTTGTGGCCCTGTTTCACCTGGATGGTCTCGGGGGTCATAACGTCGTTGACAAAACTCACCGCCACCACCGACTCAGGGCCGACTTGGGAAGGTTCCTTTTCAATGGCGGCAGAGGGCTCACCTGGCGCCGCCGGGGCGCTGGCACCGCAGGCTGCCGCCAGCAAAAAGGTGGGAACCAGCAAGGCCAGCAAAAAGAAGAACTTGCACTTCACGTATAAACGCATGATAACTCCTGAAAGCGCTAACAAAATTGCACTCACGGAACAGCAGCCCGCCAGGGGCCGCAACCCGGCTAAGTTGGACTCGGATTCAGTGGAAAACCCGAGGTTTGGCCTTAGGATAAGGCCAACGGATTCAGGGAGTTATGCGGTAGGGGGCTTGATAGGGGGTGCTACATTTGCGCCTGTACGGGGAAGTTCGGCGCCAACGTAGGCCGCCAGAAGCGGAGGGTCTCCAGGGTCCGGGAAGATCAAGGAGTCGGTGGAAGGACCGGTGGGAGTTGAAATGGGCCCATAGCCGGCGCCGTCAAAGGCCGAGAAATAAGCAACACCCTCGGGGACGCTGCGGCTGGCCCAATAGTCCGTCGCCGGCATGTGACCGTGATCTTCTCTGGTTTCGTATATGTGGACGTGAAAGCCCGTATCTCCAGGCCCCCCGCCAAAATAGACGTGGCCATGGTTATGCTGCCACTCCGCGTAGTGGTGATCCAGCAATGGTCCCACCACGGGAAGGAGCAGAGCATACAGTGCAATGACTATTGCGGGTCTAAGCAACTGCGACATATAGCTATGGCTGCGATCTGGTCACTTCCGCGAGTCTGCAAAGCCCGACTCACTGGATGTCACCGCTAGGCAGTGGCCCGCCGCCGCCGCATTCCGGCCCTTATCCGGTCAAAGGTCCAGACGCCCACGGCAATAACTGCCACTACAATAGCCGCCACCAGGATCAGGTTGATTGGCTGGCCCGCACGGACCTCCATGGGAACCTGGATGGTCTCATCACCCAGTTCGGTAATCACGTTGATTGTCACCTGCCACGGCCCCGGAACACTGAATGGCAGCGTGGTCTCAAAAAACTGGGGAAGTACATCGTTATCGGCGACTATGGGACCGAACCTGTTGGCCGTTTCGGGCCCTGCCGCTGAAATATTTACCTCAGCCTCGGTAAGGGTCTCCTCCGATTCCAGGGCAACCACTCTCAGGCTCAGGTGCGTACTGTTGACGATGGCTCGGGCCGGCAGGATTGAGACCTCGAACCGGTAGGGCCCCTGTTCCTGGATAGCGATGAGGGTCGCTTTGCCGTTGGCCTGCGCAATACCGGTGTCCGGTGAAGCAATGCCCAGGAGCGCGACGGAGAGCAGCGCAAGAAGCCACGGTATTAGTCTTCTGCCGTTGGATGGGAGCCGCAAATTATAATTCCGAATAGTGCAGGAGTCGAATTATCTTAACACGCCCTCAATTCAGTAACAATGCCGTATCTGAAATCTGCTGGCCTGCTCCAGCCTGCTACGCGGGAATTTCCCATCGGTTTGCAACCTGTCCGCAGCCGTTATTCCGTCTTCCCCTGCTCCTCCTGCCGCAAATGCAGGCGGGTAAGCCGGATTTCTTCATAGCTGAAATCCGGCCCCAGGTACTCCCTCACCGGCTTCAAATATTCATAACCACAAAGGTCGAAAGCGTCCCGAATGCTCTGCAGACACTCCGCCTCGGGCAACAGGTGCTCCAGGCGCAGTTCCCGCCCTTGCGATACCATCCGTTCCATCTGGCCGATAATGGTGGTTTCAGCCAACTTTCGTTCCCCGGCTATCTGGCTGATACTCAAGCCCTGGGATAGCAGAGCCAGGGTCAGCTCGTAGGTATCGCCCCTCCTTCCTTCTCGCCTCTCCTGGCGGCTTTCCGCGGACGCTGCGACGGCTCCCGTGGATGACGCCATTTCCGCCGTGCGGTCGGCGATATTTTTCGGTTCAGCATAGCCCCGAATGGCGGCAACGAAGCGCTCGCCATACTGCTCCAGCTTCGCCTTCCCCACGCCGGGCGCCCGAGCGAAATTCTCCAGGGACTGGGGAAAGGCCGCCGCCATGTATCTCAGGGACACGTCGCCAAACACCACGAAAGGGGGTACACCCTGCTGGTCAGCCAGGTCCCGCCGCAACGCCCGCAGTTCCTCAAACAACTCCTGGTCGTAGTCGTCCGCTGTTACGGTCGCGGCTCTCCTCTCGCCGATACCACGGGTTGAAGCTCCCGGCCTTCCTTCATCGGCGCCGGTCTTCAGCCGGGGCAGGGACAGTCCCTCCCTTCTCGTCAGAAATTCCTTGCCGCGCTGGGAAACCGACAGGGTAGCAAACTCCCCTTCATTCCGTACCAGTAGTCCCCGGGCCTGTAGGTGGCCAATTACCTCCCTGATTTGGTCTTCGGTGTAATCCCTGGCAATGCCGTAGACACTCAGTTTGTCGTGGCCCAGTTCCAGCAATCTCTTCTCCCGGCTTCCCCGCAGAACGCGGGCGACGTGCAGAGCCCCGAACCGCTCGCCCGTCCGTATCACTGCCGACAGGGTTTTCTGCGTTATCTCGGTGGCATCGACTTCATCTCCCACAGCCAGGCACACATCGCATCCGCCACAACTGTCCCGCATAGTTTCTTCACCGAAATAGGCCAGCAGCGATTTGCGCCGGCAGGTGGGAACCTCGGCAAACTCCACCATCTGCGACAGTTTCTGACGCGCGTTCCGTTGTTCCTGCGGGTCTTCCAGTTGATTGATAAAGTAGTCCTGTTTGGCCCGGTCGGCACGGGAGTAAAAAAGGACACATTCGCTGGGCAGCCCATCACGTCCCGCCCTGCCCGTTTCCTGGTAGTAGCCTTCCAGCGACTTCGGCAGAGAGTGGTGAACCACCAGCCTGATGTCCGGCTTGTCTATACCCATGCCGAAGGCAATGGTCGCCACGATGATAGGCACTCGATCCCTGATGAAGTCTTCCTGAGTGCGGCGGCGGACTTCCGGATCCAGCCCCGCGTGATAAGGCCGGGCCAGCAACCCCCGATCCTTCAGGTCTTCCGCCAGTTCCTCCGTTTCCCGGCGTGAGAAGCAATAGATGATAGTGGACTCCCCGTTGTGGTCGTTGAGCAAAGACAGCAGCTTGCTCCAGAATCCTTCCTTGGTTTCCACCGAATAGGTCAGGTTGGCCCGATCGAAACTGGACAGGAAAATCCGGCCCCGCTGCAGGCCCAACTGTTCAACAATATCATCCCTCACTCGAGCGGTGGCGGTGGCGGTCAAGGCAATGACTGGGACCCGGGGAAAGTCGCCCCGCAACTGCCTCAGATTACGGTAATCTGGCCTGAACTCGTGGCCCCACTCAGAAATGCAGTGGGCCTCGTCCACCGCGATGAGACTCAGGTCAATGCCTTGCAGAAATCGCCTGAAACCAGGTACCGCCAGCCGCTCCGGGGCCACGTAGAGAATCTTGATCGTACCCCGGCTGGCCTGGGCCTGCGCCAGTTCAATTTCCGAAGCCGTCAGGGAACTATTGATAAAACGAGCCGCCACGCCGTTGGCATTCAGCGCATCCACCTGGTCCTTCATTAGGGCAATCAGCGGCGACACCACCAGGGCCATGCCCGGCAAGCACATTGCTGGCAACTGGTAGCACAGCGATTTGCCGCCCCCGGTTGGCATCAGCACCAGCCCGTCTCGCCCCGCCAGAACGTGGGAAATTATCTCCTCCTGCAGGGGAAGAAAGCTGTCGTAGCCGAAATGGGTTTTGAGTACTGTGTGTGGGGAAGGCTGTTTGCTTGGCACGGAGGTTCGTCCTCAAAAGGTTGGCTGCGGCCTGGCGGCCGGCCAGGGCCATAATAAGCTTTCCTTGCCGCCGGCGAAAGTTACTCGCCTGTCGAGGTATTCCTGCGCACTGGACCTGCATGTGTTCCCTCTGCTCAGGACCCTTTGGGCAGGACTCTCATATCTGCGGGAAGTGCGTCCAGTTGAACTCAACCCATTGTTGCGCTACACTACGCCTTACGGTCGTGGGCCCATTCCAGCGATCGTTATACCAGGATACTGAAGGTGAAATGGATGCCCGGTGCAGAATTTGGCAAGGTTGAAGTCGACATCGTTTACTGTGTACCTTGAGGCTATCACGCAGTTGCCATGTGGCTGGCGACAGAGTTTCTCAAGTACCAGAACCCCGGCGATATCGCCATCAAGTTGACCCCCTCCGACAAGGGCAGGCTGGAAGTTTATTTGGACGGCGATAAGATTTTTGACCGTATGGACGAGGACGGCGTGTATCCCAACCTGTCCCGCGCCAACGAACTGAAAATGGACATCGACGAGAAGATTTTCCAGGTGGACGAGGCGACAGCCAACGCCTGATTCCGTTCACCCCGGGCCTTACGGGCCCCGGCCGTAGTTGCGCTGGCAGAAGCAGCCCAGGCCTCCCAGTCGGGGCTGTTTCTCTTTGCCCCGGCTGAAAATAGAAACAATAGGCCGGTTCCGGCAATCGTGAACTGTCGATTTCGAGAATTTTTGACGTTTAATGGAGATTTTATTTTGGCTAATTCCGAACACCTGGCAGCCGCGCGCCAGGGCCGCAGCGCCCTGATCCAGTGGCTGGAGCAAAATCCCGACTCAACCCTCGACCTTTCCGGCGCGGACCTGTCCGGCATTGACTTGTCTGGAGTAAGAATGCGCAATGCCAACCTGGAAGGGGCTAACCTGAGCGGCTGCAAACTGGCCCGCACCAGCATGCCCGGGGCCAATCTGACTGGTGCCAACCTGGAGGGCGCCGATCTGGGCCGAGCCGGCCTGACCGGATCCGACCTGTCGGGGGCCAACCTCGCCAACGTCAACATGTTCTGGGCAGACGTAAAACAGTCCAACCTCAATGGTACCGTCCTGCGTTCTTCACACCTGATGCGGACCTGCTTTATGAACTCCGACCTGACCGGCGCCGACTTCAGCCAGGCCACCATGATCGAGGCCGACCTGCGTAGCGCCAATATGACTGCGGCCGGCTTTCAGGCCGCCAACATGAACGGCGCCGACCTGAGCCGGGCTACCATGGATGGTGCCGACTTTACCCTCGCAAAAATCCGGGATTCCCTCTGGATTATGGCCGACATGAGGGGCGCCACTTTTGACAGGGCCAGCCTGCACCGCTCCGACCTCAATATGGCAAAGTACGACGAGACCACCCTGTTTCCCATGGGCTTCGACCCCAACAACACGGGTTACAAGGATGTGATGGACTAGCCCGCCATTGGTGGTTAACGTCTGTTGCCGACAGCTCTTACTGCGGGACGTCAAAAGGGGCAGGCCGTAGCCTGCCCCGGTTTGTTGGGCTAATACTGAACCAGCGTATTACCGAATCGGTATCGGCCGTTCCGCCTTGTGCTTTTCTATCGTCTCAGTATCCCAGAATCGGGAAAAGTTCAGGGCCCGGGGGCAGTGTCCGTAGGCCTCGTCGACCTCGATGATGATGCCCTGCAGGTGGTATCCCCGCTCGTCCGGTTCGTACAGAGAGACCTCCACATCCTTCTGATTGAGTTCCTCCTTGTTGACGATGGCAACCGTCCCATTTACCCGGACCGTGTCGTTCACGCCCGGAATCATGAATATCAGGCCAACGTGAGGATTCTCATCCATGTTCAGGAAAGACTGGAACAGCCTGTTGCCGGCCACGTCGGGCAGCACCAGGTGACGGTCGTCCAGAATCTTGACGAACCCGGGGCGGCCGCCCTTGGGTGAGGCGTCGCAATTGCCCTGCCTGTCGGAGGTGGCCATCACCACGAAGGGAGACTGGCGAATGAACTCCTGCACGAACTCGGTCATGTAGTCCACCACCTTGGTCTTGGCCCGCCCATTGGGGTCCGGAGCGCCGAACACGGCAGTGAAACGATTTTCGTCGGTAATCGGATACTGGGTCTGCGTCTGGCTGGTGGTCATGCCTTTCCTCCCTGATCCATTATTCGGGATCATGCCAATTTGGGCCAGTCTAGCAGTAGCCGCTCCTCGAGGCAAGGTGGAAGAGCGCAAACAATGCTCCGGAACACAGGGTTAGCGGCAGGTAAAGAATCGCTTGAATCCCGCGCTGGCCTCCCATCGAATTTCCTACCAGCGCAGTACCAATGGATATAAGGACAATCCGGCCACCAGATGTGATTGCTACCTGCATCGTGGGAAGCGGGAAAACCCGCCAATTTCGCCCTCCCTGCACCTATGTTAATATGGGCACAAATCAACTATCGTCCGCATACGGGAGGTACCACCGGAATGAAGGCCCTTGAAGGTATCCGCGTGCTGGATTTGACCCGGGCTCTGGCCGGTCCATTCTGCACGCTAATGCTGGGAGACTACGGCGCCGACGTTATCAAAATTGAAATCCCCGGCTCGGGCGACGACACTCGCCACTGGGGTCCCCCCTTCATTGGAGATGAGAGCGCCTATTTCCTGTCCATCAACCGCAACAAGCGCAGCCTTACTCTTAATTTCAAGGAAGAAAAGGCCCGTGAAATCTTCCTCAAGCTGGTGGAAGGCTCCGATGTGGTCGTGGAAAACTTCACCCCCGGCGTGATGTCTCGTTTCGGCCTGGAGTATGAGACCGTCAAGCGGGCCAACCCAGGCATCATCTACTGCTCTATCTCCGGTTTCGGTCAGGACGGCCCCTACCAGAGCCGCCCCGCCTACGACCAGATAATGCAGGGCATCAGCGGCCTGATGAGCATTACCGGCGACCCGGAAGGCGAACCTGAAAAGATCGGGGTGGCGGTAACCGACATCGGCGCCGGCATGTGGGCCGCCTTCGCCGTAATGTCCGCCCTCTTCCGGAGGGAACAGGACGGCGAGGGCCAGTATATCGACATTTCCATGCTGGACGCCCAGGTGGCCTGGCTTACCTACCAGGCAGGCTACTATTTCGCTTACGGACGGCCCCCTCAGCGGCTGGGCAAGGCCCACCCCACCCTGGTGCCCTACCAGGCATTCATGGCGAAGGACGGCAAGTACTTCAACGTCGCCGTAGGTTCGGAAAGACTTTGGGAGCGCTTCTGCCAGGCGGTGAAGCGGGACGACCTGAAGGACCACCCGGACTATGCGACCAACGGCGTCCGTGTCGAAAACCGAGCGACCCTGGCGCCCCTGCTTCAGGAGTACTTTCTGACCCGCGACGCCGACGACTGGGTGAAGGACCTGCAGGCCAACAGCGTGCCAGCCGGCCCCATCAATGATTTGGCCGACGTCTTCTCGGATCCCCAGGTGCTCCACCGCGACATGTTCCTGGAGATTCCTCATCCCACCCTGGGTTCCGTCAAGCAGACGGGTCTGCCCATTAAGTTCTCTCGCACACCTGGCGGCCTGGACCAGCATCCGCCCTTACTCGGTGAGCACAACCAGGCCATCCTGCAGGACCTGGGCTATTCGGAGTCAGAAATCCAGGAACTGGTGACCCGATCTGTAATCTAACCTCGATTGCCTGGGTAAGCCCGTCAATCCAAATCCGGCCGGACCTGCTCGAATCAGACAGGTCCGGCTTATCCTTCTTTGAGGACGGGTCCAATATGACAGACGTGCAGCGCTGCAACTGGCCCGGCGACGACCCGCTTATGATCGCCTATCACGACCAGGAGTGGGGAACACCCCTGTGGGACGACCGGAAGCTGTTCGAGTTTCTCATCCTGGAAGGCGCGCAGGCGGGTCTTAGCTGGCAAACCATCCTGCGCAAGCGGGAGGGATACCGCCAAGCCTTTGACGACTTCGATCCAGTTGCCATTGCCCAATACGGCGATGACGAAATAGCGCGACTGCTGGCTGACTCCGACATCGTGCGCAACCGCCAGAAGATCAATGCCGCCATCGGCAATGCCCGGGCCGTGCTGGAGCTGGAGTTGGCTGGGACCGCATTTTCCGACTTCATCTGGTGTTTTGTCGACGGCCAGCCCATCAATAACAACCGTACCGGCCTGGAGGATACCCCGTCCACTTCACCGGAATCGGAGGCCATGAGCCGGGAACTGCGGCGGCGCGGCTTCCGGTTTGTGGGCCCCACCATCTGCTACGCCTTTATGCAGGCAGCAGGCCTGGTCAACGACCACCTGATCTCCTGCTTTCGCCACCAGGAAATAAACAACCTTTCCCGACTCTAAGTGCAAGAACCGCTCCAGGCCCATTTGGCGGTGTCGCCCGAGGGGACGCTACCAATGCCATTCAGGGTACCGTGCCGACTATCTAAACTATATGAACGCTATCGGGATTGGCGCCATGTAGTAATACTGCTGTAATTCAATCTCAATAAGATAGTGGTGATTGTGCCGGCAATTTAACGTTATGTTAATACACATTTTGGCCGGCTGCGGGAGTAGTCAAGAAAATGGACCTCGGGTTAAATGATCGGGTGGCTATTGTTGGCGGGGCTGGGTTGGAAATTGGGAAGCACGTTGCCATGGCTCTGGCCAGCGAAGGCGCAAAGGTTGCCTTGTGCGCTCGAAATGAAGATGGTCTCCGTAGCGCCGAGATTGAAGTCGCCCGCATAGGTACCCAGCACAATGTTTTGGCAATGCCTGCCGACCTTTCCGAACCCAGGGACATTCGCCGCGTGGTGAGGGACACATTCAATCGGTTCGGGCAGATAGATATCCTGGTGGTTCGTACTCGCCAGCCACACCGGGGAGCGCTGGCCGACATAGATGACAGCGAGATGACCGAGGAAGTTGAGCGGCACTTGCTCAGCGCCGTCAGGTTAACCCGGGAGGTCATCTCTTACATGAAGCAGGACCATTGGGGTCGCATTATCAACCTGGACTTGGCTTCCACTCAGCAGGTCGTGGAAGGCGCGCCCCAAGCCACAGCCAGGCAGCTGTATCTGATCGGCTATTTCAAGACCCTGGCCCAGGAACTGGCTCCTTTCAATATAACCGTCAACAGCCTGCTCACCGGCGCCCTGGACACGGAGGAACTGAAGGAGTACCTCGAAGAGCAGGCCATTCGTGAGAAAGCAGAGCTTGAAGATCTAACTAAGAGGACGGCCAAGCGGGTGCCCATGAAGCGGTTGGGCAAACCCAGGGAAATAGGCGAGATGGTAGCCTTCCTGGCCTCGGAAAAGGCCGGTTACCTCACCGGCGCCACAATCTCCGTAGATGGTGGTCAAACCCAGTAGTAGGGCCCACTATCAAACATCCCCGCCGGCAACCAATTCGCCCCCCAACTCCAGCAAGAGCAAAACCCCGGCCCGGTCCAGCCGGGGTTTTCGATACACACTCTTGAGCGTTGGCCTCTAACCTCGCCCAGGCTCCCAACGGTATACTTCCCGCAACGACCCACCCATAAGGATGGCGCGCTCGTCGTCCGAAAGCTGGTCGGTAACCCGGAATGCATCCACACCTTGCTGGTAGGTCAGCAAATTGGTAGCCCTGGTCCAGTCAGTACCCCACAGGCAGCGTTCCAGCCCATAGGCATCGAAAATCTGGCGCAGTGGTTCCCAGATGTCGGCATAGGGGAACGGTTCGTGCGACAGGGTGCCAGCGCCGGAGATTTTTATAACCACGTTGTCCAGTTCCGCCAGAGAAAGTACTTCCTGCAGGTCGGCCCACGGCTCATCCGGAGCCGGTGGTGCCGGAGGCTGCGCTATCCCCAGGTGGTCAACAATCATCCGCGTATTGGGGTGTCTGCGGGCAAGTTCGCGGAACAGGGAGAGCTTTGTAGAGCACATCACATTTACCGGCAACCCAACCCCTGCGGCCGCAACCAGTATCTGGTGCAGACCCGGATGGTCAGCCTCAAAGGGCTCCGCTGTCAGCATTATGCGCGCGCCTACCACCCCACCATTGCTGGCCCATTCTGCCATTTCATCGGGGATGGAATCGGAGTGGGGGTCAAAAGGCCGCACCAGTCCAAACCTGGTGGGGTGCTTCGCGTAAACTTCCAATGCATAGCTGGCGTCGTAGCGGTACATTGAGAACGGCGATATCAGGATTGCTCCGTCAACGCCCACGGCATCCATGGCCGCCACCATGTCGTCACCCGTAACCTCATCGGGCCCCTGCAGATAACCTGCCCAGGGACGTTCCGGTCGGTTCCTCTCGTAACAGTGAACCTGGCAGTCAATTGTCTTGGTCTGGGAAGTAGTCATTCCTTCGCTCCTTGGCTGTCTTTTTTACCGGCGTTGCCCACCTTCTACTGCGGATTTTATCAGAATGCCATACCCCGTAATGGTATTTCATCGCGACAGCATTGCGGGATTATCTGACCTGACAGGCAAGCACTGAATTGTCACCGCCGTGCCGGGGGATTATATTACGGCCACACCACACCGGCTTTCGCTACAGGGAGGACCGAAATGACTAACAATAGCGAGGAGATGCCCCGCCCGCTGGAGGGTCTGCGGGTCCTGGACGCTACTCACATCGTTGCCGGACCCTTTTGCGCCATGATCCTCGCCGACATGGGCGCCGAGGTAATCAAGATTGAGCGTACCGGCACCGGGGAACGCGCCCGGCTGAACGAGCCCTTTGTCGAGGGATCTGACGGTCAGAAGGCCAGCGCACGCTTCCTGGCCATAAACCGCAACAAAAAGAGCGTAACTCTCAACTTGCGAAACCCCAGAGGTAAGGAAATCTTTGAGACAATGGTGAAAGATTCCGACGTACTCCTGGACAACTGGGGACCCGGTGCGCTCCTCCGCTTGGGACTGGGTTATGAACATCTGCGGGAGCTCAATCCCCGCCTAGTTTACGCCAGCATCACAGGCTTTGGAGACAGCGACGGCCTGCGCGGCCCCTACTCCGACTGGCCGGCCAACAACCCTTGTGTCCAGGGCATGGGCGGCTGGATGGAGATCACCGGCGCGCCGGACGGGCCGCCCCAGATGGTGGGCGACAACATCGGGGACTCAGTGCCAGGCGTGTGGACCGCCCTGGGAATCATGATGGCGCTGGAGACCCGCCGCAAGACGGGCCGAGGCCAGCACGTGGATATGGCCATGTATGACTGCATGGTCGCTCACACTACCAGCACCACACCCTTCTATCAGGCCACCGGCCAGGTTACCACCCGCGCCCGCGAAAACATGATAACCGCTCAGCTGGCCCTGAAGGCGTCGGACGGATACGCGGTGCTGGCTGGCTCTGGAGGTGGCGGAGGAAAGTGGGAAGGCCTTTGGCGGCTCATCGGACGTGAAGACCTGATCCAGGATTCGCGCTACCTGGGGCTGGGCATCAGCGGCGAGTTCTACTTCAATAACATCGTTCCCGCCATCGAGGAATGGTCCCGGAACGTGCCCAAGCTGGAAATAACCCAGAAGCTGATTGAGTTGGGCTTTTCAATGGGCGTAGTGCAGGACGCTGCCGACATTGACCAGTGTCCCCACCTGGCGGCGCGCAAAATGTTCGTGGAAAGCGGCGACTCCCTGGGCGGCCCATTCCGCACCGTCAACAACCCCATCCGCCTGACCGAATCCCCCGACACCGCGGCCGCAGCCCCTCCTCTGCTGGGCGAACACAACCAGGAAATCCTGTGCGCCATAGGCGGCGTTACCCCTGAGGAGTTGGAGAAACTGCGGGAAGAAGGCGTCGTGTAAAATGTGAATAAGTGGCAGTAAGGAAACGGTCGCTAGAGTTGCGGGCGGCCAGGTTTTGATTTGACCGTGCTCTGGCGCAGCTTATTGTTATAGACGCTGCCCCAGACTGCCCAGTAACAACCTAAGTAATGAACTAGTGAACTTATGATCAGGGGCGAACGAAGGGACCAGAAACGTACACGAAAGGTCGAGAAGAAACGCCGCAAAAGCAACCGTAAGGCGCTTCAGGTAATCATCGACGCGGCAAGCAGGCGGCGCAACAAGCGGCCAGGGATTCAGTCCCGGGTTGAGTAATTCCTGGCCTGCCGCTAGAATTTAGACACCCCAATCTGAACTATTAACAGGAACGGCGAATCCTTGTTGTACCAGGCCCCCAGAGGCACCGCGGACCTTCTCCCGGAAGAGCAGAAATACCGCCGCTATATAGAATCCAGGGCCGTGGCCCTGGCTCGGAGCTATGGATATGGGCGTATCGACAGCCCCGTCTTTGAGGACGCCGGCCTGTTTGTCCGTTCCGTGGGCGAGGGCACCGACATAGTAGAAAAGGAAATGTATACCTTTGAGGACCGGGGTGGCGACCATGTCACCCTGAGGCCCGAAGGAACGGCTCCCGTGTGCCGGGCTTACCTGGAACACGGAATGCACAACCTTCCCCAGCCGGTGCGGATGTACTACTTCTGTCCCGTCTTCCGCTACGAACGACCCCAGGCCGGCCGATTCCGTCAACACCACCAGTTCGGTGTTGAGGTGCTGGGAGACGCCAACCCCGCCGTAGACGCCGAGGTAATCGAACTGGCCTGGCGGCTGATGCACTCCCTGGGCTTGACCGACATCCGCCTGTTCATCAACAGTATCGGCGATCGGGAAAGCCGCCCCCAGTACATTGCCCGATTGAAAGACTATTACACTCAACAATTCGACAGCATCTGCGGGGACTGCCGCAACCGTCTGGAGCGAAACCCGCTGCGGTTGCTGGACTGCAAGGTGGAGAGTTGCCGGGCCATCGGCGAGGAGGCCCCTCGCTCGGTGGACCACCTGGACTCGGATAGCCTGGACCACTGGGACAAGCTCCGCGAGTACCTGTCGGCTATGGATATTCCCTACGAAATAGACCATCGCCTGGTGCGAGGACTGGACTATTACACCCGTACCGTCTTTGAAATACAGCCCGTGGACGCCGGCGCGCAGTCCACTATCTGCGGCGGTGGTCGCTACGACGGTCTCATCGAACAGCTGGGCGGACGCCCAACCCCTGGCATTGGCTTCGGCTCCGGCCTCGAACGGCTTACCCTCAATATAAAGCGCAGCGGCGTGGAGGTCGCCGACGAACCTTCGCCGACCTACCTGGTTGCCAACGTGGGCGAAGCGGCCCGCGTCCCGGCCCTGGAACTTGCATCACGAATTCGTCGTGCCGGTGCGGGGGCCATACTCAGCAGCGGTTCCCGGGCCCTGCGCGGCCAGATGCGCCAGGCCAATGCCTTGGGCATCCCCTACGTCATCATCCTCGGTGACGATGAAATCAGCCGCGGGGAGGTTGTAATCAGGGACATGAACACCTCTTCTCAGGAAGCCAGGCCGTTGACGGAGTTCTTGCAGTCACTGGAATTACAAGGAGCATAACAAGCTGCTTCTGGAATAAAAGAAATCCATCGCCTTCCACAGCACCTAACCTTGCAATCCAAGTCAACCGGCTTCCAACTGCTCTCTTCAAACCCCTTCTGACAATCCCCCTTTTCGGCCTGATTGCAGCGCTTGCATCCTGCGGGACCCCCACTGGGCCGGAGCACCCCTCAACGTCAGGAGGCAACCTTGATTCGTCCCCAGGCCTGGTGACACTTTACCTGGGGCCCGTGCACAGCACCCTGTCCCCTCCACCCGCTCCCCGTTTGCTGCCCATCGGGGAGAACGCCCTTACTCCCGCAAGGGAACTGTCGCCTGGTGCGCCAACACTATCGGCGGCGCCTTTCCAACGTACACAGCTGATCGTACCGCCAGCGAACCTTACCCCGTCGGCTTCAGCTACCGCCGGGTCTCGACAGCCCGATATGCCTACCCAAGTTATCGGACATGCCACCAAATTGGAGCCGGTCCCTGCGAACTTTCCAAATCCCTCGCCCACTTCAACACCGCCCCCCAATCGGGAACCGTCTGCCCAGCCAATGCCGTCTCCTCTACCAACGTACGACCCTCGTCTGACTCCTACGGCTACTGCGATTCCCCGGCTCAGCCAACCGTACCTGTCCTGCTGAAAATGGATGGCGGCGAGATAAGGATGGGTCAGCGATTTGAAGTACGGGTCGCCATCGGCGCCGGCAGTGAACGGCCTGTGGACACGGCACAGGTCTACCTGGAGTTCGATCCCGCCAAACTACAGGTGGAATCCATCTCATCAGGCCCCTCCATGGAATACCTGCTTCTGTCGACATGGGACAACACGCTGGGAAGCATCAAATATGCCGCCGGAACCTTGGGTCCCGCCGTCGAGACACCATTCACCCTTTTCACAGCAACCTTTGAAGCCACGGCACAGTCTGCGAATGCCAGCGCCCAAATACGGTTCGCCGATCCGACGAGTATTCACCGTACCAAGGTCATCATTCGGGGACTGGACGTCACCGGACAGCTGAAACCCCTTCAGCCAAAACTCCGATGAACTGCACATGGACAAGTCTCCACGACATCCCCATCGGCTTCCTACAGAATTCACCTCTACTGACATTTGCCCATTGACTAACAGCCTTCCATATTAGAACATTTGATTCATAAGCATTTACCAGTTATTTCTTCACCCGAAAAGGCTCAGGCAATACCGACGACAGGAGGAAAGACATGCTTGGAACCATCGCCACCGGCAGAAACATCTTTTATCGGGGGTATGTCATCCACGAAGACGTACCAACCATCTGTTACACCATTTACGACCGACGGCCTGACCGTACGGAATTGGCAACAGTTGGCACGTCCCGAGAAGCCATGAAGTGGGTCGATTCGCGCATCAGCATTGAAGAAAAACTGGGGGATACCCAAGTCCCGATTCGGGAATTGCTGGCCCTTGCCAGGAGCGTAGCCGTCCTCTGAATGGGTTAAATGCATGCCAGTTTCATAGCTCTCAGGAAGCTTTCTCCCAGTGCTGTGTCTGCAGCCAGGATAAGTGTCGCCAAAGCTGCATTGTGGTACGATGTATTGGTAGCACGAAATTGCTATACCATATCGTATTGTCCAAGGTTTAAATTCTTTGGGGCGATCCCTCGGGAGGAAGTGTTATGAGTAAGCTCCTTTATCGAATTACCGTCACAGCAATGTTGTTTGGCCTTGTGGGTCTATTCGCCATTGCCTGCCAGCAACCGGAAGATGAGGTATTTAGAATCGGAGTAATGGAGTCCTTGACGGGGCCCGGCGAAACCTATGGCACGGTTATCAATCAATCCAAGGAAATGGCCGTCGCAGAAATCAATGCCGCCGGCGGCATCGACGGCAAGCAGTTGGAATTGATCGTTGAAGATTCCAAGTGCGGTGCCCAGGACGCCATTACCGCCTACAACAAGCTCACCGATGTTGACGGAGTCAAGATCATCCTTGGTACTTCATGCAGCGGTGCCATGCTCGGAGCCGCGCCCCTGGCGGAGGAAGACGGCGTTGTCCTTTTCTCCGCATCGGCGACCAGCCCCGACATTGAAGACGCTGGAGATTATATCTTCCGTACCGCCATCAACGACGCCCAGTTGGGCGTGGACGCGGGCAACGCCATGTGGGCTGACGGTGTTCGTACTCTTGCTACCATCAACGAGAGCACTGACTACGCCGAAGGTGTCCAGAAAACCAGCACGGAACAGTTCGTTAAGCTCGGCGGAACAGTGGTCGCTGAGGAAAAATATTCTTCTGACGTAACAGATTTCAGGACCCAGTTAACCAAGTTGTTCGCCGAGAATCCCGATGCAGTGTTGCTGGCAGCCCAGTCGGAATTTACCGGCGGCACAATCGTAAAGCAGGCCCGTGAGCTGGGATTCAACGGAACTTTCTACTCGGAAGTCGTGCCTACTGGCACTACTGCCCTGGAAATCGCCGGGGATTCGGCTACCGGACTAAAGGCCATCATTCCCAGCCCCGACCTGGAAACCCAGAAAGGGAA
The DNA here is from genome assembly GCA_028874075.1 of Chloroflexota bacterium. Lineage (GTDB taxonomy): Bacteria > Chloroflexota > Dehalococcoidia > Lucifugimonadales > UBA3495 > Bin22. The sequence continues at coordinate 48,757 of JAPPLU010000092.1, forward strand.
GGAGTTCCTGGACAATTTCAGGACTCGATATGGGTACGTTACACTGCCCTGGTTCATAGGTTCGGCTTATGACACGGTCCACATCGCGGCACAGTGCCTGGAGCAGACCGGCGACGACCAGGATGCCGATGGCTTCAGAGACTGTCTCTACAACATCACCTGGAGCGGCACTATCGGGGATGGTTACACCTTCGATGCGAAGGGCGAAGTAGTGGGACTTTCCAACGCCGTCGTCGAGGTGCTGCCCCTGACCGAGCGCACCGAGGAGAACAACGGCTACAAGGTTCTTGGACCGGCCCCCATCCAGTAACATTCACTGTCATCTTCGACTCTTGATAGGGGATTGGCCCTAAAATTCACAGGCCAATCCCCGAGACATTTAAGCAGGGTCGAATCTGTTTCCGCGTACCCACAACGCCCCATGGCCCATTCCAGGGCTGCCATCCATAGGGCCCTGCAAGGACTTAAGCTCAACTTCTGCTTAACGTACCAACAGACGGGTACTTGAAACCAGGTAACTTTCACGCTAGGGTTAGGTCGAACTCAATCTACCACGCCAGGGAACTCAGGGGCAGTCTTGATCAGCTATTTCTCCAGCGCTGACCGCCTGGTGGCTGCAATACTGGTTATTGCCGTAGTGGCCTACATCGGCTGGCGCGTATTGACTTCGCCGGAGCAAGCCCTTCAGTTCGGCTTTAACGGCCTTTCAGTCGGCGCCATCTACGCATTGATGGCCATTGGCTTCACCCTCGTCTACAGCACAGTCTGGTTCTTTGACCTGTACTACGGGGCCGCGGCGGCGCTGGGAGCTTACGGGGTTTTCTACCTCAGGTCCCAGGAATGGTTGGGCGGCATATACCAGGTCAATACTCCGGTGGTCAACATAATTTTTGCCGTGGTAGTGGCAGGTGTGGCCGCCTGGGTGCTTCACACCACCCTATACGGCAGGCTGCAGCAGCGAGTGCCCCCACCTGTCCTTAGAACTTTGGGCGGCATCCTCGCTCTGGTCGTCGGCGCCTATGCCGGGGCCGTCCTGATGTTTCCCAGCGATCTTCACATACTTTTCGGGCCCATGGCCGCTATTGCCGCCGCGATCGCCCTTTTCTTCCTGGCCAGGTTCACCTACTCGTCTATGCTGGGGCGCAGGGGCTACAAGATACTCACCTTCGTTGCCGCATCGGCCGCTTTGGCGCTGGCCCTCTTTCTTGGCAACGCTCTCGTTTCCTCTCCGGGCAGCAAGCTATACCTGAGTTGGGTAGTTTCCTGCTTGCTGGCCGGCTCGGTGGGCCTGGCGCTCTACCGGGGATTGTATGTTCGCATGAGGCAGCGGTCCCGGTCTCCGCTGATTATGTTGGTTGCCTCCCTGGGGATTTTGCTGGCGCTATCGGCTTCCATATCGATTGTGTTCGAAAGTGCCCCCCGGCCCCTGCCCGATCCTTTTGGCAGCGTGCCCTGGACCCTTGGCGGTGCGAACATTAAGGGTTTCAACCTGTTCGCCATCGCGGCCGCCTTCGTCGGATTTGTCGCCCTTCTTATTACCCTCAAGTGGACTCCCTTTGGACGGGCAGTTCGAGCTATCGGCGACGACGAAGAAGTAGCCCGGGTGGTGGGTATCAATACCACGGTCATAGTCGCCATCGTTTTCTTCGTCGGTACGGCCTTCGCGGCCATGGCTGGAATCCTCAACGGGCACGACACCGCCATCCAACCCCGCATGGGGCTGCTCCTCCTGCTCAAGGGCTGGATTGCATCGGTCGTGGGTGGCATCGGCAATCTGTATGGCGCCCTGTTGGGAGGATTCCTGCTGGGAGTGATCGAGCAGTTTGCTATCTGGGATCTGGCCGGTGAATGGAAGGACGTAGTTGCTTTCGTACTTCTGATTCTGTTCCTGTCCTTCTGGCCCCAGGGACTCTTGCCCAGGAAGTGATGCAGTGCTGACAAGACCCCCCAGCTGGCAACGACTGTCCGAGTTGGCCCGTAACCCCCTGCAGGCTTTTGCCCTTTCTCGTAACAACGTCGAGCTGTGGGCAAATCTGCTTATCATTACCTTCGCCGTGGTCTTCATGTTATGGAAGGGCGCCACCTTCGCCGTTACCCTGGGTACAGTCTTCGCCATCTGGGCCATGCTGTCGGTGAGTCTCAATCTGGTCGTGGGGTTTACCGGCCTGCTTTCCATCGGACACATCGGCTTTTTTGGTGTGGGAGCCTATACGGTAGCGATTCTCACTTCAACTACTGCTTACGAAAACCTGCGTACCGGCGCCATACCCACATTCGGCTGGCCCTTCTTTGCGGCCCTGCCGGTAGCCGCCATTGCGGCCGGCCTGGTTGCGCTGCTGGTTGGTATAGCCTTCAACCGCTTCCGCGACGACATTTACGTTCTGGTCTCTTTCGGTTTTGCCATCATTTCCTTTAACGTCTTTCTAAATCTGCGGGGCATAACCAGGGGCGCCTTTGGCATTCACGATGTGGCCAGGCCCCAGATCGGCAGTTGGGTTTTCGACACCGAACTGGAACTTATGCTGATGGCCATGGCCCTGATGGTCATTGTGGTGGGGATTTCCTGGTTCATCGTTTCGTCGTCTTTCGGCAGGGTGTTGACGGCAATACGGGAAGATGAACAGGTGGCCGAAGTGTTCGGCTATCACGCCAGCCATTACAAGCTGGCCGTCTGGGTTATTTCGGCCATGATGGCGGGTGTAGCCGGAGGCATGTTCTCCAGCTGGACAACTTTCATCGACCCCAACTCCTTTATACTTCTCGAGTCGGTCCTTCTCGTATCTATCGTGATCCTGGGCGGCCTGGCGACCATCTGGGGTTCACTGTTGGGCGCACTGGCGTTTGTCTTGCTGGAGGAGGGAATGCGGTTTCTGCCCTTCTTGCCCCAGGAATATGTGGGGCAGGCGCGTCAGGTCGTGCTGGGAATTCTTCTCGTGCTGCTGATGGTATTTCGGCCCCAGGGGCTGGTAGGCAGGTACAAGCTATGAACCAACCCATGGACGATAACCCTGAGTCCTACATCCTGGAGACCGTTGATATCTCCAAGCACTTTGGAGCGGTTGCCGCTGTAGATGGCTTGACTGTTTCCATTCCGCGCCAGGGCGTTACCAGCATCGTGGGCCCAAATGGCTCCGGCAAGTCAACGCTCATAAACCTGCTTAGCGGAACCCTTCCCCTGGATGGCGGTATGGTCAAGATAGACGGTCTCGGCCTGAGCACCATTCATGCCTATGAGACTCCAGACCACAGCATCACCCGCACCTTCCAGGAAGTACGGCTGTTTGACCAGATCAGCGTATTGGATAACATACTGGTGGTGCTGACTACCAGGAAGCTCTGGCCGTCCCTCTTCGAACGTACCCGGCGCCAGCACCGGGAAAAAGCCCAGGAAATACTGGAGAAAGTGGGGATGTGGGACAAGCGCTCCTCCCTGGCTATGGACCTCTCCTACGGCCAGCGCAAGTTGCTGGAGATCGGCCGGGCCATGGCCCTCAACGTTAACATCTACCTGCTGGACGAACCCTTCGCCGGCCTGTTTCCTCAGATGCTGGAACGGGTAAAGGACATCCTTAAGGGCATGCGGGACGAAGGGAGAACCATCATCTTTGTTTCCCATAACATGGACATAGTGCGTGAAATGGCGGACCACCTCATCGTCATGGACGGCGGCAAGCTTCTGCTGGCCGGCGAGGTGGAGGAGGTGTTGAACCAGCCCGAGGTCATTTCCGCCTATTTGGGCTCCTGAGCGGCGTTCCAGAAACGAGACAATAGCGACGGGCAAGCCTGTGGCACAAGAAGAAAACGCAACAAACAACCATACTTCCCACGCGGGTGTCGCCGAATCCAGAATGATCCTGGAACTGCGTGAGGTCTCCGTTCACTTTGGCGCGGTGGTAGCCCTGGAACGGGTTACCCTGGGCGTGGGACGGGGCGAACTGGCCGCCGTAATGGGGCCTAACGGTGCCGGCAAGTCCACCGTCTTGAAGGCCATTATGGGCCTGGCGCCCGTGGTCGGCGGCCAGGTGTTCTGGCGGGGGACGCCCCTGGTTGCCGCAACCCACGACATAGTCAAGCAGGGCATTTCGTTCGTACCCCAGGGCCGCCGGGTTTTCACCCACTTGTCCGTAATTGAAAACCTGGAACTGGGCTGCCTTTACCTGAACGACCGGGCCGAACAGGCACGGCGGTTGGAGTCGGTTCTGGAACTCTTCCCCATCCTGTACGAGAAACGGCGGGACATGGCCAGCCAGATGTCCGGTGGCCAGCAGCAGATGCTGGCCCTGGGCCGAGGACTCATGGCAAATCCCGAGGTGCTGCTGCTGGACGAACCCACCTTGGGTCTGGCCCCCATTGTGGTCAAAGAGGTCTTTGAGAAGGTCCACGAAATAAACGAACGGCTCCGCACCACGATTTTCGTCGTCGAGCACAACATTAAGGGCGTACTGGACATCGCCAGCCGGGCATATATCCTGGACAAGGGGCGGCTAGTGCACAGCGGCACACCTCAATCGGTGCAGGACACCAGCATCCTCACCGACGTCTTCCTGGGCCGACTCAACGTCGGAGAGGGAGAGGACACAGATTAACTCTGCGGTGCGTACCCTCAACAACCAGAGATGCTCTAAACCCTCGGAGACATTCTTGCAGTTCCACCAAGTAATCGACCTCAGCCACACCCTGAACCGGAACATCCCTCAATGGCCCGGCGACCCCAAGCCGGAATTTGAAGAAGTGTCCAACTTAGAACGGGACGGATTCTACCATCGCCGCCTTTCCCTGGGCGAACACTCCGGTACCCACGTTAACGCCCCGGCCGGATTTCATCCAGCTGGCGTGGGTCTAGACCAGTATCCACCTTCGGCTTTCGTGACTCCCGCTATCGTCATAGACGTTCGGGAACGGGCTGCGGCCAACCCTGATTACCGCCTCGGGGTAAACGTGCTGCTGGAATGGGAAAAGGAACACGGAATCATTCCCGCCGGTACTGTGGCACTGCTCCACTCCGGCTGGGACGAGAAGTGGAATGACCCCCAGACGTACCTGGGGGAGAGTGATGACGGGGTACTTCACTTTCCGGGATTTGGCGTCGAAGCCCTGGGGGTGCTGCTCACTCAACGAGGCGCCGCGGGCATTGGGATAGACACCCACGGCGTGGATGGGGGCAGAGACACAACCTTTTCCATCAACCGGCGAACACTGGAGCAGCCCCGAATTGTGCTGGAGAACCTGTGCAATCTCGACCAGTTGCCCCCTCTGGGCGTCACTCTCGTAATCGGGGCTTTGCGTCTCCAGGGAGGCAGCGGGTCCCCGGCCTCGGTGCTGGCATTCCTCCCTTAGCTCCCTGCCACACTTTGCAAGGCCAATTCGTCGGAAGACAATTCCGCCCGAACCTGCCCAGCCAGGTTATCAACCCCAGATGGGTGAATACCTGACTGACCAAGAATCGGGCGGAACCAAGTCGATAGCGGTTGATTGTGTGCCGGGCCTCCGTAGTGAGCTACAGCTTGGCCACTCCGGCGGCAGCACAGTCCTCGTCCTGCTGGCTGGTACCGCCGCCCACACCGCAGGCCCCTTCGATCACGCCGTTTCGGATAATGGGCACCGCGCCCTGCCCCATGATCATCGCGCCACCCGAAGCGGCGTTAATCCCGGCTGGCGTGGGCTGGGTGGCCCGTTCCTGCATTTCACCGCTGGCCCGGCCAAAAGCCGCTGAAGCCACAGCCTTTCCCTGGCACCCGTAGGCGCTGGCCCAAATGGCCCCGTCCATCCGCTGCATGGCGATGAGCCTGCCGCCGCCGTCTACCACCGCCGCACTTATCTTGATGTTCAGTTCCGCCGCTTGGGCCAGTGCCCCCTCAACTATCCGGTTTGCTTCTTCCAATGAAATCGCCACGATGCACCTCTAAAGTATGGGATGGCTAATTCTAGCCCACCGTCCGGTGGCTGCCAACTAAAAGGACCGGTCGGAAGGATTTGTCATCTCGCGGCGTGTCGACATCCACCAAACGACCGTTGGTAAGGTGTTATACTTCCTTTTGCCTTCAAGAAAAGGCGTCGGAGAGTTCCCGGAACATGCTGACCAAACGCATCATCCCCTGCCTCGACGTTGATGCCGGCCGTGTCGTCAAAGGCACAAGTTTCGTAAACCTGCGTGACGCCGGCGACCCGGCCGAGTTGGCCGCCCTGTATGACCGGGAGGGCGGAGACGAACTGGTCTTCCTGGATATTACTGCCAGCGCCGACTCCCGCAACACCATGGTTGATGTTGTCCAGCGGGTATCGGAGCAGGTCTTCATACCCCTCACCGTAGGCGGAGGGATCCGCACCCTTGAAGACATGCGCCGGATGCTTAACGCCGGCGCCGACAAAGTGTCCATCAACACCGCCGCTATCAACAGCCCGGAAACCATCTCCAGTGGAGCGGCCCAGTTCGGCAGCCAGTGCATCGTGGTGGCCATAGACGCCAAGCGGGTTAAGCCCGGAGAGGAGACCAGGGAAGGACAATGCCACCCTGCCGTTGACTCATCCATCGCCCTGGACGAGAACTCCGGATGGGAGGTATACACTCACGGCGGTCGCAACTCCACGGGCATTGATGCCGTCAAATGGGCCGCCCAGGCCGTGGAACGCGGTGCCGGAGAAATCCTGCTCACCAGTATGGACGCCGACGGCCAGCTTTCAGGGTACGACCTGGAACTCACCGCCGCCATTTCCGGAGCCGTCCCTGTACCGGTCATCGCCAGCGGCGGAGCAGGAACCCTGGACCATCTATACGACGCCCTTGACCGGGGCAGGGCCGACGCAGTGCTCGCAGCCTCCATATTCCACTACGGCGCCTACAGCATTGCCCAGGCCAAGGAATACCTGGGCGCCAGGGGCATCCCCGTGCGGCCCAACCCCTGAAAGAAGAACGGGCGGCTCCCATGATTGAATCCGCCAGACCGCAGAAGGACGAGACTACAGTTCATGACCAAGATTACTACACTGATATTTGACGCCTTCGGCACCCTTTTCCAGGACACGCCGGACCACTGGAACGCGGCCATGGGTGCCATAATCGAACAGCAAGGCCTGGATGTTTCCGTAGACACGCTGAACGAGGCCTGGCTGGATGCATGCAGCGGGTTTAGAAGCACCCGCAGCGATTCCCGTTTCCCCTTTCAGTCCTACACCACCGCCTGGCGGGACGCCTTTGCCGAAGCGTTCCGCGTCCTCGACATTCCGGGCGACCCGGATGCCGCTGCCGGCTACTGGATCAACAACATGGGACAGCGGGAACCTTACCCGGAAACCCGCGAAGCCCTGGAGGCAGTGTCCCGAAAGTACCGGGTTGTTGTCCTGTCCAATGCCGACGATTGCTTCCTGGACCCCGTGCTGGAGCGGTTGGACTTTCCATTTGCCGCCACCTTGTCGTCCGAAGGCGGCCAGACCTATAAGCCCAATCCGGAACTGTTCCATACTCTCTTGAAACAACTGGACGTCGCCTCTGAAGAAGCGGTCTACGTGGGAGATCGCCAGTTGGAGGACGTTAAGGGCGCCAGGCTTGCGGGGCTGGGCACCGTCTGGATCAACCGCACAGGAACGAATGCGGACCCAAACTTGCCAGCACCAGACCACTGCATAACCAGCCTGCTGGACCTGGTCACGCTCTTCGACCATTAGCATCCCCCATCCCGGCTCGAGGTGAACTGTAATGAAGGTAAAACTGAACGAAAAGGGCCTGGTACCCGCCATTGCCCAGGATATCAACACCGGCGAAGTCCTGATGTTGGGATACATGAACCCGGGCTCCTTGAAACGGACGGTGGAAGGGGAACAGGTCTGGTTTTACAGTCGCAGCCGCGAGGACCTGTGGCATAAGGGCGAAGTTTCCGGCAATTACCTTAACCTGCGAGAGGCCTACGTCGACTGCGATGCGGACACCATCCTCCTGAAGGTGCAGCCCGACGGCCCAGCCTGTCACACCGGAGAAATTACCTGCTTCTACACCCCCATGGAAGACCTTCCCGAGGACTACGAGGTCACTGAGACGGGTTCCGGAATCCTGGACGAACTCTTTGCCCTGATCCAGGACCGGCAGCGGGAACAGCCCGAAGGAAGTTACACCGTAAGCCTTCTCCAGGAAGGCGTGGCCCGCGTATCCCAGAAAGTCATCGAGGAGGCCGGCGAGTCTGCACTGGCCGCTGTGCAGGGGGAACGGGAGGCATTAGCCGGAGAAGTAGCGGACCTGCTCTACCACACTCTGGTCTTGCTGGCGGCCAGTGGTTCCCGCCCTCAGGATGTGTGGGACGCCCTGCGGCAACGACGGGGCTAGCGGACCTGCGCCCATTCCCCTAAGGCTGGTCCGCCCGTCAATTCAAGCCCAGTACCGTTGGCCCATTCGTGGTAACCTGTTGGCCCGTTCGTGGTGACCTGTTGGCCCGTTCGTGGTGAGCTTGTCGAACCACCTCCGGGCAGCCTCTCGACGACCTCCGTGCAGAGGGGGAATTAACTCCCGAATCAATGAACCGGAATATTAGGCTTCAGCCGGTCTTGAAGGTCTCTGCGGCTTCAAATTGCTGCCAGCCCTCATGTCGGTAAACGGTAATCTTCCCGTGGCCTGATACCCGCCACTCTCCTCCGCTGCCCAGGCAAGCCGTCTGCGCGTCGATTCCCAGGATGGTCAGGTCATTGGAGAGCCTATCCATCACCTGTTCCGCCACCTGGTCGGGGTTGCTCCGTTCGTGATGGGGCAGCACACAGACACCTTCCGCAATCCCCAGCCCGTTAACCCACTCGTCAGACCGTGGTCTCCGCATAACCGAGCCCATCACCATGGCTCCGGCGCTGGAACCGGCAAGGATGGCGCCGCTTTCCACCGCCTCCAGTATCGCTGCCAGCAAGCGCGAATCCTGCAAAGTCTCCAGCAAATGGTTGGGATTGCCACCGGTGAAATATATTACATCCGCGCCGGCAAGACGCTCCACCATCCCCGGGTCGTCCGCCTGTTCCCGTTCAAGAATCATCAACGGCTGCCCGTTTCCGCCAAGCCCGGTGAAATGCGTAACTCCGTCGTGCGCCGCCTTGACCGGACCGTTAACGGCGGCCGTGGGCAACACCACCACCCGGGCCTGCTCCTTGCCCGTAGCGGCCAGAATCTCCTGGTCCATATCAACACAGTAACGCCGAAATTCGTCGCCACCTACCAGCGCGATTAGTCCCGCCATGCTTCCCCCTGTTGCATGTTCCCTGAAAGTGCTGCCCGTCATTCTAACAAATCCTGGAGCTGTTCAGGCCAACTGAGAAATGGACCACTGTTCACGGAGTCCGCGTTTAACGGGTTACCCATCTATGCTAAACTCAAGCCAATATTTCGAACCTGGCTGGTAGCAGGGGATCCCGCTCTAAAGCCTGTTGCTGAAATCGAATCTACAACGGAGGAAACCATGGCGGACATAGTCCTGGGACTGGGTTCATCCCACAGCCCCCAGTTAAGCACCCCTTCCGAAATGTGGCTGGCCTACGGCGAAGGCGACCGGCGGCACCAGGAGTTATGGGCCGCCGACGGCAAACCCTATTCCTATGATGAACTGATGTCCAGCGTTGACCGGGCGGTCATAGAGAAGGAATTGGCCGACGACCGCATGGCCACCCGTTACACCGCCTGCCAGCAGGGCATCGCCACCCTGGGCGCCACCCTGGAGGAAAAAGCTCCTGACGTCGTGGTTATGATAGGCGACGACCAGCTGGAAATGTTCAACGAGGGCAACATGCCCGCCATGCTGGTCTATTGGGGCGACACCATTCGCAACGTGCCCGTTCCCATACCCGAGGCGGCCCCCCCTTTCCGGAAGGCCAACGCCTGGGGCTGGTTTGCCGATCGGGAGATCGACTATCCCATCGCCTCAGACCTGGGGCGCCACCTCATAGAGTACCTGGTGGACCGGCGGTTCGACGTCGCCCACTCCCGGCGGACTCCCAAGGGCCAGGGCATGGGCCATGCATTTGGCTATCTGTACCAGCGCATCCTGAAACAGAAGCCCACTCCCGCACTGCCCATCATGGTCAACACCTACTACCCGCCCAACCAGGTTACGCCCCAGCGCTGCTACGAACTGGGTCAGGCCGTCCGCGCCGCCGTTCAGGAGTGGGACAGCGACGCCCGGGTTGGGGTCATCGCCTCCGGTGGCCTGAGCCACTTCGTCATTGACGAAGACCTGGACCATCACGTCCTCAAGGCCATGGAGAATGGGGACGCCGGCGCGTTGGCATCTATATCACGGGATAAGCTCAACTCTGGCAATTCGGAAATTCGCAACTGGATAGCAGTGGCCGGAGCCGTTGAACACCTCGATATGAAGGTGGTGGATTACGTACCCTGTTACCGCTCGCCTGCCGGCACCGGCTGCGCTATGGGTTTTGCCCAGTGGACCTGACCGGTCGTTTCAGGGAATATCTTCCCCGGTGCTGCTTGTTGCTTCTGTCCCTGGCCCTGTTTCTTGCCCTGGCTTGCGGCCCTTCGGACGAAGACGTAACCAGGGCCGCTGAGGAGTCCATCTCAAGACTTGCAGCCCTGGCTGTGGCAAACATGACATGCTCAGTTACCCAAGCCTTCGGCAGCGGAGGGCAGGCTACCGGAATCATGGAGGACTTTACGGGCCGTATGGAAGGCCTGACCGACTCCCTGCAGAATGACGGGGAGGCCAGCAACCGCGAGAAGATGCGGGTAATTGACGACATGAACGGCCTGTACCGCGACTGGAAGGAAGAACTGGAAGAAAGTGGTTGCGAGGTCCCGGATTCCTGAAACAGCAGCAGACCCTGCAATGTATGCCAATTATCGAGTATTGGCCTGGAGGAGAATGAAATGCTGTCCCACGCTGACAACGAAATTTTGACCCGAACTGATCAGGGCACGCCAATGGGCGATGTTATGCGCTGCTACTGGATGCCCGCCCTCCTATCTTCGGAGCTTCTCGGGGCCGACTGTCCCCCGGTGCGGGTCCGGCTGCTGGGCGAAGACCTGGTAGCTTTCCGCGACACCAACGGCCGGGTGGGCCTGCTGGACGAGTATTGCCCCCACCGCCTCGCCTCCCTGTTCCTGGGCCGTAACGAGGAATGCGGCCTGCGCTGCGTCTATCACGGCTGGAAGTTCGACGTGGAAGGCAGCTGCCTGGACATGATGAATGAACCGCCCGGAAGCGACTATCACGCCAAGGTCCGGATCAAGGCCTACCCCACCACCGAACGGGGCGGCGTGGTCTGGGCCTACATGGGCGAAGAGGACAGCCAGCCCCCGCCCCTGCCCAACTTTGAGTGGGCCACCGTGCCGGAGACACACCGGAAAATTTCCAAGAATCGCCAGGAGTGCAACTGGCTTCAGGCGCTGGAGGGCGGCATCGACACCGCCCACGCTCCCATCCTGCACCGCACCATCACCGTCGACACCAACAAGCCTGGTATCGGGGTCAACACCGACTTCGTAACCGGCGGCGCTCCCACCCTGGAAGTCGACGTAACCGACTACGGCTACCGCTACGTTGGTATTCGCGACCTGGGCGAACGGGGCAACTTCGTCCGGACCTACCAGTACGTTATGCCCTTCCACCAGGCCCGCCCCCGTCAGTCCGGGTACAAGGGCGGAGCCTCCCAGCAAATGATTGCCGGGCACATGTGGGTGCCCATGGACGACTACAACTGCATGATTTACAACTGGGTCTACAGCTTCGGCCCCGAACCCATTACCGACGAGGAGTTTGTGGAAATTGAACGGGGCTATGGCCGCGGCCCCGAAGACATGCTCCCCGACTTCCGAAGCAAGGGCAACCGGGGTAACGACTGGCTCATTGACCGGCAGGTGCAGAAGTACGAGACCTTCACCGGCATCAACGGCATCAACGCCCAGGACGTGGCGGTGCAGGAAAGCATGGGCGCCATAGTGGACCGCTCCCGGGAAAACCTGACCCGAAGCGACATGGCCATCATCCAGGCCCGCCGCCTGCTGCTCCAGTCAGTCCAGACCGTCGCCGACGGGGGGCTGCCGCCCGGCGTAGCCCCAACCTACTACAATGCCCGCGCCATTGAGGGCATCCTGCCCAAGGGTAGCGACTGGAAGGAAGAGATGCTGGAGCTGATGCACCCCAACTTATAGCGACAGTGTGCAGTCCTGATTAGTTGGAGATTGGAGTAAAACGCAAGGGCAAGATCCTGTATATCCTGTTCATCCATGTCTGAATTACCAAGGAGGGACCGCCATGCCAGCCAGGACCGGAGCCGACTACCTGGAACGCCTGCGCGACTCTCAGCCTGAAATCTACATGGAAGGCCAGCGCATCAAGGACCCCACGTCTCATCCCACCCTGGCCAACGGCGCCGGCACCCTGGCCTCCCTTTACGACCTGCAGCACCACCCGGAAATTGGACCGGAGATGACCTTCAAGTCTCCTTCTTCCGGCGACCAGGTGGGGCTTTCCTTCATTATCCCCAGCACCCGAGACGAACTGGAACGGCGCGGAAAAATGATTCGCCACTGGGCCAGGATTACCTGCGGAATGATGGGCCGCACTCCCGACTTTCTTAACGTGGCCGTCATGTCCATGGCGGCGGCCAGCGAGTTCTGCGGCCAGAACCGCCCTGAATTCAAGCAGAATATTGAAAACTACTTCGAGTACATCCGGGAAAACGACCTGACCCTCACCCACACTCTGGTCAACCTCCAGCGCTCGCGCAACCCGGTGGGCACCGCCCTGGAAGACCGCACCGACGTGGCCCTGTCCGTGGTCAAGGAAACCGACGCCGGGATTATCGTCAACGGCGCCCGCGTGCTGGCGACCCTTGGGCCCCTGTCGGACGAGATCATCGTGTACCCGGCTCGCACTCACCGGCTCCCCGGTGATGCGGGGGAGCGCTATGCCTTCGGGTTCGCCCTGCCCTGCAATACCCCTGGCATGAAGTTCATGTGCCGGGAGAGCTTCGACCTCGGCCGCTCTCACTTCGACCACCCCCTGGGCTCTCGCTTCGAGGAAATGGACGCCGTGGTCTTTTTCAACAACGTGCTCGTGCCCTGGGAGCGGGTCTTCCTGCTGGGCGATGTACACCTGGCCAATACCTGGGCCGAAGCCACCAATCGCAATGCCCACACCGGCCACCAGGTTGTCACCAAGAACGTCGTCAAATGCGAATATATGCTGGGCCTCGCCAACCTGATGACAAGAACCCTGGGCTCCACCCAGTTGCAGCAGGTCCAGCAGATGGTGGCCGAGATAATTCAGAATCTGGAGGTTACCCGCTGTTTGCTGAAAACCGCCGAGGTGGAGGCGAGGCTCGACCAGTGGGGTGTTATGTGCCCGCCCTACATGCCCTTGCTGGTTGCCCGCAGCATGTTCATCCAGATGTATCCCCGCATGGCGGAAATTATGCACTTCCTGGGCTCCAGCAGCCTGATGGCCCTGCCCACCGAGGCGGACTTGAACGGCCCCCTGGGCGAGGATATCCGCAACTACCTGGATACGGATACTGCGTCTGCCGAGGATCGGGTACGCCTCTTCCGCCTGGCCTGGGACACCTGCTGCAGTTCTTTCGCCAGTCGCCAGGTACTGTACGAACGTTACTTCGGCGGCGACCACATCAGAAACGCCGCCGTACTGTACGGCCTCTACGATAAGGAACCGGCCACGGAATGGGTTCAGGAGTTCCTGGAGATGGAGTAGGAAATTGCTCTTCAGGCGAGCCGTTCTGAGGAATCCGATAGCGGAGTCTAAATCAAAATGTCACGAGATAGCTTTCCTCCGGGAGTCGCCGAACAGCTAAGATGGTACGTTTACCGTCTGATTGACCCGCGCAACGGCGAAACCTTCTATGTTGGTAAAGGGCGAGGAGACCGCGTCTTTCAACACGCCAATGGATTGCCCGCCGATGGGCTTGAAGAAATCTCAGACCCCAAATTAGAGCGTATCAAGGAAATCAAGCTCTCCGGTTTAGATGTATCCCACGTAATCCATCTGCATGGAATCGCAACTCCTCAGAGAGCGTTCGATGTCGAGGCTGCCCTTATCGATGCCTACCCCGGTTTGACCAACAAAGTGAGGGGGCAAGGATCCAATGACTACGGGATCCGGCACGTAGAAGAAATCATTAGAGAGTATGCGGGGGAGGAGTTCGTAGTAGGCGAACCCTTGCTATTAATATCAATTGGTAGGACCTACTACGAGCGCAGCCCTTACGACGCGGTTCGTTATGCTTGGAAGGTCAACCTTAATCGGGTAAAGCGATATAAGCTGGTGCTAGCACAGGTTAGAGGGTTGGTTGTCGGTGCTTATCGCCCTGCAAGGTGGCTGCCCGCCAGCCGGGAGAACTTCCCCGACTTGGCGAGTCGCCACAACATACCTGATATTTCCGACCGTCACGGGTTTGTAGGCAAAGATGCTGAACCTGAAATATTGAGGCAGTATGTGAATAAACGAGTGCCGCAGCGTTACCGAGGTAGCCAAAACGGGCTTCGGTACTTGAAGCCGGATTCGCAAACTGTTCCAACATTCTGTTGAGCCGGAAGAATAACCTCGGCAGTCAAGGTAGGGCGTCCACTCGGCCCCGCCTACATGCACAGCATTCCCCCATCAATGGTAACCACCTGCCCGGTTATGAACGACGACCGGTCGGAAGCCAGCATCAGGCACATCCCCACAATATCCTCCGCCTCGCCCAGCCGCTTCAGCGCGGTGGCGTTCACCGTGCGGTTGACCTGCTCGTCGTTGCGGGCGTCCCGCCAGCGGGGGGTGTTGATGCTGCCCGGGGCAATGGCGTTCACGTTGATGTTGTAAGGCCCCAGTTCCCGGGCCATTGTGGCCGTCAACCCGATGATTCCCGCCTTGGAAGCGGAGTAGGCCGCCGACGTAGGTTCCGCCGACCCTCGCCGTCCCACTATGGACGACATGCTTACAACCTTGCCGTAACGCCGCTCCTTCATGTGGGGCACCACGGCCCGGAAGCAATAGAAGCTCCCCTTCACGTTCACGTCGAAGTTGTGGTCCCAGTCCATATCGTTCAGTTCTTCCAGGGAACCGGTCAGGTTAGGGCTGACGGCGTTGTTTACCAGGATGTCTAGGCGGCCATACTCGTCCAGCGTACGGGCCACTGCCGCTTCAACCAACGAACTGTCGCTGACGTCGGTGGGTATGGCGACTGCGCTGCCGCCCCGTTCCCTAATGTCTCCCACCGTGGCGTCGGCCCGCTGAGGGTCCAGTTCGGCAATGGCCACCGATGCACCTTCTTCAGCAAAAGCCAGGGCAAAAGACTGTCCAATTCCGTGGCCACCGCCGGTAATGAATACAACCTTGTCCGCCAGTCCCAGGTCCATAGCCTGTCCTCCCATTGCGGGCTGTTTTCGCCCCTGTCGATTTGACAAATATTGCCGCACTATGCGGGCAGGCCGGCATTCTACAACAATTCCAGGGCCGGAGCCAAAAAACATCCGGCAATCGCAACCATGTGTTATGGTAACCGTAACCGGTGAAACATATAATTTAATCGCTAGGGTTTCGTTAACGGCATGATTCCTCCGTCAGGTCTTGAACATTAGGTTTACTTCAGTTGATACAATCTCGTGTGGTGAGGCCGAAATGAAAGCAATGGTTCTGCGAGAACAGGGCGGCCCCCTTTCCCTGGAAGATGTCCCCGTTCCCCAGCCTGGTACCGGGGAAGTTCTGGTTCGCGTTCGGGCCTGTGGTCTGGGTCTCACTTTGGTCTGGAACCTCAAGGGCCGCGGTTTTGGCCGGGGAACCATCCCCGATAAGGTCCCCCGCATCATCGGCCACGAAATCGCTGGCGACGTCGTGGAAACCGGACCCAACGTCACGTCCTTCAAAACCGGCGACCGGGTCAATGTCTACTTCTACCTCACCTGTGGCAACTGCCGCTGGTGCAATGTGGGACGCGAAGACCTGTGCGACAACCA
This sequence comes from Chloroflexota bacterium, assembly GCA_028874075.1. Lineage (GTDB taxonomy): Bacteria > Chloroflexota > Dehalococcoidia > Lucifugimonadales > UBA3495 > Bin22. The sequence goes on from JAPPLU010000092.1 coordinate 64,688, forward strand.
CGCTGGCTACGTCGGACGCCAGATTGACGGTGGCCTGGCCGAGTATGTCGTCCTGCCCGAACGCAATCTGTGCCATATCCCGCCGGAAATGGGCTACGTGGACGCCGCCGTAACCGCCGACGCCATCGCAACCCCAGTCCACGTCCTCCGCGAGCGTGCCCACGTCCGCGCCCCGGAAACGGTGATGGTTGTTGGCGCCGGCGGCGGAGTGGGCATTCACATGGTGCAGATGGCCAAGGTGCTGGGTGCTCGAGTCTTTGCGGTGGACATTACCGCTGAAAAGCTGGCCCTGGCCAGGGAAGCTGGCGCCGACGAGACAATCAATTCCCGGGAGGTGGGCTTCGACGAGGAAGCCCGCCGCTTGACCGGAGGTCGGGGAGTGGACGTGGTTGTCGAAATGGTGGGCATTGCCGACACTATGCAGGCCAGCCTGGACAGCCTGGGCAAGGGCGGCCGCCTCGTGTTTGTAGGCTCATACGACGGGCAAGCCGTTTTGCCCCTCAACTCCCGGTCTCTGAGCAACGAACTGGTCCTGACCGGTTCCCGATACTGCAGCCGCCAGGAACTGGCCGAAGCCGTCGAGTTGGTGGCCCAGGGTCGCATCAGACCCATAGTTACCCGACTTTGCCAGATGGAAGAGGCAGAAGAGGTGCTGCAAAGCATCGAGGCCATGGAACAACCGGGCCGCGCCTGCGCCGTACTGCCTTAGGCCATAGCCATATAGTGAACCACCGTACATTCAATACTGGAGGCGAACCATGCGCGGAGGAGATGCCGTCGTTCATGCCCTGGAAAAAGAGGGGATCGAGTATATAACCGGTTTCGCCGGCGGTGGGGAACAGCCTTTGTGGCCCGCCCTCCGGCAGTCGTCCACCATTAAGGTTTTTTCGGCCCGCCACGAGCGGCAGGGCGTTGAAATCGCCGACGGTTACGCCAGGGCAACGGGCAAAGTCGGCGTGGCCCTCTGTGGCACTGGACCTGGCGCCACCAACACTCTGACCGGAATCGCCGGAGCATACGCCGACAACATTCCTGTGTTGCTGCTCATGGGCCAGCACCCCCTCGCAAATATGGGAAGGGAAATCCAGCAGGAGGCTCCTTCCAGCATTTTCGACAGCTTTGTCAAATGGAAGGGCACCTTCTCGAAAATAGAAGACATTCCCTCCATCATGCGCCGGGCTTTCACTGCCCTGCGGTCCGGAACTCCTGGGCCGGTAGTCCTGGAAATGCCTTCAGACGTGCTGTCTGCGGAAGCCCCTGACGAAGTATTGCACTACGAACCCGTTGGGCCCGGTCGCAAGGCTGGCGCAGACCCGGCGGACATCGAACGGGCCGCCGACATCCTGGTCAACGCCAGTTATCCCATCCTGAATTTGGGTGGCGGCGTGCTGGCCGCCGAGGCCTGGAACGAGGCGCGAGAACTAGCCGAAATGCTCTCCATGCCGGTGGCCACCACCCTGGTCGGGAAGGGCACATTCCCCGAGAACCATCCCCTCTCCCTGGGCGGCGGAGTTTACCCCCGCAGCAAGTATGCTTCCGGCCAGGCCCTGCACATCAACCGCAAGGCCGATGCGGTTCTGGCCGTCGGCAACTCATTCCGATTGCCCAACGGCACCGACGGACGCCCCATTCCGGAAGGCGTCAATCTCATCCACGTCAATGCCGATCCGGCGGACTTGAACAAGATCTATCCCGCAGACGTGCCCATTCTGGCCGATGCCAGGCTGGCCTTGCAGTCAATAAACACGGCGGTTCGCGACCGCTTGGGGCCAGGTGGCGGTGGCATCAAGGAAGAAGTGGTAGCCGAAATCCAGCAGGCCAGGGCCAAGTGGCTTGGGGAATGGGCGCCCGTTTTCAATGACACCACAGCCCCCACCAACGGCTACCGGGTGGTCCAGGAGCTGATGAAACTGGTCGACCTGGACCGGACCGTGGCCCTCCACGATGCGGGGGGCAGCCGTGGCTACCTTTCCCCATTCTGGCTGGCGACCATGCCCCGCAACTACATCGGCATGGGCGGAATGGCCGCCATGGGCTGGTCGATGGGCGCCACCGTAGGAGCCAAGCTGGGACGCCAGGACCACCTGGTCTTCCACGTCATCGGCGACGCTTCCTTTGGCATGGTAGGTATGGAAATCGAGACCGCCGTACGAATGGGACTGCCCACCCTGACCGTTCTCCTCAACAACGGCGGTACCGGCGGCGGGTTGATGGCAATGGAACGTCCCAATGCCGCGCCTCCTGCCATGGCGGAGCTAGGAGGCAACTTCAGCATGGTTGCCCGGGGGCTTGGTGCCTACTCCGAGAGAGTCGAGGACCCGGAGGAAGTCTCCTCCGCCTTGCAACGCTGCATCCAGGCCACCGAAGCAGGCCAGGCCGCACTGTGCGAGGTGATCATCCGGCCCATGCCTACGCCGGATGCCCCCGATGACTGGTCACTGTAATCGGGACGCCCTCTAACTGCATCCAGGCAAAGCTGTTTCGCCGAATTCCAATAGTAGGGTGAGCCGTGTGATCAACGGCAACGCTGCGCGCAAAAGATGGGTGTTCTTCAGATTTCATCTGATCCGGTTAGACTGTTAACACGCTTTTCATCCCCCTGATAGGATATAAGTAATATAGGCGAAACTGAAGGCCCCACGTACCGATTCCGGCAATGACTTCGCAATTAGCCACAAAGCCGATCCCGCCAGCTTCTTCCTGGTTCGGCTGCAAGTTTGAATCGAGGGGAAAACCATGCCATACCAGCCCATAGAAGACTACGGAATCATCGGCAATATGCACACCGTGGCGCTGGTGGGCATGAACGGCTCCATAGACTGGTATTGCTCACCCAATTTCGACTCGCCCAGCATTTTCGCCGCCATTCTGGACGACAAGAAGGGTGGACACTTCAAGATCGCGCCGGCCTTCCAGCACGATGACCTGACCACCAAGCAGATGTACTGGCCGGAAACTAACGTCCTGGTCACCCGCTTCCTTTCCTCGGAAGGTGTTGGAGAAGTCATCGACTTTATGCCGGTAGGGGACCATCACGACTTCCACCGCCGGAGCGAGCTAATTCGGCGAGTGAACGTGGTTCGGGGCGAAATGAACTTTCGGATGGAATGTTTCCCGGCCTTCAACTTTGCCCGCAACGACCATGAAATCAGCCTGAACGCACTGGGGGCGGCCATGATCTCCGAGGGAGTCCGCCTTCAGCTGACCACCAGCCAACCCCTGGAGCAGGTAAGAAACGGCCTGGTGAGCGAGTTCACCCTGCAGGAGGGACAGACCGCCACCTTTGCCCTCGACGACGTGGCCAACAACCGGGGGCCGGTGCTGCCCCTTGACGAGGATGAAAGCGAGCACCTGTTTGCCGGAACTGTAGAATACTGGCGCAACTGGCTTTCCCAGTGCACCTACCGGGGCCGGTGGCGGGAAATGGTGCAGCGGTCGGCTCTGGTGTTGAAGTTGTTGACCTACGACCCTACCGGCGCCATCGTGGCCGCTCCCACTTGCAGCCTCCCCGAAGATGTGGGCGGTGAGCGGAACTGGGACTACCGCTATACCTGGATCCGGGACGCCGCCTTCACCCTCTACGCACTGCTTCGGATTGGCTTCACCGAAGAAGCAACCAAGTTCATGAAGTTCATCGAGGCCCGGGCCAGCGAGCTCAATCCCGACGGTTCCCTGCAGATTATGTACGGCATAGATGGGCGCCACGAACTGGTCGAAGAGGAGCTGTGGCACCTCGAAGGCTATAAGGGATCAACACCGGTCCGGGTGGGCAACGGAGCCTATAACCAGCTGCAGCTGGACATTTACGGCGAGTTGATGGACTCGGTTTACATCTACAACCGTCACGCCGAGCCAATTTCCTTTGACTTCTGGCTTCACCTGCGTCGCCTTACAGACTGGGTGGTGGAGAACTGGCATCGCGAAGATGAGGGTATCTGGGAAGTCAGGGGCGGCCGAAAGCACTTCGTTTATTCCAAGCTCATGTGCTGGGTGGCTATCGACCGGGCCATCCGCCTGGCTGACGCCCGATCCTTCCCCGCAGACCGTCCCCGCTGGGAGGCGACAAGGGACGCTATTTACGAGGAAATAATGGAGCAAGGTTGGTGCGAGGAACGGCAGTCCTTTGTCCAATATTACGGCAGCCAGTCGCTGGACGCTTCCAACCTGCTGATGCCCCTGGTGTTCTTTGTGGCACCCTCGGACCCGCGGATACTGAAGACCCTGGAGGCAATTAACCAGTCGCCGGATAACGGCGGATTGGTCTCCAACAGCCTGGTTTACCGCTACAACTTAGAGGCTTCTCCCGATGGGCTGAACGGCCACGAGGGCGCCTTCAACATTTGCACCTTCTGGCTGGTGGAGGCCATGAGCAGGGCCGGACGATACGATCCCGGGGCTCTGGACCAGGCCCGGCTTATTTTCGAGAAGATGCTGAGCTACGCCAACCACCTGGGTTTGTATGCGGAGGAAACCGGCCACAGCGGGGAGGGACTCGGCAATTTCCCCCAGGCCTTCACCCACCTGGCGCTAATCAGCGCCGCCTGCAACTTGGACCGGGACATCGACACCGCGGGCCAAGTATTGTGGTAGGCGCTGCCTTCTCCACGCAAAGGCAAGAAGTTTTACTGGTTTCCAGGCATAAATCTCGTTAGTACTTGTTCGTGACCATAAGTGGATTAAGAGGCGCTAAACAGACTTCCGTCGGTCATCCAGCCGGCGGGCCTTGGGCAGCACTCCGGCCCCGGTCAGCGGCGCCAGGCTGTCCGGTTCCACCATCTCCACCTTGATGCCCACGTTCAGCCGGTCGCGGAAAGTACGCTCAAGGTCCCGGTGGATGAAGTCCAGGTCGGTGGCCTCGGTAGTGTGCTCCACCTGTACCGTCATTTCCTCCCGGTTCCCCAGCCTTTCCACGATGCAGTAGTACTCCCCGGTGAGGCCGCTCTTGGTGGCCACAATGGTCCCAACGCCCTCGGGCCAGACGTTTACACCCCGCAACTTGACCATGAAGTCGGAACGGCCGTGGATGGGATCTATTTTCTGCATCCAGCTGCCACACTCGCACTGACCCTGGGGCCACAGGCGGGTAACGTCCTTGATGTCGTAACGGACGATGGGATAATTCTCCTTGTAGAGCGCGGTAACGATCATGGTGCCCAGCTCGCCCGGCTCTACAGGTTCATAGGTATCCGGGTCCACTATCTCCACGATGAATGCGTCCTCCCAGATGTGGTGCCCCCCGGCATAGGGACACTCGGAGGAGATAGCCTGCACCTCGTGCATGCCGTAGGTGTCGAAGGCAGGGACTCCCCAGGCCTCCTTGACCAAATCCGACTTGCCAAAACACTCGATGAGCTTCAGCTTCAGGTCCTTGCCTACCTCCAGACCCATATCTTTGGCCACCTGGGACATGTGAATCAGGTACTCGGGGAATCCAATAAGAGCGTTGACCTGCCACTTCTGGGCGATTTCCAGCGCGCGGGAAGTGCGGGTGACTACGCCGGCGCTGGTGGTCACGGGGATGCAGCCCAGCCATTGCCACAGGGCTTCGTGGGCGGAATAGGCGGCGTTGTGCGTGGAATACAGCAGGGTGTTCATGACCACGTCGCCGGGCTTGAAACCATGCCAGTAGTAGGAGCGGGACCGCAGGATGTTGCCCACTTCCCGGTCCCAGGGCGTGTAGAAGGTGGGCCGGGGCTCGCCGGCGGTGCCGCCGCTGGAATGGATGCGCCAGGGAATCTCCCCGGCCAGCACGTCGCGTCCCACGTAGTCGCCAAAGGGCGGGTTGGCGTCCACGCTCTGTCGAATGTCCTCCACCGTGTACATGGGCGCCTTCTTAAGGTCGTCAATGGTCTTGATGTCCCCTGGCTCGACTCCGGCCTCGTCCCATTTGCTCTTGTAGAAAGGTACTTTGTAGGCCCGCGCCACCGCCTCCCGCAGCCTCCGTTCCTGGAGTTCACGAATCTCCTCCACGCTCAGCATGAAGACGCCCCGGAAGTAGTCCGGCGCCGGCGGGTATTCCCGCACCAGTTCCTCGAAGTCGATGGACTTGTAGTAAAAAGGTACATCATGCAGATTTTGTAGGACCAAAACGGGCCTCCTAATCGAATCCTGAATCAGGGGTATTGCTGCAACGGATTTTTCACAAGGAGACACGGAGACACCGAGTTTCTCTGCGCAACTCCGTGCCTCTGCGTCTCTCTGTGAAAAAAACCTCCCACGCCTACCCCTCCAGCTTCAACGCCCTAACCGCATTCCCTCGCACAAACTTCTCATAAACTTCCGGCTTGATGGTGCGGTGCGCTCCGCCCCAGTCAAAGCCGTTGTCCACGATCGTCTGATAGTCGTCCAGCCACACCTTGGGGTTAATGGCGGGGTAGTCGCTGCCGAAGACCAGCTTGTCCTGCAGCACCGTGTTCATGTACTGGAAGACTATCGGCTGGGTGGCGTAGATATACCGGGGCAGCCAGCCCGACAGGTCCAGGTACACGTTCTCGTGGCGCCAGCAGACCGCCAGGGCCTCTTCGGTCCAGGGCCAGCCGAAGTGGGTCATAATAATGCGCAGGTCGGGGAAGGCGGTAGCCACGTCATCCAGCATCACCGGACGGCAGCCATTGATGGTGCAGCGGGTCATGCGGGTGGTGCCCGTATGCACCAGGATGGCGATGTCCAGTTCCACGCACTTGGCGTAAATGTCCCACATCAGTTCCTTGTCATTCGGACAAAACTCCTGGTAGGCGGGGTGGAACTTCAAGCCCTTGCAGCCCAGTTCCTTGGCCGCCCGCTCAATCTCCCGCAGGGCCAGGGGGCCCATGTGAGGGTCAACCCCGGCAAAGGGGATGAACAGGTCGGGGTACTTTTCAGCATAGAGAGCCAAATAATCGTTGGGCAGCGCCCGCCCCCACTGGTTGTAGGACACCATGTTGACGATAACCGCCTTGTCCACACCGGCTTCCTGGAAGGTCTCGTAGGTCTCGTCGATGGTGATGAACTGCTTGCCGTGGTGGGGCGCCTCGGGACTGCGGCCAAAGAAGTCGTAGTGGGCTTCGGTGTAGGAAGGCCCATGGCCCAGGCAGGTCTCCTGGGTAAAGGGGTGTATGTGAATGTCAATGGGCTTGATGGCCGGGGTGGTCATTCATTCCTCCTGCGGGGCTGGGCAAATTTCCCGCCTATCTTATACCGTTGGCCTACGGCGGGCAAGGAAAAACCTTGCCCGCCAAGCGCTATTGTGGTATTAACCATCCATTCGCAGCAACTGGCACACCCCTGAAGGAGTCTCCTATGACCACGCCCCGAATACCCCTGGCCAGGGAAATCGACCGCGTACCCTCCAGCCGGGTCCCCCTGGACGCTGCCCAGGAACTTCGCTTCCAGCGTCTTGCCGAGTCAGCCGTAATGATTGACGTTCACCAGCACCCGATGATCCTGCCTGAAGACGTCAGCCGGTTGACCGAATATCTGCGCACCAACATCTACGGCTGGGGCTACGAGGCGGTGCGCCAGGGCGGGTGGACAGCGGTAACCACCGCCAACATGTTCCGGTGCCTGGTCAATAATCCCGATATGTCCTTCGCCGAGTTCGACGACATCCTCACCGAGGTGGGGCTCATGCTTTCCGACGTGGACCGGCAGGAGGACGTGGTCAAGGTAACCAATGCCTCGGAAATAGAAGCCGCCCGGCAGCAGGGCAAGGTCGGCTTCATGCCCACCCTGGAGCACCTTGCCATCGGCAACGACATCAACCGCCTGGACATTCTCTACAGCGCGGGGGTGCGGCTGGCGGGCCTCACCTATAACCGCAAAAACTACATAGGCGACGGGCAGCAGGAACGCAACGCTGGTGGCCTCAGCGAATTTGGCGTGGAAGTAGTCCGGCGCATGAACCAGCTTGGCATGTGTATCGACGTCTCCCACGCCTCCATTCCCACTGCCATGGACGCCATAGAATTTTCCGAGGCTCCCATCACCTTCAGCCACAACGCTTCCTACACCCTGCGGCCCACCACCCGCACCCGCCGGGACGATGAACTGGTGGCCTGCGCTCGCAAGGGCGGCCTCATAGCCATAACAGCCGTCCCCAACTCCCTGAGCGACGATCCTGAGCAGGACATCAACTGCGTTCTGGACCACTACGACTACATGGTCAACCTGGTAGGCGTCGACCACGTGGCCATCGGCACCGACACCAACGTGGGTGACCACGTGGACTTCCACCACTATGTCCTCAACCGTTCCTACGAGGAACTACCTTCCCCCTACTTGAACGGATTGGAATCGCCGGCCGACGGCCAGAACATCATCCGGGGCCTCGTAAGCCGGGGCCATTCCGACGAGGACATATTGAAGATTGTCGGCGGCAATGCGATGGATTTCTTCCGGCGGGTTATGGGGTAGCCCTTACGGCCATCCCCCTCCCGACAGGGGCCGGTGCCTTACCTAGCATGGGAAAAGAAACATAGCTCCAGGTAATTGGCAGGTATGAGTGGCTCACTATGAAACACTTCAAGCGGGATGAATCAGAGCAGTTTGACTTTGGAGGACTGCTCATAACTGACCTGACGGCAGGCGCGTCTCTCTCCGCCTCTGTGGCCCAGATCGAGGTTCCGCAAGGAGCCACCCATCCAAGGGCAAAGTCAACCAGGAGCGACAAGTACTACCTTTGCACCTCTGGTTCTGTGGCATTCACGTCCGAAGAGCAGCAAGTAAGGTTAACGAGCCCAGAGCTGCTGGTTATTCCGGCAAACGAATGGTTCGAATACCGGAACGAAACAAATGAAACCGCCCGCATGTTGCTGTTCCACGTGCCGCCCTTTGACCTGGATTGCGAGGTATTTGATGGGTAAAGGGGGATGCCGGTAACCGGCCAGGAGCCTGCAGCGAACCTTCCCGAAAAGAGCCTTGCGGGTGATTCGGGAGGCGCCGGGAACCGGAACCGGACAGGGCGTTGGCGGAACATGCTCCGCCTGCCCGTACGTGGTGTATAATGGGCCGACACTTACCCAGGCTGCCAAAATCGCTACCGGAGGTATGATTCAGTGAAGTTACTGGTGATAAGCGGGGGACGTCACCCCTACGAGGAATCTACTCCCATCCTTAACAGTTTTCTCACCGCCGCTGGCCACGATGTCACGGTTACCGAGAACGCCTCGGTGCTCGCCAACGCCGCCGAAATGAACAGTTTCGATGCCCTGGTATTCAACACCCGCCGCGAAAACCTGCCTGACTTCGGTGAGTGGGCTCTGGAAGCCAACGAGCGCGAGGGCATGGCAAACTACATCAAGTCCGGCAAGGGCTTTGTTTGCATCCACATTTCCACCTGCCTTTCCAACACTTGGCCGGAGTACCATGAAATCACCGGCGGCGGCTGGATTACCGGCACCAGCTACCATCCCCCTTACGGAGAATTTACCGTCAACGTCAGCCAGGCAGGACACCCCGGTGTGTCCGGCGTGTCGGATTTCTCGACCAACGATGAGCTTTACATGGGGCTGGCCTATGGCTAAGGCAATGACATATTCCTCACCGGCGACTCCGAGGAAGGCACCTGGCCCTGGGGCCCCGACCGGTCTCCCACCTTCATGGCTGGCGGCACTTACCCCCTGGCCTGGACGCGCAGCTACGGCGACGGCAAGGTCTTTGTCCTGCTACTGGGCCACGACGGCCGCAGCTTCGAGACTCCAGAATTCCAGAAGATTGTTCTGAACGGGGTGGACTGGGCCACTGCCTGACTTTTCCAACCGGCATGACAAAGCAAAAAGGCCGGGGGATATGCCCCGGCCTTCTTATTCATCGCCACTCGTGTGTTCCCCGGATAGACCTTTTAATACCCCTGGAAGCTCTCCGTGAATATCACCGCCTTCTCCAGCGGCCCGTCTATCTCCAGTTGCACCGGCGTGGAGCCCGAACTAATGTCGAGTCGCCCGTACACCAATAGCACGTAGGCGCTGGTGTTGGCCCGGAAGGTTACGTCCGGCGCGGCTTCGCCGGCAGCTTCAATGCGGAAACCGTCGCCCTCCAGCACCACGTCCTCGCTGAATGCGTTGGGACCGGATACCTCGAACCTGAATCGGGCATTGGCGCCGCCCTCCACCGGTGCGAAGCAAACTCCCAGCCAGCGGTGCGCCACGGTGGCAATCTCCTGGGCCCCGGCCTCGGAGATCTCAGCGGCGGGATTGAAGGCAGACCGGATGTCCCAGCCGTGAATGGCTATCTCCTGTATACGGCGGGTAACGTTCTCATGTACCGGAATGATGCCGCGGCGATGAAAGGACGGTTTCTCCCAGTCCTCAGGCCGCAGCCCCAGGACCGTCTGCACCAGGCGGTCGGACCCTTCCCGATATGCCTGGACCAGTTCGGCAGCCTCTTTACCGGCGCTGAATTGCCTGGCCCGGTCTGCGGTGCTTTCGGAGGCGCGGTCGCCCGCATCCAGCAACCGCTGTCCTTCCGGCGGCTCCGGGTTGTCATTCTGGGCGCGGGTCAGTGCCAGGGAAGATCCTTGAGAACCCTGGGCAATGTGGGCCGCCGCGTCGGCTACAGTCCAGGCTGTGCAGGCGCTTTGACGTCCCCAGCTTTCGGTGTCCAGCCCAGCCAGGAATTCGGCCAGGGCGTCGGCCTCCGAGCGGAGCAGGGCGATAGTCTTTTCCATCTCTGGTGCGGTGGGTCCGGAAACCATGCTTCCTCCTGAGTCTTAGTTTTATTCCCTTGCTTGTTAGGCGCTTTGTACAAAGAAAAACGGAGAAACAGAGCTATGCTGGAAGCCTCTGAGAAGCCCCGCTTGCCTGCGTCTATTTGTGAAGACATTCCGTCCGACTCAAGCTACTTCAGAACCCCGGTAAAGGCTGCCTGAAACCGTGGTCACGTAAAGGTCAGGCCCGCCGAAAGCGCAGTTCGTGGCTTCCTCCGGCAATGGGTGAGACCGGAGAATTCGGCCCTCCGGCGCAAGAACGTACACCAGCGGTCCGGGGCCAGCCTTTTCGCCGCCTGCAACGGCTACGACATTCCCATCACCATCCAGGCACATGCCGTAGATGCCCCGATGTACACCGTTACGACTGCCGCCACTGTCTTCGCCAAAGGTGTGGAGCAAGCGGTACTGGCCGATCGACCCGTCCGAAAGTATGGGATAGGCGCGCAATTCCCTCGGGCCATCGGGGTCCTCGGTGCTTTCCGCCACGTAAAGCGTGGACTCATCGGGCGACAGCAGCAGCGCCATGGGACTGTCCGTATCGTAAGTAATGCGGACAATGGGTGCCTCCAGGGTTGGGGCTTCCAGGCGAAGTACCGAGGCATGTTCCAGTTTGTCATGAATCTGGGGGTTCATCGCCTCCCGCAAGTCGCCGTGAGGGTCGCAGAACCAGATCCGGTCCTGGCTGTCCACCACCAGGTCCCTGGGCTGATTATGGTACACACCGTCCAGCTTGTGGGCCAGCGGCGAGGTGCTGCCGTCGGCATTGAACCGTACCAGCCTCCGCCCGCCGCTCTGCGCCCCGTAGAGCACACCGGAGTGAGAGAAGGCGAGACCCATGGTGCGGTTGGTCCACCGGCGAAAGTCGGTTACAGCTCCGGTGGCCGGATCGTAGCGCAGGATGCGGTTGTTGGCGGCATTAAAAGGAAAGGTAAGCTGGGTGAAGAGCAGGCCCTCCCCATCCCAAACCGGCCCATCGGTAGGGGTGCCGTATGGTCCGGCAACCCGCTGAAACTCCCAGGTCAAGGCTGATACTCCCGTAGGCGTGATGGGTGGGATTGTATGAGGGGGCAGGTAGAGTGTCAAGGAATCGACCACCCAGGTAACAGTTCAGAATAAGTGAGCCATCGTACCTACCGGCGAGGCACTCCGGCATCCTCCTTGTGCGGAGAATCCAGCCGGTCAGATGAGTAGCATAGACCCAGAGCAGCAGGGACTTCTCGATGCCGGCTCTTGCCAGAATGACGGCGGCAAACCTGCCATTTGTCCTCACCCCTGAACCGTTACAGTCTCCTCGAGCTACATCTGCGCTTCTTTTGCCGGAATATAAGCACCTTTACACCGGTGACACCTGCCTCTTGATTCCCAGGGTAACCCTTCCCTACCATAATTCCATGGCCTGTTCCAGCCATAACTCGGGTAAGCGCAGCTCGCCCCTCTCTGCCAAGCATAAGTGCGGGAGTGATAGCCTCGCCCCGGCTCAGGTCAGGACAATGGCCCAAAACGGCCCAAAACGGCCCGGAATGGCCCCCTCGGCCTACCTCATTCCTATCTGGGCAGCGGCCCATTTTCGGGCCACAGAGGCATCATCTGACCCCCATTTCAAATACGAAACGGCCCAAAATGGTCCAGAATGGCACAGAAATAAAAAATTGTCCTTTGTGGAAGCCCCGAAGGCGGACGGGAAACCATTGGCTGTCCATTGCTCAGCCCCTGTGAATCAATGGTTGGATTTCCCATTCCCGGAGAGCATGTGGCGGACAGTTCCCAGGGCCATCGCACCAGGATTCGGTAAAATCCACCTTTCCCCCGTGTGCTGAACGTGCCCCAGACAGACCTGTCGCGGGCGGAAGCCTCGAATCTGGAGACGGCGGGTTTCCCTCAGGCGACATTCGCACGCCTTGTGCCGGAGTCAGAGTGCGACTGCCCTGTTACACCTGCCCCAACCGCAGGTTGCTATTTTGCCCGTACCAATGCTAACCTGCCTCAAAAATCATCGTGTCTAATGAGGGTGAAACTATGGCAGAAAAGAGAATCGGCGTTGCAGCCATGGGGGGCGACGTCCCTACCGTGGTGGCTCGCATCCAGGACCTTGAAGCAAGGGGCATTGAGGCGGCATGGCTGACCTCCGGAGGAGCGGGACCCGACGCCTTGACCACCTTTGCTGCGGCGGCGGCCGTTACCGACCGCATCCTGATGGGCACCAGCATCATCCCCACCTACCCCCGCCACCCGATAGTGGCAGTGGCCCAGACCCAGGTGGTGGCCCAGCTGGCCCCCGGACGCTTCCGGCTGGGACTCGGCCCCAGCCACAAGGTCAGCATTGAGCCTATGTTCGGCATTGAGCACAACGCCCCGCTGACCAACCTGCGGGAGTACATCCAGGTGGTAAAGGAACTGCTGTGGCAGGGTCAGGTGGACTACGATGGCACCCAGTACCATGGGCATGGCTCACTGCCCGGGGCGCCGGCCCCGGATGTACCGGTGATGGCCTCAGCCCTGCGCCGTCGGTCTTTCCGGCTTTGCGGCGAGGTGGCCGACGGGGCAATTAGCTGGGTGTGCCCGGGCCAGTACCTGAGGGACGTCGCCCTGCCCGAGATGAAGAGGGGAGCCGAAATGGGCGGGCGCGAGGTACCTCCCCTGATCGCCCACGCGCCCGTATGTGTCAGCGACAACCCGGACGAGGTGCGGGAAGCGGCCCGAGCCCAGTTGGCCAATTACCCACGTTCGCCCTTCTACCAGGAAATGTTTGCCGCTTCAGGGCATCCGGAGGCACGGGAGAGCGAGTGGAGCGACGGCATGATTGAGGACGTGGTGCTTTCTGGAGACGAGGAAACGGTGGCCGGACGCCTGCGCGAATTGTTTGACTGGGGCGCCACTGAAGTCCTTGCTCACCCCATCACCGCCGGTAGCGACGCATCTGCCTCCATGGAACGCACCCTGAACCTGATAGCCACGGTGGGGCAGGGACTATAGCCGGGGAAATATAGCCTGGATGGACGGGATTGTTCTCAGTACGTGAAACCTCTTGTCTTGATTATCCCGTCCACCCCTGTAAGCGCTCATCAGCTAGATCTTTGCCTTGGCGGCCTCGCGCTTGCCCTCTTCAGTCAACTCCCAGGCGTCGCCGTCGGCGTTCACCCTGACCAGCCCAAGGGTAATGAGAGTCTGGCGGGCTGCCTCGGCGGTCTGCCGCCAGACCACGCTCCCTGTCTCGCCGGGCGTGAAATCTCCTTCCTTGAAGTAGCCGCCAATCAAGGCCTCGACGCCCTGCAGGACGGCTTCCGTGGATCCCCTTCCGCCCAGGTCGAAGAGGACCTCCAGTATGGGAAGTTCGAACTCCCCATCCGGCGTCACGCCGGGGGCACGGCGGGCACGGTCTGAATTGGCTCCCCCATTTCCGGGGGCGATCGGTTTCGGAACCTCTTCTTTGGCCTCGGCCCCGCTCTCCTGGCCGGTCCCATTATGCTGGACCCCGTTTTGCTGGGCGCCCGCACCCTGGCGATCGGCATAGATCTGGTGGGCGCGGTCGATAGCCTGCACCCGTCCGCTGACCAGGAGTTCCTGCCGCTCAGCGGCCCAGCGATTGGACGCAGCAACACTGCGTACCGAACCCTGAAAGTGGGGCGCCACATAGCGCGCCATCAATTCAAAGCTATGCAGCATCTTCTCCCGGGGCGCCCAGTCAATGGTCTGAACCAGGAAACCGCCATAGCCGCCACTCTGTTCCGCCAGCCGGTTCAGGCTTTCGATACAGTCATCCGGCGTGCCGATAATCCACGACCCATTATCCCGCATGAACTCTGCAACGTCTTCAAGGGGGCCATCAAAGGCGGCCTTGCGCCCGTTGGTCCCCTCGGAATACTCACGGAGATAGCGACCTGCGCCGAGCTTAACCTCTGCCAGCGCCTGATCCCTGTCATCCGCCAGGTAGCAGGGCACGGCCAAACGCCACTCGTGCCGGTCCACCGTCCGCCCGTGTTCGGCGGCAGAGTTCTCGGCGATCTCCCACAGACCCTTTAAGTTGGAAGGGCCGGCCGACGGATCGCGGGGGACGGTAATCGTCAGCACCGAGGCCCCATACTTGCCGGCCATAGCCACTCCGGCGGGGGATTGCACCGATGCTACCGACAGGGGCATGTAGGGCCGCTGGTAGGGTTTTAGCTGCAACATGGCCTCCCGCAGCTCAAACCAGTCGCTCTTATATGTTATGGGCTCGTCCTCGGTGAAGAGGCGCAGGATGATGCCCATGGCCTCGTCCATCTTCTCCCGCTGCGTCGTGGGGTCAATCCCCATCATGTATGCGTCGCCGGGCAGCGCGCCTGGACCAACTCCCAGCATCACCCGTCCGTGGGTCATGTGGTCAAGCTGCACCATCCGGTTGGCCACCATAAAGGGATGGTGATAGGGCAGGCTGATAACACCGGTGCCCAGCTTGATATGCTTGGTTCTTTCCGCTGCGGCGGCAATGAAGAGCTCGGGGGAAGAGATGGTCTCCCATCCGGCGCTGTGGTGCTCACCGATCCAGGCTTCATCGTAACCCAGGTAATCAAGCCACTGGATCAGCTCCATATCCCGGTCCATTGCCAGCGTAGGGTTCTCGCCGACACGGTGGAAGGGCCCAAGGAAGATACCAAACTTCATTCGATCGGGCAGGTTCAAGCTCATAATGCCACCTCTCATCTATCTCTACCGCGCGAACACGCACGAAGAGTCCCGCGCGGAACCGTGGTCATAGCCATAGTGACTTACGTGGATTCTACAACTCAGCTATTGTCCCGTCCACGTAAAGGATATTCAGCGTTGATATCACGTTGCTTAACAGTTGCTCCTGTTGCGCCGGTTGCACTTCTGCGGCCAGGGTGCCCAGCAGTTGTCCGACAGTGGTCTTTCCATCGAGCATTGTTACCAGCCGCGCCACCAGGTTGCTGCAGGGCAGGCCTTCCGGATGCCCGTCCGTTACCAGTACATAACCCCAGTCGAAGACCCCGTCGCCGGGGACGGGTTTGCGTTCCACACCTGCTTCCGAACTCAGCCTGGGCGATGAACCCAGGATTCGTGGTGGCTGCCCATTCCTGGATTCAAGCAGGTCGTCCATTTCGGCCTGTCGCCTTACCCGTGCCTCCTCCACCGCTCGAACACTGTCGGCGAACTCCATAGGCGCCGTCCCCCGTTCCAGCACCATTCTCTCATAGCCTTGCGCAGGCTGGCCGGCTACCGCCTGGATAAAGGATGCCCGGGGAGAAAGGCCGGAATCGTTTCCTTCCTGGCCTTCCAGAATACGCCGCGCCTCCCAGAAGTAGGAATCCACCGTACGGTTACTGGAGTAAAAGAGACGTACCATTTCCCGGAAATGGTTGTACTCCTTCATATACAGTTCCTGGTAAACCTCGGCTGCGGCGGTCCCCATTTCGGGGTTGCGCAGGGCGGTGGTAACGTAGGCCGCCGCCAGGACTCCCGACATCAAAGCCAGGTGCACGCCCGACGAGAATAAGGGGTCTATGAAACAGGCCGCATCTCCCGCCAGGACATAGCCATCTCCGGCGATGCTGTCGCAGGCATAGGACCAATCTTTGACAATGAATGGCCCAGCCACTCTCTTGGCATTGCTCAGCATTCCCGCAGTGTTTGGGGCCTGCGCCAGTTGTTCGTCCAGGAAGCGCTCCAGACCATGCTTCCCGACCTGTTCTTCCCCAGCTCGCTGGTCGACCACCGCCCCTACGCTCGACTGCCCCGTGTGCAGGGGGATCGTCCAAAGCCAGCCATGGGTGTACGATTCAATGAAGATATTGGTGTCGGCCGGCGGGGGCAACCGCTCTGCACCCTGATAATAGGCGTAAACTGCCAGGTTGCGGAAGGACTCGTCCCATCGACGAAGAGCCAGTTGCCTGCCCAGCAGACCGTTCTGACCGGAAGCGTCAACGACATAGCTGACAGAAATGGAATGTTCCCTGCCCTTGTCGTCGACACAGCGCACAACGGGCCCGAATTGGTCTGACTGTTGAGACTGTTCGTGGGCAGGGCTTCCCGCACCTAGGGGTCCGAGTGATTGACTGGCTTGGCGAGTCAACAACACTTCCGTAGCTCGCCAACCCTGTCGAACATCAACGCCGCTGGTGGCGGCATTATTCAGTAGCAGATGGTCGAAGGTCGGACGCCAAACCTGGTAGGAATGGGGGTAACGGCGATTGGTCTCACCAAAGAACCAGCTCCACGGCTCTCTGTCCCGTCCCCAAACCATTGTAGCGCCCAGCTTCTTAACGTAGCCCTGGGCCTCCACTGCAGGCAGCACTCCTAGTTCTTCAAGAATAGGAATACTGGCAGGAAGAAGAGATTCCCCTACGTGGTCTCGGGGGAAATGTTCCCGCTCAAGGAGTGTAACGGTCCAGCCCTGGCGGGACAGCATGGTGGCCGCCCCACTGCCAGCAGGACCACCGCCAATAACAATTACGTCTGTGGATAATTCAGAATCCATTTACTCTGGTGAGCCTGTTCCGGCAGACAGGATTCAGCGGAAATCGGCAGGGGCGGGTTTTAGACCCGCCCCTGCACACCTGAACTTAAGAAGTATAAGAGACTAATTATCTGCCGTTGGGGCTGCGGCCTCCTCCTTGGTCAAGTCCTTCCCCGTGGCCGGGTCCACCTCAAATGGGCCCGGCAGTTCCAGTTCCTTGGCAATTTCCTTTACGGCCGGTATGACTTCCTGGCCCATCAGACGAAGGCTGCGCATGGCGTCGTCATGGGTCATGGCGCCATCGCCATCCCAGAAGAAAATGCTGCCAGGACGGATGTATTCGAGCACGTGTCTTATCCGTTTAACAACCGTATCCGGCGTGCCCGTAATGATAGTGTAGTCTTCGATCTGCTGCTCGTAGGGACGACCCAGCACTCCGGCCACGCCGCCGGTGCCTCCCCTGGCCGCCGTGGCCACCGCCTGGGTTGGGAGGACACGAGTGCGGGAAGTCAGACCAGGCAGGTTTACGAGGGCCGGATTGACCGTCCCCTCATTTCCGGCCAGGAAGGGGTTACTGGGGCCCTGTACGTACTTGCGTGCCGTTTCTTCCGCCAGTTCCTCGGTCTCGTCCACGTGAACCTTCCACAGATACCCAATGTTCTGAGGACCCGACTCGTAGCCGTGCTCAGCGGCTGTGTCGTGGTAAAGCTGGAAGGCCCGTTTGGTTGGCTCCATTTCCGTGGCCAGCATTATGTAGGGAATGCGCTTCTCAGCCGCCCACATCAGAGAGTCCCTGCTTACCACGCCGGGCAGCCAGATGGGCGGGTGGGGTTCCTGGTAGGGCCGCACCCACGGATTGACATGGCGGTACTGGAAATGCTTGCCCTCCCAGCGGAAGGGTCCAGGTGTCGTCCAGGCCTTTACTACGAACTCGTGGGCCTCCTGGAACCGCTCCCAGTTGTAGGGCGGCGGCGAGTTGTGGGCCACGCTCTCCCGACCGGTGCCCCGGACCCACCCGGAAACCAGGCGGCCCCGGGAGATCATGTCTATCATGGAAAGCTGCTCCACCAACCAGAGCGGGTCATCCCAAATGGGCAGGATGTTGCCCAACAAGACTATCTTGGCCCGGTTGGTCATTCGTGCCAGGATGGAGGCTTCCACGTTCATGGCGCCACCCATGCAGAAGGGAGTGCCGTGATGCTCGTTGAGCATCAGCCCGTCAAAGCCCATTTCCTCAGCATACATCTTTTCATCAAGGTATCGGTTGTACAATTCGGCGCCCAGCTTGGCGTCGTAGATTTCGTTGCTGACTGTCAAGTCCATAATGGGCTTGCCCGTCGCGCCAAAGTAGCCGGAGCGCTGGTCCTGGTAGGGCCGTTCGGTGAAGTACCCGATAAACATTCCGTTGTACCTCCTGGATTAGGGTGGAGGGTCGGTCGGCCTCTCGCTTCATGCTGTGGAAAGGTAAAGGTCTGCTTAGGCTAGGCAAAGAAGTCCCTGACGAGACCAAGGAATTCCTCGGTCTTTTCTACCTGGGGCATATGGCCGCAATTATCCAAAACTTCCAGTCGCGACCCCGGGATGGAGTTGTGATAAACCTGCCCAGCACTGAGGGGAACGTACTCATCCTCCCCGCCCCATACAATCATTGTAGGCAAATCCTTCAGGCGCGCCAGCAAATTGGGCAGGCCCGGGTAGTACATGTAGGGTCTCCAGCCCAGGCGACAGGCTTCTTCCCGTGCAATTTCCCAAGCCTGCGCCTGTTCGGGAGCAACCAATTCGGGGCATAGCTCTCGAAATTCGGCCGTTCCCTCAGGGTCATGGAAGCAGGCTGTTATACAAATTGACGGGACCGAGAGGAACATATCGAAAATGAAGCCTTCGGGAGGCAAGACACCCATGGCGCCCACCAGAACCAACTTGCTGAATTGCTTCGGGTCCATGGTTGCCATTTCGGCAGCCAACCAACCACCCATGGAAAAGCCGATGGTATTCACCGGCTTGATACCCATCTCCTCAAGCGCCATAAGGTACCAGCCTGCCAGGTCCCGGACATTCATTATCCAGTCCAGCCGGGGTGTGGGACCAAAACCGGGGTGCGAAGGGATGTAGACGGTGTAGTCCTGCGCCAGTTCTTCCTGGTAGCGCAGGGTGCCCATATGGCCGAGTTCATCATTGAGGATAAGTAGCGGATCACCTGATCCGCCCTTCCTGAAGTGGAGATCAACGCCTGCCACGGACCGGGTTTCTTCACTCCAGGAAACGGAAACGGAGGCCATAAGTAACCTTCCAGGACAGAGATTGCGAATTGAGCCAGAGTGTAGCAAAGGCTCTAATTGAAAGCAAACAAGGCACCTGTTTCGGTGGGGAATCCCGCCCCAAGCAGCCTAACGCCGTCGAAAACAACCCGGCCCCGGCAAAACAATGCGAAGCTCGCCGGGGCCGTAGTATCGCTTAAGCAAGAAAGACGCTGCCTGGCCTACTCCTTGACAACCCCCGTTATCGTAATGTGGCCCATGATGGAATCGGCGGTTGCTCCGTGCCAGTGGTTTTCCCCGGGTAGAATCTGAACAATATCACCCACTGATACCTGGTGAGTTTCATGCTCGTTGGCCACGATGCCGTTGCCATGAACGACCACCAGAAGCTGGTCGGTGTTGTGGGTGTGCCACCCAGTGGTAGCGCCCTTGCCGAAGTTGACTACGCTGCTGCTGAACCACTCGCTGTCTCCCTCCCCCAGCAGCGGCTGACGGGTACGGCTTACGTCCCCGCCAGTCCAACCCCCAATAGGAGTTGCGGTGGCTATGGGTACCTGATCTATACGGGAAAGCCTGAATAGCTTCATAGTCGATTCCTCCTATCCGATATTGTTCGAAGCCTCCGGTTTGAAAATGAATAGGTGTACCTGCGGCCTCAGCTAAATCTTCGGGTGCCGCTGGTACCATTCATTGGCCTGTTCGTAGGCGTAGGCAGCGTTGAACAGTGTCTGCTCATCCAGTGGCCTCCCAGCCATCTGAAGGCCGATGGGCAGGTTGTTGGAAGTGAACCCGCAGGGCACCGAAAGGGCCGGCACACTTGCCAGGTTGAAGGGCGAGGTAAAGCTGCGCCTTCCCCGGTAACCGTCCAGCACCTCCTGCTTGCTGCTGATACCTGCGCGATCCGGGATCAGAGAAGCGGGTATGGACGACGTGGGCATTACCAGCACATCCACCTGGTTCAGGGCATCCAGAATTTCCTGGCGCAGAGCCTGTCGCGCCTTCAACGCCCGCTGGTAGGCCTGGGCCGGAACGATGCTTCCGGCCAGCAGGCGGATGCGGTTGTTGTAGTCGTACTGGTCGAGGTGGTCGGCGAGACCATCCTTGTGCAGGGAAGCGGCATCCACCATTATTATCATACTGGAAACGGCAGCAGAGTGAACCATCAACGGCAAAGACACTTCCTGGACATCTGCACCCAGTTCGCCAAGGCGGGCAATCGCGCGGATTACCGCTTCACCCACTTCCGAATCCACCGTGTCTGAATACACCCGCTCCTTGACTACTCCTACCTTAAGGCCCCGAATATCCTGCGTCAGATCGGCCTGGTATGCGGGCACCGGAGCCGCTGCTGTATATGGGTCTTTAGGGTCATACCCGGCTATGGCCTCCAGGGTCATAGCGCAGTCCGACACGGTACGGGAAATGGGGCCCGCCGTGTCCATAGACCAGGCCGCCGCCTGCATGCCGTACCGGCTTACCCGCCCCCAGGTAGGCCGAATCCCGACCAGGCCGCAAAATGTAGCTGGGCCTCGGATGGACCCACCCGTGTCTTCGCCCAGGGAGGTAGCACAAAGGAAGGCGGCCGTGGCAGCGCCGGAACCGCTACTGGACGTCCCAGGATTGCGCTCCAGATCCCAGGGATTACGCGGCCGGCCGTAGGGATGGTGAAAGGCGTCGCCGCTGGCAAACTCGCTCATGTTCAGCTTGCCCAGAAGCACAGCGCCTGCCCCTCGCAGCTTGGCTATGGCAGTAGCATCCTCGTCAGGCACGTTTTCGGCCAGGATGGAGGAACCACCCGTTGTTCGTACACCCCTGGTGTTAAGCTGGTCCTTAACCGCCACAGGAACCCCGTGCATGGGGCCCCGGTAGTTTCCGGCCGCTATCTCCGCTTCCGCTTGCCGGGCCTCAGCCAGGGCCTCGTCACTGGTAACCGTGATGTAAGAATTGAGCCTTCCATCAACCTCGGCGATGCGGTCCAGGTAAGCCTCAGTGGCTTCCACCGGGGAAACTTCACCTGCCTGAATCAACCCAGCCAGTTCCGTGGCGGAAAGGAAGGGAATTTCCTGCTTATTCATGGTCCACGCCTCCTTTAAGCCTCGCCGGTTGACGGAGCTGGGCGGATTATGGGCAAGGGTTCAATTTCATCCAGCCCGGGTATGTCAATATTATCCAGGGCCTCCAGCACACCATTGAGGCTGTAACCCACTTCGGCAACCAGGTCCTGCGGTATGGTAACTCCGGCAGCGCGAGCCAGGGTCTGGATATCCTCGTCAGTCAGGTCTGGCATGAGGTCCTCCTGTCTAGGCCAAGAGTATGGTGTAGAATACGGCCAGCCGCCCAGTACGGGCTTCCGGGAGAAACAGCCTCATTTTGGCGTGGGCAATTTGGGTTGTCAAACGGATTGATCTTTTAACGCAGAGATTTTCGACCAAGTGCAAGCTTGGCAGACCGATTCCCCACCCCGCTGTGGGGCCGAGTTGAGGTGAGACCATGAAGAACTGGGCCGGAATAATCATGGCTGCCGGTGAAGGACGGCGCATGGTATCAAAAATACCGAAGCCGTTACACAAGGTTTGTGGCAAAGAAATGATCCGCTATCCAGTGGAATTGCTCCAGACCTTGGGCGTGAGCCACATTGTGGTCGTGGTATCTCCTTCAACGGAACTGCCCCTGCGGAACGCGCTGGGAAATAGCGTCGATTATGTCGTTCAGCCCGTACCCAATGGCACCGGCGACGCGGCGACGTGGGCCGTCAACGCCCTCCCTTCAACCATAGACAATATCGTCCTGTTGGGAAGCGATTCGCCCCTCATCCGTTTAGACTCTGTCCGCCAAATGCTGGATAAACACAAGGCCGAACCTAACGTTATGACCATGCTGACCGCTCCGGACATGCTGTCAGAAGACCTGGGGCGCATAGTGCGTGATGACAACGAGAGGATCGTTGACCTGGTTGAGGCCCGGGACTGGAATGGGGATGTCTGGGCGCCGGCAGAGATAAACGCGGGGGTTTACTGCTTCGACCGTGGCTGGCTGCAGGACCGGGTTGTCGAAATTGAAACATCGCCCAAAGGTGAAAAGTACCTCACATCCTTGGTTCCCTTGGCCGCTCAACGAGGGGACACCATTAGCGCGGTGGCCAGCGAAATGCCTGAGGAAATCTTCGGCGTAAATGACCGTGTCCAACTGGCCCAGGTGGAAACTGTCATGAGGTGGCAAATCACGGAGCGACTCATGCGTTCAGGCGTTACTATTCAAGATCCTGCATCGGTTTTCATTGACTCAGACGTCACGATCGGAATCGATACAGTAATTCGGACGAACACCTGCCTGTCCGGTAAGACCATAATCGGTGAGGGTTGCGACATCGGTCCCAACTCGGTTCTCCAGGATTCCCGAATTGGCGACGGGTGCCGGGTTACCGCGTCAATGCTGGAAGAAGCCACGCTGGAAGCGGGCGTGGACGTGGGCCCCTTCAGCCACCTGCGACCTGGCGCCTATCTGGAGACAGGGGTGCACATAGGCAACTACGTGGAGGTCAAAGAAAGCCACTTGGGACAGGGAGTCCTGGCAGGCCACTTTAGCTACTTGGGGGACGCCAGTATCGGCGCCGGTACCAATATTGGTGCCGGTACCGTAACTTGCAACTTTGACGGCACGGAAAAACACCGCACCACCATCGGCGAAGGAGCATTCCTTGGCTGCGACACCATGCTGGTCGCCCCAGTCTCCATTGGAGATGGCGCTGCCACCGGCGCCGGAGCAGTGGTTACCAGGGATATTCCTCAAAATTTGCTGGCCGTGGGAGTTCCTGCTAAAATTAGAGAAAGTTCCTAACGAAAAGAGACGAGACCGTCCAACTGAAGAAATATTGGATACTGATAGTTTACCTCCATTATTAATAATTCTGGTTGGCTCCCTCTTCCTTTTTACCCTCCTGAGTCTCGCCGAGCACACGGGGAGCGGTGGCGGCGGCATCCTCAGGGACAATTCATCGAACCAGCGAGCATGGTTCGTGATTTCCCCTTTCAAGTATGCTTGCATCGTCGCCACTGTACTGTCAGGCTTTTCCATTGTCCGCCTTCTCCTTGACCAGGTGTGGCAAACTTCGGCCATTAGCCCGGTGTGGCTGGATGGCGCCATCGTCTTTTTGGGCTCCCTGGTAGTTTTCACTGTTATTCACCGTCTGGCTTCCGCCATTGCCGTCCGTCACCAAGGACTGGTGGCCAGCTTTTCGGCTCCTCTTCTGGCCCTCCTTCGACGCAGCCAAAGTCGGTCGACCGGCAGCGCACTGGGAGCGGGAAACGTCAGCGCCAGACAAGACAGCTCGGGAACACCGGAATCAGACACCCTGGACATTACCGAAGAGGAATTGGTTAGCATGGACCGGCATGACCGGGAAATGCTTCGCTCCATCATCCAACTGGACAACTCCACCGCCCACGAAATAATGGTTCCCAGGCTGGACGTAGTGGCCCTCGAAACTAATACCCCCATACCCCAGGCCATAGAGCCCATCATCAAAAGCGGACACACACGCATACCAATTTACGAAGAGAACATCGATCATATCGTGGGCATCATCCACTCGCTGGACCTGCTGCAACTTCTGTCGCGCGAAGACTGGGGACAGGCTTCCCTGAAGGACCTGGCACGCCCGGCCTACTTTATTCCCGAGACAAAACGGCTGGACGATCTGCTGGAGGAATTTCAGCAGAAGGCCGTGCAGATGGCCGTGGTTGTGGACGAATACGGCGGAACTGAGGGTATTATTACTCTGGAAGACCTGTTGGAGGAGATTGTCGGAGAAATAGAGGACGAGTTCTCCTGGGCCGATGAGGAAGAGGTCGTCACTGAAGATGACGGCAGCGCAGTGGTTAACGCCAGCGTTACCAACGACGTCATTGAGGAAATGTTCGGCGCAAAGCTGGATAATCCTGACGTCGATACTATAGGTGGCTATGTTTACATGAGCCTGGGCCGCATGCCCCGTCTGGGGGACGTGGTGGAAACCGACTCTCTCACCATCGAGATTGTCTCGGTACTAGGACGCCGTATTCAGAAAGTCCGTATCCGGCGCAAGGAAGGAGTGTCTACCAACCTGTAGAGTCATCAACAGCCGGTTGTCCAGCCGTCATCCATAAGAAGCCTATCACAGCAGCGGGGCGGGAAGTGATTCCCGCCCCTGTCTATTGCCTCTGCTGAACTCTGCCTTTTTGAGCCTGCTGTTAGCAGCGAAGTTCCCGCCTACTGCTCGTAACCCAGCGGGTTCACCCAGTACGTAGACTCAACCAGCCCTGCGGGATACAGTGCTTGACCTGCAATTTCGTCCCCCGACACAGGCGCTACCCGGTGGGTGTACTTAGCCGCGGATACGGCATTGCCATCGACAATCCCGGAGACTTTGGCATCCTCTGCTTTGTTCGTAGCCACCACCGCCTGTCCTGCCTCGGCGTCCGAAGCGAACCCGTAGTAGGCCAGGCCGGAAATCAGCAGTACACCCGCCAGCACCGCCACAAACAGAGCCGGCAGATACCTGGCTTTACTCTGTGGGCGCGCGCCCAGCAGCGTGTAGTCGTAACCAGCTTCCATAAAAACCCCTCAAAAAGAAAGAAAATAATGAAGAAGAAAACTATACCTAGACAATGTAAGAGCTTGCTTTCCCCTTCCGCTTCCTCTCACCAACCCTTAACCGCACTTCCACCCTGGGAACACTCGGGGGAACTTTTGCCGGAAGAGGGGAATAGAGGTCCCGCTAACGGGATCTCGAGGTATTCATACCACCCGGCGTTATCGGCTCATTAAGGTAAATATCGCCGTTCCGGATCTTGATGTTGAAGCCGCAAACCGGATTTATACACACCCATGCCTTGTAATGCACCGACGCTCCCTGCCCTCCGTAATCAGAAAGGGGCACTAGTTGGCCCTCGCTGCATTTCAGACACTTGGGTAGATTATATTCTTCCACTTCATCACCCCCCGCCATTAGAGTGAGGCGAGTATATCACCCGAATTTTTACGTAAACAAGGTAAACATCGCACAACTATTGTGTATTTCTTACACACATATCCGCCTGCTAAATCGGTGGTTTTGTATATCGCAAAGAATACAAAAAAAGTGGAAGGGAGCAGCGCTCTCCCTTCCAAATCAGTCTAACCGACGCTCCTTGCCCCACTAGGACTACTCGAGGAAGTCCTTCAGCTTCCGGGAGCGCGATGGGTGGCGAAGCTTCCGCAGGGCCTTGGCCTCGATCTGGCGAATCCGCTCCCTGGTAACCCCAAACTCTCGCCCCACTTCCTCCAGTGTGCGACTGCGGCCGTCTTCCAACCCGAACCGGAGCTGCAAAACCCGGCTCTCCCTGTCCGTCAGCGTGCCCAGCACCTCAGATACCTGCTCCTTGAGCAACTGGAACGATGCGGCATCGGCGGGAGCAGGGGCGGTGCGGTCCTCAATAAAGTCGCCCAGGTGAGAGTCTTCCTCCTCACCGATGGGTGTTTCCAGCGAAACCGGTTCCTGGGAGATTTTCATGATCTCCTCTACCTTTTCCGGTCCGATCTCCATGGCCGCACCGATCTCCTCGGGAGTAGGTTCCCGGCCATACTCCTGCAGCAGCCGCCGGTGCTGGCGCATTAGCTTGTTGATGGTCTCCACCATGTGCACCGGAATTCGGATCGTTCGGGCCTGGTCCGCAATTGCCCGGGTAATGGCCTGGCGGATCCACCACGTGGCATAAGTGCTGAACTTGTACCCCTTGCGGTAGTCAAACTTTTCCACCGCCCGGATCAATCCGATGTTCCCCTCCTGGATCATGTCCAGCAGGGCCATGCCCCGGCCGATGTACTTCTTGGCCACGCTGACCACCAGCCGGAGATTGGCCTCCGTCAAATGGGCCTGGGCCCGGTCGCCATCGGCCTTGATGTGGTTGTACCTGTTGCGGAACAGGGGTTCATACCTGGCCAACTCCGGAATGGAACCGACCTCACTGAAAGTCGCGTCCAGCTGTAGTAAAGTGCAATCCCTAAGCACGTCCACCGTGTCCGGCGCAAGTATCCAGCGGTCCAACGACAGGTTCACTACCTGCCGATACACTTCATCCCGCTCCAACTCCAGCGTCTCCGCCAGGCTGACCAGCATGTCCTCCGACACCTGGGCATCAATGGCATCGGCCAGAACGGGTTCATTAATCAGCTGGGACAGGGTGGGATTGCGCGGCAACTCCAGGTAGTCGCTCAAAGCATCCACCAACACGGTGGCCCGTACCAGGCGGCGCAGAAGCGCCTCGGTAAGTTCCCAGTTGCGGGCGCTTTCGTTAAACTCCAGCCGAATCTTCTTGCTCAGCAAGTCGGGGCTGCGCAAGGGTCCCAAGTCCACCTTCTCGCCCTTGAAGCCGAAGGTCGGCCCCCGCCGCTCCTCCAGCACTTCCCTTTCCAGCGTCTGGCAATATTCCTCGCCCAGCACTTCCTTGCCCAGGGCCAGGAGGTGTTTCTCTCCCTCCAGCTTTCGCGCGAGTTCTCGTTCGTCCTTGGCGGCCAGCAACCCGACGCGACCGATCTCGCGCAGGTACATGCGGACAGGGTCGTCCAGAACCTGAAGGCTCTCAGCCTCAGCCTCCCAATCAGGCTCTTCGCCTTCCTCTTCCTCTATTTCAGCATCTGCGGGCCCTTCATCCAGGTTGTCCGAGGGGCTGGTTGAATCAGTACGCCCCGGCACCCATTGGTCGTCCTGGTCATCCGGATCGTCCGGGGATTCAACCACCAGGGGTATGGTGGCAACTGCCATACCGCCACCCTCTGCCAGGTCATCCTCTTCCTTGACCACCGCGCCCAGAATACCCAGGTACTTCTCATTATTCGACGGTTCGTCGTTGATGTCGTACAGGTCCTCTTCCGCGCCGATGTCCTGGCTGGTCTTGTTTCGTCTTACCATATATTGTCACCTTCCACGCGATACATTCTGGGAGTATTGCTTTCTCGATTCCTCGTTGGCCTTTATCCTCCTGTTAAGGACTAATGCTTCCTCTGACGCTTCTTCGGGTACTACCGACGGGTCATCTGCGAAGCGTATCTGCTCGGCCAGTTTTAGTTCTTTCAGTTGCCGCTCTTCCAGGCGGCCGAGAATCTGCCGCAAACTCTCCTGGCGTTCCCAGGGTTCCATTGGCGGCAAGTTCATGGATGTCAACCTGTCCAGCTGTTCCCACAATTCGTGCGCCAGGGTCCTCCTGGTTTGTTCCGAAAAATTTTCCTCTGGGATGAGCATTTCCGGGGTCTCGCTCCACGCTGAAGTCATCTGCAAGTAAATTTCCCTGTTCTCCGGGCGTCTGAAATACTCCGGCGGCAGTCCCCCGCACTCCGGCAATTCCTCGGCCAAGTCCGGATATCGCAGCAGCAACGCCAGGCAGTGCTCGTCCAGCGGGTCACGCTCTTCCGCCACCAATGCCGACCGGTCTACCCCGGTCCGGTTGGCTGGCCGGTTCCCCAAACTTTGGCCGCCGCCTCTTGCGCCGTTTACTGTCCCCGTGGTTCGCTGCCCCACATTGGGGCGATTTAACGTGGCCCTAAGGCTTTCTTCCCTTATAGATAGAAAATCGGCTAGCTTGCGCAAATAACTATCCTGCAGAATCGGTTCCTTCACCGCATAGATAAACGGACTTACCCGTTCCACCATGCGAACCTTGCCCTCCGGTGTGCCCGTATCTATCTGCCCCGAAAGTGCTGGCAGAAGATAATCAAACAATGGCACCCCGTTTCGGACCAACTCCTCCCATTTTTCCGGGGCTTGACGAATAACTTCGTCCGGGTCCTTTCCATCCGTCAGCACTGCCACCCGCAGGTTCAAGTCCTCGCGCCGCTGGGGCGAAGTGAAACCACCGGCCTGCCACACCTGTCGGTTCTGGAAAACCTGCCAGGAGGATTCCAGGCTGCGGAGGGTAGCCTGCTGGCCCGCCGCGTCAGAATCCAGAGCCATGGTCACCTGTCGTGTTATCCGCAGCACTTCAGCCACCTGCTGGTCGGTGAGTGCAGTGCCCATGGAAGCCACGACGTTCTCGTACCCATGCTGATGGGCCGATATGGCATCCATGTACCCTTCCACGATTACCATACCCTGCTGCCTTGCCGCTTCCCGGGCCAGGTGAAGGGCGTACAAGGTGCGACCCTTGTCGAACACCAGTGTACGGCCTGTATTAAGGTACTTGGGCATAGAATCGTCCAACGCCCTGCTGCCGAATCCGCCCAATTCTCCCTGCCCGTTCCGAATGGGAATAATCAACCGGCCACGAAAGGCATCCCGGTGACCTCCATCCTGGTGCTGGTAGACCGCACCGGCCCTTACCATTTGCTCCGGTGCGAAGCCCGCCTTCATTAGATAGGCGAACAGGCCCTGACCGTCAACTGGACTCAAGCCCAGTTCAAACTTGCTGACGCTCTCCCGGCTGATTCCGCGCCCCTCCAGGTAAGACCGGGCGCCAGCGCCGATTGAAGAAGCCAGGTATTGCTGAAAAAACTCCCGTGCAGCCTCGTTCAGCCGGTACAGGTCATCCTGCTCTGACTGACGCTCCCGGGTAGGCAGAGTTACCCCTGCCTGCTGGGCCAGTCGCTGCAGCGCCTCTTTGAACTCCAGGTTTTCGGCCTTCATAATGAAGCCGAAAATATCGCCTCCAGTGGCGCAGGCCCCAAAACAGTGCCACGACTGACGCTCCGGGTTGACGTAAAAGGACGGTGTCCGCTCCTGGTGAAAAGGGCAGCAAGCTTTGAATGCCCGCCCGGATCTTTGCAGAGATACGTAGCCGGAAATTACTTCCGCAATTTCCAGGCGGGCCTTTATGTCATCAATCGCTGCCAAGGGCTGGTCCAAGTGAGAGGGTTGTTCCTGTCGAAAACCACACGGAGGGAAAATGAAGCAACCCTGTTTGCCGGCAATTCTAACGTTACCCGGAAATCAGTTACGGGTTACCCATTAGGCCAGAAACAAAATTGCAGACCTCTCCTATGTTAGAAATTTACCATACCCCAAATGAAAAAACAAGCATATATTTGTTGTGCTTATGAATGATTCGCGGCAAAAGCAAAGAGGAATGGGAAAGCAAACGCTTGGCACTGCGCCCGCATCAAATCAACTCAAGAGCATGGATGAGATGACTGGCCAGCCGGCAATCACCGGGAGTTAGGGACTCCCAAAACGGAGCGTCTAGAAGGGGACTTCGTTTGCCCCTGCATCATCGGCGCCTTGGAGTGAAACCGAATTGGCGCCCAGTCGTTCTTCCAGTCGCTCCCGCATATCGTCGCAGTACCCCGTACTTACTACTGGCAGGTCCAGCACCACACGGCGGCCTTCGGTATAAATCTCCAGGTTAACCCGGTCTTTGCCTGGATACTCCAGCAGCAGGGCAATAACCTCTCTTAGCAGGTGGGCGTCCTCAACCGGGTCCTCAGACTCCGTGATTCCCACAAACACCGTGCGGGCAGGTGTCATGGTTGCCGCCGCCGTATCCCCGCCGTTCGCGCTCCCGTCACCGTTTCCGTTAGGTCGAGACCGGTAGGAGCCGTTGGGCTGGTGCCGGTAGTTGCCGTTACCGTTGCCGCCATTCCCCCCGTTCCGGCGGGGTTCGGGAGAGCCGTTGCCGTTGCTCCTGTCGGTCTGGCCACTCCGCCCAGCCGGCTCCGTAATTTCCTTGATGACAGAGGGAGAACCGGACTGCGATTCCTCCGTTAAAGCGGCCGTGGGTACGAAAGCCGCCACCTGCTCACAGGCCAGGGAGTACCCATCGCCTCGCAGCCGCAGCTTGCCCGTGGCCTTAACTAGCCGGCCGGTGGCCCACATGTCGGCCGTCCGTTCCAGAACGTCGGGCCACACCAGCGCCTCCACTTGACCACCCAGCAGGTCAAAGTTCACGACCAGGAATTTCTTCTGCTCCCGGGTGTAGCGCTCCGTCACCGAGGCAACGTGACCCACCAGGGTGTAGGTCAGCCCCTGCATATCCTCGTCCAGTTGGTCTATGGAGTTGATACCTTCCCCCACATCGGCAGAGGCCAGGGCCATCAATGGGTTGTAGGACAAGGAAACCCCTAGCAGTTCTTTCTCCCAGGCGGCCTTCTCCTCCGGGGAAACGTCCAGGGAATTGAGGGTGATACCGGCCATTGGGGGCGCTTCAGCCTGGTCCACCCCGCCAAACAGGCTGGTCTGGCCCGAGTTACGCGTCTTGGTCTCAAGTTGTGCCGTGGCCATTATCTGGTCCAGAGCGGCCAGAACTGCTCCGCGGGAACCCAGGCTGTCGAAGGCGCCGGCCTTAACCAGACTCTCCAAGGTGCGGCGGTTCAGGCCACTCACGTCCGCCCTCCGGCAGAATTCGTCTATTGACTCGAAGGGGCCGTTCTCCAGCCGTTCCGCCACCAGCGGCTTTACCGCCCCTTCGCCCACAGTCTTGATGGCGGCCAGACCAAACCGCAGGCTGGGTGTGGGACCACTGTCCTTGTCGATCGTGAAGAACTCCCCGGAGCGATTAATGTCCGGCAGCAGCACCGGAATCTGCAACTTGGAACACTCGTTGATTGAACTGATGATGCGATCGGTATTATCCAAGCGGGAATTCAGAACCGAGCACATGTACTCCAATGGGTAATGAGCCTTGAAGTAGGCCGTCCAGTAGGAGATCAGGGCGTAGCTTACGCTGTGGGCCTTGTTGAAGGCGTATCCGGCGAAGGGCTCTATCAGGTCGAATACCTGGGTGGCCAGTAGGCGATCGAAACCCTTGCCCAGGGCGCCGTCTATGAATCGATCGCGCTCCTCGGCCATCAGGGAGGCGATTTTCTTGCCCATGGCCTTGCGCACGGTATCCGCTTCACCCAGGGTGTAACCGGCGAACCGCTGCAAAATCAACAGCACCTGGTCCTGGTACACGATGACCCCGTAGGTCTCGTCGAGCAGTTCCTTCAGGCTGGGGTGAGGATAGGTAATGCCTCGGCGCCCGTGCTTGGCCTCGATGAAGGTGTCAATGTGCTCCATGGGCCCGGGGCGGTACAGGGCAATCATCGCCGCGATATCGCCCAGGTTGGAAGGCTTCAGCTCCTTGATGTAGCGCTGCATCCCGGCGCTTTCCAACTGGAACAGGTCCGTGGTCTTGCCCGAGGAAAGCAGGTCAAAGGTCTCCTTGTCATCCAGCGGAAGGCGCGATACGTCAATCTTGATGCCTTGGGTCTCGTCCAGCAGCTTGGTAGCCCGGTCGAGTATGGTCAGATTGGTCAGCCCCAGGAAGTCCATCTTCAGCAGGCCCAGCTTGGCCACCGGGTCCATGGAGTACTGTGTCATCAGTACCGGGCTGTTCTCGTCACCTCGAGCCGGTCGCTGCAGGGGCACCGTCTCCGTCAGCGGTTCGTCCGCGATGAGAACCCCAGCGGCATGGGTACTGACATGGTGTACGATGCCCTCCAGCCCCTTGGCGTTGTCCACCAGGTTCTGAACGGCATTGTCGCCCTCGTATGTATTGGTAAGCTCCGGGTTTACTCTCAGCGCGTCATCCAGCGTCCGGGTTTTGAAGGGGACCATCCTGGCAATGCGGTCCACGTCTCCGTAGCTCATTCCCAGGCTGCGGCCCACGTCCCGCAGTGCTGCCTTGGCGCCCATCGTGCCGAATGTAATTATCTGCGCCACCCGGTCGCTGCCGTACCGGTCTATAACGTAATGGAGCACCTCATCCCGGCGGTCGTCCTGGAAGTCCATATCTATATCAGGCATTTCCTTCCTTTCCAGGTTCAGGAACCGCTCGAAAACAAGGCGGTACTCCAGGGGATCCACGTCGGTAATCCCCAGGCAATAAAGGGCAACGCTGGCCGCTGCGCTGCCCCGCACACCGAACATTATGCTGTTGCGGTGCACAAAGTCGCAGATGTCCCAGACCACTAGGAAATAGTTAGCAAACTGGGTGTGCCGAATAACCTCCAGTTCGTATTTCAACCGTTCTTCCGCTTCGGGAGTCGCTCGTGGATAGCGACGTCGGAAGCCCTCCCAGCAAAGCTGCGCCAGGTATTCGTCGGCGGGAACGTCGTTGGGAGTGGGAAACTTGGGCAAGTGAGTCTGGCCAAAGCCCAGTTCCACGTGGCACATGTCGGCGATAAGCTGGGTATTCGACAGCGCTTCAGGATAGTCGGAGAAAAGGCGTTCCATCTCCTCGGGAGACTTGACGTAGTAGGAGTTGTCTTCCATCCGCAGCCGCTTTTCATCTTGTACCGTCGTGTTGGTCTGAATGCAGATGTACAAGTCCTGGTAGGGAGCCTCGTGCTGGCGAACGTAGTGGGAGTCGTTGGTAACTACCATTGGGATTCCCAGTTCCTTGCCCAGTCGGGTCAGCCCATCGTTGATAGCCGGCAATTGCTCCACGTGCTCGTGACGCTGCAACTCCAAAAAATAACCATCACTGAACAACTCCCGGTATTGGAGCATCTTCCGGCGGGCCTCCTCCGTGCTGCCGTCAGCAAGCAGGCGGGGCACCTCCGCCGAGGCACATCCGGACAGGCAAATGAGGCCCTGATGGTACTGCTGCAAGAGTTCCCAGTCTATGCGGGGACGATAGTGAAATCCCTCCAGGTGCCCCGTGGTCACCAGTTGCATCAGGTTGCGGTAGCCGGTGTTGTCCCTGGCCAGCAACACCAGGTGATAGGGACTGCGCTCTGAAGCATTGCGGTCGTGACGACTCCGGTGGGCCACGTAAACCTCGCAGCCTATGATAGGCTTGATCCCTGCTTCTTTGCACTCGGAGTAGAAGTCCACCACACCGTAAAGGTTGCCGTGGTCGGTAATTGCCAGGGACTCCATCCCCATATCCCGGACCTGATATACCAGATCGGGAATGCGGCTAATGCCATCCAGCATGCTGTATTCAGTGTGGGTGTGAAGGTGGGTGAACAACGGGCGAGGGCCTCCATGGGTTCGGTTTCTTTATTAACTATTGATTGAACATAATACACCGTCCCACGATCAGGCGAGCTTGCAGGATTGGGGAGATTTGTGAATATTCCGGGGGGCAGGCAATCCTTAGATAGGAACTCTCCCTCGCGAAGAATGCGGAAGAGAATGCCGAGTTTCGGAGTCCCGACTAACGGGATACCGGGGTGGCATCGCCGGGCGCCCAAGCCCCCTTCCACCGTGAATAAGGTAACCTTACGTCTCTGACATGGTAAGCTTTCCTGACCCCAGGAGGCGGTAAGTTACCATTCTTGAATAAACCCTACTCATCCCACCATGGGGAAAGGTTTACCCCACCGTTCGGTGGGCAGCGGTAGTCTCGTGCTTAGTTCCATCAACGTCCGCCACCGCAAGCCAGGATACCTGGGCGGAAAATCAAGAGGGCCGTGGCTGCCTGTAGAAGGCGCCACAGCCCATTTCCTGTCCGACTATTTTCTCGGTTTGCCGCCGCTTCTTTCCTGAAGCGACCTCCTAAAGTCTCTCAGGAGCGCTCACTGATTTGATGACCTGCCGGCATTCGCCGGTATGAAATGCCTTCCAGACACGCCCAACCATTAGAAGTCTTCGTCATCCTCCACAATAGCCAGGGTCCTGGACGGCCTGCCTAGCAGATTGGGGCGGGAGTCACTCCTGGGTTCTTTGTCCCCCCAAAAGGATGCTTCCAGGTAGTTCTTGAACTCCTTCAGCGCGCCACAAACACGGCACATACCGACGCTGGTGGGCCCGTCTCCTTCCTGGATTACCCAGTGGTGACTGCATTCATCTACAATATTTTCAGTGGGTCTTAAACCGGCGGCCTGCTCGTCAATCATCACTGCCTCCATGCCTTTGATAAATATATAGTATTAGATTTTCATCTTGGTGTCAATACTTATATTGCTTGTTCCAATAATTATATTTTGGTATGTTGATATATTAAGATTATTAAAGGTCAAACAAAAGCGTGCTTTGAGAATACAGGCCTGAGCTCCAAACCAATAGGCTCCTTAAACAATACTGTTTATATTCTTTCGCAATACTCTGTAAGGAATAAGTGAGGGCTCTTACAACTTAGCGCCAATTGCTTTCGCCAATGATTATCTGGCGCCTGTTGAACGGAAAGTGCCTTGGCAGGGTTCGCTGGCCTTGCCCCCGTCTGCAAGGAAAGGCCCCACAGGATTTTCCTGCGGGGCCTTCGTTCTCTATCCAGTTCATGCCTGCGGAGGCATTACCTGCCATTGGGCAACCTTCACTCTTTTGCTTTCATCAGGGCTTCTCTACTATTTGGGTTGTCATTCGGGTTACGCCCCAGCCGGCAAGCCATGCCGAATGCCGTCCGTCGCCGCCGGCCACCACAACCAGCAGGTCGTCCGCCGACGATAGAATCGGGACCATGGCATCGGGGTCCGTCTCGTCGATCCACCTGGGCCAGTTTCGGTTGCCGTAGTGGGCAATTCCCTCCAGCCTGCGCAGGGGCATCCGGGCGTTCTGGAACACGTACTCCCGCACATCCTGCTTGGAGAGCCCGGAGGCGTGAATTTCGGCCGCATGTTCCGGGCACAGCACCAGCGCCATCTGCGCACCCGTTCCAGTTTGGTAGTAGTTGGAAAAGCCGGTCGTACGAATTGAACTCACCAACGTTCGCAGCACCTGTATACCCGTCGGGGAAGTGCTTTCCATGATGACGTACATCCCACGCACGCCCATTACAGTAACCATGCTGGCAGAGGGGTCCAGGCCCAGCTCCACGTGCCGTGGTTCCCAGGGGCTGCGGGCCTCGTTTTCCGAAAAGCAGAAGGTATACCGTGCCGGCAGGGCAAGCGTCGCCTTGTCCATCTCCCCGGGCACCAGACCGGCCACATTGCGGACAAACAACCTAAGCGCCCGCCCAATAGAAGCATTCGCCCGGTAGCCTGGACCAAAGCACCCGGAGTCACCATTGATACCCAGCTCCCCGGCAATTGGGCCGTTGACTATGACCGCCGGCGCCGCCCCGCCGGTGGTTGCCTGGACACCGGCGATGTTAAAGCCGGGCTGCATGGCTGCCTTCACCGCCGCCACCACCACGGGAAAATGCTCGGGCTTACACCCCGCCATTACCGCATTAATGGCGACTTTCTCCAGGGTAACCACGGCATTCCGGGGTTGCACTACTCCCAGGCTGGTAGAAGGGTCCTGCCCGTAATACAGCAGCATCTTACGCACCAGGTCTTCCGTTGCTGGCACTACCGGCAATCCGTCAGTCCATCCCTGCTGTTCGTAGTAGTCCTGCACTGCGCCGAAGTCTGCGGAGACCTCAACACGGCGGGATTGAATACTCAGTGGGTTCATTATTATTGCCCCCGGTTCGGTGTCGGCAAGAATGGAACAATCTTCTCAACCAGGGAAGCCAGATTCCGGGTCTGTATCCAAACGTGGCCGTCACCCTGGAACTTCATCACCAGACCTTCACCGCCACCAATGAGGGATCGGATACCGCCCACCTTGCCGATTGAATACTGCACGTCATCGCTGAAGGCCACTAGGTGCCCGGTGTCTACAATCAACTCTTTACCGGGTTCTACCGGCAGCCGCTTGATGGCTCCGTAAGAGTTGTAGAATACGGTCCCTTCTCCCCTCTCGGAAAACGCCCGCAAGAAGAAGAGGCTCTCCCCACTGAAGAAGCCGCGAAAACCCTGGAACTGGGAGTCCGTCTGCACGTTCTCCGTACAGGCCAGGAAGGAACTCGACTGGATGAACAGGTTCCTTCCTTGAGGGAGGGTGAATGAGCCAATATCCCCCGGCGTTGAAGGAGCCAGGCACACCTGTCCTCCGCCCCGCTCGGCAGTGAAGGTGTTAATGAAAAAAGACTCGCCGCCCATCATCCGCCGGATGCCGCCGAAGATACCCCCGCCGGCAGAGCCGGTTTTCATCTCCACTCCCTCCTGGGCCACCATGGCGCCCGGTTCCGCCTTGATACTCTCGCCAGCCTCCAGCGCCACGGTGAGCATGGCGTAGCTGGGGTCAAACTCAATTGCCGTCTGCATCGTCTATCTCCTGATCTGCTCTGATTTACCCACAACAAAACTAACGCCGGAGCCTCGGACTCCGGCGCATAACTTAGCGGTCATACCATCCAGCAGCGCTTCTAGCCCTTGGTGAGCAGGCCGACTATTTCTTCAGCGTACTCGTGCGCCAGTTTCTGAACTTCCGGTACGCTGCGGGATGCCAGAGGGCTGGGCAGCACCACTATTCGCACCCCAGGCATTCCCAGGGAAGCCGCCAGAGCGTGCGCCGCCCTGGTAAAGGCGCTGGTTATGACGCTGACCGACGGAATCCCGCGGGATTCGGTTACTACCGTGTCGTGGAGACCCCACGCCGTGCAAGAGCCTCAATCGGCTATGCCATGCACAACGGCATCGCACTCCTCCACCAGTTCGTCTATGGTCTCGTCCGCGCAGGGCATGCTGAAAGTGAACTTGGAGGCGTAGACCACCTTTTTCGCCTTGTACTCTTCCTCCAGCACCCGCTGCAGTTCCAGCAGGAACGAGTCGGCGTGGTACTTCCGGTTCTCCAGCAGACCCACCACCTTTCCTTCCAGGCTCGGAATCTGGGCGCTAATGCCCACTTCTTCCGGTACTCCCTCCGGACGCGGGTCTAAAATCTGAATAGTACCGGCATTCGTAACCATTGCTTATAACCCCCTATTGCATTGGGAATCAGAAATTAATAGCAAAGAGCAGGGACGCTCACTTACGCTCCTACACTCCGCACTCGACCAGCGTTGCAAATTCTTGATTCCTTACTTACTAGCGCAAACTACTCGCCCAGCTGAAAGAACTTTCCTTCAGTCTTTATGGCCGGGGCGATGACCATTTCTGCCTGGTGAAAATCCCGAATGGTGTAGGCCCCGCACATCCCCATGGCCACCCTCAAAGCTCCCACCAGGTTCTGGGTACCGTTGGTGACCGATGTCGGACCGTACATTATTTCCTTAAGTGACGCCTTGGTTCCCACCTTGATACGCGTACCCCGGGGCAGTTCTGCGTGAGCGTTGGCCATACCCCAGTTGTAGCCACGGCCCGGCGCTTCCTCCGCCTGGGCGAAGGGAGTACCTACCATCACGCCGTCGGCCCCGCTGGCAATAGACTTGCACAAATCCCCGCCGGTGCGTATGCCGCCGTCTGTTATAACATTCACGTACCGGCCCGTGCGGTGGAAATAGTCCTGCCTGGCCGCCGCGCACTCCAGCGTCGCGGTAACCTGAGGCACACCCACCCCGGTAACCTCCCGGGTGGTGCATGCGGCGCCGGGACCCACTCCAACCAGAATACCCTCCACCCCGGTTTCCATCAATTCCATGGCCACGTCGTAACTGACACAGTTGCCCACCACCACCGGCGCGCTGAGCGACTCGATCAGCTCCGAGAAGATCAGCCCATGGTAACTTCGCGAATAGTGCCGCGCAGTGGTAACCGTAGACTGGACCACTACAATATCCGCCCCGGCCTCCACCGCCACGGGGGACATTCGCTTGGTGTTCTGGGGAGTAAAAGCAATCGCGCAGGTTGAACCTGCGCTTTTTATTTCCTCCACCCGTTGCCCGATCAAGCTGTCCTTGATCGGTTCGGCGTACACCTGCTGAAGATATTGGGTCACCTCCGACTGGGGCATGGACGTTATTTCTTCCAGAATCGAATACGGGTCCTCGTACCTGGTATAGAGTCCTTCCCCATTAAGTACCCCCAGGCCACCCATATCATGCATCATCGTGGCAAACCTGGGAGACACCGTACCGTCCATTGCGGACGCCAGCATGGGAGCTTCAAAAGTGCATTCGCCGATGGTCATCGCAGTGGATGTCAATTCGGGATTAATGGTTACGTCGCCGGGAACAATAGCTACTTCGTCGAAGCCGTAAGAACGTTCCAGTTCTTTGAACAGGCGTCTTGACATCCCAGCACACCTCTCTTATGCAAGAAATTTAATCCATAGAATTTAGCAGGGCAGCTATGGCCTCGTCAACCGGAACATTGCCGACGGAACAGTTCAGAGTTAAGGGGATTGCCTCGCCAATCCAACCCGTCATACCGGCGAAAGCCGGTATCCAGGAGTCCTTGCTACTTTTGACTTGTCATCCACTTTGGCCTTTCTGGATTCCGGCCTGCGCCGGCATGACGTCCAGCGTGGCAGGGTAACTCATGAAGTCTGAACAGTAACTTGCTCACAAAATAGACAGATGGGAACCATGCTCCTTGTTCAAAGTTTCACCCGGCCGGCCAAGCTCCCACAGAATATGGCTCCACAAGGCCCTCATCCGGCAGAACCCTTCCCGCGGTGCCACAGACACGGATATTCATCCTTGGACGGTCAGCTCCAGTCCACCTGCAGGCCCAGCTCCCTCCTTCGTCACTGTCCATCATCCTCTCTCCAAACCGATTGTTTCAGATCCCCCCAATATCGGGGCACAACCATACCTTTTATTCAATAATCAAATTCTTACATAGCACGCCTGGACATCTTTCTATTGCAGGCTGGTAATGTTTAATGCTCCTGAATTACGTTATTGTTCTCAATTAGCCGATATGTGAATATGATTCCGCAAAACGTGCCAGTAGTTCATGAATTCTTCTCTCAATTCATCCAGAGCACTATCTATAAACGTATTGACAGTGAATGATGAATACTATATAAAAACACGAACCTCGCGCAGTGGTACCTTCCCTTACAGGAGGTGAGCAGAAAATATTTAGCTGAGATAAGAAATATTTGAGGGGTTACCCAGAGATGTCAAGCTGGAGGAGGACTTACATGAGATCAAGAAAATCGGCAAAAGGCCAGTGGTTCGGCCGTGTCCTTGCGTCCATGCTGGTGTTGCTGGCTTTATTTGCGGTTGCCTGCGGATCGTCTCCTGCGGAGGAACAGCAGCAGACCACAACCGAAGCCACTCAGCCGGATACTGCTCGGCCCGAGGCCCTGGCAATACCCGCAACCCAGGCTCCGGCGCCACAGGCCCCGGCACAACAACCGGCTCAGAGCGGATCCCAGGCTCCCGCACAGGAGCCTGCTTCCCAGCCAGCCAGTGAAGCGCCGGCTCCTACGGCGGCGCCCCAGCCTACCCAGGCCCCCCCGGCCATGGCGGAAATGGGCCGGGATACTTTGATTTTCCTGACCGCCGAAGAACCGACAACGGTGGGCGCAGCTAGTCCCCTCTGCGGCGGCAACATCCAGAACACCATCTGCGACGACCTGGCCAGCGATCCCCTGACCTGGATAGATGACCACAACAATTACCAGGTTGTGGGATTGACGGGAATCGAAGGTTGGGAACAGCTCGGTCCGGACCGCTGGCAGTTCAAGCTGCGCCAGGGCGTCACCTTCCACAACGGCGCTCCCTGGAACGCAGAGCAGGCCAAGTTCTGGAT
Source organism: Chloroflexota bacterium (assembly GCA_028874075.1). GTDB lineage: Bacteria > Chloroflexota > Dehalococcoidia > Lucifugimonadales > UBA3495 > Bin22. The sequence continues at coordinate 104,421 of JAPPLU010000092.1, forward strand.
CGACTTCTTCGGTGACGAAGAGACCAGCGGCCACTATAACTCCAACGACTTCAGCTTCCACGGCGTCTTCGGAGGAGAAGTGGTGGACGAATATACGCTGGATATCGTATGCGGGAAGGCATGCCCCATATTGCCCCGCACCACAATCTTCACCAAGTTCCAGGATGTGGGCTGGTTCCTGGATGCAGTAGGGGCCAGTTCGTATGCCGATTTGCCGGAAGAGTTCTCGGCGGAAATCGAGCGCCTGACTGTCGGACTGGGTCCTTACAAGTTAGTGGAGTGGGATACGGGTCTGGAGATCACGCTGGAGGCTTACGAGGGGTATAACCCCAACCCCGCCACCAACTACTCGCGGGCGCCATCGATTCCCAACCTGGTACAACAATGGCGCAACGAGCCACTGGTGCGTGCTGCCGCTTTGTCCGCCGGGGAGGCGGACTGGGCGGAAATCGCCTTCCAGGATCGCGACCTGGCTCCCCAATGGAAGTCGGCCACCAATAACGAGGCCTATGTCTACGCCGTAGACACCGTGCACCACCCCTGGCTGCGTTTGCGGGAGGTCCGCGAAGCGCTCAACCTGGCCATCGACTGCGAGACCCTCATGGAGGAAATCTTCGACGGTGTGCTGGAGTGCTACGGGAACATCGCCCAGACGGGTACCGTCGGCATCACCCCGGAGAATTCAGCCGGCTATCCCTACGACCCCGAGCGCGCCGAGCAGTTGCTTGCAGAGGTGGGCTATAGCGAGGATGCCGAAGACAGCTTGATTAAGCTCCACATTCGCTCCCAGCGGGTGCCCAAGGACGTTGAGTACGCGGAAGCCGTGGTAACCTTCTGGAGAGACGTCGGCGTCAACGCGGAACTGTTGGTAGTGGAGTCATCCATTCACGCGGGCACCGGCCGCTCCAACTGCGGCCACGGCCGAACGCGGGACGACTTTGCCAATGCTCCCGGCGCTGACCTGCATGAGAAGTGCGTCAACTTGGGCCCGGGCAAGCCAAACTTCGCCTCCATGCACATTACTGCGCCAGCCACTTCCACCGAATCCCTGGACTTCTCCAGGCAGGCAATCCTCCGGAACAGCTGCTTCAGCCGCTCCAGCGGGGTCTGTTACCAATCCCTGGAGGATATGATAGAGGAGGCCAACGCCACACCGTCCGGCGACCTGCGCCGCCAGCGCATGGAGGCCATTGCCGACCGGGTACACTTCGACTATCACTTCGTCCCTAACTTCCTGGTTGTCCAGATCTACGGCCTTTCAGCGGACCTGGAGTGGGAACCCCACTACGCGCCTCGCATTCGGGCCAATATCATGGACTTCACCAACTAGCTGGCGACCAGCTTCCCCTTCGGGGGCAGGTTCCAAAGGCTGAACGGCGCCCCGGGCAATGCCCGGGGCGCCTGTCTTGTGATCGTCATTGCGGTCCGTCTGGACCTCTTGCCTTGTCCCTCCCCTGTAAAGAGGACCGTCAGCCTAAGCCGGAGCGACACCGGCCTTTCAACAGCCGAAGCTGCTCTTCTCCCTTTGCTTTGGGCCTATTCTCTTGGGTAACACCTGGAACTCAGTCCTCTGGGTCTTCCCCGAGCACCAGGTCCCGCAGGGTAACTATACCGATGGGGTTCCGGTCATTGTCCACCACCAGCGCGCGGGCTACACTGTGCTCCGTCATCAACCTTACGGCGTTGCGCACCATCATCTTTGGCGGCAGGGTAAACGCCGGCTTGGTCATCACCTCATACACGTTGACTCGCTCGGACGACCGGTTTTGCGCCACCACCTTAACCGCTATATCCCGCAGCAGCAGTAAACCCGCTTCATCGTCGCCGTCCCGACGCATTACCGCCAGGGAATTGATCCCGTACTGCCGCATCATGTCGATGGCCTCCAGCACCGTGGCCAGGCCTTCGATACTACGGATATTGGTGGACATCACATCTTCCACCCGCAAGTTAGTAGACTCGTTCATATTTCCTGCTCAACCTCTTCCCGAATGGCGGCCATTTGCGTGACCAGTCCTACTGAGTCTTCCACGTCGATCTGGAATGCTATACCGGAGCCTCCTTGGGTATCGAAGCCCGCCGCATCCCTTATACGCTCCAATATGTACCTCGCTCTTATGTCAGCCACCAGGAACATCACCAGGTCCCTTTGGGCTTCCACTCGCAGCCCGAAAAAAGTCCTTTCCGGCAGCAGTCCCTCTCCCCGGACACTGGTTATTATTGTCGCTCCGGTGGCGCCGCCGGACCGGCCCGCTTCTACTACGGCTTCCGTCTTGTTGCCGCTGACCAGGGCGACTATCAGCTTCATCCTCATTAGTTACTGTTACCCCCCCGTGCAATGGCCGGACTTCTCCGGCGTGCGATCTGGGATGATACAAAGCTGTATGCCAATACAGTCATTATGGGGAAAACGCTGGCAAAGGCAATAAGTCCAAACCCGTCTATCAGTGGACTCCTGCCCGGAATGCTCGCTGCCAACCCCAGCCCCAGGGCGGCCACCACCGGCACGGTAACTGTTGAGGTGGTCACCCCGCCACTATCGTAGGCCAGCGGTATTATGGTCTTGCTGGCCCGGAAAGTCTGTACGATTACGACGACGTAGGCGGCGATGATGTACCAGGGCAGAGGCGTGCCCGTTACGATGCGGAAACAGCCCAGAGACACTCCTATGGCCACTCCCAACGCCACCGCTATCCTGAGTCCCCAGGACTTGATCGCCCCCCCGGAAACCTCTTCAGCCTTCATTGCTACGGCAATCAGGGCCGGCTCGGCCACCGTGGTTGCGAACCCGATAGCCGCCCCGAAGGCATAAACCAAAAGGTAGTTGCGCCAGTCGATCTCTCCCTTTTCCCCCAGAGTTCCCAGCATTTCCGGGGCCGTCAACTGTGCCGCCATGGTCTCCCCAATAGGGAAAAGCGCCTCTTCCAGCCCAATCAGGAAGAGGGCCAGGCCCACCAGCACGAAGCCGAAGCCCACTATCATCCGGCGGGGTTGGGGCAAGCGTCGCCGGAGTACCACCACCTGGAAAAAGGCCAGCAACAGCACGATGGGGGCCACATCTTTCACAGTGCGGAGGAGGGTAGTCAGCAGGATGTCGAAGAAACCTTCGCTCATATCACGATTCCATAAGCCATGACGCAGATCATCGGCGTAAGGCTCGCCAGGGCGATTATCCCGAACCCGTCCACCAGCGGGTTCCGGCCTCTGATGGTCGTGGCCAGGCCAACACCCAGGGCCGTCACCAGCGGCACCGTAATCGTGCTCGTCGTCACACCGCCGGAATCGTAGGCCACGCCAACTATTTCCGCGGGCGCAAAAACAGTCATTAGCGTGACAAGGAGATATCCGCCAATGATCAGCCAGTGAATAGGCCAGCCCTTCAGAATACGCAGCACGCCAATAAGCACCGCAATTCCCACCGAACCCGCCACTACCATTCTCAGGTTAAACGCATAGCTGGACCTGGCCTCGGCATCATCAGGAATTGCCCCCCCTTCCGATGCTACTTTCGACGCTTCCTCGGCTATGGCTATCAGTGCCGGCTCGGCCACGGTAGCGCCAAAACCCAGGCAAAAGGCAAAGGAAAGCAGCGCAAGCAGGCTCCCCTTGCTGGCAAAGCTCTGTGCCAGCGTTTCGCCCAGCGGAAAGAGTCCGTATTCCAGCCCCTGCATGAACAGGGAAAGCCCTCCCACTACGCAGAGCAGACCCACCGTCACTCCCACCAGGTTAGGAAAGGGCTGCTGCAATACAGCTATCTGAAAGAAGCCGATGACCAGAATGATTGGAGCAAGATCTCGGAGTGATACCAGGAGACGGCGCAGGGCCCAGATCAGAGGACGGGCCAGCCTCTTTACGAGAGGGCGTTGGACCTGCTCGACCAGCGAGTAACTGGGGGGCGATTCAAAAAACATCGGTAGCCGGCTGCGCGAAGCCAGTCTATACCGCCGATTCGGGACCGGCGCCTGGCAACGCGAATAAGCTGTAGGCGTCAGCCCCACACTACCTGCACTCTGGACTATTCCGACTGGGCAAGCTACATGCGCAGGCCGGCTGTAGGGGTCAACACTCGATGGATACTAGCATTCCCCTTGCCGGTGGTTAAACGGAAAACTGCTACCGGTTTAAGCCAAAGTGGGGTTGAAGTTCCTGACAACGTCCCTAGCTTCGACCCGGCGCTTGTCTGGCGGGCTGGCCTCACAGACAGATTATGGCATGATCAGAGATGCCTCAGCGCAAGGCCGGTCTCCCAGGGTCTAAACACTGATCGGCAGCAACAGAGGCTAAATTGGACCATCGGGCTCAAGCCCCAGAATCACTCGGCCGAACTGCTGGCCGCCCAGGTCCATAATCAGCCCGTCACGGTGCGCAACCGCCTGGGCATCCCGGTGAAACCGCTGCAAGGGTTCCGAATCAAACAGTGCGTGGCCCCCGCTCAGGTCGAACAGGCGGTTGACGGCCTGCAATCCCAGTTGGGTACAGAATGCCTTGTCCCGCCGAAATTTGGCCCGCTCCAGGGTAGTGAACGGTTCTCCATCTCGGCCCTTCCTCAGTGTTTCAGCCACATCCTGTTCCATCAGGGCCGCCGCCGCGTCAATCTCTGCGCAGGCCTGGGACAAGCGCAGGTGAATGGCGGACGAATCGGCAGTCCGTCCAGGTCCTGAAGTCCCCGACAGCCTGAAAACAAACTCGTCGGCCATTCCCTTGGCGAGACCGATCATGGGCGCCACCAAGTCCCATCCCAGCAACACCGGGATGGGCACACGATAACGGCTCTGCCCGTGCAGCTCCCAGGCGCTCAGGTCACTATCCCCGGCAGTGGAGACCTCCAGCGCCCGATGGGCGGGGATAAATGCGTCCTCAACTTCGATATTCTTGCTTCCGGTTCCCCGGAGGCCCGAGACAAACCAGTTGTCTACGATCCGGTATTTTCCCTTGGGCACTAGAACCCAGTTGCGTTGGCCGATACCAGCCACGCCCAGCATTATCCAGTCGGCCGAGTCGCAGCCGCTGGAAAATTCCCACTCTCCCGTAAGGCGGTATCCTCCCTCCACCGGAATGCAGGTGGACCTGCCAGGACTGAGGGAGCTCGAGCAGAGCGCGTCCGGCCCATCTCCGAATACCTCTTCCTGTGCCTGTAGCGGCCAGTACCCCACCAGCCACGAGTGGGCCACCCACAAGGAGTAGCACCAGGACGTGGAAGCGCAGCCTCGGGCCAATTCAATGCCAACTTCGTGCCCGACGCCGTAATCGACGCCCAGTCCACCAAATCTCCTGGGAACACCAATGAGGTTCAGGCCCGCTTCTTTCATCTCCCGAACTGATTCGGCGGGGACGCGGCGCATTTCTTCGGTCAGGCGCGCTCGGTCTTTAAGCACTGGCGCAAGCTCAACCGCCCTCTTCAGCAGACTATCTCGGGACAGTTCCCGGGTGGGGGTTACGGGTTTGGCAGTCATAAAGCACCCTTTCGAAAGTGGATTTGGGCTGCCGGAAAATCAATTGTTCCGGCCCAATACTACAGTCGACGGATGCTAAGGGCAATGGAGAAAAGCGCCCGGTTACTTCTGCTCGTCCTGGTCCAGTCGTTCCGAGAGGCGGTTAAGAGCCTCCTGGGTGGCACGAATCTCCCGTAGAAGCTGATCACTGGATGGAGGAGACTGCAATTCCTCGAGGCGCTCACGCTTGGCCTCGTCGAGGTTGTTGATAATGATGGCTATGAACATATTGATTACTACAAAGGTTCCCAGGACCACAAAGCTCACAAAGTAAATCCAGGCCAGGGGGTGCCGTTCCATGGCCCTGTTCATTACCTCCGTCCACCCTTCAAGGGTGATAATGTTGAACAGGGTAAGCAGGGAAATACCCAGATTCCTCCAGTTCTCAGGGTCATGCTCGTGGAAAAGGTGGTATCCCATTATCGCGTAGATGTAGACCACTATGCTCATCAGCAGGATGACGTGGACTACGCTGGGAATCGAACGCACCAGGGCCGCCACTATCAACCGCAGATCCTGAATGGCCGACACCAGCCGCACTATCCGCAGCAGCCGGGCCAGACGGGCCACCATGGCAAACTGCCCGGTTGCTGGCACCAGGGCAAAGACGATGACCAGAAAGTCAAACACATTCCAGCCGTCCAGGAAGTACCGGTGGGAGCGGGGGAAGTGGGCCAGAAGCTTGATGGCCGCTTCAACTATGAAGATGCCCAGGGCTATCTGATTGCCCCAGTGCATGAATCCCCCATACTTCTCGACTAAGCTGGGGGAGGTCTCCAGCCCCAGCAGTACGCCGTTAGCAACAATTACACCGATGATGAAGTATTCCAGGGAGTGGGAGTTGGCAAGCCGTGAGGCAAGTTCAACCAGTCGTGTCATGGGTGGTGAATGGCGCTTTCAGTCGCTGAACTGTTTTTTTGGGATTGGTTGCCATGCCCGGGACGCAAAACCTGTCCAGCCATCCGCTGGCCGGCGGTACGCAGCCAAAGCGGAAACAGTTTAGCATACCGTTCCGGCACCCAGTCACCTTACGACGGCCCAATGTCCCAGTACACCATAGTGGCAGTCCGACTGGGAAAACGGAACGCCGCCCCTCTCCGGTAGGGGGTCCTCTAGGCAAACCGAGTTCAGCTTAGGTCGAAGGTTCTCTTCTCCGGGCGGTGCCGGTTATTACTCGTCCTCGTACCAACCCGACGCAAAAATGTACCCGTCGTGCAGCACGGCAAAGGTGTGTTTCCGCTGGTTTTCGCCTGTATCGGGATTTACTATAACGTAACTCGACCAACTACCTGACTCAGTGGCCGACAGCAAATCATCACCGTAGAAGTAACCCGTGGCATCCACCCTCTGGCTAGGGTCTCTGCCCCTCAGTGCAGGGTTTTGATGGCCTATGGTGACGCCGGTCTCCGCATCAACAATGAAGGCGTACCATTGGCCGTCCACACTTTCCTCCCTGTTGTAATAGGCCAGCGTTTGTTCCAGGCCCAACGCGTTATAAAGGTTGATGGCCTGTTGCACCACAGACCTGGTGTAGGCTTCCACCTCGGTCTTCCTGGGGCCTTCCTCGTACCAGCCCGAGCCGAACACAATGCCGTCGTGGAGCACCATCATGGAATGCTTGGTTTCCAGAGAGCCCGTGGCCGGATTGGGAAAAGTATACTCGAACCAGCCTCCGTCTTCGTCGGCAGATGCGGCAACGGCAGCACCGGCGGGGTAACCGTTGGGACCAGTCACTTTCGAATTGTGTGTGCCTGCCTGGTCGGGATCAGCGCCGTGGGCAATCAGGTTGCCGGTCTCGGTGTCGCCCAGGAACATATACCACTGACCATCGACACTCGATGGCGAGTTATAGTAGGCCAGGGTTTGTTCCAGCCCAACAGCGTTATAAAGGTTGATGGATTGCTGCACGTAAGCCCTGGTATAAGCTGGAGCATCGGTCTTGCTGGGGCCCTGCTCGTACCAGCCTGAACCAAACATTATTCCGTCGTGGCTGACCATCCAGGAATGTTTGGTTTCCGCGGCGCCGGTTGCCAGGTTGGGAAAAGTGTAGTCGAACCACTCACCGTCCTCGTCGGCGACGGCGTAGACCGCGGCCCCGGAGGGGTACCCGTTCGGACCAAGGATGTCGTTAACATTTTTGCCGACCTGGGACTTGTCGGCATGGGCCACCATGATCTCGTTCTCGTCAACTATGAACATGTACCACTGGCCGTCGACGCTCTCAGGCGAGTTGTAGTAGGTGACGGTGGCTTCCATCCCTTCCGTCTCGTACATCTTTATTGCGGCCCGCACAAAATACTTGGTAAATTCTTCTGGCATCCACCGTGGCGGCGCGGGCGACTCTTCCTCCAATTCTTCCAGGACTCTCTGCAGTTCCAGGAAATCAATGGCGGCCGCCTCGCCTGCCGGACCTGCCGGGCCCGATGGACCCATGGGTCCTGCCGTGCCTGCCGCACCCGTCTGTCCTGCTGGCCCGGCCGGTCCTTCCGGCCCAATGCGGCCCCGGGGCCCTGCCGGGCCCGCCGGGCCACCAAGCCCCGGCGACCCTTGAGGACCAGCCGGCCCGGCCATCCCGGGGTCGCCCATCACACCTTGAATCCCCGGTGGCCCCTGCTGCCCGGCGGGGCCGGTGGCACCCTGGCAGGCCGCCAGGGTGAGCATCAGAACAATCATCAGGAAAACTGTGAGAAAGGGGCGCATGACTACCTCCCCTGCCAAGTCTTGCTCAATGTCAAGATTAGCAAACTTTCGCTGTTTTCGGCAGGCTTTCCGAGCTGTTGGGAAGACTCTCGCGGCAAATGGATTGGTTCCTGGACTAGGCAAAGACAGATGCCTACGGAACATGCTTCATTTCAATCCTTTGGGAAACCCACCAGAGCAGCCTGACCCTGAGCAGCCAAATACAAAATCGGGGCCGGGTTGTCGGCCCCGAGACAAAATGCCTGTTCGCTCTGGGTCAAGTTCCCAAGTAATGGGGCTACCACGACTTCAATACGGGCAACACCTCATCAGCAAATAGCTTCAGACCTCTTTCCGCTACCTCAGGAGGTGTGCCGCCAAAGCGGAATGCGACATTCAGCTCAAACTCTCCCAGCAGCTCCTTGCGGTCCTCCAGGCCCCGCAGGATTTTGTCAGGCGTGCCCCAGCTTGCGGCCTTCATAAACCCTTCCACCGCCCCTTCCAGCCCGGCGGCTCGGGCGATTTCCGCCTTCTGCTGGTAGGCGCCATAACCCTTCACATCGCGGAAGTGGTCGCCCAGAAACTCGTAGTGGTGGAAGTTGCTCTCCACGAACTTGCCCTGGTACCGGCGGGCCTCCTCCTCGCACTGGGCCAGGTCTTCGCCGCAAATGACAAACTCGGTAATCATCAGCGCCGGCGGCTCCGTGCCGTGGAACTCCCGGTGCAGGGCGCGCCCCCGCTCGATGCCCGGCATCCGCATCTCCCAGGGCCGGTCGGCAAACATGATGATGTGAGCTCCCAGTTGCGCCGCCGACATTACCGACTCGTCGCTGGCGGCTACGGCGTAGATACGCCCGTCAAAGGAGTGCTGGGGCCGGGGCCGTATTGGCGTCCGCGCCTGCGGATAGTAGGGCCCGTCGCCCTCGATGTACCCCGTCCGGAGGGCCTCCACGATCATGGGCGCCGCCTCGTCAAAGCGGTCGCGCGACTCGTCCATGCTGATGCCGAAGGTCTCGAACTCCCGCCGGGCCAGGCCCCTGCCAAAGCCCAGCCGCAGCCGTCCGCCGCTAAGCATGTCCAGGACCGCGGCGTTTTCCGCCACCCGCAACGGGTTGTGCCAGGGCAGGATCACCGCCGCCGTCCCCACGTCAATGTCCGGGTGTTTCGCCGCCAGGTGGGTCATCAGCTGCAGGTTGTCCGGCACGAATGAGTAGTCGTTGAAGTGGTGCTCGGCCGACCACAGGCAGTCAAACCCCGAGTCTGCCGCCATCTCCGCCAGCCTGAGTTCCTCCTCCCACATCTGCCCGTCCGAACCCTCTTCCCAGCCATAGCTGGAAAAGATCATCATCATTCCCACGTCCATCGCGCTGCTCCTTCCCTCTGTTAAAAAAGTCCCCTCCCTCTTGACGGGGGAGGGTTAGGGTGGGGGTGAGGCACTTTCCTCAGTAAGCCGGCTTGGCCGCGTACGGCGTCAACTGTATCTCGTGGCTCCAGCACGACCTGTCCTGGGTGTGCAGGTAGTAGAAGGCGTCGGCAATGGCGACGGGATTAACCAGCAGTTCCGGGTCCTGTCCCGCCCGGGCCCGCGTCCCTGGCGAGTCGATGGTTCCGTCAATGACCACGTTGGCTACGTGTACTCCGTACTCCGAGTACTCTTCCGTCAGCGCCTGGGACAGGGTGCGCATCATCACCCGGGGATAGTACAGAGACTGGCCCGTGTACCGTTTCCGCCCCCGCAGCGACGCCGGGTTGTTGGAGAAGAGGATGGAGCCCTCGCCCCGCTCCCGCATGGCCGGCAGCACCTCCTTGGCCACCAGGAAGGGGCCGCTGCTGGAGATGTGCTGGGCCGTCTCGAACATCTCGTATGGCATGTGCTCCAGCAGTTCCATTTCCGGCGGCAGGTCGCGCCCCTCCAGGTACCCGGCGTTATACACCAGCACCAGGGGATCGCCGGCCTCGGCCCGTATCTGGGCAAAGGCCTCGGAAATGGACTCCCCCGACGCCAGGTCCAGTTCCACAATCAAAGTGTCGCCACCCTGCTCCCGGATGGCAGCGTCCAGCGACGCGGCGTTGGCGGCGTTGCGGGTGGTCAGCACCGTCAAAAACCCCTCCTGGGCAAACTTCTGCGCAATAGCGCCCCCCACGCCGAATCGAATCCCCACGGGCAGGTCGCTATCATCAATAGCCCCCCCATGAATCATCTGCGTATTCCGCCCATCAGCCTGCCACTTGGAAGTAGCGCCAATAACAACGGCTACGGGTTTGGTGTTGGTGGTCATGGTTATGGCTCCTTTAGTGGAGGTGGAGTGCAATTTACTATTCGGGTCTTTGGATTCCACGCTCCGTAATTTGGGCTAACAAGAAATGTCTACATGCTGAAGCAAATTCACCTTCCGAGGCCGTAAACCGATCGATCTCAAACCAAAGGGCACACAACGCAGCAGACTCGCTAGCCGCGCGACCCACAAGTTCTAAGAGTCTATACAGGCCTTCTAACACCTCTTTGCGGGCAAAGAGAAGGTCCTTCCTATTTAAGTCTAACAAGGTAATTGTTAGTTGGGCTCTGGGCCCACCACGCGGTAACGCCAGCGGTCCTGCAAATACAACCTCTTCCTCGACATTTTCTACGTAAGGGTCCAACAGAGGGCATTCCGGACTGTCATAATCGCTCTTTTTCGTGTTACATCTGGGGCAAGCGATCGTTAAGTTTCCCCATTCACAAACCAATTCTGGATGCTTGCGCTTAGGTAATTTGTGCTCAATGTGGGTGTAGGCAACATCGTTGATAAGTCCTTCACAATATGCGCACTTCGAGTTCGTCTCTAACTCCAATTCGGAACGTATGTCAGGATGGGTGTAAGGGCGAGGCTCATTTCCAGATGGATTATTGCACCATTCAATGTATTGTGCAGTCCACTCTTCGCATTTTTCAGCAAGGATTTGAGGCCTCGTTCGATTAGTCAGGCGGATCACGCTTCTCGCTACCTATCCCTTACTGCTGGCGGGCAGAAGCCGGTCTATAACTTCTGGAAACAGATGACCCAAGCCGATGGAGTTAAGCTGATTCCTGAGGGAAGCCAAAAGTTCTGCAGTTATCTCTTTGCCGATGACTGAGGATACTATGTTGTCGACTTCGTCTTCTACCCAAAGGGGGACAGGGAACGGAACGCCAAGTACATCAGTCAGAACTCTATTCGCGGTGCCAGAGCGATCAACATCGGGCAAGGTAGCGGACACCACCTTTCCATCATTGAAATCCAATACAATTACGTTGGAATCCCTCACTGAAGTCACAACGAATGGATTGTGGGTTGCAATAATAAACTGAGCCTGTGGGAACGCTGAGAGAAGGCCAGGCAATACTGTCCGCTGCAGGCTTGGATGAAGATGATTCTCGGGTTCATCCATTACGACTGCAAACTGTGGACTTGACCGAGACCTCATATAGACCTGCCAGGAGACGTCTATAAGTGCCGCGATGCCGCCTGAAGCGGCGTCTAAAGAAAAGTCTCCAGTGCCGGTTTCCAGAATCACCTCTGGCATTCTTATGGTAATCCTTCGGAAGTCGAGACTCGAAGGAAGTACCTTGCTGAGCACTTCTGAGAATCCTTCAAATGTATTTTGAGATTCGAAATTAGGTTCAACTACCTCGTTCCCGTAACCAAACATGGCAAGAGAAATCAGTGCCGCCTTTAGCCTGTGACTCGGAGATTGAATACGTGCATTAGGTTGGTAGAACTGCCGAATGCTGTTCAAGTATTGGTCAAACAGTTCATTGCCCGCCTGGATTTGAGTAGGTATCTCAGATACTGCTTGGTAGGAGTAAACTGGGCGATGAGATGTAATGTAAACGCCGTCCACGTGCTCCGAACCTTGGATTCGTACTTGGACAGTTGCCCCTTCAGTAGGTACTTGTAGGTCAGCCACGCGGCCAGAACTGTACGTGAGTGACCCCACTGTAACATTGCTTTCAGGAACATCAGCGAAAAATCCAGAATAGTATCTACGTGCGCCGCGCCTATCGATACGAAGAGTTCCAATAAACACAGGCGACCACCCGAAGTGTTGACTCAAGATGCTAAGCAACGTGGTTTTGCCTGATCCATTGGCACCGGTTACTATAGTGGCTCTGGGGTGAAAATCAATATTAACTAAACCAAACTGGCGCCAACTCCCCACGGCAAGTGCAGAGAATGTGGTCATAATTGGCCCCTGTCGGTATTGAATTCGTTATGCATTTTGAATGGCAACTCATAGCAAACTGGATGATATTCGAGGAAGTGGCGCAGACTATCAATTGATTTGACGTTAGGATAGTTGGAGAAACCGTTTAGCAAAGTGCCTCGTCATAGCCTTTGCAGTCCCGGAGTATACCTTAAGATTACCCCGATCGCTCCAGAGCCTACTATGATTTACGCAGAAGATTCCCTAGAATCTAGCCAACAGATGGTGGGGATCGAAAGCCATGTACTAGGCTTCGTCACCAGTTGAACTAGTGACCAATCTAACTAAATGATACTGCACCTCATCCTCTCACCCCCCTAAAACCCATCCCACCCCGGCGCCCGCGCCGCCTGCCTCACCCACTCCCCCATCTGCGCCTCGTCCATACCGTCCTCAAAGATATGATAGTAGCGGGCGTCCGGGTCCTTTGAGTCCACCGGGGGCAGGGGGTCCAGCGACTTGCCGTTCAGGAAGGTTACCTTCACGTAACGGGCGAAGACGTGGTAGCTGATGAACCATCCCTGGCCCTCCACGCCGTAGAAGGGCGAGTTCCACCGTACCGCCTTGCGCACGTCGGGCACCGTCCGGACAATCAGAGCGTCCAGGGTGCGGCCCACGTCACGCTTCCACTCGGGCATATTGGCAATGTACATCTGCACCGGCCCGTCGCCGTCCCCCTTGGCAATCTGCGGGTTGCCGCCGGACAGTATCGCCACGCCGTTTTCGTTCACTGGCAGGGGCGGTCTTTCTTTGGCCCTGGTAGTCTGTCTGGGTTTCTTCTCAGGCATTTTCTAAACTCCGGACAACGCCCAAGGGCGAATTGCAGGTCTAAGATCTGGGTTGAATTTGGTGGGCCTGAGCGTACCATACTGCGGACTTTTCGGTGGGAGGTCCTGATCTAAGAAGCGTCTTTCAGACACGGATAACCCTTTGCTTCCCCGGCCCGCTTTACCACCGGAAAGACTCCTCCCAATATACCTGGGCAGGCAGCCTGTAGCGGATCCTTGTCTTTTCCAGCACTGAGGCCTCTAACAGCGACGCAAACCTGGTGAGGTTCGAGTTCCCGGTACTCTCTCGGCCCAGTTCGGCGAAAAGGCTCTCATGCCTCTCATTCATCCGAAAGCTGAACAAGGTCCCAAGTCTAGGGGCGGGAGGGTACATCATATAGACTAAGCCAGATACCCCGGCCGGAACGAGGAAAGCCGTCGTGTAATCCGTGTTGGGACGGACCCCGCCTGCCATTAGCTGGAGGCCGGGGGCTGCCGGAAGCGCCGGTCTAGGCGACCTTGCCGATTCCGAATATCCTCGTGGAACAGGCCGGGCAGTTACCTCGTAGCCAGTCTACCGTTTGGTCAAAATCGATCGGCGACGATGTTCAGAGCTACACCATGCTCAAGGTACGCCTTGGCGGCCGCGAGAACGAGAGCGAAGCCGCCCGTCGAATCTACGACTCGGTCGATCACGTCATCGGCGTTACTATCGAAGCCACTATTGGCGACACTGACATACGTCCCGTCGGCCCCACGATCCTCGAAAGTCCACTCAACCCGCGATGGATTTTCCGAATCAACATCCCATTCAATATAGATCCTCTTATTTTGCTCCAATGCCAACACGCGAACCGTCGACGAAGCCTCGTATAGATCCCAGTACCATGTCACCGAGCCATCAGCTACCAACGGCCCGGAAGTACGGTTAAACCAAAACTTCGTAATCACATCTGGATTCACGAAGGCGTCAAACACTTGTGCCACAGGTCGACGAATGAGCAACTCGAT
>JAPPLU010000037.1 GCA_028874075.1 Chloroflexota bacterium
ACCAAGCAGGACCGGCCCGATTAAGGTTCCGTGGGTACACAGGTATATAATTCCCTATACTTTGCCTGTGGCTAGAGAACTGGGAAGGCCCCTGGTGGGCGTGGGCGTGGTTTTCGTCAGGGAGGACAGGGTTTTCCTGGCCCGACGCCAGGGCGCGCATGGAGAAGAAACGTGGGCCTCGGCCGGCGGCCACCTGGAGTGGGGCGAGACCCTGGAAGAGTGCGCCAGAAGGGAGGCCCTGGAGGAGCTGGGAGTGACGGTGGGTAACCTCCAATTCCTCTGCTTCAGCAACATTATCGCCTACGACCGGCACTATGTGGACGTAGAATTCCTGGGAGACATTGGCGACCAGGAACCTCAACTGGCCGAACCCGAGACTTTTTCCGAATCCGGATGGTTCCCACTGGATGCCCTGCCCGAGCCCCTTTTCGTGGCGGCCAGGTATGCCCTGGAGAGCTACCGAAGCGGCCAGACTTACTTTCCAGGAGAGTAAGTGGGTCCTCCAGGGGAATAGTCGGCCAGATTTTCATATCGCCGACGTTACGATTTTGGCCCCGCCTGGTAGGGTTATCAGAATGTGCGGTGGACTACTCGGCGGCCCCGCGTAAACGTAGTCAAAAATAACGCAGGTTGGTCCGTGCCTCGTATCTGAAAAGAGGTAAATTAGCTATAAATCTGGTATAATATGAGCCGCAAGAAAAGTTAACCACTGCCGACCTCCATCACATTGCTGGTTATACATTCTCGCTTATCCACACCGGCTAAAATCGGCTTCAGTTGCCAGGGATTTCGACGGTGTGCGCGTGACCAGGGTTGGGGAATGGGCGTTCCTGCCAGGGACGAATTGGTGTCGGAAGGGACTGCGCACGATACTCACAGGGGGAATGGATTGAACATGCAAGGACGACTGATGGCCGAACAGGAAGCCACCGCTCCCGAACTCCCTCCCGTTGTAGCCGAGATTAATGGCCACGCTGATGCCAACACCCAGCCCGAAGATAACGAACCGGGAGAGTACACTGCCAAGGACATCCAGGTGCTGGAAGGACTGGAAGCAGTCCGCGTCCGCCCCGGCATGTATATTGGCAGTACCGACCAGCGGGGACTCCACCACCTGATCTACGAAATTCTTGATAATGCCGTTGATGAGGCCATGGCCGGTTTTTGTACCAGGGTGGAGCTGACGCTTGGCAAGGACGGCTTGATCTCAATCTCTGACGACGGACGGGGTATTCCCGTCGACGTTCACCCCTCCACCGGCAAGTCAGGACTGGAAACGGTCATGACTACCCTGCACGCGGGTGGCAAGTTTGGCGGCGGCGCTTACAAGGTAACCGGCGGGCTGCACGGCGTTGGAGGTTCGGTGGTGAACGGCCTGTCGTCGTATTTGAAGGCCGAAGTGCACCGGGATGGTCACGTCCACCACCAGGAATACTCGCAGGGTATTCCGACTACCGAAGTCATCACGGGCAAGCGCACTGCCAGGCACGGGACCATCATTTCCTTCAATCCGGACCCTGAGATTTTCCCCGATATCGAGTACGATTTCGACACTTTGACGGACCACTTCAAGGAAATCGCCTACCTGAACAAGGGGCTGGAGATTCGCTTTGTCAGCCTCTGGCATGAGAACCAGCGGCGGGGTGACATTGAGCGCACTTACTACTTCGATGGCGGGATTGCCAACCTGGTGCGTAATGTGAACAAGCGCCGCAAGGTGTTCCAGCAGGCGCCCTTCTATTTCGAAAAAGCGGTGGACGAGACTTCGGTGGAGGTGGCGATTCAGTATAACGACAGCTTCACCGAGTCGGTGATTTCCTTCGCCAACTGCATTAACACACAGGAGGGCGGCAGCCACCTGACGGGTTTCCGCACCGCCCTGACCCGAGTGATCAATGACTACACTCGCAAGAATAACTTTATCAAGGACGACCAGCCGAACCTGGCCGGGGAGGACGTGCGCGAGGGCCTGGCGGCGGTGATCAGCGTCAAGCTGACTAACCCCCAGTTTGAGGGCCAGACCAAGACCAAGCTGGGCAACGCCGAGGTCCGCAGCGTGGTGGACTCGGTAGTCAGCGAGGGCCTCAGCCGTTACCTTGAAGAACATCCCGTTGAGAGCAAGCAGATAGTCGAAAAGTGCCTTACTTCTCAGCGCGCCAGGGAAGCGGCCAAGAAGGCCAGGGAACTGGTCATCCGCAAGAATGCCCTGGACGGCACGTCGCTGCCTGGGAAGCTGGCCGACTGCGCGGAGCGGGACCCGGCCAAGTCGGAACTGTACATCGTTGAGGGGGAATCCGCCGGTGGTTCGGCAAAGATGGGCCGCGACCGCAGCTTCCAGGCCATACTTCCGCTTAAGGGCAAGATTCTAAACGTGGAGAGGGTGCTGCAGCAGCCGGACAAGATTCTGGGGCACGAGGAAATAAGGTCCATTATTGCGGCGGTGGGCGCCGGTGAGGGCGAGGAATTCGACCCGACCAAGGTCCGCTACCAGAAGGTCATAATTATGACCGACGCCGACGTGGATGGCTCACATATTCGCACCCTGGTGCTGACCTTCTTTTTCCGGCGCATGCAGGGCTTGATTGACAACGGTTACCTGTATATTGCGCAACCGCCGTTGTACCGAATCCAGGCGGGGCGCGGCGCTCCTCAGTACGTCTATACTGAGGAGGAAAAGGACCAGCTATTGGCCAAAATGGAAGGCCGGCGGAACGTCCAGTTGCAGCGGTACAAGGGCCTGGGCGAGATGAACCCGGAGCAGCTTTGGGAAACTACCATGAACCCGGACAGCCGGCAAATGCTCCAAGTGAACATAGACGATATAATCGAAGTCGACGATGTATTCACTACCCTGATGAGCGAAGCGGTGGGGCCCCGGAAGAGCTTTATCCAGTCCCACGCCCGCAGCGTGCGGAACCTTGATGTTTAACCCGGTTGGTAGAATCTAAGTAGGAAAGTTCTGTTGGCGCGGGGCTGACAACGGGCCCGATTGGCGACGTACGCTAGCCTCGGTTTGGTTGGAAAGTTGTGCCGGTTTCGCTTATAATGTTGCTCCTGACGAAGCAAGCCAATGCCAAGACGATAACAGTGGAGGATCCAGTTGCCAGCTAAGAAGGCCGCCCGCAAGTCCCTTAAGCGAAATAGCCGGAACCAGAGTGTTCGTCGTACAACCCGCACCGCAATTGCCGGCGCCCGGAGGGCAGTAAGGTCCGGGGACACGGAAGTGGCCGAGCCGGCGATTCGGCATGCCATCAGCCTGCTGGACAAGGCGGTCAAGAAGGGTGTCCTGCACAAGAACAACGCCTCCCGCCGGAAGTCCCGATTGGCCGCACGTTTGAACCAGATGCAAAACTAGGTTTCTACTTCCTCCATGTACCAGTTAGTGCGCGGGATTCCCCGCGCATTTTTTTGGTTGAAAGTTTCAGGCACGTTTCCTAGAGAGGAGGGCAATGTTCCACATGGGCCTGCAAAGGTTCTGGGGCACCTATTGATGGGGTTTTATCCTGACGATCGAAAATTGACATAAATGTTCTCATCTGTTAGCCTGTTGAGAACTAATGTTTCAAAGGTGTGGAATGACGACGAATAAGAAACTCCCTGCACGCAGACAGCGGATTCTTGACTTTATCCAGAGCTTCATTGAGGAGAACGGCCTTCCTCCTACAGTACGGGACATTCAGAAGGCCTGCGAAATCAGTTCGACTTCGGTGGTCGACTATAACCTGCGCATTTTGAACCGGGACGGATACCTGAACCGGCGGCCGGATGTAGCACGGGGTATAGAGTTGCTGGACGATTCGGGCCAGCCCATGAGCTCGGTACCCAAGGTGCAAGTAGTGGGGAGGATCGCGGCAGGAGCGCCATTGCCAGCCTTCTCTACGGAGGAGAGTGCATCGGGCCAGGAATTTGACACCATAGAAGTAGCGCCGGAATTGACCAGGAGACACGGCAGGTTGTATGCCCTTGAGGTCCAGGGGCAGTCAATGATTGATGCCTTGATTGACGACGGGGACGTGGTAATCATCAAACCATCAGAGCGGGCGGAACCCGGGGAGATGGTGGTTGCCTGGCTGAAGCAGGAAGAAGAGGCTACCTTGAAGAAGTTCTATCCGGAAAGCGAGCAAGTGCGGCTGCAGCCGGCCAATTCCAGCATGAGCCCTATTTTCAGCTCCGCCGAAAACGTGGATATTCGGGGAAAGGTGGTTAGCGTAATCCGGAAATTTGGTTAGATTCCGACGCTGGCCTTTGACAAGTGTGCCCCGCCCTGCAGTTTGGGCGGGGCGATTCTTTTATCTGCGACTGTTGGTCAGGGCGCCATAGGTGGCTACCAGGAAGGGCACACAGTAAGTCAGGGGAATTTTCCAATAAAGTGCGCTATTCCATTGTCCGGAAACCAACAGGTCTCCCTGGTTAAGGGCGGTCAATAATGTGCCTACGACCACAGCAGCAATAGCAGACCTCTTCAGCATGGGCCAGTGCATCACAGCGCATGGCAGGCACTTCACGCTGCCGCCGGTCGCTGCTGCTGCGCCGGGCGGCCGAAAGGCGAAGGTAAAGGAATCGCCCAGGTCTTTACCACAATTTCCGCAAGTGGTGGTTCCTTGATTCGAGGTTTCCAAGAAGTACTGCCTCCAGGAAAGGACGCTATCAAGCCAATTTGGCCCTGGGCCGTGCCCAGGCGAAATCGGTTTAAGTGGTGCGGTCTAAGCGCCAAAAGGTCGAAGGCGCAACACTCTGCCTGGAGAGTTGCGCCTTCACAGAACTAGCCGACACATTCGCGCTTCACTGTTTTCAATCTTGCCGGAATGCGGTTATTGCGCATCGTGAAGCAGGCTGGCTTCGAGCCTGTTCCTATAATGTAGCAGTCTAGCTGGACTTGCCTATGCGAAATACCTTGGTGCCACACTCGGGGCAAGTGCCGTGAGTGGCGGGGCGTCCATTTTTCAGAGTGACCTCTTCGGGGTTGTTTATTTCCCGCTTACTGCGGCATTTGAAGCAATATGCTTCCATCCTCCTCTTCCTCCATTCTAGATTTGTTTGGCAGATACTTACCGGTGGCGGCTTGACTCTCGCACCCGACGGATGAACCACTAGGAGTCGTGCCTGTTAGTGAAGCTGTCGGCTTGCCCCGCACTTGGTGGTCCACTCCCGTAGAGAAAAGACGCTTCCAAACGGGGGTAATGCTTCTGATAGGTTATGTAATACAGAAAGGTGGTAGCCTTTGTCAAGGCAGAAGACAGATAGTGGGCCAGATTCGCGAGATTTGCCCTGATTTATGGGAAATGCAGGGTCGGAAAGCCGTCTATGGTGAAGAAATGATGAAGGAGTCGTCGGTTGGTTGTGATTCGAGCGAATGCAGGGAATCCGCCGCAAAAGGAGAGGGTTCTTCCAAGTTGAAGACCTTCTCTGGCTGCCATGAGTTGGTCTGGCGATTGTGGCGAACCAAGGCTACAAACTGCCCGTCAGGTCCGTAGGCCCGAAACGTTTCCAAATAGCCCGGCATAAATCCCAGCTTCCCAGTGGCAACTTCCTGGCCGTTTCGCAACCGCTTCTCTGCAGGAGCACTGACGGCAATTGCCCGGTAGCGCTTTAGTACCTGGTCCAGGGGGTGAATGTACCGGAGCCATTCTTCTCTATTGCCTGTTTTATTTACAGCCATTTCAAGCCATTCAGGTGTTACGCCTTCTTCAGACCGGAATCCCGCGGAGTACTTTCTTTCGAGGTCTGTAACATAACCCCCGCAGCCCAGTGCCATGCCCAAGTCATGGGCCAGGGAGCGCATGTAGACACCCCTGCCGCATTCAACATCCAAGGTGACAAAGGGAAGGTCGAATTCCACCAAACGAATGGCAAATATGTCCACCTGGCGCGGTTCCCGCTCTACCTCTACGCCGGCGCGGGCAAGTTTGTAAAGCCGCTGCCCGTCTACCTTTACCGCGCTGAACATGGGCGGCCTTTGGTCAATTGTTCCTATAAAGGGCAGGCAAGCCTGTTCGACCATACCGGCAGTCACATAGTCGGGCTCACGAACCGGTTCAGGTTCGCCTTCTGAATCATAGGTCTGGGTGGTGGCGCCCAGTCGTACCACCATGCGGTAAAGTTTGTCACCGTCGACCACGTATTCCATCAGCCTAGTAGCTTGGCCGAAGCAAACAGGCAAGACTCCCCGGGCCAGTGGGTCCATTGTTCCGGCGTGCCCTACTTTCCTGCGCTGGCCAGTGATTCGCTTGACCTGACGCAGGGCCTCCATGGAACTAATCCCAACGGGTTTATACAGGTTCAGGAAACCGTTCACGGCAGGGGAAGGTTGGCTCCTAGTTGCAAAATGTCCTCGGGCCACGGGGTTCATCTCCGGCGCGGGAATGATAGTGGACCTGAGTAGGTTGGCAAGGATTCCTGGTCCGGCGCTGCATCAGGTTCATCTTGAAGGCGGTCCATGACGCGGAGCAGGGCATCAGCATCTGCGATGCTCTCATCCAGGGCAAACTTGAGGAAGGGCACGTACCGGAGTTTCAGGCGGTCGCGAAGAGACCTGCGCAGGAAAGACGCTGCCGATTGTATGCCGTCAAGCGCGGCTTCCTTGGTGTCCTGATCCCCCAGGACACTGACGAACACCCGGGCGTTGCGGAGGTCGGAAGTGGTTTGGACTTCCGTAATGCTGATGATGCCGTTAAGCCGGGGGTCCTTGATTTCCCTCGAAAGCAGGAGGCTGATTTCCTGGCGCAGCAATCCATTTATTCGGTCGGCACGGCGAGTCATAGTTCGCTCCGGGGCCAAGAGTTGGTGCGGGAAGCACTCGTGGACGCCCGGCCAACTGGAATTGGCTGGCCGGGCGAAGAAGTCTGGGATCGGGACGTCTTAACGTTGGGCCCTTTCCTGGCGGTGGGCCTGGAGGATATCGCCAACCTCGAACTCGTTAAACTCGTCAAGCAGAATTCCGCAATCCATTCCGTTGGTAACTTCATTCACTTCGTCTCGGAAGTGGCGCAGACTAGCGATGCTGGTGTCACCCAGCAATTCCCCTTCCCTCATCACGCGAATGGAGGCGCCGCGGTTCATTCTGCCACTGACAACGCGGCAACCGGCAATGTTGATGCCGCGCCTGGACGGGAAGATTTCGCGGATTTCGGCTTCTCCCAGGACTACGTCGGTAAACGCCGGCTCCAGCATGCCGTGGAGGGCCAGGCCAATGTCGTCAATCATCTGATAGATTATCTTGTAATGGCGAACTTCCACCCCCATTCGCTCGGCCATTCGTTCGACACCGATTTCCTCTCCAACGGAAAACCCTACTACGATGGCGTCAGATGCGCTGGCCAGCAATATGTCGGACTCAGTAACATTTCCGCTGCCAGCATGCAGGATGCGGACCCGCGCTTCAGCATCGGTCAACCGTTCGAGGGACTGGCGAACCGCTTCCACACTGCCCTGAACATCGGCCTTTAGCACCAGGTTCAATTCCTTGATGTCCCCGGCGTCAACTTGCTTGACTACTTCTTCAAGGGTCAATGCCCTGACCTGGGATTGCTGGGAAGCCTTGGCGCGGTCCCTCTCCTGGACAAGAGCCCTAGCGGTGCGCTCATTGGGCATAGCGGTCATCAACTCACCGGCTTCGGGCACACTACCGAAGGCGAGAATCTCGGCAGGCGCGCCTGGAACCACATCCCCGGTCGCCCGGCCCCGGTCATCGGCAATAGCCTTTACGCGTCCCCAAGAAGTGCCGGCTACTACGTAGTCTCCTACATTCAAGGTCCCGCCCTGAATAAGGACAGTGGCCACGGGGCCACGCTTTCGGTCCAGTTTTGCTTCAATTATCACGCCACTGGCAGGACGATGCGGGTTTGCCTTGAGTTCCGACACTTCCGAGAGGATGACAATATTCTCCAGGAGGTCGTCTATACCTTCGCCGGTTCTGGCGGAGACGGGAACGGAAATGATATCGCCGCCCCAGTCTTCAACCAGCAGGTTGTGCTGGCTCAACTGGCGCTTTACCCGTTCCGGGTCGGCGCCTGGCAGGTCCATCTTGTTAATGGCGACAACAATCGGAACTTCTGCTGCACGAGCGTGGTCTATGGCCTCTTCGGTCTGGGGCATTATGCCATCATCGGCGGCCACCACCAGAATGGCAATGTCGGTAACCCGGGCTCCCCGCGAGCGGATTGAGGTAAAGGCTTCGTGACCGGGTGTATCCAGGAAGGTAATTTTCTTTCCTTCGTGCTCCACCTGGTAGGCGCCGATGTGCTGGGTAATTCCACCAATTTCCCGGTCGGCAACGTGGGCGTTCCTGATTGAGTCGAGAAGGCTGGTTTTTCCGTGATCGACGTGCCCCAGAATGGTTACTACGGGCGGACGTTCGGCGAGGTTCGCCGGGTCATCCAGACTAGAGCTTCCGCCCAACGTCGTGCTGTCAAGGGAACCCGTCTCAGATACCTCCTCGGCAACGCGAGTACGGATGCCGTAGGCTGCGGTAACCAGAGAGGCGACTTCGTGGTCAATCATCTGGTTCATGGAAACCATGATGCCGTTACGCATCAACTGCTTAATGACGTCCACAGGACTCTGGTCGATCAGGTCGGAAAGATGCTTTACCGTGAGGGTTTGGGGCAGTACCAAAGTTCGAGAAGGGCCCCTTCGGCCACTTCTTGTTTGTCCTTCTGTTGTCATTGTTGTCCCTCCACTGGGGTAGCCAAAGCTACCCATTCCCGAAAGTAGTCCAACAGGACCTCCCGGTCCCGAGGGGAAATAGCTATCTGGAGGCTTCTTTCCAGGCTGCCTCTACGCACACCCTTGTCCCAGCAATCCATGGAGCTGCACATGTAGGCGCCCCGGCCGGAAGACTTGCCGGTCGAATCGGCTTGGACCGTGCCCTGGGGAGTACGAACTATGCGGACTAAATCACGTTTTGGCGCCCGCTGCCCACAGGCAACGCACCTGCGTTCGGGTACGTGGCGAGGCTTGGCCAATTGTAACCTCCTTCCCATGGTATACGATTGTAAGTCCGGAAAGAGGTCCAGTTACCTGCCGCCACCCCTTCGTGCGCCCCGGTTGGCTCCGCCACCCGTATTGCGCCGGCCACGGCGTCCCCCGCGGCCACCGCCACGGGTTTCCCCTACCAGGTCTTCGGCGAAACGGATTTTTCCCGCGTCCGGGGTCAAAATGGGTACTTCGGGCAAATCGGGGAAGAGGCCTTCCTCTTCCTCTTCGTCTTCTTCCATTACGTCGTCGAGGGTAAAGGAAGCCAAATCATCTACGCTGATGGTTTCTTCAGGCTCAGCCTCGTCGGCCGCCTCTTCCTCATCGCGTATCAAGGCCTCCAGCAAGGCTTCCTCGTCAATCGCCTCTACTTCTGAAACCGCTACGGCCTCTTCCACAGTTGCTGCAACTACTTCCTCGACCTGCGCGGTGGGCTGCAACTGCTCTCCCGTTTGCTCGGCCTCTGCCACAATGGCTTCAGCCTCCGCTACCGCGTCCTGGGCCTCTGCTTCGGCAGCATCCCTGGCAGCTTCGGCGGCTTCCAGGGCTGCGAGACGCCGTTGCTCTTCCAGCTCACGCTGGCGGGTTTCCTTGATTTCCTCCCACTCTGCCAGACCCTTAATGTCCAGACGCCAGCCCACGAGGCGGGCGGCCAGGCGGGCATTCTGACCCTCCTTACCAATAGCCAGGGAGAGTTGACGGTCAGGTACCACCACTATGGCAGTCTGGTCGGTGGGATTCAATTCCACGTGGGAAACTTCGGAGGGGCTGATTGCCCTGGCAATGAAGGCCTTGGGGTCTGCGTCCCAGGGCACCACGTCAATTTTCTCGCCCTGCAGTTCATTTACGATGCTCTGGATCCGGTTGCCCCGCAACCCAATGCATGCGCCAACCGGGTCCACCCCTTCCTGGGTCGAATGTACCGCGACCTTGCTGCGGAAGCCAGCGTCCCTGGAAATGGCCTTAATCTCTACGGTCCCGTTGTAAACTTCCGGAACCTCTATTTCAAAGAGGCGCTTCAGCATGTTACGGTCGCTGCGGGACACTAGAATTTCCGGACCCTTGGGGCCGCTGCGGACGTCAAGGACGTACACCTTGATGCGCTGGCCCTTCTTGTACCTTTCCGTGGGGACTTGTTCATCCTGGGGCATAATGGCCTGAGCCCGACCCATATCCAAGGTGATGGTCCGGTTGCCCTCCATCTGCTCCACAACGCCCGTGATGATATCCTGTCGGTGCTGGAGGAACTCTTCGTAAAGCAGTTCTCGCTCAGCCTCTCTCAATCGCTGTAAGACGACCTGCTTGGCTGTCTGGGCAGCAATTCGACTGGCGTTATGTGGAAGGGGTTCAGCTGCGGCCACTTCGTCGCCAAGTTCAGCATCCCGCCTTATCGCGGCTGCATCTCTCATGGAGATTTCGCGGGTCGGGTCTTCAACTTCCTCCACTACGGTCTTTAACGCGAAAACACTTACATCGCCGGTGTTGGGATTCAAAGTGACCGTGATGTTCTGTCCCGCCACCGGATTATCTTTCTTGAAGGCCGATGCCAAGGCCACTTCGATGGCCTGCAGCACCTGCTCCTTGGGCAAATGACGTTCGGCGGCCAACTGAGTCAATGCAATCAAAAAATCGCTTTTCACTGCCACCCTCCCAAGTATCAGATCTTGCTAATAATCAAACAGGCAAAGCGCTAACTAGCAAGAAAGCGGGTTTACCCCGCTTTCCGAACAAGCACAGGGGAAGTATAACATTGCCCCTAACTGCTTTCAACTTTACCCTCACCATATTCTTCATTGACGGACGCTTATAAATGGCTGGGAAGGGCCAAAGTCTGGCCCCGACTCAGGCATGTTTCTCGAGGAAAGGGTAGCCATCAAATGAAGGTCGTTCACCGGGCAAAGATTAGACGGCTTAGAGAATTACAAGAGCAAAGAATATTAGGCAACAGCGAGCGCCCGCTCTCTGGCGTTAGTTTGCCCTGTTTTGAACCCTGTTCATAAGCAAGGAACAGGGAGAAATAACTAACAGGCGCAACCAAAGGGTCGCGCCTGCTTAAATTTCCGCCCTATTATAATGGCTGGCTTTATGTCGCCATCGATTCTTCAAGGGGTTGTTGGATCAATCCGCGTGGTCACCACCAGATTTTGCCCTGAACTTCTTGCTCCAGCAGTTCGTAGTCCTTGGTCCAGAGGCTGGTGCTAAGGTACTTCCAGCCGCCGTCGGCCAGCAGACACACGATGTTGCCGTTTTCCATGCGTTCCGCCTGGCGAATGGCCCCATGTACCACCGAGCCCGAGGATATGCCCGCGAAGATGCCCTCCTGTTTGAGCAGATCCTTGGTGGTGCGGAAGGCAGGCAGGCTACCCACCAACAGGCGGGCGTCCAGCCTGTTTATGTCCAGGATTGGCGGAATATAGCCATCCTCCAGCCTACGTAGTCCGGATATGAAGTCATCTGGTTCGGGGGCTACGGCTACGATGCGTACATCGGGATTGTGCTCTTTCAGCCTTCGGGCCACGCCCATCAAAGTTCCGCCGGTTCCTAGCCCGGCAACAAAAGCCGTTACGTCGGGTACCGCCTCGATTATTTCCGGACCGGTAGTTTCATAGTGGGCGTCGGGGTTTCCGTCATTGCCGTACTGGTACATCATCAGGTGGTCGTGAGGATTCTTGGAGGCCATTTCCTGGGCGACTTCAATGGAACCGTTGCTGCCCTTTTCACCATCTGAGAAAACTATCTCGGCGCCGTAAGCATACAGCAACTGGCTCCGTTCCTCGCTGACGTTTTCCGGCATGACCACCTTGACCTTATAGCCCTTCAGGCCGCCGATCATGGCCAGCGAGATTCCCGTGTTGCCGCTGGTCGGTTCCAGTATTGTCCGGGTGGGCGACAGTTCGCCGTCGGACTCCGCCCGCTCAATCATCTTTAGGGCGATGCGGTCCTTGACGCTGCCGGTGGGATTTTGACCCTCCAGCTTGGCGAAGATCCGCACCTGGGGGTTGGGACTGAGGCGCAACAACTCCACCATGGGCGTGTTGCCAATGGTACCCAGGATGCCCTTGTATGCCAGCCGTGCTACCATAAAGATTAGCTAATACCTGCCTCTACCTGCCTGTCTTGACCCCGCAGCCTGGGCACTAGTCGCCGGCCACACCGGCAACCTCGGGGGCCGCCACGCCGCAGAAAATTTCGTAGTCGATCAGCTCCGTTACCGTGGGGTTGTCACCGCAGAGGGGGCATGCGGGATTGCGCTTCAACTTGACCTCACGGAAGGTCATGCTAAGGGCGTCTACCAGGAGCAGCCTGGAGCAGAGGCTTTCGCCGATACCGAGGAAGTACTTCAACGCTTCGGTTGCCTGGATGCTGCCTACCAGGCCGGTCAAAGCGCCGAGCACTCCGGCTTCCGCGCAGTTGGGGACCATGCCCGGAGGTGGCGGGGACGGGAAAAGGCAGCGGTAGCAGCCCTGACCCGGAAGGAACACGGTGGACTGACCGTCGAAGATCAAGATGCTTCCGTCCACCAGGGGCTTGTTCAGCAAGTAGCATGCATCATTCACAAGGTAACGGGTAGCGAAGTTGTCGGCGCCGTTAATCACCAGGTCGTACTGGCTGATTATTTCCATGGCGTTGTCCGATTCAAGCCGAACCTCGTGAGGGACAACATTCACATCGGGGTTGTAAGCGTGGATATTGTCGATGGCGGACTGCAACTTGGGCCGGCCAATATCGCTGCTGTGGTGAAGAATCTGACGCTGCAGGTTGGAAATCTCGACTACGTCAAAATCTACGATGCCTACGGTTCCCACACCGGCCAGGGCAAGGTATATGGCGGAGGGAGATCCCAGGCCGCCGGCGCCAACTATCAAGGCCTTGGACTGCATCAGTTTGCGCTGACCGGAACTGCCCACGTCACCCATGATGATGTGGCGGCTGTATCGCTTTACCTGTTCGGGAGTGAGGGCGAGAGGTTGCTGAGTCATCGAAATCGAATCCTCCTTATTCAAGTGTCTGGGTCTAAGCCAGTTCGGGGAGGTTATCTAACGAGCCAATGGAGCGGGGCAATTTGTGCTCTCCAACAAGCCGCTAACAGTACCCATCCAAATTCAACAAAAAAACCCGCACCCCTAGCGGGCTGCCCAGTTTGGGCGGGTGCAGGCCTGGAAAGATTCTACCAGCCTGTCCCTATGTGCGGGGACAGGTGCAGTTATTGCAACTGAATGATCCGTACTGCTTCATCTTCGACGTAGAGTCTATAATTGGGTTTTCTGCTTGTCAACCTGATGACCAAAGAAGGAAAGGGTCAAATTGAACTGGATATTACGCGCAAAGTGAGAGGTTCAGCGCGGTTACCGCCGTAGCCGTTAAACGTTTAGTGTGGATAGGTATTTTTGTCGCTGTGCCAGGTGCTCAAGGGTGATGTTGGTAAGGACTTTTTCTATCGCCTCTTCAACTGACTTCCATATTTCCTGCTGGGCGCAAGAGTCGGCAAAGATGCAATCGGTAGCGTAACTGAGGCAATCCAAGGCTGAAGTATTTCCGTCCAGGGTGGTCATTACGACGTGCAGGTTAATGGTTGAAGGGTCTGCGGCCAAGCTATGACCACCGTGCGGACCCCGCCTGCTTTGTACGAGCCCGCAGCGATTCAACGTAGTCATCAACTGGACCAAGTAGGATTCAGGAATTCCCTGCTTGGATGCAATTTCGGAGGTCTGAACCTGCCTCTCGCCATAATGCATGGCCAGCACTACCAGGGCACGGACGCCATAGTCCACTTTCATCGGGATTCGCATGACGCTTACCTCCAACCCTTAACGACGCTTGGATTATAGCACCAACGCGTACGGCGGAAAAGGAAGGCGAAATAACAGAAACTGTTCAGAGTTGGTGAGACGCCGAGTCCCGCAGTGCATTATTCCGGCACAGGCAGGAATCCAGTAAGTTCAATTGCAGGTAGAGGTCGGAAGCATCAACGTTTCTGGATACTGGCGAAAGCGGCATGGCGGGTTGGGCCAGTTAGGCACTCCCCCTGGCCTTAAACAGCTACAAATATCAAAGATTGTTTACCCTGTGTTAGAATTTTCTACATTTCAATCGTCATCGTTGGATTGAGGGGCCAGGAATATATGATCGTCGGCGTTCTGGTAGGTTTGGCCATTATGGTGGGCTGTTTCCTGATTCCTATTGCCCACTTTGTTCTTGCGCCGGCGGGGCCCTTCATAGCCGGCTATTGGGGCATACAATACGCCCCCAACCCGGGGCGCCACTATGCCATGCACGGCCTGATGTTTGGCTTGCTTCTAGCGCTGTCCATGGGATTGATTCTTGCGGCGTTTGCAATGTTACTGACGGCAATGTTTGATGATCCCAGGGTGGCTACTCTGGCGTGGTTAGGGGCAGGAGTGTTCACTCTCTACACCGGCAGCATGGGAACCATGGGCGCCATGTTTTACTCGCTGAGGGAACAGCAAAAGTCTGACCGAGCATCAATGCAAGAGGTAGGTTGTAAGGCAGATGAATAAGGGTATTGACCTTGCCAAAGACCTTACTCCCAAAGCACGGATTGTTCCGATTCCACTAGGTAGTTTTTGACCATGCCCCGTTTTTCGGCCATGTTATTGGATCTGGACGGTACCCTGATGGTCACCGACGAAATTTCGGTCCGGGTTGCTGATGCGGTTGCAATGGTGTCGGAACTGATCCCGGTGTCCATAGCTACAGGGAGGCGCGCGTCCGATGTCAGGGATTACGCCGGAAGGCTGGGCCTTGTCTCACCGCAAATCTGCAATGGGGGCGCAACTCTGATTGACCCCGCGTCGGGCGATCATCTGTGGAATGCTCATATGCGGGAAGAAGTAGCCAGCTCCATTATCGAAACACTGAGCCTACGCTCCATTCCTTTCATAGCTACCCATCCCAATGGGGATGCAAAGACAGTCTGCCACATCAAACACTGGGACCTGACCCGTATTTCAGCAATGGACATTACGGAGTCCCACGCTGACGAGCTTGTATCAATGTTTAGTGGGGAACCGGACCTGAACCTGGTAAAGGTCTATCTGCACTATAACGGATGGTGGGCGGTGGACTTCACTGCGGACGGGGTTCACAAGGGTGCGGCCGCGCTGGTTCTAGCCCAGCGGATGGGCATTGAGGCGAATGAGTTTATTGCCGCCGGAGACAGCTTTAATGACCTGCCCTTGCTGGAAATAGCGGGGCTTCGCATCGCGATGGATTCGGCCCCTCAGGTAATGAAGGAACTTGCAGACTACGTAGCTCCGGCGGTGGAAGAGGATGGGCTGGCCATTGCCATCGAGGAAGTAGTTCTGCCTGCGCTTCATGTACAAGGGGATTGACTTCATGGAAACCCTGTTGCTTTGCACGATGAAACTTTCTAGCCTTTAGCCTAGCGAGCAGGGCACTCATTGATTGCCTTCTAGATTTACATTGCACATTTTGGCGGCCTCATTGTGATGACCAGTCCTGAGTTAAGTAGGAAACTGGAGCAACTACGACAGGGCGACTGCAGCGTTGAAGAGGTCATGGAGTTTCTGAGGGACTTCCCATACCAGAACCTGGATTTCGCTCGTGTTGACCATCACCGGCCGCTGCGAACGGGCTTCCCTGAGGTAGTATTCGGGCAGGGTAAGACTCCAGAGCAGGTGGCTGGGATAGTCAGGTCCCTGGCCGGGCGTGGAAACCCAGTCCTGGTTACCCGGACGGACCGTGTGGCCTACGAGGCTGTTAAGGAATTAGTACCTAATGCAGACTTTCAAGCACTTGCCAATGCCATAGTCGTGGGGGACCGCGCCAAGCGACCATCTGTGGAGGGAGTACTGGTTATCACGGCGGGAACTGCCGACCTGCCGGTCGCCGAAGAAGCGGCGCTCACGTCCACCCTCATGGGCTGCCCTCCACAGCGGACAAATGATGTTGGAGTGGCTGGCCTGCACCGTCTTCTCGACTCATTGGAAGAACTGCGGGCCGCCAGGGTTATAGTGGTTGTAGCGGGTATGGAGGCGGCCCTGGCAAGTGTCGTCGCCGGCCTGGTTACCGCTCCGGTAATTGCTGTGCCTACCAGCGTGGGATATGGAGCTTCCTTCGAGGGTCTGGCTGCGCTCCTCGGTATGTTGAACAGCTGCGCTCCGGGCGTGGCCACAGTAAATATTGACAATGGGTTCGGGGCCGGTTACCTGGCTGCACAGATAAACCTTATGAGCGCGCCCAGTGAGTAGCACGGCGCGGAAGCTGCTGCTGGTGGTTTTTCTGGTGTGCCTGGTATTTGCCGGAGTGGCGGGATATGGAGACTTCCAGGAAGTCTGGCGGCGCATGTCTCAGTTCCCGCCTCTCTACCTCTTGTGGGCGTTCGGGTTGGCGTTGATCAATTACTTGCTGCGGTTCTTGCGCTGGGCCTTTTATTTGAAAATATTGCGGATCAACTTGTCCTTTCCCGCCAGTTTGCTGGTGTTTCTTGGTGGACTTGCAATGACCATCACCCCCGGCAAAGTTGGTGAGCTGGTGAAATGCTACCTGCTGCGAGACCGGGCAAGCGTACCTGTTGCGGCTTCCGTTCCGGTTGTCTTGATGGAAAGGGTCACCGACCTTGTTTCCGTGGGCTTGATGGGCCTACTTGGGCTATTCTTGTTACCCCCTCTGCTGTCTACGTCATTGCTGCTGGCCCTGGCAGTGGTAGCCGCCGCCCTGTATGTCCTTTCGACCCGGCACACGGACCGCGCCTTGGGTCTACCTCTTGTCCGGCGGTGGCAGGCGGAAATACGGGAAGCGCGGCAGGGGATCAGGGCATTGTCTCGCCCCGGGCCGATGACAGCGGCATTGATCCTGGGTTTGGTTTCGTGGATAAGTGAGGGGGTGGCGCTCTGGGTTGTATTGAAGGGCTTGGGGACTGACATGAGCGTTCTCCTGTCCCTGCCGGTCTACGCCGGTTCGGTGCTGATCGGCGCCGCCACGACTCTCCCGGGCGGTCTGCTCGGTACAGAGGGAGCGATGGTTGCCATTCTTCAGCAAATCGGGGCTGAACGCGACGTTGCCGCCGCCGGGACGCTTATAGTACGGGTGGCTACGCTGTGGTTCGCAGTGGTTGTGGGTCTGGGGGCGCTGGGCATTCTCCATTGGATTTTGCCGGTGCGTGATGTAAATGGACCGGTTAGGGGCGACTCCGAAGATAGGACTGCAGGCTCAGTTGGCGAAGGCGTTTCCGATGGATAACCGGCACGCCGAAGGCGAGGCTCTAGCTCCGCCCCGTGCAGCCTTTAGCGGGAAGGCCCTAATCCGGGTCCTGCGCCCGCGGCAATGGATCAAGAACGGCCTGGTGTTCTTGCCCTTCCTTTTTGCCGTTGATTTAGCCTGGTCCCCCTCCGAGTTAGAAGCGATTCCGGCTCTGCTGCTCGATGTGCTATTGGCGGCTGCAGCTTTCTGCGCCTTGTCCGCTGCAGTCTATGTCTTCAACGACCTCCAGGACCGGCAGTCCGACCGGAGTCATCCCGTCAAGCGGTTGCGCCCTCTGGCATCGGGTCAGGTAAGCTTTCCGCTGGCTATCCTGACGCTTGCCTGTTGCCTTGTGATGGGGCTTGTAATTTTCGCCCTTCTTGATCCGTTTCTAACGGGTATCGGTGTACTATACCTCGCCCTAAATGCAGGCTATTCCCTGGGGCTAAAGCGTCTGGTGGTGATTGATGTGCTCCTGGTGGCCAGCGGTTACGTTATCAGGACGGTCGTTGGTGCATTGGTCATTGGGGTTGACCCTTCTCCCTGGCTGTACACGACCACCGGCGCGGCGGCCCTGTTTATCGTGCTGGGCCGGCGCTTTGCGGAGGTCAGGCTGGCTGGAGAAACCCCCGAAGTTCAGAGGCCTGTTTTGGGGCAATATCCCTTGCCTTTCGTCGGACAGCTCCTGATCATAACGGCGGCCACG
The DNA here is from genome assembly GCA_028874075.1 of Chloroflexota bacterium. Classification (GTDB taxonomy): domain Bacteria; phylum Chloroflexota; class Dehalococcoidia; order Lucifugimonadales; family UBA3495; genus Bin22. The sequence goes on from JAPPLU010000037.1 coordinate 17,903, forward strand.
GCGCTGGTAAGTTATGCTCTTTACACTATTGAGGCTGCCAACCTGCCGGACAATGACGCCATGCTGCTTACCATACCTCTAGTGGCCTTTGGCCTTTTCCGGTTTCTTTACCTGGTACACACCAGCGACGATGCGGAGTATCCGGAGTTATTGATAGCAAGAGACTGGCCTATGGTAATATCGGTAGTGGTCTGGCTGGCTACGGCCGGAACAATTTTAGTGCTGGACGGTACAGGCTAACCGTCTGTGGGAGTGACAGCAGATGCAGCAAGACGACAATCCTGTAATTGCTCCGGCTCCTGCGCTCGGGGTTGAGACCGGCAGGACTGCAGGCCGATCTGTAGTTGCCGTGGTGGCGACCCGCCCGGAAACGGTGCTCGAGGATGTAGGGCGGGCAATGGCGCTGGCCGGTGTTGAAAGGGTACTTTCACCGGACCTGGCGACCCTGTTGAAAATAAACATTTCCTGGCAACACTGGTACCCTGGATGTTCCACCACACCCTGGCAACTGGAAGGCGTGGTCCAGGGTCTGCAGAAACTGGGGCACAGTGACCTGATTGCGGCCCATAACGGCACTGTGGTTGTGGATTCCTACGAGGGAGAGGAAAACAACAAGCACAAAGCGGTGCAGGACAAGTACAGCCTTTCAACGGTCCATTTAGATTCGCCTCCCAACGTCTGGATTGACTACAAACCCCGAGCAGAGATGCTGGTGTTGGACGATATATTCCCGGAAGGTATCCAGATACCTGAGATCTTTCCTGGGAAAAACATCATTCAACTTCCCACCATGAAGACCCACGTCTTCACCACGATGACCGGCGCGATGAAGAATGCCTTTGGCGGCCTGCTTCACCGCAAGCGCCACTGGACCCATTCAGTCATTCACGAGACCCTGGTGGACTTGCTGGCAATCCAGCAGGAAATCCACCCGGGCATTTTTGCGGTGATGGACGGTACTTTCGCCGGAGATGGCCCCGGCCCGCGGGCCATGCGCTGGCATGTGAAGAATCTCATCCTGGCGAGTGCAGATCAGGTGGCCATAGACGCGGTGGCTGCTCACATGATGGGCTTTGACCCCATGAACCTGAAGTTCATTCGCCTGGCCCACGAACGGGGCCTGGGATGCGGGGATCTGTCGCAGATTGAAGTGGTGGGCGAAGATATTAGCGAGGTAAACTGGCGTTTTTCCGGCACGGAAAATACGTTCGCCAGCAAGGGCCAAAAGTTGATTTACTGGGGACCACTCAAGCCGCTGGAAAATTTCCTGCTGCGCAGCCCGCTGGCCTCGTGGGCTTACATGGCTTCCAACGTGTACCACAATGGGTACTGGCTGAACACCCATGGCAAGGGCCGTATCAACGCCGCGCTTAAAACGGAGTGGGGAAAGCTGTTTCAGTCTTATTAGACGGGTGTCAGGGTCTGGATGCTAGGCCAGGTATTCTTCCCATGCCCGCGCCTCGGCAAGGCGGTAGACATCCTGCAATGGTTGGCCGGATTCCAACGCCAACAGGCGGCAGTCTTCGAACTCCGGGGCAGCGGCAACGACGGCGCCGGACAAGTACTTCAACTTGATCCGAACCGGTCCTAGAGCCGTTTCCACTTGAACGGTCTTCCGCTCCGCTGCGTACCTCTCCACCGGACGGCTGCGTACCCCCAGCGTGGGGGTTTCCCTGAGTATCACTTTCGCGGCTACACTTTCCAAATGCTTCGGCACCAATGCGGACAGGATGATTCCCGGACGGTTCTTCTTCATTTGGATGGGTGTGTGCCACACATCCAAGGCTCCCAGGCTAAACAGTCTCTCCTGGGCATAACCCAGGACTTCGCCGGTTACATCATCCAGGTTAGTTTCCAATAACACGATTCCCAGCTGTTTGTCGGCGAAACCGGGATCCGAAGAAGCCTGATTCGAGGTCTCCCCCAGCCAGATGCGGACCACGTTGGGGAAAGCCTCTGGATTCTTTCCACCCAAGCCGACGCCTATGGCATCTACTGACATGGCGGGTCTTTCAAATGTTGCCAGGGTGGTGATGATGGCGGCGCCGGTGGGTGTGGTAAGTTCCCCTATGCCCTGGTGGATTGGCAGTTCCGGCGTAACGGGAGCCCCGGCCATCGCCACCAGTTCCAGCGTTGCCGGGGCAGGATTGGAGTAACCGCCAGGCCAGCGGGGCGGAGAGGCTGCGCCCAAGACCAGAGGAGCGGAATAAACTTCGCTGACTTCAAGATGATGCAGACCATATACGAACCCAACCACGTCCACCAACGTGTCGGCTGTGCCCAGTTCCTCAAGCTCAAGGACATCCGGCTCTTCGCCATGCACCCGACACTCGGCCTGCCACAAGTTGTTCAAAACTCGTAAGCTGCTCGACTTAACCTTCTCAGGCAACGTGCTGGCAGCAACAACGTCGTTCAGTTCCCTGGGCGTAAACCGCTCGCTTTCGTCCAGAGTGACGGACAGCTTGGCGCCGCGAACTTCGCATCTGGTTTCCTGGGAGGTAGAGAGCTGGCAACCGACTATTCCCAGCGATGCCAGACCTTCCCGCAAAGCATCCAAGGGCAAGCCCAAATCCAATAGAGCGCCAAGCAGCATATCGCCGCTAGCGCCTCCGATGGACTGAATATAGGCAGCTTTCATAGAAAAGCCTGAAGGGCAAGGCGCCAAGTCTAAAGACTGTTGGAGTTAGTCGTGGCCCAAAGCCGGGTTAATGGAGCAACTGGTCGTTTAGACTGCCTGAGCGCAGACCTGACAAGTCAAGGGACACCCACAGGTAGCCGATCTCCTTCAGGGCAGCCGCTATTTCCTTACGGCGGGCGAATGCCAGTTCTATCTCGGCCTCTCCCACCTCCACTCGGCAATGGTTTTGGTGGTGGCGGGCCCTTACTTCTCGCAAGCCAAGGCCTCGGAGGTAGTCCTCCGCCCGTTCAATCATTGAAAGGTTTTCCAGCGTTACCGGGGTGCCGTAGGGAATCCTCGACGAAAGGCAGGGCTGGGCCGGCTTGTCCCATACGGGCAGGCCCAGGTGCTTCGCCAGCCGGCGCACGGCCTCCTTGTTCAAGTTTGCCTCAACCAGAGGGCTGCGAACCCGGTTCTCGGCTGCTGCCTGAAGACCTGGCCGATAATCACCCAGGTCGTCGAGGTTGGCACCGTTCGCGACCCAGTTGTAGCCTTCGGATTCGGCGAGCCTGCATAGTTCTGTGTAGAGTTCAGTCTTGCAGAAGTAGCAGCGGTTTGGGGCGTTGGCAGCATAACCCTCCCGTGCCATTTCGTCGGTGTTGATTGTCTTGTGGAAAAAGCCGAACTCCTGGGCCAGGACCTCCGCCCCTTGCAGCTCCCTGGCTGCCAGGGCCGGGGAAACGGCGGTAACCGATAAGGCGCGGTCTCCCAGGGCCCGGTGGGCTGCCACAGCCAATAGTGCGCTGTCGACGCCTCCCGAATACGCGACAACTACCGAACCCATTTCCCGCAAAATGGTTTCCAGTTTCTGCAGTTCATTGAGGGTAGTGGTGGTGTCGTGAGGGGCGCTTTTTGCCATTATTTCGGTCCGTTTGCTACCATTTGCATGATGGATTTCAGGGTTTGAGCCTTAGACATTATACCAGCGAGTTGAAGCGGAGAGTTCAGGTTGACGGTACAAAGCATCAGCGCAGTGACTTTGGGAGTGGGAGATATGGCCCGCTCCGTGGCGTTCTACCGGGATGGGGTTGGTCTGAGAATGCTGTATGGCGGTGAAGGAGCAGGTTTTACCAGTTTCCAAGTAGGTGAGGGTTACTTGAACCTGATACTTACTGACCAAGAGCTAAAGTGGTGGGGCCGGACCATATTCCACGTGGACGATGTAGACCGGATGCACCTGCGCCTGATTGACGCAGGGCTGGTTGCTGACACGGAACCGGCCGACGCGCCGTGGGGGGAGAGGTATTTTCACATCACCGACCCCGACGGCCACGAACTCAGCTTCGCCCGCCCCCTGGACGGTTTAGAACACTGAGCAGGTCTTTGCCGTAATGGAGGACGGTTACCTCGCCGTACTCGGTTTGACCCGACAGCCGGTAGCCCGTTCCTTCGTAGAGGGCTATGGCAGGCTGAAGTGGTTTAATTGTGGATAGGATCATGCTAGCGTATCCCTGCTGATGTGCGAAGTCTTCAGCCGTATCCAACAACTTGCGACCAAGACCCTTCCGGCGCCACTTGATGTCCACGGCCATTCGACGCAATTCACAGGATTTGGGATCCTTTTGTTGAACCCCTACCATGCCAATAACCCGCCCGCAGGCTTCAGCCACCCAAAAGTTGCTGCCGGGCTGGAGGTAGTTTCGGGAAACGTCGGCCAGGTCTCCCGCCAGGGTGTCGTTGATGTAGGCCTCAAGCTCCCGTTCAACACCAGCGGAAAACTGGCGCTGCCCCTCAGCGAATAAGCGGCGAACGTCGTCCGCATCATCTTGCCGGAACTGGCGAATTGAGAACAAACAAGATCACCCCGCAGCGCAGGTTACACATTCACCAGGAAGTTGATCACGTCTCCGTCTTTAACCGGGTAGGTCTTACCCTCGGAGCGGAGCGCCCCTTCCTTGCGACCCTGGGCAATATTCCCGCAGCGGCACAGGTCATCGTAGGGAATAACCTCGGCCCGGATGAAGCCCCGAACGAAGTCGGAGTGAATAGTGCCGGCGGCCTCCTGGGCCGGGATGCCGCTGGGCACGCTCCACGCCCTGACCTCGTCCGGCCCCACGGTCAGGAAGGAAACAAGGCCCAGGGTGCTGTAGCTGGTGCGAATGACCCGATTCATGGCGGAATCGTCCAGGCCCAGGTCGGTGCGGAACTCCTCGGCTTCTTCGTCGGGCATCAATGCCAGTTCAGCCTCCAGTTTGGCGCTGAGGCAGACTTCGCCCAACTGGCTAACCGCCGGCAACTCTATATCCAGCGAGTCCAGCGCAGGCTCGGGCCCGTCTTCGTTGGTGTTGAAGACCACGATAATCGGCTTGCCGGTGAGGAGTTGATAATTTATCAGAATGGCCGATTCTGAATCAGTTACCTGTTGCGAGCGCAGTGGAATCCCGGCTTCCAGGCCTCCCTTCACTTTCCGTATTGTGTCCAGTTGGCGGGTCATAGCCGGACGCTCCGCAGGTTTGGCCTTCTTCATGCCGTCTTCCAGGCGTTCCACGGCCCGGTCCATAACTTCCAGGTCTGCGAAGGTCAGTTCACCAAGCATGGTTTCCACGTCCCGGCCCGGGTCGATTGTCTCCATGGGGTGCATCACTGAGGGATTGTCGAAGGCCCGCACCACCACCAGAAAGGCGTCGGCGCCCTGGAGAATGTTGCGGTACTGGCCCACTATGCCCTGGGACTTGGCCAGGGATTCAGGACCAGGTACGTCCCAATATTTTATCTCCGCCGGCACCACCCGCTTTGGGTTGTACATGCCGGAGAGGACTTCCAGCCTGGGGTCGGGGACCTTCACCACTCCCAAGTGCATTTCAGTAGCAGACCCGCTGGCGCCGCTGGTGTCAGCTTGGCCGCGGGTCAATGCGTTAAAAACCGTGGTCTTCCCGGCCTGGGGAAGACCGATAATTCCTATGTCCATACGGTTAGAGCATCCACCATCTCTTGTATTTGTACTTGCCTTATCTTGTCTGAGTATTTGCCTTAATCCCTGGCCAGTATCACGGTGCCGGTGGAAGACAGGGAACCGCCGGTGCCGTTGACCAGTGAAATCCTGGGGCTGTCGCTGCCGTCCCTGGCCTGGACCTGGCGGTCGCCGCACTCGCCCCGCAACTGACGGACGGACTCCACCAGCAGGAAGCTGCCGTACATTCCAGGGTGGGTGTAGGAAAGTCCCCCGCCAGCAGTATTCAGGGGGAAGTCGCCACCTGGGGCGGTGCGCTGGTCGGCCACAAAGTCCGGAGCTTCGCCGGGGCCGCAGAATCCCAGGCCTTCCAGGGACAGCATCACCGTGTAAGTAAAGGAGTCGTAGATCAGGGTTACATCAATGTCATCGTGGGTTACTCCAGCTCGCTGCAGTGCGTTGGGCCCCGTTTCCCGGGCGATCAGGGACGTGTAAGAGGGCATCTGGCTGATCAAGTTGTGGTCGTGAGCCTCGGCGGCGCCCAGCAACCAGACCGGCGCCTTCTTGCAGTTTGCGGCTTTCTCGGCCGTGGTTACTACGATGGCGGCGCCGGAGTCTGTAACCAGGCAGCAGTCGAACAGGTGGAAGGGCCAGGAGACCCAGCGGGAGTTGTGGTAGTCGTCGAAGGACATGGGTGTGTCGTACATTACCGCTTTGGGGTTAAGATTGGCCCACTTGCGGGTGGACACGGCAAGCTCGGCCATGGCCTGGCGCGTGCGGTCCTCGCCGAACTCGTGCATGTAACGGGTGCAGGCCATTGAGTAGTTGATGGGCTGTCCGATGAGACCGTACGGAGACTCGTACTGGGCCACGGGCAAGTTCGGGTCTGCAGGAACCCGGGCCCGGGTGGAGCGTCCGGCCTGACCGTGGGTGATCAGCACCGTGTCGCAATAGCCGGCGCGGATGGCGGCGGCGGCGTGGGCCACGTGGATGACAAAGGACGAACCGCCCACGGAAGTGTTGTCGGTAAAGCCGGGCTGGATGCCCATGTATTCGGCCGTAGCCAGTGTGGAAAAACCGGCGGTGAGCAGTCCATTGACCTCGGACTTGGCGATGCCAGCGTCATCCAGGGCGTTATATGCCGCTTCAGCATGGTGCTGCAAGGACGACTTGTTGGGTACTGTCCCCATCTCGTCCGATTCCGCGACACCCACTATGGCGATGTCTCTTTCACGAGTCGAGCTTGACGTCATGTTCTGTAAATCCTCCTGACCGGTCCCAAGGGAATGGGTTCCGGTGTTCTGGAAGATGTTACACTAATTGTGTCCCTAGGGACAATGGGAACGAGGAGCCAGGAACAGAGCCTGTTTCCACAAGAGCCCTCCATCGCAAAGTGATAGAATGAACTCCGGCTGATATGGGCCGCCAGGCAGCCACGGGAGGAACGGCATGCCCCGTAACTTTTGGATGATTACCTGTAATGAGGAGAACTTCAACATTACCCGGCAGATGGACTTCAGCAGGCAAGGGTTGAAGTCGGAATACCGCCGAAAGGTGCAGCGTGTCGAGAAGGACGACCGGCTGCTCTATTACGTAATGGGCATTCGAAAGTTCACGGCAACTGCCACCGTTACGGTGTCGTACAAAGAAGAAGACCCCGGTTACTGGAAGAACGAAGGCAGCGCCACATGGCCGTACTTGATAGAAATCAAGCCGGAATTGATTCTGGACGAAGAGCAATACATCGATGCAGGCTTGCTGGCCCACCGCCTGGACTACATTCGCCGCTGGCCCCCGGAGAACTGGTACATGGCCTTCCAGGGCAACCTGCACCTGCTGCCCAAGGGAGATTTCTTTCTGATCGAGGAAGAAATGAAGAAGCTGAAGTTCGGCCGGGCTTACCTGGATGAGGCTCCGGCGCAACCGGCTCCCAGCGCCCGCAGCCGCAAGACCCGCAGACCCCCAGCCCGGAAAGAAGCCCAGCCCAAAGCGGAAGCCGCTACAGACTGATCTATTCTCCTTGCAGGATTGGATTCAGGCGCATGCCGGCAGGCAAGTCAGGTTAGTTTCCCAACTACCTTCTTGTTGCTGTGAAGTTCCAATGCCTTCATTGCCGCCCGAATTTCAGATAGCACATCTTCATCCGTTTCCGTAATTGCAGCCTCCTTCAGTGCATTTGTGGCGGCCAGTCCACCAATCTCTCCCAATGCCCAAGCTGCGTGGCTCCTGACCAGGGGGCCGCTTTTTGCCAGCACGCGGGCCAGGGAAGGCACGGATTCCACGGCCTTCAGATTGCCCAGGGCCACGCAAGCGTTGCGCTGGAGGCCAACCCGTGTGGCTCGCATGATTGGGGTGCCGGCAAACCGCTCCAGGAACCGGTCGTCGGTCATTTCCAGGATTTCAACCAGGTCGGCCACGGACAGGTTGCTTTGACCGAAGGCCGGTTCCCTGGTGGGCATCTCCTTCCGGTTTACCGGGCATACTTCCTGGCAGATATCGCATCCAAAGACCCAGTCCAACATATAGGGTCTCAACTCAATGGGGACGGGGCCCCGGTTCTCGATGGTCTGGTAGGAGATGCAGCGAGTATTGTCGATGACGTAGGGCGCGACAATGGCCCCCGTGGGGCAGGCGTCGATGCACCGGACGCAACTGCCACAGGACTTATTGACCGGCGGGTCAGGCTCCAGTTCCAGGTCGGTAATGACCTGGCCGAGAAACACCCATGACCCAAGTTCGCTGGTGAGGATGTTGGAGTTCTTGCCAAACCAGCCCAGGCCGGCCCTTGCCGCGGCTGCCCGGTCCAGCATGGGGCCGTCGTCTACGTACCAGCGGGCGGATACTTCCAACTCCAGGAGTGCGGACAGATCGGCAACCAGGTCTCGCATCTTGCGCTTCATGACCCGGTGGTAGTCCCGGCCCCATGCATAGCGGGCTATCTTGCCCATGTGCGCCTGGACTTGTGCGGGCGGTCCGTCTTCCGGCCTGACGGGTTCCCCGGCAGATGGCTCGCCAGGGAAGTAATTCAGAGCCAGGCAAATGATGGAGCGGGCGTTTGGCAGCAGTTGACTGGGGGAGGCGCCCCGAGTTACACGGGATGGGTTGTACCAGGGCAGCCCATCCATCAGCCCTTCATTGATTCGTCTAAGCGCCACCTCCCGGTCCTCGAGGAAATCCTCTGCAGTGGTGATGCGCACCAGATCAAAGCCCGCCTTCAGGGCGCGTTCTTTGACCAATGCGGTTGTCCCTAACCTGGCCGCCGACCCGTTCACGGTCGCTCCCCCTGGTATTGGCCCTGGTAGCCCTCTTCTACGGGCTGCGAAAGACGGAAGAAGATCATCTGCATCAACCTGGCGCCCTGTTGTAGACGGTAGCCAGCCGGGTTGTAGACGATCAGCATTGCCTGGGAACGTCCACTGTAACCGGGGTCCCAGATAGCAGAATGCAGGCCGACGCCGCTGCGCAACAGGCTGGAGCGGGGACAGGCCAGGGCAACTAGTCCGAGGGGGACATTGACCACCTCGTTAAAGGTGATCACGTAAGACCCGGCTTCCAGGAACAGCCAGCCATCGCTATCAAACCGGAGGGGCTCGTATTCGGGCAAGCTGCGAACGCCCGCGCTGCTACCCATGCTGCCGGCGGTTATGAACCGGTCCACCCGGAGCAGGCTGAAGTCCACACCACAGGGTTGCAGCTGTTCTTCGCTGGAAGTCAGCCCCTGGACCAGGGGTAGCTGGCCCGCCGGAGGATCGCTTATCAATTGCAAGATGCTGGATCGGTCCAGCGCGGCGCCGAACTGCATAAAACCCCGGTGAATAAAACGGGGAGCCAATTCACGAAGTGGCTCCCCGCTTAAAGTTTACCTGTTAGCTCGAGAGGTCAAGAACCATCGACTGTCGCCGGTTTAGTCGTGCATAAAGTCCTGGACATCGGCCGGCAAGGGTGTGTGGACCGGGATTTCAGCAACAACGGCCTGGGTGGTAAGCAGCATCCCGGCGATACTGCCTGCGTTCTGCAAGGCAGATCGGGTTACCTTGGCCGGATCGATAATTCCGGCCTGGACCAGGTGGGTGAATTCACCTTTCTCGGCGTCGAAGCCCCAGTCTCCCTCACCCTGTCGAACCTTGTCCAGTATCACCATGCCCGGGTGGCCGGCGTTCTGGGCGATAAGTTCCAGGGGAGCGGAAAGAGCGTGACGGATCAGGCGCACGCCCAGAGCCTCGTCGCCCCGCAGGGTGGACTGCAGATCTTCCAGTACCTGCTCGGCACGGATCAGGGTGACTCCACCACCGGGGACGATACCTTCTTCAACGGCGGCCCGGGTGGCCGACAGGGCATCCTCAGTCCGGGACTTGCGCTCGTTCATTTCAGGTTCAGTGGCGGCCCCAACCTTTATGACTGCCACGCCACCCACCAGGGCTGCCAGGCGTTCCTGCAACTTCTCCCGGTCGTAATCGGAAGTGGTCTCTTCGATCTGGACGCGAATCTGGGCCACGCGGGCTTCGGTGTCCTCGGGCGACCCGTTTCCCTCAACGATGGTGGTCTCGTCCTTCAGGGCCAGGATGCGCCGGGCGGAACCCAGGTGCTCAAATTCCACGGCGTCAAGGGATAGGCCGGTGTCATTGCTGATGACCGTTGCCCCAGTCAGGATGGCGATGTCTTCCAGAAGGGCCTTGCGGCGGTCGCCAAATCCGGGCGCCTTTACCGCGAGGCAGGAAACGGTGCCCCGCAGCTTATTCACCACCAGGGTGGCCAGGGCCTCGCCCTCTACGTCCTCGGCGATTATGGTCAGGGGCCGGCCGCCGGCCTGGGCCACCTTTTCCAGGGTGGGAACAATGTCGTTAACCGAAGAGACCTTGGTGTCGGTAATCAGGATCAGGGGATTGTCGAGGCTGACTTCCATTCGGTCGGCGTCGGTAACGAAGTGGGGAGACAAGTAACCGCGGTCCAGCCGCATGCCTTCCACAATATCAAGCTCGTCGACCATGCCCTTGGACTCTTCGACGGTTATTACGCCTTCGCGGCCGACCTTGTCCATTGCCTCCGCGATAAGTTCTGCGATTGATTCCTCGTGGGCGGAAAGGGCGGCAACCCTGGCGACCTGTTCCCGGTTTTCCACCGGTATCGCGCTGTCAGAAATCTCCCTCACCACGGCAGCGACGGCCTTGTCTATGCCGGACTTCAGGCTCATGCCGTTAGCGCCGGCGGCGATGTTCATGAAGCCCTCGCGGACCATGGACCGGGCCAGCACCACGGAGGTCGTGGTGCCGTCGCCAACCACGTCGTTGGTCTTGGCAGCGGCTTCCTTTACCAGTTGGGCGCCCATGTTTTCGTAGACGTCGGGGAGTTCTATTTCCTTGGCGATGGTTACGCCATCGCTGCAGACCACGGGAAGAGACCACATGCGGTTCAGGAGCACGTTCCGGCCGCTGGGGCCCAGGGTCAAACCAACAACCCGGCCGAGTTCCTCGACGCCGCGCATCAGGCTGGCCCGGGCCTCGTTATCAAAGATCAGTTGCTTGTCTGCCATTCCTGCAAAAACCTCCGTAATACATTCGTCGCTCGCCGTAAGCGGCGACCATTATCTTTAGGATAAAGGTTGGGCACAACGAAATGGCCGCCATTTGGCGACGAAATCAATGCAAGATAAAATATGCGGTAGAGTCCGCCAATTGTCAACAGGCATTAACGCACGGGGCATGTTGTGGTTGACGTACCTTCCTCGGGCGGCAATCCAGGGCTCTTGTTCGGCGCCAGTCTCACCCTTGTTCCAGGTTTGCCCATCAGATTTTTTTGCTTTTCCGTACCATTTTGGGCCGTTTTGGGCCATTTTGTATTTGGAGTCAGGGGTGGATGGACTCCGGGTGGGCCACCAATGGGCCGCTCGACAGATAGGCGGTATGCCAGGAATTGGCCTCAGGCCGGGCCGTTTTGGGCCGTTTTGGGCCACTGTCCTTGGTGGCAATCCAGCATGGTTCCCTCGCGCTGTTGATTGGCGTCTTTCCGACGAAGGAAGAAAGTGTCCCTGGAAGTATGTTAGGTATGAGTTACGCGGGGGAGCAAGAGGGAAGTGTCATTTGGTCTTCGCCGCCCACCGGAAGCAGCGGAACAGGGTTCAAGGGGTGATGGTTCAAGCGTTACAACCCGAGAAAGAAACCAGGACTGATATGTTGGCCGATTGTGCCCTACCGGGTCTCCGACCATAGGACTACACCCTCTTTTCCCTGGACGGTTGCCTTCAAGTTCGAAATTGGTTTGCTTGCGGTTGGGTGCTGGATATGGCCGGCAATTTCGGCGAGGGGAATGAGGACAAAGGCCCGCTCGAGCATACGTGAGTGGGGAATCTGCAGGTCCGGAGTCTCCCAGTTCACGACCAGGGTGCCATAAAGTAGAATGTCAACGTCAATGTTGCGGGGGCCGTACCTGACGGTTGTGGCCCGTCGCATTGCTTCTTCGATGGCCTTCACTGCCGCAAGCAGGTCGCCGGGTTCCAGGGACGTCCGGATTTCCACCGCGGCGTTGAGAAACGGGGGTTGTTCCGTCACTCCCCAAGGCTCTGTTTCGTATATGGATGAGCGCCTGACTACCGTGATTCCGGCGGTGGCATTCAGCAACTCCAGCGCCCGTTCCAGGTTTGCCATGCGGTTTCCCACGTTTGAACCGAGGCTAAGGTAGGCGGTAATGGATGCGGGGGTCAATGATCCCATTTCCTGGGCCGCCAGCCACGGACGACGGCGTCAGTCATCCGACAAACACGGACCATCTCCCTAACGTCATGCACCCGCACGATATCCGCGCCGCCAGCGATGGACAGGGAAACGGTGGCGGCCGTTCCTTCCAGCCGCTGGTCTACCGGCAGGTCAAGGATAAAACCGATGGTGGACTTGCGAGAAGTGCCCAAGAGGAGTGGATAGCCAAGCGTTTTGAAGTCTGCAAGGCGGTTAAGTATTTCCAGGTTATGATCGGGGGTCTTGCCGAACCCGATACCGGGGTCAAGGATGATGTTGTCAGGGCGCACTCCAGCCTTCTTTGCCGCCTCGGCGCTACGGAGCAGGCTGGCAAGTATATCCGGCAGCAACCGGTTGTATTGGCGGGTCTCCTGGTTGTGCATCAGAACCAAGGGCGTCCCGGCCTCGGCGGCGACCCGTGCCAATTCCGGGTCGAATTTCAGGCCCCAGACGTCGTTGATAATTGCGGCGCCAGCCGCTACGGCCTGCCTGGCTACACTTGCCTTGTAGGTGTCCACGCTGACGGGTATTTTTGCCACCGAACACACCGCCTCCAGAGCTGGCGTCAGGAGGCGGAGTTCCTCCTCAGCGGATATGGGAGAGGAACCGGGGCGGGTGGACTCGGCCCCCACATCCAGGAAGTCGGCGCCCTCCTCCTGGAAGCGCAGCGCCTGATCGACTATGGCAGGGATGTCAGACCCGAGCCCGTCGCCGGAAAATGAGTCGCGGCTCAGGTTGATTATGCCCATAACGTAGGTACGGCGTCCCCAGGACAGGGTTTCGCCGTTTGCCACTGTCATTTCCGTCAAGCGGTTCGCTTTCAGGCGTGCCATTGAATTTAGTCGTTTCCAGAGTTGCTTTCTACGGGCGATTCGGGGAATTCTGCTGCCAAGTATTATATTCCGCTTTGCGCTATAATGGGCCAAACCTGAAAAACGACGTCGGAAGAGGTGAATTCCCGACGCGGACACGACCCCCACCAGGAGCGCCAGTGACTAGCGATAATCGGGTTATTGACCAGAAAATCGAGACCCTGCAGGAATTGCGTGGCCGTTCCCGTTTGGGCGGAGGGCAGGAAAGGATCGAGCAGCAGCACAACCGGGGAAAGCTGACCGCTCGGGAGCGGCTGGCGCGCCTGATGGACGACGGGACCTTTCAGGAAATCGACTCCTTCGTTACCCACCGCACCACCGATTTTGGCCTGTCCGACCGCAAGTTCCTCGGCGACGCAGTGGTAACGGGCTACGGCAGGGTCAACGGGCGGCAGGTTTTCGCCTATGCCCAGGACTTTACCGTGTTCGGCGGTTCGCTTTCTGAAGTGGTGGGAGAGAAAATCTGCAAAGTTATGGATATGGCCGGCAAGACGGGTTGCCCGCTGGTCGGCATCAACGACTCAGGGGGAGCTCGCATCCAGGAGGGAGTCATCAGCCTGGGGGCCTACGGAGATATCTTTCTGCGCAACACCCTGTATTCGGGGGTGATTCCGCAGATTTCCGTAATTATGGGCCCGTCGGCCGGCGGCGCAGTCTATTCACCTGCAATAACCGATTTCATTTTCATGGTCAGGGGAACCGGCCAGATGTACATTACCGGCCCCGACGTGGTGAAAGCCGTTACCGGCGCGGAAGTTACCCACGAGGAGCTGGGCGGGGCCACCTCTCACGCCACCCGCAGCGGGGTGGCGCACTTTGTGTACGACAGTGAGCACCAATGCCTGGCGGAAGTAAGGCGGCTGCTGGGGTTCCTTCCATCCAATAATCTGGCGGATCCGCCGCTGTTGCCCCTGGGAGACCCGGTGAACCGTATTGACCCGGATCTGCGGTACCTGGTGCCCGACGAGCCCAACCGTCCGTACGACATCCGAGACATAATCTACCGCATAGTGGATATTGGCGGCGAGGAGGAACTGGAGGAGGTCCCCATCGAGGAGTTCCTTGAAGTCCAGCCGGACTTTGCGCCCAATGTGGTGGTAGGGTTCGGGCGGTTCAACGGCAGCACGGTGGGCATTATCGGCAACCAGCCTTCGTACCTGGCCGGCGTACTGGACATTGACGCTTCGGCCAAGGCCGCCCGGTTCGTGCGTTTCTGCGACTGTTTCAACATCCCGCTGGTAACGCTGGTTGACGTGCCCGGATTTATGCCTGGTGTGGACCAGGAGTACGGAGGCATAATCCGCCACGGCGCAAAGCTGATCTATGCCTATTCCGAAGCCACGGTGCCCAAGATCAGTGTCATCATCCGCAAGGCGTACGGTGGGGCCTACATTGTGATGAGCAGCAAGCACCTGCGGTCGGACATAAACCTGGCCTGGCCGTCTGCGGAGATCGCGGTGATGGGGCCCGACGGGGCGGTGAACATAATCTACCGGGAAGATATTGCCGGCGCTGAGGATGCTGATGCCAGGCGAGCGGAATTGATAGCGGACTACCAGGAAAAGTTCACCAACCCTTACATTGCCGCAGGCCAGGGCTTTCTCGATGACGTGATTGACCCCGCAGAGACGCGGACCCGCATCATCAGCGCGCTGGAGATGCTGCGGAACAAGCGGGACAACCTGCCAGCCAAGAAGCACGGGAATATACCTTTGTAGCAGAACAGCCCACTTCGCCGGACAGGGCAAGGCAGCGAGGGCGCCAAGACTCAAGCCAACCCCACAGGATTGGCGGGTGAAATTCAGGAGCCAGGCATGGAATTCGGAATCTTTTACCAGCTTCCCTGCGCCGATGACCAGTCGCCGGCGGAGCGTTACGCCGACACCATCTCCCAGGCGCAACTGGCAGACCAGTTGGGGTTTGACTCGGTGTGGCTGGCGGAAGTGCACTTCAATCCGAGGTTTTCCGTTCTTCCGGCTCCCCTGCTCCTGGGTTCCGCTATCGCCCAGACAACCAAACAACTGAAGATCGCCACTGCGGTGAACCTGATGCCGCTGCATCACCCGGTGCGGTTGGCAGAAGAGTTTGCAACCCTTGATGTGATTTCCCATGGCAGGGCCATCCTGGGCACCGGCCGGGGGGCCATGCTGCGACAGTACCAGGGTTACGGGGTTGACGTAGAAGAGGGGCGGGAACGGTTCGTTGAGGGCCTGGATATGGTGCTGGAGGCGTGGAAGTCGGACGAGTTGAACTACGAAGGCAAGTATTACCAGGTGTCGGGCGTGCGGGTGGTGCCCAAACCCTACCAGCAGCCGCACCCGCCGGTTTACATTGCTTCCAACAGCAACGACACATTTACGCTGGTCGGGGAACTAGGCCACAACATTCTGATTGCACCCATCGTCGTCTCGCTGGAGGGCGCCAAGGCAGGGCTGGACGAGTATCGCCATGAGCTAAAGGCACACGGCCACGACTGCAGCGCCAAGCGAGTAAACGTCAATGTGCTGGTCCACACCACCAAAGACGAGGACGGCAGTTCAACGCAGGGGTTTGAAGGCAGTGTTCGCAACTATCTGTCCAACCTCCAGGTCAACCGTTCGCGGGTAGTTACCGGGCGGGTACGAGACCTTAGCTACGAGCACGTTTCCACCGAGCTTTCCGCCATCGGCAGTCCGGAACGGGTCATAGACAAGCTGGAATCCATCATTGAACTGCTGGGCGCAGATGAAATCATGTGCTGGTTTGCCACCGGGGGGCTGGTGCCCAACGAGGATGTACACGCCTCAATGAGGCTGTTTGCCGAAGAGGTAATTCCGCACTTCAAGTAGGCGACATTGACAACCCCAGATTCCCTGTTTGAATTTGGCCGACAGCAGAGGGCCGGCTCAACCGCGCCGCTGGCCGAACGAATGCGTCCCCGTAACTTTGACGAATTTGTCGGTCAGGAGCATATCCTCAGCGCCGACCGGGTGTTGCGCAGGTCGATAGCCGCGGACCGCCTTCCTTCATTTATCCTGTGGGGACCGCCGGGAACCGGCAAGACTACGCTGGCCCGGTTGGTGGCTACCGTAACGGAGGCCCACTTTGAACCGGTCAGCGCGGTGACCTCCGGGGTTGCCGACCTGCGCCGGATTGTGGCCGAGGCTCGCGACCGCCAGGGCATGTACCAGCGACGCACCATCCTGTTCGTCGACGAAATTCACCGGTTCAACAAGGCCCAGCAGGACGTAATTCTGCCCCACGTGGAGGACGGCACTGTAACTTTTATAGGCGCCACTACTGAAAACCCGTCCTTCGAAGTCAACGCCCCCTTGCTGTCCCGCTGCCGGGTGTTTGCGCTGCAAGCACTGACCGGGGAGGAAGTGGCGAGCATCGTAGGGCGGGCGCTGGAGGATGGTCAGCGAGGGCTGGGCGAGCTGAATCTGTCCCTGGAAGCCGAGGCACTGGACCACCTGGTGAACATCGCCAACGGCGACGCGCGGGTTGCCCTTAATGCGTTGGAGACCGCCGCATTTGCCATCAGCTCGGATCCCAGCGGGGGCGATGCTATTACGGTCGAGGTAATCTCCGATGCTTTGCAGCGCAGGTCACCTCTATACGACAAGGCGGGGGAGGGCCATTACGATACCATTTCAGCCTTCATAAAGTCGGTGCGGGGTTCATCGCCCGATGGGGCACTTTACTGGCTGGCCCGCATGCTGGAGGCTGGCGAAGACCCCCTGTTCATTGCCCGGCGGCTGGTAATTCTGGCCTCGGAGGACATTGGCCTGGGGGAACCGCAGGCGCTTCCCCTGGCCGTGGCGGCCCAGCAGGCGGTTCACTTCCTGGGCATGCCCGAGGCGCGGTTTCCCCTGGCCGAAGCAACGGTATTCCTGGCCACCGCCCCCAAGAGCAATACCGCCTACATGGCCCTGGAGCGGGCGCTGGCGGATGTGCGGGGGAAGCCCAACGATCCGGTGCCCCTGCATTTGAGGAACGCGGTGACGGGCCTAATGAGGGCCATGGATTACGGCAAGGGATACCGCTATTCCCACGATTACACCGGGCACTTTGTTGAGCAGGAATACTTGCCCCCTTCGCTGCGGGACGCCAGATATTACTTTCCCGCTCCCCAGGGAAAGGAGCGGGAAATTGAAGAGCGGATGCGGGAATGGTGGGGCGGCGATGCCGCAAATCAGGCGGAAAGCGCTTGAATCACGTCGGCAGCCAGGACGACATCGGCCTGACGAGGGAAGATGCGCTGGGTCAGGAAGTCATGGACCTCAGGGTCCTGGTCCGAACAGCAATCCTCGACGATAATCAACCGGAAGTCGGCATCGGCGGCGTAGCGGGTGGTGGACAGAACCACCCCGCTGGTGGCGTAGCCCAGCATGACCAGAGTCTCGATGTTGTTGGCCCGCAGGGACATTTCCAGGTCGGTGCCGAACATGGCGTTTACCCGGTGCTTGCCGGCCACGACTTCCCCGTCAACAGGGCTAACGGCCTCATGGATTACCTGGATCGGGTCGCTGACCGCAGGCTGGCCCGACGCCTTGCGCTGGCTGAATGTCTTGTTGCGGTCGCTGATTTCCGGATACCCCGTCCGGAAAACGGTGGCTGAATAGCAGACCATGATGCCGGCATCCCTGGCAGCCTGCTGCAGTGCACGGGTCTTTTCCACCACCCCCCGGTCTATGGCATGGGGAATAGTGTTCATCATTTCGGCATAGAAGTCAGCGATCAGAAGGGCAGTAGTTGACTTGTCCAAAGCGACATCGGCCATTTTTCGACTTCCTTTTCTACGTTAGTCAAGCTCTGCGTTAGTCAAGTGTTCCAGCCAACGGCGACTCCGGTCAGGAGGCGTTGCGCTGCTTCAGTTCCGTTACTACGTCACCCACTCTCGCCAGCGCGTCATCCACGTCGGCGCCATCAACCTGCCGGTGGGTCACCATTCTCAATGTCTGGGTCCGGGAAAGGGAGACCTTAACGCCGGCTTCAGCCAATGACTGGAGGACCTCCGGCGCAGTTCCTACAGATGGGTCAATCTCGAAAATGACAATGTTGGTCTGGATGCTCTCCGGATCCACGTTGAGGCCCTGGATGCTGGCCAGGCCCTGGGCCAGTCGGCGGGCGTTGGCGTGGTCGTCGGCCAGGCGTTCGATCATGGTGTCAAGGGCGACCAAGCCGGCAGCGGCCAGAACCCCGGCCTGCCGCATGCCTCCGCCGATCATCTTGCGCCAGCGCCGGGCCTCGCCAATGAACTCCTCGGAGCCGCAAAGAACGGAACCCACCGGGCAGCTGAGCGCCTTGGAGAGGCAAAAGGAGACGTCGTCCACATCCTTTACCAGTTCGCTGGGCGGCACCTCCAGGCCTACGGCGGCGTTGAAGATGCGCGCCCCGTCCATGTGAACGCTGGCGCCGGCATCGTGGGCCACGTCGGCCACCCGCCTGGTGTCGCCAGGTGTCAGGGCTGCGCCGCTACAGCGATTGTGGGTGTTTTCCAGGCACACCAGGGTTGTCGGAGGCATGTGCACGTTGCCGCGGGGTCGAATGGCGTCGGCCACGTCCTGCGGGTCCAGTCGGCCCTGGTCGTCGTTGGGCACCAACCTGACCTGGGCTCCGGCCAGGGCGGAAATACCGGCCGATTCGTTCCAGAACATGTGGGCCTGGTCGCCCATAATTACTTCATCGCCACGGTGGCAGTAGGCCAGCGCCGCTACCAGGTTGCTCATGGTGCCGCTGGCAGTCAGCAACCCCGCTTCCTTGCCCAGCAATTGGGCGGCTCGCTGCTCCAGCAAATTGATGGATGGGTCTTCCCCGTAAACGTCATCGCCCACCTCAGCATCGGCCATGGCGCGCCGCATTTCGTCGGTAGGATGGGTAATGGTATCGCTTCTCAAGTCAATGATTTTCATCAGGTTTCTCCCACAGGGCAAGTGGCGGTTATTCTAGCAGGATTCCTTGCCAAACTCTATGCGGTCTTCTAATATGGGTTCAAGCCGACTTGGCAAACTGGAGGACGGCAAATGCGACAGAGCGCGGTCAGCTTTAAGGCCAAAGGTCTCAATTTTGAGGGAATAGTTGCCACTCCGGACGACGTGGGCAGTCCCGTCCCGGGTGTCGTTATTTGCCACCCCCACCCGCTGTTTGGCGGCAATATGGACAACAACGTGGTGATAGCCCTGTCTTTTACGCTGGTGGAGCAGGGTTTTGCCACCATCCGGTTCAATTTCCGTGGCGTGGGGAATAGCGAAGGCGAACACTCCAAGGGTGAGAATGAATACCAGGAAGTGCTGGGCGCTTTCGAGTTGATGAAGGCCTGGAATGGCGTCGACGGTCGCAAGCTGGGGCTGGTGGGCTACTCCTTTGGAACCGGAGTTATCCTGGGGAGCAAGGACGTTCAGAAAAAGGCCAAGTCAATCGCCCTGGTATCGCCCAACATACGGGCCCTTTCGGATACTCCTCTAAAGAAGGCCAAGACTCCTACCATGATCATCACCGGCAGCCGGGACAAGCTGGTAGAGGCCGAGAACCTGCAAGAAAATCTGGACGAATTCGAGAACGCGCCCAAGTTTGAAGTTGTAAACGGAGCCGACCATTTCTGGGGCGGTATGGAACGTCAAGCGGCAGGGCCGGTGGCCGAGTTTTTTGCCGAGAGCCTGAAGTAGCCAACTAATGGAGACCCCGGCCAATCGCGAAGCATGCCCTTCGGGTAACCCGCATATTGCAGCCGGTGGATCAGAGGAAGCTACGTCGACACAAACTGGCGGCGAAAGCCTGGCGGAGGCTGGCCCACCTAGCGTTGACAGGACGGAGCCAACCGGGGAAGTCTCGGAATCGGGAAACAGTGGCCAGCCTACTGAAGCGCTTCCCGAAGAAAGTAGCAGCGCAGTATTTCGTAAGCGCCCCATCTTCCTGGACTTTGACCTGCTGCAGTTGGCGGCAATTTTCTTCCTGCTGGACCAACTCACCAAGTTTCTGGTCCGGGCGTTTTTGCCCTTTGGGTCTTCTTATCCCGCCACCGGCTTTTTCCGATTCACCCATGCCGAAAACACGGGCAGCGCCTTTGGCCTTTTCCAGGGGCATAACACCCCGCTGATCGTAATTTCCTTCGTCGGCATATTTGTGCTGGCGATGATCTATCAAAGCCAGCCCAGACCTACCAATCTGCTCAGGCTGAGCCTGGGACTGCAGATTGGCGGCGCGCTGGGAAACCTGGTGGACCGCTTCCGGCTGGGAGCGGTGACGGACTTCATTGACGTGGGTCCCTGGCCCATTTTCAACCTGGCGGACTCTTCGATCATTTGCGGGCTATTGCTGCTGGGTTGGATAATCCTGCAGCCTGGGCGAAGAGCGGCCAACCCAGTTACGGAAACTGTCAGAGACTACAGCCTGAAGCGGCGGGGCCGGTGCGCTCGCTGCGGTCGGTTTCATTCCGGCCGGCGGGCCGGTTGCCGCACATCTGGGTACGTCGCAGGGGGCCGCCGGCTCTCGCGCAGGGCATTAAGACGGTAGTGTTTCAAGATGCAGAAGGATCTGGAAACCAGGGTGAAGGAGTTCATCGCGTCGGGGGACAGTGCCCGGCTGGACCGATTCCTTTCCGAGCGGGAAAGGGATATGACCCGCAGCCGCCTTCATTCGCTGATCAGCGAAGGCTGGGTGAGCATAAACGGGCAGCAGGCAAGGCCGGCCCAGCGTGTGAAGGGCGGCGACCGTGTTGTGATGACGATACCGCCGATCAGGGAATATGACGTCTCGCCCCAGTCCATACCCGTGAACCTGGTGTACCAGGACTCCGAAATTGTGGTAGTGGACAAGCCCGCCGGCCTCTCGGTTCACCCTGGTCCGGGCCATCCGGATGGGACGCTGGTGAATGCCCTGCTGGCGCGCTGTCCTGACATCCAGGGCGTTGGGGGGATCCACCGCCCGGGCATAGTGCACCGGCTGGACAAGGACACATCCGGCCTTATGGTGGTAGCCAAGACGGAGAGGGCGCACCAGAGTCTTTCGGGTCAAATAAAAGAACGGGAAATCCGGAAGGGCTACCTCGGACTTACCGTAGGAATGCCGCCGCAAGATAAGGGTACGGTGGATGTCCCGATAGCCCGAGACCCAAGGCACCGCCAGCGCATGGCCGTTGTCCTGGGCGGCCGGGAATCTCGTACTCACTATAGGGTGTTGGAAGAGCTGAGGGGCCACGCCCTGCTGGAACTGGACCTGGAGACGGGCCGGACCCACCAAATCCGGGTGCACCTGGCCTACCTGGGTTACCCCCTATTTGGAGACGGGGTCTACGGCAAGCGAAGCCCCGACCTGGCCCGGCATTTTCTCCACGCGAATGCGCTGGGCTTCAGGCATCCCCGTTCGGGCAAGGATGTTTCTTTCAAGTCAGATTTGCCCACGGAATTGCAGCAGGTATTGACGGCCCTGAGGCAATGTCAGGCGGACGTTTAACGCGCCGGAAAAGGGGTGCGCTTGAATTTTCGCCTAACTAGTCACTCTAAACCCGTAATATGTACCGTGCTAGAATATGCTGGATGCGCCGCCGGCGTAAGAACTACGTACCTGAGGAAGCGACCTGAATGACATCCCCGGAAAGCACTTCGGAAAGCACTTCAACTGACTTCATCCGGGCCATCGTGCAAGATGACCTGGAATCCAACAAGTATGACGGAAGGGTGGTAACCCGCTTTCCCCCCGAACCCAACGGTTACCTTCACATCGGTCACGCCAAGTCAATCTGTCTTAACTTCGGCGTGGCTTCGGAATATGATGGTGGCGTGTGCCACTTGCGCTTCGATGACACTAACCCGTTGCGTGAGGACATAGAGTACATTAATTCCATCCAGGAGGACGTACGCTGGCTGGGCTTCGATTGGGGGTCTCACCTTTACTATGCTTCGGACTATTTCGACGCGCTCTACAGCTTTGCCGAGCAGCTTATTCTGGACGGCCGGGCCTACGTGGACAGCCTGTCTGCGGACGAAATACGTGATTATCGTGGTACGCTGACGGAGCCCGGGCGGGAAAGCCCTTACCGTAACCGGTCGGCGGAGGAAAACCTGGACCTGTTTCGGCGGATGAGGGACGGCGAATTTGAGGACGGCGCTCATGTACTGAGGACCAAGATAGACATGGAGTCGCCCAACCTGAACATGCGCGATCCCACGATCTACCGGATCAGGCGTGCCACCCACCATCGTACAGGCGACAAATGGTGCATCTATCCGATGTACGACTACGCCCATGCTCTGTCCGATTCAATTGAAAACATCACCCATTCCCTATGTACCCTGGAGTTTGAGGACCACCGCCCCCTGTATGACTGGACGCTGGAAGCGCTGGACGTCTACCGTTCGCAGCAAATCGAGTTTGCCCGACTCAACCTGACCAATACGGTAATGAGTAAGCGCCGCTTGCTGCAGCTGGTGGAGGGTGGCTACGTGTCCGGTTGGGACGATCCCAGGATGCCAACCATCAGCGGGCTGCGTCGTCGGGGCTATACTCCGGAGGCCATACGCACCTTTTGCGAGCACGTGGGCATTTCCAAACGGGACACGGTGGTGAACATGGCCCTGCTGGAGCACTGCATACGTGAAGACCTGAATCTGCACGCGCCCAGGGTTATGGCGGTTTTGAATCCTCTGAAAGTGGTCATCGACAATTTCCCTGAAGGCGAGGTTCTTGAGTTCGACGCTGTGAACAACCCGGAGGACCCGTCAATGGGGTCGCGCAAGGTGCCCTTTTCCCGTGAGGTCTATATTGAAAGGGATGATTTCCGCGAGGACCCTCCGTCGCGTTTCTTCCGCTTGGCCCCGGGCCGGGAGGTCCGGCTGCGATATGCCTGCTATATCACGTGCCAGGAAGTGGTGAAAGACCCAGAGACAGGCGAGGTAATAGAACTTCACTGCACCTATGATCCGGAGTCGGTAGGCGGTTCGACGCCTGACGGAAGGCGAGTACGGGGCACCCTGCACTGGGTTTCAGCCCGCCACGCCCTGCAGGCTGAAGTGCGCCTGTACGATTACCTTTTGCGGGATGCGGACGAAGGGGATGAAGACAGCCGGGACTTTATCTCGCTGCTAAACCCGGACTCGCTTCAGACTCTTATTGATTGCAAGGTGGAGCCGGGATTGGCAGACGCGGAGTTGGGAAGCCGGTACCAATTCGAGCGGCAGGGTTATTTTTGTGTTGACACCAGGGATTCCGGACCGGGGGCTCCGGTATTTAACCGTACCGTTTCTTTACGGGATTCCTGGGCCAGGATTGAGCAATCGCAGTCCCGCGGGGGAAGCTAACGGCGTCCAGAGCATTGGAAAAGGCAAGGTCGGCGATTCCGGGGCAGGATAGAATCCGTTTCCCGTTCAGATGGTCGACAGCCCAGGCGCTCCAGGAGGATAGTTTTGGCCAATGAAGTCCGTGTAAGGTATGCCCCTAGTCCCACGGGAATGCCCCATATTGGCAATATACGCACGGCCATGTTCAACTGGCTCTTTGCCCGCCACCACGGGGGCAAGTTCGTTGTCAGGATTGAAGACACGGACCAGGAGCGGCTGGTGCCCGGCGCAGTGGACGGAATCCTGGACGGCCTGGAATGGCTGGACATCGACTGGGACGAGGGTCCCAGGGTGGGCGGCGATTTCGGCTCCTACTTCCAGTCTGAGCGCCTGCCCCTTTACCACGCAGAGGCAGAACGGCTGATTGCCCAGGGCGACGCCTACCGCTGCTACTGTACGCGGGAACGCCTGGTCGAACTTCGGTCCCGGCAGGAGCGGGACAAGGTGGCCCTGGGTTACGACGGGCGCTGCAAGCACCTGGGCGGCGGGGAACGTCGCATCCTGGAAGACGAGGGCGCGCCCTACGTGGTGCGATTCGCCATGCCGGACAGCGGGATAACTCACCTTCACGACCTCATACGCGACGACGTGGAGTGGCAAAACGAACTGGTGGACGACTTTGTCCTCCTGAAGTCCGACGGCTTTCCCACCTATCACCTGGCGGTGGTGACCGACGACCATTTCATGGAGATTAGTCACGTGCTAAGGGCCGAGGAGTGGCTGTCCAGCGCTCCCCGCCACCTGCAACTGTACCGGGCGCTGGGCTACGAACCACCCGAACACGGCCACCTGCCCATGATCCTGGGTCCCGACCGGGCGAAACTGTCCAAGCGCCACGGCGCCACGTCCATTTTGGAATACAGGGACGATGGCTTTTTGCCCGAAGCTCTGCGCAATTTCATGGTGCTTCTGGGCTGGTCGCTGGACGACAAGACCGAAGTTATGCCCATAGAGACCATTACCGAGAACTTTACCCTAGACCGGGTGGGCAAGCCGGCCGCCATTTTCGACCGGGAGAAACTTTCCTGGATGAACGGCGTCTACATTCGCGAAATGACGGCTGAGGCTCTGGCAGATGCCATGCTCCCCTTCCTGGAGCAGGGACTGCCGTCCAACCTGCTGCCGGTGGACCGAGAATACCTGCTCAGCATTGTGCCCCTGGTTCAGGAAAGAATAAAGGTGCTCACTGAAGCGCCGGAGATGGTTTCCTACTTTTTGGAAGAGCAACCCGTATACGACTCCGCCAACCTGGTGCAGCGCGGTATGACAGAGGAAGAGACGGTTCGGGCCCTGGAGAGATCAATCCTGGCCCTTGGCGACTGCGATTTCAGCACCGAAGCGCTTGAAGGACTGCTGCGGTCCCTGGGGGAGGAACTGGAACTTACGCCACGCCGGTTCTTTGGTACATTGCGCTGGGCGGCCACGGGGCGCAACGTATCGCCGCCGCTCTTTGAGACGCTGGAGGTACTGGGAAGGGAGCGCGTAGGGCCCAGACTGCAGTGGGCGCTGGACAGTCTTTCAGGTAAAGAACGTATCGGCAGCGGAGTTTAGCCGGTCGGACACCACACCTTTTCCACTTGGCGGCAGGATGGGCCCCTCCCAGTTGTATAACCACCAGGCGGAGTAAGTAAGCAGGGATAGAAAAAAGTTGCCGTGCCAACCTAGAGGCTGGCGCGGCAATTTTGCTTCATCTGGTTCGATTGGTGGCCGTTCAGTTCCAGACTGCCGCCACCCGGTAGGCCAACTGGGTGTGGGACTCGCGGACATCTACGATTTCCGCGGGCGTGTCGCCCAGTATGCCCAGGGCAATAATCCAGTTGAGAATTTCGTGATCCCCCGACTCTTGTAACTCTTCAGGTGTAAGCTCGGCCAGTTTGTGGCCCTGGCCAGTGCGCAACCATTCCAGATTCCGGCGGTCGGTCTCGATATCGATGGCACAACACCGGAACTTGTGGGCCAGGAAGCTGTGCGACCAGCTGGATGATGCTACCACAGCCACCCTTTCGTCCCTGGTATCCAGGAACCTGCGGATGCCCTGGCCCAGCTCGTAGCACCGCTTTGGTGTCGGACGCGGCGGATAGTCCGGCCCCGCTTCTTCACCATAGCAGTTGACGAACAGCGGCAGCAGTGGGAACTTTCCGTCCGGGTCAAGGAAGACCAGCGGGTTAATGATCGCGTGGGCCAGGCCCCATTCCCAACCCTTGAGTTCGCTGGACGATGACATATCGAAGCCGTCGCGAATCAGGAAGTTGCGCATATCCCGGGAGAAGTCCTTGGGACATTGGAAAGTGAACTTCGTTTCCGGCGCCGCGTTCCAAAGGTTGGTTCGGGCAGCGGCGCGTTGGAAGGGATAGCCGTCCACCTCTGCGCCGGTGTAAAGGCAGAAGGGAGGCAGGTTGTCCTGCCTGAAGTTCTCCGCCTGATCGTCGCCAATGATCATCAGAACATCCGGCTCCCATTCGTGAAGACGGTCGCGCAAAATGTGAAACGCTGCTACCACCTTCTTCTGGTCGTCAATGTCCTGGCTAAGCCCGTTGTCCTGCCCCAATTCCTCCAGCAATTGGGCCGGCGCTTCGTAGTCGGGTATTCGGGCGAAGACTCGTTCCCTTCCCCTGGCCCACACTTCGGGAGGAGTCAGAATGATGGGCCCGTGAGAGCAGCCCAGCCCCAGCAATTCAGCCATGTTGTCCTCCGGTCAGACGTAACAATGCAATACCTTGCTTCTCCGCAATTGTAGGTACGCCGGAAAGGAAGTGTCAATTTTGCATTATGTTTGTGGGGTTATAGCAGAAACCCTCCGAGAAGGAACCTGTAGGGTGTTGAATACGTAGCATGTCTTTGATGATTGTCGCCGTCGGCCCATTGCGGGCCGGCATTTCCAAAGCCTTTAGCCTTAGTCTTCAATCAATAGGCCGCAGTGTGGGCAATAGCGCGCTTCCTGGTTCCTCTTTTGAATTTCGTCCAAGAATCCTGAGCCAAGGATGCCTGCCGGCAACGCAAACATGCCGATGCCCATCACTGCAATGATGCCGGCCATGACCTTGCCCAGGGGCGTTACCGGCGATACGTCGCCGTATCCGACGGTGGTCAGGGTGATGATGCTCCACCACATGGCCTCGGGAATGCTGGCGAAGGCATCGGGTTGAGCACGGTGTTCCGCATAGAACATCATCGACGAAGCCAGCACAAGCATTACGGCCAGGACTATCACGACCGTTGCAAGCTCCATCGCCTTGCTCTGTAGCACCTTGCCAAGGGTACGGATGCCCTCAAAATAGCGACCCAGCCGGGCGGCCCATGCCAGCAAACGCAACGCTCTCAGACTTCTCAGATCCTCCAGCCCAAGGAAGGGGAGGAAGAAGGGCAGCAAGGCCAGCAGGTCTATTATCAGCAAAGGAGTGAAAGCGAAACGCAGGCGGCCAAAGAATGGGTGGGAGTAATGAGGCTCGGAGGTGCATGACCAGATGCGAAGGAGGTACTCCACCGTAAAGATTATCATTGAGGCAATTTCCAGGATCGGGAAGAACCAGGGAGCCGCGTTATAGACGGAGTCGACAGTCTCCAGAATTTGGGCGGCCGTATTGACAATGATCAGAGTAATGATGAAATAGTCGATCGCCCGGTCCAGGCGATCACCCGACTGGCCGACCTCAAGCAGTTCGTGGACTTTGTTTCGGATTCTTTCCAGGGAATTGATAAAGTCACCCCCCAATTCCCAAATTATTTTTTAGCCTCAGGTGGCGATGTGTTTAGAATGAAAGAGCAGACTGGCTGCCAAGAAGATGAAGATTTTTCCAAATTTCAAACTTTTTTGAAATTTGCCTTGACAACCCCTAATGGGGCGCCTCTTAACCTGTTACTCGTGGGGTAATTTCGCCTGAAACCGTTGGACTGATCCTTCCCGGTCGGGTGCGGCATTTTTCTTAGAGACCCGATTGCCTCTATTGTTGAATCTACCTGCTCTCCGGCGAGGCAACAGGTTCCGCCAACTGAGGCTGACTGGCTTACCCCGTTGAGGGGACCGGCTGCTAGTTCAATTGCCAGGAATCTTGCTCAGCCCGAGTGCTAATGGCTAAGGCAGCAGGAATAGTAGCTGAATTCTTGTGGGAAGGCATTGGTGAAAAGGTACGGTTTGGACGGACTTTTGGAGGTGAGGTGGGTATATGGGTTTAACGAAAGCAAACATTCTTTGCGATGGGACCTTCAAAGTGGACGGCGGTGCGCTGTACGGCCAATTGGCCAAGATGGTCTGGGAAACGATGACTCCCACCGACCGCAAGAATCGGGTGACGCTGGGCCTTAACTGCTGGCTGCTGCGCATCGCCGACAAATGGATCCTGGTGGATACCGGGGTGGGGAGCAACCACGACGAGAAAGATCGAGATCACTACGGCCTGGGTACCAACCGCCTGTTCAAGGAACTTAAACTGGCAAACCTGACGCCAAAGGACATAGACATCGTTGTTCTGACCCACATGCAGTTTGAGCACAGCGGCGGCGCCACCCGAATGGACCGGACCGGGGCCATTGTCCCTACCTTTACAAGGGCAACCTACATGGTGCAGCGGTCGTCCTGGGAAGAAGCCCTGAACCCCAGCGAACGGGGCAGGTTCGCCTACCGGGCGGATCACTTCATGCCGGTAGCAGAACGCGGGCAACTGGAACTATTGGATGGAGATACCGAAATACTGCCCGGACTGCAGGTAATTGAGTGCGACGGGCCGGCCGTGGGGCACCAACTGGTCCTCTTCAATCATGGTGGCGAACGCCTGGTCATCCTGGGGGACCTGGTGCCAACTCCCTTTCACCTTAACCTGCCGGTGATATCCGCATTCGACTACTCGCCACAGAATTCCCTTGAGCAAAAGCGAGGAATCCTGACGGACGCCGAAAAGTATGGGTGGCTGCTGGGGTTCTCCCACGGGCATGATGTCAAAAGTGGATACTTGGAAAGGCGGGGCGAGATGGTGTACGTCACGCCGGTAGACCTGACCGTAGGGAGTCGCGGCTAGAATGAACTTTTCATAGCAGTGTATTCTTAAGATACCGGTACCTGTTTGTTGTTGGCCCCGCCAAACCGGCGGGGCCAGCTTTCGTTAGAGATTCAATTTCCAAACGTCAATGGAATGTCGTTGAACGCCGCATTTCCGGTGGACATAACCTAGTGGAGAGGTCTGGCCGTTACCAGATCGCCGTTCATTTCGATTAGCAGCGACGGCGTGATTTTGTTGCTCAGATCGGACGACCACATTTCATCTTTGGATGGTTCCATTTCGACGCGGACGTAGTTATCTGTCAGGCCTCTTGGGTTACTGTCTTTACCTGCCCGCCCTTCCCAAAGCACGGGCCTGGTGGAACCCAGGAGGTTTGCCCTGAACTCCTGAAAAGAGGTGCGGGCGGTCTGCATTATCTGCCGCATACGTTCCCGCTTGACCTGATCGGCGACATGGCCTTCGAGGTAGACTGCCGAGGTGCCAGGCCGCCTGGAATAGGGGAAAGCGTGAAGGTCGCTGAATGCCATCTCCGATGCAAAGGCCAGGCTGTCCTGAAACTCTTTGTCTCCCTCTCCCGGGAAGCCCACTATAACGTCGGTAGTAATGCCGGCGTCGGGTACCATGGATCTAATCAATTGCACGGTCTCAGCGAACTGGGACGTTGTATAGCGCCGGCGCATGGCCTTCAGGATAGTGTCGCTGCCGCTCTGCAGGGGGACGTGGAAATGGGGGCAAAGCCGGCGGTGGTTCGTCCAAATGTGGAGCAGTTCTTCGTCGATCTCCTGGGGTTGCAGGGAAGAAACGCGCAGCCGACGGATGTCTGTTTCCTCCAGTATCCGGCGAATGAGTTGGTTTAGATCCGCGCCGGGTAGGTCGAACCCGTAGGTGCCCAGTTGGGTGCCAGTGAGAACTGCCTCCTGGCACCCTTCTTCAACGGATCGTCTCACTTGCCGGATGATCTGTCCTGGAGGAATGCTTCGTTCCCGCCCTCTTACTCTTGGGACAATGCAATAGGCGCAGACCTGGTCGCAACCTTCCTGAATCTTCACCATGGCCCGGGTCCGCCCCGGCAGGTTGCCGGCGGCGTCTTCGTCGTAGGGCCACGAGGAGCTGTCGCGAAAAAGTTCCGCAGTGGTACCTGAACGGTCCCGGTGGGCCTCGATGGCCAGGGCTGCCAGGTCGTCCTTTTCTTCGTTCCCAACGACCAGATTAACCGCGGGCATTTGGGCGAGTTCTTCGGCAGCGCGCTGGGGATAACATCCGGCGGCCACTACAATAGCGTGGGGATTGGCGCGGCGGGCGGCCCGAAGTGTCTGCCGGGCCTTGGAATCGGCGGTGGCGGTGACGGTACAGGTGTTCAGGACGTAAATGTCGGCTTCACTAACGTCTTCAACTACCCGATAGCCGGCTTGGCGAAACCGGCGGGCAAGGTTGCTGCTGTCGGCCTGGTTGAGCTTGCAGCCGTGGGTGTGAATGACGACGTTTCCGGAGCAACCCGGCGCCTCAGCCGGGTTGCCGGAGGCCAAAGTGATGGGCTTGACTTCCCGACCTGGGTGATGAGACATGAGATGACTAGCTCCCACCATCCTGCGCGGCCAGGTTGGTGTCCACGAGGTCCCACAGCCTTTCGATGGCGCCCCCTATGTCCTCAAGAACGCGGTAAACCCGGTCCACCCGGCGGCGGGTTTCCCGGGATCTTTCCAGGGAGTCCGTAAGGGATGCCAGTTGATCGAAGGCTTCGCGGACTCGCCTATCCCTCAACTCGCTGCCCAGAGTTTGCGCATATGCCTTGACCGATGGATCGTCCTCCACGTTCACGCCACGACTGAGGGCCGCGCCCTTGACGGCGAGGGTCAGGCTGCCCCACAGCAGTTCCTCGGAACGGGTCCACTTCCCGCCACGCAGTTCGTTCATTGCGGCGTTGAGCAGCCTGATACTCTGGCCGCGGTACCGATTGATTCGCGTCAGGTCGTGGTATGTAGTCATGATCCTACTGTTGCCGGTTACTTTTGCATAATTCGCTTAGACGGTCAGGCGGAGCTGGGTGGCAACTTCTCTCAACTATCCTACCACTGCGTCCAGCCCGTGAGGCGGTGTCTGGAAGGGAGGACGGAGGTTTGGCATAGGGACCTCGATCACTGCCGGCCTTTCTGCGCGCAGGGCGTCGTGAAGGGCCGGACCCAATTCCCGCCGGTCTGCCAACCTGATGCCCAGGGCGCCATAGACTTCGGCCAGCTGGGCGAAGTCGGGATTGAGCAGTTCCGTCCCGATGGCGCGGCCCTGGTAGCGATTCATCTGGTCGGCGCGGGAAGCACCTAGCAGTCCGTTGTTGAATACCAGCGTTACCAGGTTGATGCCTTCCTGGACGGCGGTGGAAAGTTCGCTGCTGGCGTACATAAACCCGCCGTCGCCAATGGTTGCCACCACTTGACGGTTGGGGTTTCCCACCTTTGCGCCCAGGGCGGTGGGGAAGGCGTAGCCCAGGGTGGCGAAGTAGCTGGACGTAAGGTAGGAACGGGGTTTGAGCACCGGAAATGCCAGATGGCCCCAGTAGGCAACTTCCGTGGTGCCGGCCACCATTATCGCGTCATCGTCCAGTTCGGCCCGGATGGTCTCAATGAGGTCTACCTGCAGCGGCGCCAGCTCCCGGGTATCCTCGGCGGCCTTGCGCCGGATTTCATCCAGCTCGGAGTCCTGCCACTGGCTGGCGCCGGTTGCGCCGCCCCATTCGGCCAGTATGTCGTTGACGCCGAGCTTGGCGTCAGCAACCATGCCCACCCGGGACTCGACGTTTCGGCCAAGTTCCTCGGGGTCGGCGTCAATGCGAATGACCACCTGGTCGGGTCGAAGGGACCAGGGGGTGCGCGGGTTCATGTTCATGCGGCTGCCGATGGCAAGGATGACATCCGATTGGGGCAGAGTGTAGTAGGCAGCGCCGTGACCGTAATAGAAAGTGCCCACGGACAGGGAATGGTTTTCAGGAATGGATCCCTTGCCTTCCGGTGTAGTGATCACCGGCGCATTGAGAGCTTCCGCAAGCTGAGCCAATTCTCCGGTGATATCCGCTTCCCGGCAGCCCCCGCCGGCCCAGATCAGGGGGCGTTCTGCCTTCGCCAGCAATTCCACCGCCTCCTTCACCCTGGCCGGGTCCGGAGACTGTTTTATAGTCCCCTCCCGTTCCAGCAGGTCAATGTCGTAGGAGCCTGGCAGGATGTCAAAAGGTACTTCTATCTCCACCGGCCGGGGACGGCCGTCGAGCACCTGCTGCATGGCCATGTGCACCAGGTTTGGAATCTCTTCGGCATTGGTAGTGCGGGCGTTCCACTTGGTAATGGGCCTGAACACGTCAAGCTGGTCGTTCACTTCGTGGAGAGCGCCACGATTCTGGCCCAGCATGGCACTATCGACCTGCCCGGAAATCAGCATGACCGGTGATGAGGTGGCGTAGGCGGTGCCCACCGCGGCGGCGGCATTGAGGGCGCCGGGGCCCGGCACAACCAATGCCACGCCGACGCGGCCGGTGGTTCGGGCATATCCGTCGGCCATGTAAGCGGCGGACTGTTCGTGGCGGACGGTGATCAGGCGAATACCTGGCTGCTCGTACAGGGCGTCGTATATCTCCATGATCTGGACACCGGGCAGGCCAAAGACCACTTCCACACCTTCCCTGGCCAGGGACTGGATCAACGCCTGGGCGCCGGACAGGTTTGCCATTGTTCACCTCGAGCGGGGTCACGAATACTTCCGGTTATGATGATTACCCGGAGGCCGGTGTGTCAATGGGAACCGGACGAGGCGCAAGGGAGATTGCAAAGTCATGCCAATCCGCCGGAAGCGGACTTCCTCCTTGACGGGGGAAGGTCAGGATGGGGTGGGACTCTCGCCAATTGATTAACTCCCTCTCACCCTAACCCTCTCCCACCAGGTGCGAGGGAACTTTGCAATCGTCCTGAACGAGGCGACAGGCGCGCTTGTTAGAAGTAGCTTAACCTCCGTTCGGTCAAACCAGGGTGGAGGAGTTTCAGAGTCAACGCAGATTCATCCTGGCTCAAGGCATGGCCCAAGGGTGGAAGTCCTGTTATGTCATGGCGAACCAGCGGGCCCAGAGGAAGGTCAGGTCCGGTTCCTGTGTTGGTGGCGGGAGTTCACATAGCAGCAGATGGTCGTACTTCGTCTCCCAGGCCCAAGGCAGCAGGGCCAGCAGCCACGCCAAAGGCGGACGTTCCGCATACGCCGGGGTTCGGGAATGTCTCCCGCTTCCCTGACCTCGTCCAGGTAGTTGTGCAGGTGAAGCCAGGTGGTGAGACGGAAACCCCGGTCGGCGATGCGGCGGATGATTTCCAGCGGCCTGGGAGGGTCCTGGCGGTCGGCTACGGCGCGGGCGTAGTCGTGATGGACTTCTTCTGATACCCGGCGCATCCGGTAGATGGTCAGTTCCCTATGGTACTTGCGCTGCAGGGCGCGGATTTCTCTTCTGATTTCGCTGAGGGTTCTCAAGGTTGTATATCTCCTTTTGTTTTCTACCCACGAAGGACGCGAGGGGGCACGAAGTCGGAATTTTCTTGAAAGTGTCCCAATCTGTCCCATTTTGTTCCATTTGGGGTTTGCACTCGTGCCCTGGCCCCCTCCCACAGAGCGAGGGGAGCGCTTGCTATGGCCGGGGCGGGCACAAGGGGTTGCGCCATCAAGGGCAGGGTTGGTCGCGCCGGCATCCTCTCTTTCCTAGCATGTATTCTTATGATGGTGGGGGGTTACGCAGGGTGGCAAGGGGGAAGTGCCAGTCATCCGGCAAGGGGGGGAATGACGGAGGTGGGCCACCGCCTCTCTTGTCAGTGCTCCGGAAAAGTCCGCAGCGGCGGACCGGTTCTACCAGGGCGAGGTTCACTTCGGCGCCGGAACAAGCGCCTTCCTCGAATCAGGATGCGATTGCTCCAGGGAGGGTTCTCTTCAATACACCGAAATCCACGATTGTGGTATAACATTGGCAATTGTAAATCCGCTAGAAAACGTGGAAGGGGCTACCCAGTATGAAATATGACGTGATAATCGTGGGAGGAGGGGCGGCGGGCTGTGTCCTGGCGTCCAGGCTCTCGGAGGACCCGGACCGGTCGGTGCTGCTTTTGGAGGCAGGACCGGACTACCCGGACTTTGACAAGCTTCCCGTCGACCTGAAGGAAGGGAACAATATGTGGCGGTCGGCGTATGGCCCGCACAACTGGGGGTACACCGCGACGGCTACTCCCTTGCAAGCGGACCAGGTGCAGTTGCCAAGGGGACGGGCCATTGGCGGTTCCACTTCCATTAACGGCCAGGTCCTTTTCCGGGGTGTGCCCGGGGATTACGACAACTGGGCGGCCTGGGGCAACGATGAATGGGCCTATCTCAAGGTTCTGCCGTATTTCCGTAAGCTCGAGACCGACCTGGACTACCCGGGCGATGACTTTCATGGGAGCGACGGGCCCATTCCGGTACGCCGCTACAAGCGAGAGGAGTGGCTTCCCCACGCAACTGCCTTTTATGACGCCTGCGTAGACCTGGGGTTCCGCCAGGATCCGGACCAGAACCATCCCGATTCCAGCGGCATTGCGGCCCGTCCGCTCAATAATATCGACGGCGTGCGGATGAGCACGGCCATTACTTACCTGAATCCGGTGCGTAACCGCCTCAACCTGACGGTCCGGGGTGACGTTACGGTGCGCCGGGTGGTTTTTGAAGGGAAGCGAGCCGTGGGCATTGAAGCCGAGAGCGGCGGAGAGACTTTCGTTGTGGAAGGCGAGGAGATCATCGTCAGCAGCGGGGCCATTGCTTCGCCGCAGATTCTCATGCTGTCCGGCGTGGGACCGGCCGACCACCTGCGGGAGTTTGGCATCGAAGTGGTCCACGATATGCCTGGCGTGGGCGAAAACCTGCGCGATCATCCTTCCTGTTTCACCCTGTTCCGGGGCAAGGGTGATCCGCCTGAAGAACTAGCTCCCAGCATACAGGTGGGACTGCGGTTCAGCCTGGAGGACTCGCCCACCACCGGCGACATTCAGCTGGCGCCCATCCTGATGAACAGCGAGCACCGGCCGGCCAACGTGGTCATTGAGAGCAGCGACTTTCACTTTGGGTTCAGCGCCGCCATCCAGAACGCGGTCAGCGCGGGCCGGCTGCGCCTGGCCTCCACCGATCCGAGAGTGCAGCCGGACCTTAACTACGACTGGCTTTCCAGTCCCTATGATCGGGAGCGAATGCGGGGCGCCATCAGGACGGGCCTGCGCATCGCCGACCATCCGCTGTTCAGCGACACAATCGTGGAACGACTGAACCCTACGGACGCGGACCTGGCGTCCGACGAGGCCCTGGACAACTGGATGCTGCGGAACGTGGGTACACAGCACCATTCATCGGGGACCTGCAAGATGGGGCCGGCGGACGACCCGATGGCGGTGGTGGACCAGTACTGCCGGGTGCATGGTATGGATGGTCTCCGGGTGGTGGACGCTTCGGTGATGCCCGACGTGATTCGCGCCAACACCAATGCCACGACAATTATGATCGGCGAAAGGGTGGCCGACTGGATCAGGGAAGGGAAGTAAGGCGACTTCCTGGCAGCTTAACGAGCAGAACAGAATCAGCAGGACGGTATTTCTGAAATGACGACCAGCAATCCCAACGTGAGAATAGAACGAGACTCCATGGGTCAGATGGAGGTGCCTGCCGATGCCCTGTACGGGGCTTCGACCATGAGGGCGGTGCTGAATTTCCCCATCAGCGACCTGAGATTTCCCCGTACTTTCATCCGCGCCCTGGGCCTGATCAAGCAGTCGGCCGCCAAGACCAACATGTCGCTGGGCGTAATGGATGAGACTATCGGAAATGCCATCGTCGAAGCGGCGCAGGATGTGATCGACGGCAAGCTGGACAGCCACTTTGTGCTGGATATCTTTCAGACCGGTTCGGGCACGTCCACCAACACCAACGCCAACGAAGTCATCGCCAACCGGGCCTCGCAGTTGCTGGGGGGCGATCTGGGGTCGCGGATTGTACACCCCAACGACCACGTTAACCTGGGCCAGTCCTCCAACGACGTAATACCTACCGCCATTCACCTGGCGGCATTAATAGCTATCAATGAAGACCTGATCCCCGGCCTGGAGTTTCTGCGGGATGAATTACAGGCAAAGGCGGACGAGTTCTGGCCGGTTATAAAGACCGGGCGGACTCACTTGCAGGATGCCACTCCCGTCCGGCTGGGGCAGGAGTTTCTTGGTTACGCGGGGCAGGCCGAGAACGGCGTCCGACGCCTTCGCCGGGCCCAGGATGCGCTGGCGGAGGTGGCCCTGGGCGGCACAGCGGTGGGCACGGGCGTGAACACGCACCCGGAGTTTTCGGCCCGCACCTGCCGGACTCTTTCGGATGTGGCCGGCGTCAACGTCCGGGAGACGGATAACCATTTCCAGGCCCAGGCCACCCTGGACGGGATAGTGGAAGCCAGCGGGGAACTGCGGACCATTGCCATAAGCCTGCACAAGATTGCCAACGATATCCGGTTTATCGCCTGCGGCCCCAGGGCCGGCCTGGGGGAGATCACAGTGCCCGAGGTGCAGCCGGGCAGTTCCATAATGCCCGGCAAGGTGAACCCGGTAATTTCCGAATCAGTGATCCAGGTGGCGGCCCACGTGGTGGGCAACGATGCTGCGGTAACCCTGGCCGGCCAGGGCGGCTACTTTGAACTGAACACGATGATGCCGGTGGCGGCCTATAACCTGCTGCAGTCCATATCCCTGCTTGCAGCTTCGGCCAACAATTTTGCCGAGCAGTGCGTCAAGGGCATAGAGGCCACCGACGTGGGTCCGGCCATGGTGGAAAAGGGGTTGATGCTGGGCACGGCCCTGGCGCCGGCCATTGGCTACGATGCCGCGGCGGCCATCGCCAAGGAGGCCGCTGCCACCGGTCAGACCATACGGGAAGTTGCTCAGCAGCGAACCGAGATAACCGAGGAACAGCTTTCTGAACTGTTGAATCCGGAAGAGATGACCAAGCCCAGCCTGGAAGTTCGCGGCGGCGGGGGCTAGTCATCGCTTCCATTTGGGAGCCACCCTCCCGCCTCTGGCGGGCCGGCGTAATTTTGTAAGAACCTCAATTCTTAATGAAGGAGTGGAGATATGGCACTGGTACGATGCGTAACGGAAATGGGAATGGGTGTGGACGTTCACGGCCTGGACTATACCAACGCAGCCAAGCGGGCCGTTTTTGATGCGCTGCACCACAGCAGCCTGGGTTTTCAGCGGCTGATTGGCAAGACGGCGGACGACATGCGGGTTGACGTAACCATTGGGGTGCCGGAACCAGGCAAGGTGGACGGCGAAGCAGTTGTCGCCACGCTGCCTCACGGCACCGGCTTCATCAACGTAGTACACGGCGGCCTGCAAGTACTTAATGACGAGGGAACCGACGGCACCCTGATCGCTAACGCCATCGTCATTGTGAGTTTCGACGACGGCAACTAGGGCAAAGCCCATTCGGTCGGGAAAAAGTAAGGGCCCCGGATTGAAGTCCGGGGCCCCGTTCATTGCCGGTGGGACTTGCCTGCTAAACAGCCACTAGTGTCCCTCGGGAGCGCGGGTGCCGAATACCTTCTGGCCCTTGACGAAGATGCACTTGCGGATGTTGTTTTCCAGTTCCGTGGGGTCCTCCACCGCCGGGTAGCGCTCCCGCGCGGCAGGGGTACGGAGATATTCGTACACCTTGGTGAGAACCTCGTCCTCGGAATCGCCGGTAATTATAGTCTTGTCGCGAGAGTCGGACAGGAAATTGCTGGGCCTCACATAGTAGACGTCTGGCATAACTCCTCCTCCATTATTACCAGTGATTTCGGCTCCGGCGCCGAACCCAATTTTCTGTAGAAAATCTATACACTAACTAAAGCTACATTGTCAATGCTGACGCTGGGCGTGGGAAGGCCGCCTCACTATTCTCGCGTATTGCTCGCCGGCTGTCCCCAGCCACCGCCGCCGGGCGTTCGGATGCTCAAGATGTCGCCCGCTTCCACGTCCAGGGTCTCCTTGCCGGCGAGGTGGACCTCCTCGTAACCGCCCTTGAGCAGGACGTTCTCACCCGGCTGACCGTGATGTCCTCCGTGGAAGCCCGGCGGGTGAAACTTGCGGCGTTCCGACAGGATGGTAAGCCGGGCCGGACTGAGAAATTCAACGTCCCTAACCAGGCCGTCGCCGCCCTTGTGGAGGCCGTCGCCGCCGGACCCGCGGCGCAGGGCGTACCGCTTCAATCGCAGCGGAAAGGCAAACTCCAGGGCCTCAATTGGGGTGTTCATGGTGTTGGTCATGTGGGTGTGGATGCCGGAGATGCCGTCCTTGGTGGGCCGGCCGCCCATGCCGCCTCCTATCGTCTCGTAGTAGACAAAGGGCCGTTCCCGTTCCAGGTCGTGGCCGCCGATCAGGAGGTTGTTCATGGTTCCCTGGCTGGCAGCAGGAATCAGTTCGGGGAGGGCCTGGGCCATGGCCGTAAGCAGTACGTCGGTGATGCGCTGGGAGGTCTCAACATTGCCGCCGGCCACGCCTCGCTGCGGTTCCGGATTTACCAGGGTACCCCGGGGGGTGATGACGTTTACCGGGCGCAGGCAACCTTGATTGGCCGGCGCATCGTCGCCCACCACGCAGCGGACCATATAAAGGCTGGCGGACATGGTAACTGCCTGGGGAGCGTTGATGCACCCCGGGCGCTGCCGGGAGGTTCCGGTGAAGTCGATGGTCATTGAGTCGCCGGCGATGGTAATGGCTACGGCGATGGGTACGGGTTCTTCGGTAAGGCCGTCGTCGTCCATGTAGTCCACCACCCGGTATTCGCCGTCGGGGATGCGGCTGATGGCCTGCCGGGTCACGCGCTCCGAATAGTCCAGCAGGGCCGCCATGTGTTCAGCGGTTTCGGCAACCCCGTACCTTTCCACCACTTCCTGAAGGCGCTTTTCACCCACCCGGATGGAGGCTATCTGGGCGGCCAGGTCGCCGCGCCGTTCCTCGGGGGTGCGGGAGTTGCGACAGATAATCTGGACTACTTCCTGGTTCAGGCGGCCGCCCCGGGCCAACTTGATGGGAGGGAGAATCATACCCTCCTGGTACAGTTCGGTGGACAGAGGGAGAGAACCCGGGGTCATGCCTCCCACGTCGGCGTGGTGGCCCCGGTTGGAAACGAAACCCACCATTTGCTTTTCACCGTCGACAGTGACGAAGACGGGCGCGACCAGTGTGATGTCGGGCAGGTGGGTGCCGCCCAGGTAGGGGTCGTTGAGGATAACCATGTCTCCGGGACGGAGGGAATTGGGGAAGGTGTCCAGGGCAGCCTGTACCGATGCCGGCATGGCACCCAGGTGGACGGGCTGGTGGGCTGCCTGGGCTACCATCTGTCCTTCCGGATCAAAGATGGCGCAGGAAAAGTCCCGCCGTTCCTTTATGTTGGGGGAATAGGCGGTGCGGAGCAAGGCCACGCCCATCTCCTCGGAGACGGAGATGAACATGTTCTTGAAGACTTCAAGGCTGATGGCGTCAACCGGCATATCATCCTCCGGGGCTTTCACAAAGAGAAACGGAGAAGCAGAGATTCATAGAACATCTGAGAGTTTGGCTTCAGGATTTATCAGACGACGTATTCCTTCCCTCAGGGTTGGCGAGTGAAAGTTCATCAGCAGGCCCGCCGGCCATCCACCTAACTTAAGGTAAGTCAATACCTGTGCGGAGTGGACCGGCAGCAGATGTTTCACAGCTTTTATTTCAACAACGACGTTCTTCTCAACCAAAAGATCTAACCTATACCCGGATTCCAGCATCAATCCCTTATAGCTGACGGGCAAAGCCAGTTGACGCTGAAAGTTTATTTTCTGTAACTCCAACTCTCGGCATAGACACTCTTCTCAGGCGGATTCCAGCAAACCGGGCCCCAAGGTACGATGTACTTCTATAGCTGAACCGATTATAGCCTGTGTAATGGCGTTGACTTCCATGAGTCCCTGTGAAACTCCGTTTCTTTGAGCCTCTTTGTGGAGGAGAATTGACCTACAGACCTCCCAGCAGGTCCGCTTCGGCGGGTGCATCCTTGGGGGAGACGAGGGTGTAGTATTCGGTGCCCATGATTTCCCGCATCATTTCCTGGGGCAACAGGGCGAAGGGGCCGTCCGGGTTAATCTGGGTGCGGTGGCAGTTCAGGGAGTCGATCTTGGTGTCAACGTACTCGCTGATATCCAGAACCGTCGTCACTTCATCGTCCGGTGTTCCCACCTTGTCGATGTCCTGGCTGGCGAAGGGTGGGCTGATATCCATTTCCACCATTTTCCGCCACATACGCTGGAAGTTGCTGCGGGGGAAACAGACGAAATAGAGATAAGATCCTATCATTTCCGGATCATTTGCCGCCAACGCATAGGCGTCCGAAGTGTGGATGCACATGGCCTTGTGGTCCGGGTGACCATACCCGCCCGACGGATCGTGGGTTACCACTACATTGGGTCTGGTCTCCTTCATAATTTCTACCAGCGCGCTTACTACCACCCTAGGATCGGCCTGGTGCAAGGAGTTGGGATGCTCGTTATCTTCTGTACCCTCCATTCCCGAGTCGCGGTAGTTGAGGAAGCGGATGTCAGTTACGCCGGTTACAGCCATGGCGTCTATCAATTCCTGCTGCCTAACCTGAGCCAGGGTCTCCGGCGTGGCCAGCGACGGGTCGCTGATTTCTCCAACGTCGCCATTGGTGCCACAGACCAGGGTTACCTGGGCACCGCGGGCGACCAGCATGGCCAGCGTGCCGCCGCTGCCAAACCCCTCATCGTCGGGGTGGGCGAAGGAAAATAACAGGCGCAGGTGGGTCAGGTCTTTAAGGGGAGTTGTCATGTATGGAGGCCCCCGAAATGCCGTTCAAGGATGATGGATTGAACCTAAACCGGTTCCAGTACCAGGTTGCCATGGAGGTCTACGACTCCTCCCCAGCCCGGTGGAACTACTATGGTTGTATCCAGCTGGACCAGCAGCGCCGGACCTTCTATTCGGTTGCCAGGCTGCAGCAGGTCCCGGTTATACAGAGTGGCGGCAAACGCTCCCTGTTGGAATACCACCTCGGTCTCGCCCATTTCGGCTGCTGACCCGTTGACCTGTCCCTGCTGCTGGACGGCTGCCTGGGGCTTGTCTACCGCCAGTTCCATCTTGAGGCGCAGGTTGACGATCTCCACAGCCTCGCTGCGGTCGGCGTAGCCAAAGCGCTGTAGGTGAGCCTGATAGAAGCTGTTAGCGATGGCGCGCTGCAGATCGGCGCGGCGGGACAGGGACGGGTAGTCGACGGTCAGCTCAAAAGATTGCCCCACGTAGCGGGCGTCCAGGTAGCGGCGGGATTCCATTTCGTCGGCGGGCAGACCTTCCTGCCGCAGTTCGACTCTGGCCTGGCCCTCCATTCCGTGGAACTCTTCCTCCAGCCTGACCTGGTTGATGTCTTCCCCACGAAGCATAACCGTGCGGGAGTAGTCCTTGACGATGTCGGCAATGGCGACGCCCAGGGCGGACAGAATACCTGGGTGAGTGGGAACCAGCACCCGGGGGATTCCCAACTCCTGGGCGAGTTCGCAACTGTGCATGGGACCGGCGCCGCCAAAGGGCACCAGGGTAAATAGGCGAGGGTCGTAGCCCCGTTCCAAGGAAATGGTGCGAATGGCCCGCTCCATGTTGGCATTGACCACCCTGATGATGCCCAGGGCTGCGTCTTCCGAGGTAGTCCCAATCTCCCGCGCCAGGTCTGAGATGAGAGCCTGAGACCGTTCCCGGTCAAGGGTCAACCGGCCACCCAGAAACTGGGCGGGCATCAGCCTTCCCAACGCCAGGTTGGCGTCCGTTACGGTAATGCGGTCGCCCCGGCCGTAGCAGGCAGGCCCGGGGTCTGCACCCGCCGATTCCGGACCGACAACGAGGGCGCCGCCTGAGTCGACGCGGGCAATGGAACCTCCCCCGGCGCCCACCGTATGGATTTCTATCATTGGCACGCTGATAGGATAGCCGCCGAGGGTGGCTGACGTCGTCTCCTTGATGCGCCCGGGGCAGAGGGAAACGTCGGTGGAGGTGCCACCCATGTCGAGCGTAATGATGTCGGGATAGCCGGCCTGGCTGCCGGTGTGGAAGGCCCCGACAACTCCGCCGGCAGGGCCGCTGAGTATGGTGCGGACGGGCTGTTCCGAGGCCAGCCGGGCGGTGATGCTGCCGCCCGAGGACTGCATGATGCGCAGACCGCTGCCAAGAGACTGTTCTAGTTCGCCCAGGTACCTGGCCATTACCGGCCCCACGTAGGAATTTACGACCACGGTGCTGGTGCGCTCATACTCTCGGAATTCGGGTATGACCTGGGAAGAAACGGATATGAAGGGAGCTTCACGCATCTGACGTAGTGCGGAAAGGAGTTTCTCTTCGTGCAGGGGATTGAGGAAGGAGAAGAGGAAGGACACTGCTACCCCATCCACCTGCGCTTCCTGAAGCAGGCCAAGCAGGGTCTCGACAGCCTCATCCTGCAAGTCTTCCAGGATTTCACCCTTGTAGTCCACCCTTTCGGGCAGCCCGAAGCGCAGTTCCCACGGGGCCAGGGCAGGGGCCCGGTCCAGGTTCAAGTCGTACAGGTCGGACCGGCTCTGCCTGCCAATTTCCAGGACATCCTCGAAGCCCAGGGTAGTAACCAGGGCCGTGCGGCCTCCCTTGCCTTCCAGCAGGGCGTTGGTGGCGACGGTGGAGCCGTGGACGTATTGGGCCGGCCCGGCGTCGATTTCGGCTATGCCCTGGCGTACGCCCTGGGACGGGTCTGCGGGTGTGGAAGGAAGTTTGTGGACGGACAGGACGCCATCCTGGAGAATGGCAATGTCGGTGAAGGTTCCGCCGACATCGATGCCGACTATGGTTTGAGTCATGGATGCTCTTCAGGGCCGGATAGAGATTATGGGGGAGATACTACGGCTGGGATTCCTGACCTGCAGTACAAATTACCATCAGCCAAGCACCAGGTAACCATCAGCCAAGTACCGGGCGGCAGAAATTAACCAGTGAGGCAGTACTAAGCCGGTTCGTCCAGTGCGATTCTCAGCCGCTTGTTGATGCGTCCCTTGCTTTCGTGGCCTACCACCCTGATTGCCCCCACTTCAGAGGTGTTTGCCACGTGAGTGCCGCCGTCGGCCTGCAAGTCCAGACCGGAAATGTCGATAGTCCTGACCTCATGGATAGTGGCAGGCAGCAGGTTGATGCGGGTACGGATAAGATCGGGAACTTCTTCGGCCTGAGCTCGAGAAAGGACGTTCACGTGGATGGGGCGGGCGGCAGCCACTTCGGCGTTGACCTTTTCTTCCACTTCCGTGGCGAATTCGGCGCTCATTTGCTCCAGTTCAAAGTCCATACGGGCCTCGCCGGGGCGCATATCGCCGCCAGTAACCTTGGCCCCGTAGTCCCGCCAAACTACCCCACAAAGGATGTGCAGGGCGGTGTGAGTCCTCATCAGCCGGTAACGGGTATCCCAGTCTATTCGGCCGGTAACCGCAGCCCCCGAGTCAGGAAGGGGGCCGTCAATCTGGTGGACTATCTGGCCGTCGGCGCGCCCCACCCGCTTCACCAGGTAGCGCCGGTTGCCGTCGTCCAGGGTACCTGTATCGCAGGGCTGGCCGCCCCCACCCGAGTAAAAGGCGGTGCGATCCAGAACAACGCCACCCTCCACCACGTCTGTAACGGTGGCGGTAAATTCCTGGAGGTAGGCGTCAAGCTGGGCCAAAAGCTCGGTCATGGGCTATTGTCCTTCCAATGGTGGTCGAAAGCTGTTCAGCATTATACCAAACTAAAGAACTGGTGAACGCCGGGTGATTCCTCGCAAAATTGTGCACCATATCATTCGGTTTACCCTCCTGGCTCGCCGTGTCTGCTTTTTTTGGTAAAGTTTCCTAGTTAATGTCATTTGCCTTTTGCATTGCCGTCTCTAATCGCATAAAATTCCCGCCGAAGGCTTTATAAATCAGCTTGAATTTTTGCCTTAAACTTCATCAGGTGACCCGCATATGAAACTCTCCTGCCTGCAAGAAAATCTCAGCCGCGGCCTTTCAATCGTCGGGCGGGCGGTGGCTACCCGCGCCACGCTGCCCATAACGCAGAATGTGCTGCTGGAAACCGACCGGTCCATGCTGAAGCTATCGGCAACGAACCTGGAAATAGCCATAACTACGTGGATAGGAGCCATGATTGAGGAGGAAGGCTCCATTACCCTGCCGGCCCGGTTGCTGACCGAATTTGTCAACTCGCTGCCCAGCGACCGCATAGACCTGGAGCTGGAGTCTGGCAGCGGCGTGATGGAACTGGTGTGCGGACGCGCCGAAGCCAGGATTCACGGCGCCAGCGCGGACGACTTCCCGCCGATTCCGCAGGTGGAGGAGGGTGTTTCTGCCCGCATTGGTTCGCAGGACCTTAA
Organism: Chloroflexota bacterium; assembly: GCA_028874075.1. Taxonomy (GTDB): domain Bacteria; phylum Chloroflexota; class Dehalococcoidia; order Lucifugimonadales; family UBA3495; genus Bin22. The sequence continues at coordinate 61,839 of JAPPLU010000037.1, forward strand.
GAACGCTATTTCCAGGGTTGTTTTCGCCGCCGCCACCGAGGAATCCCGACCGGTTCTGACTGGGGTGGAGGCCAAACTGGCGGGTGACCGGTTCACCTTTGCGGCCGCCGACGGTTTCCGCCTGGCGGTGCAGCACGGCACTCTGGCCGAACCGGTGGCGGAAGAGATTGGGGTGATTGTGCCAGCCAGAACGCTGAACGAACTGAGCCGCTTGCTGGGGGACCAGGACGACCCGGTGGAGATAATGATGGTTCCGGCCCGGGGGCAGGTTCTGTTCAAAGTGGCCGGCGTAGAGGTAGTGTCCCAACTATTGCAGGGGACTTTCCCGAACTACGACCAGCTTATACCCCAGAATTACGACACCCGCAGCGTGTTCGACCTGCAAAAGTTGCTGCGGGCTGCCCGCACGGCAGCCATTTTTGCACGCGACGGCAGCAACATCATCCGTCTGCAAATGACACCCGGCGAAGAGGAGGGTGTTTCCGGGAAGGCGGTGATTTCCGCCCGCTCGGAAGAGGTGGGAGACAACCAGGGCGAGGTGGATACGGAGTCCATGGAAGGGGGCGAGTCGAAGATTGCCTTTAACAGCAGGTATCTTCAGGACGTGCTGGCGGTGCTGGAACGGGGGCAGGTGGCCCTTGAGACTACGACGTCTTCCAGTCCGGGTGTGTTCAAGCCCATTGGCACCGAGGACTATGTGCACGTAGTGATGCCGATGTTTGTGCAATGGTGACGTAATTTCGACGGGCTACTTGGTTGAGGAACGGGTTAACTGACTGGTCCGGCTAGCCAAGGTTGTTTTCCTGGCAGGAACCGGGGCTAACACTCCCTTGAAATCGCTATAGCCAAGGGGCTGGTGTACGCTCCAACCCCGGACTTCCTATGGCTTTTCCCTTTCGGTTGCTTGGGACTTGCAAGCAATTCTATTGCATGTACCGCTTTGCAAGTGCCATTCTTGCCGGAATTCGCAACATTTACAACGAATAAAGCCAGTGATAAGATTTCAAGGCGCCAATTTCCTTTTAGAATTGGGCGCAATTCTTGCAGGACTATAGTCTGCTGAATGGCTGACCTGGGCGAAATTTCACTGTGGATAGGTCTGGCCCTTTCCTGTTATGCCCTTTTCGGATCGCTGGCGGGCCAGGTGAGGGGCATCCCCGCGCTGGTGGACAGCGCCCGTCGTTCCGTTTACGTGCTGGTCCTGGTGATGCTGGTGGCCACACTCAGCCTGGTTGGTTCCTTCATCAACCGGGACTATGAAGTGGCCTACGTGGCGGCCCACAGCAACAATGCCATGGCCGACATCTATACCTGGGTTGCCTTTTACGCCGGCAACGAGGGTTCCCTGCTCTACATTGCATTTGTCCTGTCGGTAATGTCAGCGGTCGCCATCAGGTGGGCGCCGGAACGAGTGAAGGACTTCCTGCCCTACACTACGGCCACGTTGATGGTGGTGCAGGTCTTTTTCATCGCTGTCATGGCCTTCATGGCCAACCCCTTTACCAAGTTGCCCTTTGTGCCACCGGACGGCGAGGGGATTAATCCTCTGCTTACCCACTTTGGCATGTTCTTCCATCCTCCGGCGCTGATGGCCGGCCTTATTGGGATGAGCATTCCCTTTGCTTTTGCTTTGGGTTCCCTGGTGGCGGGAAAACAAAGGGATGAGTGGGCCGACTCAGGACGGCTCTGGGGAATAGTTACCTGGGCCCTGCTGGCCAGCGGACTGTTGCTGGGTTCCTGGTGGGCTTACACGATCCTGGGCTGGGGCGGTTTCTGGTTCTGGGACCCGGTGGAGAATGCGGCCTTTATGCCCTGGCTGGCGTTGACGGCCTTCGTCCATTCCATCATGGTGCAAAAGCGTCGGGGAATGTTCAGGATGTGGAATATTGTCCTGATCAACGCGGCTTTCGGCCTGGCCCTTTACGGTATGTTCATGAATCGGGGCGGTCCGACACCTTCAGTCCACTCCTTTGGCGCATCTTCGCTGGGCTGGGTATTCCTGCTGTTTCTGGCCGTGGGAGTACTGGTGCCCTTTGCGATTTTCATCTGGCGATATAACCTGCTAAAGAGCGCCCAGAACCTGGACTCAATGCTGTCCAGGGAAGCAGCTTTCCTGGTCAATAACCTGCTGCTGCTTGGTATAGCATTCGTCACCCTCTGGGGCACAGTCTATCCCCTGTTCATCAAACTTGGCGGTGGGGAGGAAATTACCATTGCCCGGCCCTATTACGATCAGGTCAACGGGCCATTGCTACTGGCGCTGGTGCTCCTGATGGGCGTGGGGCCCCTGTTACCCTGGCGCCGGGCTAATTGGGCCAGCCTGCGCCGGGCCTTGCTGGCGCCCTGTGTGGTGGCGGCGGTGACGGTGGTTGTCCTGGCCGTTCTAGTTACCCGCCAACCCTTTGCCCTGACCGGTTTCGGGCTGTGCGCGCTGGTAACTACCGGTATTGCCCTGGAATGGTGGCGAGGAATGCAGGCGCGCCACCGTAACTCTGGCGAGAATTACGCTTTCGCGCTGCTGCGACTAATCGGGGCAAACCGTCCTCGTTACGGAGGCTACATTGTCCACCTGGCGGTGGTGATGGTGGCACTGGGCGTCCTGGGCGGGTCCTTGTTCGACACCCAGCGGGATGTGGTGCTGGCCCCCGGCGAAACTTACGAGGTATCGGGGTACCAACTGCGCTACCTGGATACAGTCCAGGCCCCGAAGTCTGACCGGACTGATTATTTCTCTACGCTGGAACTCTACCGAGGGGATGAATTCCTTGGCGAACTGGAGGCCAGGCGAAGTTTCTATCCGTCTTTCAATATGGCCTCCACCCTGGCGGCCATCCGTTCAACGCCAGTGGAGGACTTCTATGTGGTGCCCAGCGAGAACCTGCCCGACGGGTCGGTAGGCTTCCGCATCCTGGTGAATCCCCTGGTCTGGTGGATGTGGGTGGCCGGCCCGGTTCTGATCCTGGGGACGGTGGTAGCCCTTTGGCCCGAAGGCAGCCGGCAGAGGGTGCGCATCGCCCGCCCCGAAACTGTTTCGATCCATCCCGGCGAGACGCGCCCTAACGTGGTATGAGCCACTTTTCAGAACAGCTTCCCAAGGGTGCAACTGACAGCGCCCGGACGTCGCGATGGCCCTGGTAATCGGGGGTATCCTGGCATTGCTGGGCATTGCGGTAGCGGTTTATCCCTTCGTGCGGCACCGGCTTTGGGGCGAACCCGTGGATCGGGATTCAGGGAATGCTGAGGCTCAGTCTCCGGCTGGCACGGGCCTGGCGGGGGGCGAACTGGCGGACATCTACCACGCTATTGGCACCCTGCGCCTGGAACGGGAGCTGGGCAACATTCCTGAAGGGCTTTACCGCGAGCAATTGAATGGCTACCGCTTGAGGGCAGCCCAGGCACTGCGCGACCGCGAACTGGCCCCGAATGAAGATGAAGACTGGGCCCTTGAGGAGGAAATAAGGGTGGCCCGCTCCGGGTTGTATGGAAGGGGTGAAAGAGGCATTTCCTGTTCCAACTGCGGCAGACCGATAATGGCTGAAGTGGCCGAGTGTCCCGAGTGCGGAGCGACAATCTCCCGCCCTGGCGCCGGCGCAACTCCTTCATCTGAAGCAGGGTCAGAAAGGTCAATAGATGACGTTTCATAGTTTTCTGCATCCTGCCTGGGCCCTACCCCTGGCATTTCCCCTGGTACTTTGTCTCTTGCTCATTACCCTGGCTCTTCACTCGGGGACTACCGTTAGCGCACAAGGTTCCGAAACCGTAAAAGTGGAAGGTGTGGCCATCAACGGTACCGAAGGAAGCCCGATACCCGCGTCCTTTCCGGTGTCCCTGCACACTATCGACCCAGTGGCGGGCCGGGTAGCTACCTACAACGCCACCACTGACTCACAAGGGCGGTTCGCTTTTGAAGAGGTCTCTACGGTAGCCGGCGGCAGCTACGTCCTGGTAATGGACTACGAAGGAATGCGGTACAGCGAACTGCTGGAGTCCGATGACCTGTCCGATCCGGTTGAATTTGCGGTCTTTGACATAACGGGAGATATCGGCGTAGTAAGAGTCCAACGGCAGGCGATGATAATTGCCGACGTTGACGAGCAGAACCGGGAGATTCAGGCGCTGGAAGTTTTGAGCCTCCAGAATGGATCCGACCGGACGCTGCTGCCCGAGTTGACCAACATAACCAATCCGGCAGACATCAACTTTCTGAGGTTTTCCCTGCCCGCGGGAGCCACCGAGCTTTCGGTGCAATCGAGCCTGCCTGGCGGCGACACCATACCTATGGGCACGGGTTTCGCGGTTACCGCGCCGGTCCCACCCGGCGATCACGAAGTTACCTACACCTACCGGTTTCCCTACGAGGGTGACGCTGCGACTTTCAACCAGCGGCTGATTCAGGGCGCGGAGGAATACCAGGTCCTGGCGCCGGCATCGTTGTCCCAGATGCAGGTTTCTCCCCTGGAACCCAGGCCCCGGGTCGATGTAGGCGGCGTATCCTACCTGGTGTGGGAAGCGGAACAGGTTCCTCCCGGGCAGGGCGTCGTTTTGCACTTTTCCCGCTTGCCGCAGCCAACCTTGACCCAACGGGTAGTTACGTATGTCACCAGCTTGGAACTATGGTTGACGACCATTCCGGTGGTTCTGGCCCTCGCCCTAGTTGCGCTGTTGCTGTGGGCCTGGTTCCGCGCGCCACGATCTGGCCGCCGGGCGCTAGTCGTGGATACAGTCGGTCAATCCCGCCGCCAGTCCCTGGTGCAGGCAGTAGCGGTGCTGGACGAGAGGTACGAGGGGGGACGGGTGGCCGATGAAGAATACGGTCCCCGCCGCCAGGAATTGTTGGAGCAGCTACGTCAACTTACGCCGCCGGCGGGAGGCTGAGCAGGAAGGCATGAGCAAACGCATCTGGCTGCTAGTGGCCGCCGGGGCGCCCCTGCTGGCGTTTTTGGGAATCCTGGTTTGGGCGTCGACGCAAACCGGAGGCCGCGCCGGGGGTATGGGAGTCAACACCGAGTTCGGTGTGGCTGAGGTGGATAGAGAGCTAGCACCAGACTTCAGCCTCATCCTGCAGGATGGGACACATGTTGCACTCTCTGACCTGAAAGGCAAGGTAGTCCTGTTGGACTTTTGGGCCTCGTGGTGCGCCCCATGCAGGCAGGAAGCTCCCGTCCTTCAGGAGACTTACCTGGAATACGCCGGAGCCGACGTGGAGTTCCTGGGAGTGAACATCTGGGATTTGCCCGACAACGCAGCCACCTACGTGGAGCAGTTTGAAATAAGTTACCCCAACGGAGTGGACGAGGACGGAAAAATTGCCATTGACTACGGTGTTCAGGGCATTCCCGAGAAGTTCTTCATTGACCGCAATGGGCAGATCCGGCAGAAATTCGTCGGCCCCATCAGGGAGTCAGCTCTGAAGGAAACTCTGGATGCCCTGAGTGCGGAGTAGGCCAGCAGTAAAGGGCTGGTTGTTACGAGTCCGGCGGTGACGGGTTCACCATGGGGCGGATCCGTTGGTGTCCTGTTTTCCGGAGTCGGTCGGCAACCGGGTTTCTGCTGCTTGAATGCAGCCTCGCTTGCTTTCCCCCGGCGTAGTTTTCATTTCAAGTGTAGCGGTATAACATAATCTAGTGTTTGGCCTGAAGCCCCTGGCATTGCCGGTGGAAAATCGAAAGGAGTGAGTGGGGAGATGATGCAGGAAGGTTCGGTGGCATTGGCAATGGACTGGGGCGGTACCTGGTGCCGCATCGCCGTGGTCAGTCGCGATGGCAGGATTCTGTGGCAGTCCCGAGTGAGAAACGCTGCGGGGGCCGAGAAGGAGCAACTGTTGGAAGGCGCCCTGGACTTGATCCAGCAGGCCAGGGACTGGAGCGGGACCGGCAGACCCATTTTCGGCCTGGGTGTGGCGGCGGCAGGACCGGTCGAATCGGATTCGGGCACTCTACGGGAACCGCCCAACTTGCCGGCACTGGACGGTGTGTCCCTTAAGTCTGCCTGGGAATCCAAGCTGGGTTTTCCGGTGCGTGTCGGCAACGACGCCAACCTGGCCGCCTTGGGCGAGTATGCCTATGGAGCCGGCCTGGAAGCCCGCCAGTTTCGGGCGGAGTCCAATAGCCTAGTCTACATTACCGTCAGCACCGGCATTGGCGGCGGCGTTATCGACAGGGGCAAGTTGTTGCTGGGCGGCCGGGGACTGGCTGGCGAAGTAGGGCACATGGTAATTGATATGCGTCTCGAGGCGCCGGTATGCCAGTGCGGGAACAGAGGCTGCCTTGAGTCGCTGGCTTCCGGTACGGCCATTGCCAAAGTGGCGCGGGAGAAGGCAGCCGAGCCCGGAGAGAAGGACGGAATACTGGGGGAACTGGAACCCGGGTTGATTACCGCGGAACGGGTGCTGGACGCTGCAGGCGAGGGCGACTCGTTGGCTTGGGGCATTCTTGAGAACGTGATAGATTCGCTGTCGGTGGGAATGACCAATCTGCTGCACCTTTACAACCCGGACGTGGTTGTCATGGGCGGTGGAGTTACCTTCGGCCTGGTACGAATGGGGCTGTTGCCCAGCATCTACGGGCAAATGCAGCAGAGGGCCATGACTGATGGTCACCGTAATTTCCAACTCATCCCCAGCCGCCTGGGGGACGCGCCCGGTATGCTGGGGGCGGCCAGCCTGGTGTGGAACGGCGGGTAGTGGCCCGAGGTAACTCTTGCCGGAATGAGACGTGCCGGCTGACTGATCCGCCGATGGGGACACGCGGGGCTAGAAAATGTACCTGCCGCCCATTACGTTCAGCCTGTCTCCCGTTATGTAGCCGGACTCGTCGGAAGCAAAGAACAGGCAGGCCTCGGCGATGTCGTGCACCGTACCCTGGCGCCGCATAGGGATACTGGCTACGTGGGAGTCGGAACCGCGGGCCACATCCTGAAATTCGGGATACCATTCAGGGTGGGCGCGGGTAGTGTCGGTGGAACCCGGGTTCACCATGTTGGCGCGAATGTTGTATGGGGCCATCTCCGCCGCCACTGCGCGGATCAGCCCCAGGAGCCCGGTCTTGGCCGTGGTTACAAGGGCAGTATCCGGCCTTCCCGTGATGGCTGACTGGCCACCCATGGCGATAATGCTGCCGCTTCGCCGTTCCATCATGCCCGGCAGTACGGCCTTGATCAGGTAGAAGGCGGGGAACAGGTTGATCTCCATTACCTGCTGCCATTCTTCGTTGGAAATCTCCAGAATGGGCTTGTGCGGGCGGATTGCGACGTTGCTAACCAGGATGTCGACTTTGCCCAGGGCGGCGATTCCCTGCTCCACTACTCCGGCGGCGGTATTGGGGTCGGAAACGTCCCCCATAGCCAGGTGGGTGTTGACCCCCAACTCCCGGCACTGGGCCGCTAGCTCTTCGAGTTCCTTCAGGCTTTGGCGCGTGTTCAGTACCAGATCTGCCCCTTCTCGCGCGAAGGTCAAGGCTACCTGCCGACCTATGTTCCTGCTGGCGCCCGTAATCAGCGCCGTTTTTCCCTGTAGACGCATAAGTCCTCCTTGCAGCCGTCCGGAAAGGGGTGGCGGAATTTGCCACGTTGTAGTGCAGTTGGAAGGTACCATAGAGTACAAGGGGACGCAATTATTGCCTCCCTGGAAGCAGATTTGCGATTCTGGCGGCTGACTGTACCGTAGGGCCGAGGTTGGGTGGCTTTTTGGGGTTCTTGAGACACAAGGATACCTTTTTCATCCAGTGAGACCCTATTCGTGCCCGCCCGGCTTAAGCCCAAATCGGGAAGTGGGCCTATTGACGGATGACGCTCGAGGTAGTAATCTTGGCCTCAGTCCACTGGGAACTTTTACAATTAAAAAGCACCTGAAGGTGTCCGCCGCAGGCGGATGAAAAGGGAAGCCGGTGAAACTCCGGCGTGGTCGCGCCACTGTAACTGGCAAGAACCTGCCCAATCCTGAATGGAAGCCACTGTCCGCCTCAGGCGGATGGGAAGGCGGGCAAGTTCGTTAATAGCCAGGAGCCAGGAGACCTGCCTTCAGCTGAGTACCAGGTACGCTTCGCGGTAGGGTGTATGGTGTTTTGAAGAATTCAGCCTGACCGGGAAGGTCAGGCTTTTTTGGTTTTTGGGCGGTCCCTGGCAGCGGCAAGGTTGCCGTTCCAATGTGAAGCAACTCCCGCCCGGCGCGGCAAGCGCCAGGCATTCTCGATGGGAGTTGGCTGGGTGGTTTCCAATCAGGTCGTGCAGGTCCTCCTCCCCTCATGACCGGTGGGCGCAGCAAGTCTGTGCCCTGGCGACCATCCAGCCAACTCGCTGGCGCCGGCTCTGTCTCTCCCTTCTCGGCGCTGGCAATATGGGCTACAAGATATCATAATGGGCTCAACCGGGTCACCGTGGAGGTTGGAATGTTGCGTCAGCTTCTGGAAGAGTGCCAGCAGGGGTTTAACCAGGTGGGCTTTAACGAAGTTGTACTGATGTTGTCCAACACCGCCGCAACTTCCGAAGTCTACATGGATATGGACGACTTACGGTTTTCCGAAGACGGGAATATCATCACATTTGTGGCGGAAGGCGGCACTCATCTTCATATGTACCTGGACCGTGTAACAGAAGTTCGGCTCCAGCACCGGATGAACGATGAGGGGTTGCCCAGTTATTCCGTCTGGTTCATGGACGAGAACGACGACCCGATAATGCGAATTTACCTTCGCAAGTCGGAGAATGAAGAAACAAACCAGCCACGGCACGAACTTTTCCTTGCCCTAATGGAAAAATATGGAACTAAGGTTACATTGGTTTAGTTCAGTCTCGATCGCCGCATTTCCTGCTGCCGATTTCCTGCCTGAGTCAGGCAATCTAAAGTTCGCGCCGTCCCGTGTCCGGCCAAGCATGTGAGGGTCAATGACCAAGGCCGTAGTTATAGCCGGTGTCCGCAGCGGCGTTGGCAAAACCACTATAGCCACAGGAATCATGGGCGCACTTACTCGTCGCGGCCATCAGGTACAACCCTTCAAGGCCGGCCCCGACTATATCGACCCCTCCTACCACAACCTGGCATGCGGAGTACCGTCCCGTAACCTGGACACCTGGCTGTTGCCTCACCCCACGGTTACTGAACTGTTTCGCCGGGCTGGTGATGACGACAAGGTCTGCGTGGTAGAAGGCGTGATGGGCGTATTTGACGGCCATTCCAGCCTGACAGAGGAAGGGTCCACAGCCCAATTGGCCAAGCTTTTGAACGCCCCCGTCATTCTGGTAGTCGACGCCGCCAAGGTGGCCCGCAGCGTGGCGGCCGAGGTCCTGGGCTACCAGACCTTTGACCCTTCCCTGCGCATAGCCGGTGTGATCCTGAATGGAGTCGGCGGCCTCCGGCACATGGAATTCTGTCAGCCACAGATAGAGGCTACCACCGGCTTGCCGGTGCTGGGCTACTTGCCAAGACGAGAGGCGTTCGTCCAGCCCGAACGGCATTTGGGTCTAATTCCCACGGTAGAAGGCACGGTTGTCCAGGAATGGTATGACGCCCTTGTGGCCCAGGTGGAAGAAACCATCGACCTGGACCGAATTCTGAAAATATCCGGCACCGCAAGCCCGCCAAGTGGAGACCCGCAGGTCTATCCCTCAGAACCGCAACCGGTAGCGTCCCGCATCGCAATAGCCCAGGACAAGGCCTTCAGCTTTTATTACCAGGACTCTTTGGACCTCTTACAAGCCTGGGGGGCAGAACTGGCGCCGTTCAGCCCATTAGCCGATCAAGCTCTCCCCGAAGGCGTGGGCGGCGTTTACATCGGCGGCGGATTCCCCGAGATGTTCGCCAGGGAGTTATCGGAAAACCGTCCAATGCTGGATTCAATGCGGGACGCTTTGGCCAGGAATATTCCGGTGTATGCCGAATGCGGTGGCCTGATGTACCTGGGCCGCAGTCTTTCCGATCTGGATGGCGCAGAGTACCCAATGGTGGGGGCTCTTCCAGTCATAACTTCGATGAGTAACCGAAGGCTGACGCTGGGTTACCGGGAAGTGGAGGCTTGCGAGGAAACGCCGATTCTGAAACGGGGACAACGAGTGCGCGGGCATGAATTTCACTGGTCTGTGCTGACGGAACAACCCACTGCCGAACAGGCTGTCTACCGCGTAGTGGACCAGGAAAATCGCCTTGAAGGTTTCAGGGTCGGCAGCGTCTGGGCGTCCTATATTCACGTGCATCTGGGAAGCGCGCCAGGCCTGGCTCGCAAGTTTGTCGAAACCTGCGTGTTAGAATAGGCTTACCTGCTTGGTCCGGTTCACCGAGGAACCGATTGAGGGGCAGGCAAACCAGCCGGAGGATAGTTGCAGAATGAGCACAAACCAGGAGACCCAGGAAGGGCCCCAGTCGGTAAAGGGTCCCCGCATTAACAAGGGCCTGGTTATTGTCAACACGGGTAACGGCAAGGGCAAGACCACGGCAGCGATGGGGGTTCTGTTCCGCGCCTGGGGCCGCGACATGCGGGTCATTATGCTGCAATTCATCAAACATACCACTGCCAACTTCGGAGAGCAGCGGGCGGCTCAGAAAATTGGCGTCTCCATGCGGGCCATGGGCGACGGATTTACCTGGCGATCCCGAGACCTGGATCAGAGCGCCGACTTGGCCCGAGCGTTGTGGGAAGACGCCAAGGAAGTGCTGGCGTCGGAAGATTACGACGTGGTTGTGCTGGATGAATTCACCTACCCTATGCACTATGGCTGGATAGAAACGGAAGAAGTTCTTGAGGCACTCCGGAATCGCCCGGAAATGGTTCACGTAATAATCACCGGCCGGCACGCTCCCGATGCCCTGGTTGACTACGCGGACCTGGTGACGGAGATGAACGTAGTCAAGCATCCCTACCAGAGCGGCATAAAAGCCCAACCAGGCATTGAGTTTTAGCTGGCCGGCTTTCCCCGTCGGCGGGGCGCCTGGCCGCAATTGACTTCAGGAGACTTCTATGACCATCTCACCACTGGTTGACACTACCGTCGACAGCATAACCCCCCTGAATGAGGCGGCCATGGCTGCGGCCCGGGCCAGGCAAGATACATTGACCAAACCCCTGGGCAGCCTGGGTCGGCTGGAAGACCTGTCTGTCATGCTGGCCGGCATGTTTGGCGATCCGGTACCCCGCATCAACCGAAAGTCGGTAATCCTGGCTGCCGCAGACCACGGCGTTGTGGCCGAGGGGGTCAGCGCTTATCCCCAGGAAGTAACCCCTCAAATGGTGTATAACTTCCTGCGGGGCGGCGCCGGAATTAATGTGCTGGCCCGCCATGCCGGAGCCGATATTGTAATCCTGGATGCGGGTGTGGCCTCGGACCTGGAGCCTAACCCCCTGCTGCGATCGGTTAAGGTAGCTTACGGCACGGCCAACATGGCGGTGGGCCCGGCCATGACCCGTGAGCAGGCCATTCGCTGCCTGGAAATAGGTATCGATGCTGCCAGAGAGCAGATTGGGGAAGGAGCGGACCTGATTGCCTGCGGCGACATGGGAATTGGCAATACCACTGCATCCAGCGCAATAACGTCCGTTGTCACAGGCGCCGATCCGTCGACGACGACAGGCCGGGGCACTGGCCTGGACGATCCGGGCCTGGCCCATAAGGTTGAAGTGATCCGGAGGGCTATCGATGTGAACCAACCGGATCGGGCCGATGGCCTTGATGTCCTAACCAAAGTGGGTGGGCTGGAAATAGGGGTACTGGCCGGCGCCATGCTGGGAACGGCGGCCAGCAACCGGCCAGTGGTCGTGGACGGCTTCATTTCGGGAGCAGCAGCCCTGATAGCCTGGCTCATTTCCCCGACGGCGCGGGACTACTTCATCGCCGCCCATCAGTCGGTGGAGCCGGGCCATCGAGTGGGCCTGGATGCCATGGGCCTTACGCCCCTGCTGGACATGAACATGCGCCTGGGCGAAGGCACCGGCGCCGCGCTGGCCATGCACCTGATAGAAGCGGCGTCCCTCTGCCTGGCAGAGATGGCAACCTTTGCCGAGGCGGGCGTTTCGGAACGCAGCGATGATGAGGAGTAGCCGACAAGTAAAGACCGGGCACACTTTCGATGGTGCGCATTGCCCAATTCTCTTGCAGTCCTCTTGCTTTCAGCACAACGGTTGGACCTAGGGTAGAAACAGTTGGCCTCCCTACTGGCTGCCCTGAGCTTCTTGACCATTTTCCCCTCGCCAAAGAGCGCGGATCTTTCCCAGCAGGTTGTCAGCAACTCCCGCGCCTGGTTTCCGCTGGTGGGCTTGCTTATCGGCATCCTGATGGTGGGGCTGGAATGGTCGTTGGGATATCTCTTCCCCCCGTACCTGACTGCAGCTCTGCTGGTGGTCTTACTGGTAATCGTTAATAGGGCGCTGCACCTGGACGGCTTGATGGATTCCTGCGACGGGCTCTTCGGCGGAAATACACCGGAGCGTCGTAGGGAGATTATGCGGGATTCCAGCGTGGGAGCTTTTGCGGTGGCGGGCGCCGGCAGCGTCCTTCTTCTCAAGTACGGCGCGCTCTTGTCTCTGCTGTCGGTGAGCGTTCCGGGCAAGGAGGCGGCGCTACTGGTTTTTCCGGTCGTCTCCCGGTATGCCATGGTGCTCCAGTTGATGGTGTATAACTATGTTCGCACGCCCGGCCTGGGGTCTCCCTTTCACGGCAGAGACGCCCGGATTCCCTCCATCGTGGCGGCGATTATAGCGGCCCTGGCTGTCGGGATATTGGGAGGCCTGGGCGGAATCTTGATACTGGCGGCAATATGCCTGTTTGCCCTGGCTCTGGGGCAGGTGGCCGTCAGGTTAATTGGGGGATTGACGGGCGACATATACGGGGCCACAAACGAGCTATCGGAAGTGGCCGCTCTACTAGGCGCAGTTGCGCTGTTGCCCCTGGGATTGCTTTCTCCCGTAACCCACCAGGTGAGTACTTATCTTGGGGCCTTCTGACTTGCCCAGTTACCTGGCCGGCATCCCTCTTGATGTGGGGGTTGTCTTGCTGGCCATTTTGCTGGACCTAGTCGGCAGGGAATTTCCGGCGCGGCTGCATCCTACGGTCTGGATAGGCAATACCATCCGCCTGGCGGAACAAGCAGCTCCCCGCACCAGGGTTGGAGGATTGACTGTCGGAGCCCTGATGGCGTTGCTAATTCCCGCCGTCTGGGCGGTGGCAGCCTGGCTGGCAGCGTGGGGCCTGCGGGAACTGCACCCACTGGCATACCTGCTGGGTGGCGCGATATTGTTGAAATCCACCTTTGCGGTGGGGATGCTGCACCGGGTCGCTGCCAAGACCCGTTCGCTGGTTGTGGCTGGGGATATGCCGGCCCTTAGGGAAAATATGCGGTCGTTGGTCAGCCGGGATGTATCGGCGATGGGTTCTGAGCAGGCCGTCGCCGCCACGGTAGAGTCAGTCTCCGAGAATACGACCGACAGTTTTGTCGGCCCCTGGCTGGCTTTTGCCTTTTTTGGTCTTCCGGGAGCCTTTGCCTACCGCGCCATCAATACGCTGGACAGTATGATAGGCTATCGTGGCGAGTACGAATTCCTTGGCAAGGTGGCGGCCAGGCTGGACGACCTGGTGAACCTGGCGCCGGCGCGACTGACTGCCCTGCTTTTGGCTTTGGGAAGCGTCCTGCTGCCTGGGCAGCGGGCCGCCGAGGCGTGGCGCATAATGTGGCGCGATCACTCCCTGACAGCCAGTCCCAACGCGGGCTGGACAATGAGCTGTATGGCCGGGGCTTTGGGCGTGGCGTTGGAGAAGGAAGGTCATTACCGTTTAGGCGACGCCAGCCGTCCCCTGGAAGCAGCTGACATCACCCGCGCCGTACATTCCATGTATTTCATTGCGGGAGTGGCGGCGGTGATGGTGGTGGCCCTGATCATCGTAAAGGAACGGTTCCTGGGGTGAAGACTGAACCCAAACCTGCCCAACAATCCAGCGGCCGACCGGTACACGGCGGTATCCGGCCGGCTCAATTGCGTACACTCGGGCTGGACTCGTCGGATGTGCTGGATTTCAGCGCCAGCGTGAGTCCCCTCGGCCCACCTAAGGGACTCTGGGAGGCTTTGCAGGGAGTTGATCTCACGGCCTACCCGGACCCGGAATGCCTGGAGCTGAAGGAGGCGCTGGCAGAGCTTCACGGGTTAGATGTAGACCATGTCCTTGTGGGAAACGGTTCTACCGAGCTTATACATTTGCTGGCCCGGTCATATTTGAACCAACCCATCGGTGGGGTCGAACGCTCCGTGCTGACATTTACGCCCACCTACGGCGAATATTCGGGCGCCGGCCTGCTGGAAGGGGCAAAAATCCGGGAGGTTGCAGCGTGTCGCGAAGCAGGGTTTGCCTGGGACCTGGAACGGGCCGCCGAGTTAATTGCCACCCGGAAACCGGCCCTGGCGTTCCTATGCAACCCCAACAATCCCACCGGCGTATACCTGGGCAGTGAGGATGTTGCGGGTCTAGTCCTGGCAGCCAAGGGATCGGGAACCCTTTTGGTATTGGACGAAGCCTATGTAAATTTTGTTGAGGACCGGTGGGATGCCACGTCTTTGCTGGAGGGAAGCGCCAGGAAGAGTGTCGTTCTGCTTCGGTCAATGACAAAGGACTATGCACTGACCGGCTTGCGGCTTGGTTATGCCCTTGCCTCGCCGGAGGTTGTGTCCAGGCTGGGCAGGCTGCAGCCGGACTGGAGCGTCAACAGCCTGGCACAAATTGGCGGACTGTACGCATTGGCCGACACCGGCTACCTGCCCGGCGCGCGCCGGGCAGTTGGGGAGGCGAAGGACTTTCTGTTGGAAAGCTTCAAACAAATGGGATTCCATCCGCTACCGTCTGTTGCCAATTATCTCCTGGTGGAGGTTGGGGATGGAGCCGTGTGGCGGGAAAAACTGATGCGCCGCGGGTTATTTGTTCGTGATTGCGCTTCCTTTGGGCTGCCAGACTGCATTCGCATAGGGATCAGGGCCATGCCGGACTGCCGGAGACTGGTTGGCGCCATGATGGCGGAGGTGGATTGACGGCAAGGGTGGCCAGGCTTTCCGTTGATTTCTCAATTCAGGCAGGCTTGCACAAGTTGACAGACCGAAACTGAGGAGAACACTTCCATGGGCAACATCTATATCGTACGTCACGGCGAAACCATGTGGAACGCCGAGGGTCGCATTCAGGGGCACACCGACGTTGGACTGACCGGGAGGGGTAAGGAACAGGCGCGAGCAACGGCGCGCCGGCTGGCGGACATACACTTTAATGTGGCTTACTCAAGCGATATGAGCCGCACCCGGGACACCGCCGTGATCATCCTGGGCGAAAGGGAAACTCCACTCCATTCGGTGCCGGAGCTGCGGGAGTACAATAAGGGCGTCTTTGAAGGGTTGACCCCGGAGGAATACCGGCAGCGATATCCAGACCTGTTCCAGGCCTCTCTGGTCAATGACCTCGATTTCGCACCCCCGGGGGGCGAGACTATCCGCCAGTGCCAGGCCCGTATGACCAGTTTTGCAGGCATGCTAAAGGACAAACACCTCGAAGAAGATGTGCTGATCGTTGGCCACGGCGGTTCACTGCGTAGTGGCATCGTCTCCCTGCTTGGACTGCCGCTGGAAGCGAACTGGAAGTTTGTGATGCACAACTGTGCCCTGTCCGTCATTCGGTCCTATCCCGATAATGCGGTAATGCACCTTTACAACGACACGTCCCACCTGGCGGGGGTTCAATAACGCCGGGCGAGTTTGCTCCACAAGAAAGTTGAATGCAATGAATCAACATAACACACCGTTAGGCAAGGTCTTAATGGTCCAGGGAACTGCTTCCCACGTGGGGAAGAGTGTCCTGGTGTCTGCCCTGTGCCGCATCTTCCGCCAGGACGGGTTTCGGGTCGCGCCGTTCAAGGCCCAGAACATGTCAAACAACTCCTACGTTACCCGGGATGGTGGGGAAATAGGCCGTGCCCAGGCGGTGCAGGCGGAGGCCGCAGGTGTAGAAGCACGGGTGGAAATGAATCCGGTTTTGCTGAAACCCGAGGCCGACCATATCGCCCAGGTAGTCCGAATGGGGCGGCCAATGGTTTCCGCCAGGGTGAAGGACTACTTCGGCCTAAAGGCGCAGCTGTGGGAGTCAGTCAGTTCATCCCTGGACACGCTCCGCAGCGAGTATGACATTGTCATCATCGAAGGGGCCGGCAGCCCCGCGGAAATCAACCTCAAGGCCACCGAAATTGTCAACATGAGGGTGGCGCTGCACGCAAGCGCCCCGGTGCTGCTCTGCGGTGACATTGACCGGGGTGGGGTTTTCGCGGCATTGGTGGGTACGCTGGAACTGCTGGAACCCCGAGAACGGGAAGCGATCAAGGGCTTCATCATCAACAAATTCAGGGGCGATGCCAGCCTGTTGACTGACGGCCTGACCATGCTGGAAGACCGCACCGGTATTCCGGTGGCCGGCGTTGTGCACCATTACCGGGAAATCCATATTCCTGAAGAGGACTCGGTGGCGCTGGATATCCCCATGAGGTCAGGCGACAGCGGCCAAGGCGCCACGCTGGATATAGCAGTAATCCAGCTGCCGCACATTTCCAACTTCGATGACTTTGACCCCCTGGCCCGGGAGCCCGGAGTCAATTTGCGTTACGTCAGCAACGCCGGCGAACTGGGCGATCCTGACCTGGTTATCTTGCCGGGCAGCAAGACAACCATCCCCGACCTGGCCTGGATGAACTCCCAGGGATTAGGCCGCGCCGTTCAGGATCTCCACAATAGGGGTGCGGCCATTGTTGGAATCTGTGGTGGTTACCAGATGCTGGGACACCGATTGTACGATCCCGACGGTATCGAGTCACCCATCCCGGAAATGGATGGACTTGGGATTCTGCCCCTGTCCACCGTTTTTGCCGGCACGAAGGAGACTCACCGGATTCGCGGAGAGGTAGTTGAGGCCACCGGACTATTGAAGTCCGCCGGTGGAGCATCCTTGACCGGTTACGAAATTCACATGGGCCGTACCACCGGCGAAGGTGTAGCGTTGCCGTTTTTGATCCATGACCGGACTGACGTTGCGGTGACTCCGGAAACTGCATTCGATGGTGCGATGGATGAGTCTGGAAGCGTTTTAGGGACATACATTCACGGTTTGTTTCACAATGTGCAACTGCGGCGCGCCATACTGGAAGAACTGGCTGGCCGGAATGGTAGGGCGCTCCCCGGAGTCGCCGAATTGGAAGCGATGGACACTGAGTTCGACAAGCTGGCCGACTGGGTGCGGGGCAGCCTGGACATGGACTTAATCTACGACATTACGGGGCTGGACCGAAATTTCGACCGGATCGGGCTCCCGTAGATGCCCGGAAGGGTTACCCTGGTGCTGGGCGGCATCCGTTCCGGAAAGAGCGCCTTCGCCGAAGAACTGGCTGGCCGGTCGGGGGAACCGGTCCTTTACCTGGCAACCGGCCAGGCGTTTGATGACGAAATGGAGGACCGCATCCGCATTCACCGAGAAAGGCGTCCAGCCAGCTGGCGAACCCTGGAAGAGCCGCTTGCCCTGTCCGAATCGTTGAACCAGTATTTTGAGGCGAACAGTGGCGTCGGGGTTGCTTTGCTCGATTCGGTGGACGTTTGGATTTCCAACTTGATGCTTGCCAGGGAAGAAGAGGAAACGGACGCTACGGAAGCGATTGCCCTGGAATCGCTGGATTCAACGTTGACACTGTGCCGCCAACTATTAACGCAGGTCGTATTGGTCAGCAGTGAGGTGGGCCTGAGCCCCGTGTCTCCCAACCACCTGGGCCGGCAGTTCCAGGACTTGCTGGGAACAGTCAATCAAAGGGCGGCGGCCCAGGCCGACGAAGTATTCCTGGTGGTTTCGGGTATTCCCGTGAAGATAAAGCCGCCACCTTAAAAGCAGGATTTTGCCAGGCTATAATGGGCCATAGAATACAAAGACTATACGCAAAATAGAGCAAAGGTTTTTGCTCGCCGGACTATACTAACGAGGCGATGGCGCAATCAGTGGAAGTAGAAAGGAATGCTGGTGCGTCAAATAGAAGAGAGAATTGGTCGGAAAGTTTCAGCAGTGGAGTGGAACTCATTGCCACAATGTTAATGGCTGTGGACATGTAGCTAACTGCTTGAGCCATCCATCCGCATCAAGTGTCGATTCCTGGATCTAGTGGATTCAATTACTACACATTCCTCGAACCCACCTTTCGCCACTGCCACCGTACGCGCCCCCGGGGTGTGCGGTGAGCTGGCCCAGGGACTGTTGGGCAGCAGCTATTTCCTGGTGACCTGTCCCGTCGATTTCTTCGCCAGAGTCCGGGTGGACTTGTACCAGGAGCCAGTAGGCATCAACGTGCCGCCGCATTGTTCCAAGACCGCTGCTGCAGTCCAGCGGACGCTGGAATACCTGGGCTATGCTCATCTGGGCGCCCGAATAGCCATTTCCAATCCAATACCTCGCAGCAAAGGATTCGGGAGCAGCAGCGCTGACTTGTCCGCAGCTATCGCAGCTACAGGACTGGCGCTGGGCATTGAACTCACACCGGCGCAGATCGGTCAACTGGCCCTGAAAGTGGAACCCACCGACGGCGTAATGTTTCCTGGCATTATCATGTTTGACCACCGCAATGGGAGCGTGGCGGAACAACTGGGTCCGCCTCCGCCTGTCGAAATAGTCGCCCTTGACTTCGGCGGGGAAGTGGATACGCTGGCTTTCAACCAGGTGGACCGCAGCGACCAATGGCGGTCAGTGCAATGGGAAACCGATGAGGCCCTGACGCTGGTACGAGAAGGATTGAGGTTGGGTGATCCCCGGGCTCTGGGACGGGGCGCCACAAGGAGCGCGCTGGCAGCCCAGCAGGTCTTGTTCAAACCCCGCCTTCCTGAAGTCATCGCCTTTGCGCAGGCGGTGGGCGCCGTGGGTGTCAACGTAGCCCACAGCGGAACGGCTATTGGAGTGTTGCTGGACGCCACCCAGCGTCGGGGCAAGTCCACGTTCAGGCAGGCCAGCCAGACCTTTCCCGAAGCGGAAGCCGTTTATCACCTGCGGCTGCTGGGCGGCGGTGTCCAACAAGTCCAGGGTTCCGGCGCCTAGGTTTGGCTATCGTCTATAATCCGTCTCGATTGTTATTCAGGTCTTGTCAACAATAAAGTCCACCAAGCAAGGAGCATTTCTCAATGGCAGTACACAACCTGGCAATTATTGGCGGCGACGGCATCGGTCCGGAGGTAGTGGCCGAGGGGAAAAAAGTCCTGGATTACCTCGCCGATAGTGTCCCTGATCTGGGTTTCAATTACACAGAGTTTCCCTGGGGTTCCGCCTATTACCGGGAGACGGGCAGAATGATGCCGGAGGACGGGCTGGAGCAGGTGGCCGCAAACGAAGCCATCCTGTTCGGAGCCGTGGGAGACCCGGACATTCCGGACCACATAACGCTTCAGGGTCTGCTGCTGCCCATGCGGCGGGCCTACGATCAGGGTGTCTGTGTCCGTCCCTCTTACCTCCACCCAGGAGTTACATCACCCCTGGCCGGCAAGAGCGCGGGGCAGGTAGACCTGGTCATTTTCCGAGAGAATACCGAGGGTGAGTATGCGCCGGTGGGAGGACGCCTCTATCCAGGCACGCCCCACGAAACGGTTATGCAGACCAATGTGTTCACTCGTCGCGGTACCGAGCGCATCATCCGAGCCGCCTTTGAGTACTGCGTTCGCCGCAACAAGAGGATGAAGGTGACATCCGTAACCAAGTCCAATGCCCAGGCCTTTGGCATGGTGTTCTGGGACGAGGTGTTCGATGCCGTGGCTTCTGAATACCCCCGGGTGGAGACCGAGTCGCTGCTGGTGGACCGGGTGGCGATGGACCTGGTGCGATGGCCCGAGGACTTCGACGTGATGGTGGCGTCGAACCTGTTCGCTGACATAATTTCAGACATAGCCGCCGTGGTCACGGGAAGCATGGGCCTGGCCCCCAGCGCCAACATAAACCCGGAACGTGAGTATCCATCGATGTTCGAACCCGTTCATGGAGCGGCGTTTGACATAACCGGCAAGGGCATTGCCAATCCGCTGGCGACCATTTCCGCAGTGGGAATGATGCTGGACCACCTGGGAGAATCCGATGCGGCCCGGCAAGTGGATGCGGCAGTAGTCCGCAGCCTGGAAGAACGCCAGGTTATGACTCCCGACCTGGGCGGGTCTGCAACCACATCACAGGTGGGGGATGAGGTTGTCAGGTTGCTGGGCGAGAGCTAAGAATCGCACTCTCTGTCCAGTAGAATTGCGCCCCTTGCAAGGTCAACTCTTCCACCTCCGTGGCTGAATGCCTGGCTGGTCTTATAGGCAGTTTGGGAGGTTAAATCACAGGCCGACTCCTGGTGCGATGCCTGAGCGGATATGGGGCGCCGCACGTAGCATACGGCCTGGCTAACGCTCGTCTTGCGTGATGTTGTCCTCGGCTTAAGAGTCAAGAAGCTGCCGGGGAGTGTTGTATGCTGCACTTGCCTGCCGCTAATCGCCCTATCTGGTACGTTGCCCTGCGCCTGCCAAACCTTGTGCTGATTGGGAAAAGCCGCTTATAATCTCTGCCAGATTGTATTGTCCTGCAAGGGGGAAATGCCGTGAATACAGGTCAGACCAGCAGCCAGGCCGGAGAGTTGTTAGCCTTTTTCCGAGGAGAATATGTTCCTCTGAGCCAGGCCAAGGTCAGCGTTATGACTCACGCACTGCACTACGGGACGGGTGTATTTGAAGGTATTCGCGGCAACTGGAATGAAGATCAGGGGGTAGTCAATATTTTCCGCCTCCGCGAGCATTACGAGCGGCTGCTGCGGGGGACTCGCCTGCTTATGCTCGACATTCCCTATTCCGTTGAAGACCTCTGCGAGATCACCGTGGAGCTGGTGGAACGCAATGAGCATAACCAGGACATCTATATCCGCCCCCTGGTGTACAAGAGCGCTGAGATGGTGGCTAACCTAAAGCTGCAGGACCTGGAAAGCGATTTTACCCTCATCACTGTCCCCTTCGGCAACTATCTTGGCTCCGACCTGCTTCACTGCTGCACTTCTTCCTGGCGCAGGGTGGACGATCCCATGATTCCCGCACGGCTGAAAATCTGCGGCATCTACGTCAACAGTATCCTGGCCAAGACGGAAGCGACGCTGGCGGGCTTCGACGAAGCCATAATCCTCAACCAGGATGGCCATGTCTGCGAGGGCTCAGGCGAGAACCTGTTCGTCATCTCCAACGGTCAGATGATCACCCCTAACCTGGAGGATAACGTCCTGCCGGGGATAACGCGGGATACGGTAATCGAACTAGCCGAGACCGAATTGGGGTTGAAGGTGCAGGAGCGTAGCATAGACCGCAGTGAACTGTACCTGGCCGACGAGGTGTTCCTCACCGGCACCGCGGCGCACCTCACGCCGGTAGTTGAGTTGGACCACCGGCTGATTGCCGATGGCAAGGCCGGTCCGGTATCCAGCAAGCTCCAGAAGATGTACTTTGACATCGTCGTTGGTCGGAACGAAAAATATCGCCACTGGTGCACTCCGGCCTCGCCCCGCCTGGTGACTGTCTAGGTAACCAATGCCTCGGCCGCTGACCCCAGAATCTCCAACCCGTTTCCGGGAGGTTGATGGAGATGTCGCTCCAGTCTCCACAGAACTGGGAGCTTCTGGCGCTGGTCGTTTCCCTTGTCATTGTCTCATACCTGGTGGGCAGCCTTTCGCCGGCCTATATGGTAGTTCGCCGGCGCCTGGGACTGGACATAAGACAATTGGGCAACGGCAATGCCGGGGCGGAGAACGTTTCCCGAGTCGCTGGAATCAGGCCCGCAGTCCTCGTTGCGGCCATTGATGTTGCCAAGGGGCTACTGGTGGTGCTGGTTGCCCGCTGGATTTCGCCTGCTTCAGCAACGGAACATTTTTTGGCAGGGGGATTGACGGGCGACACGTTCCGCAACGGCGTCATCCTTGCGGCAGGCGTAGCGGCCGTGGTGGGCCACAGTTGGTCGGTCTACCTGAAGGGCGCAGGAGGGCGCGGCGCTGCCACCGCGGTGGGCGCCCTGTGCGGCATGGTCACCATTCCCGCGTTGTTGGTCGCGGCGCCCGCTTTTGTGCTGTTATGCCGCCACCGCAGCACCACGTGGGGGTTGGCCACTTTCTTCGTTGGAACGGTATTGGTCACTGCTTCCATGGGCTACTTCAACATTTTTGGCTACTCACTATTGTGGACCGCATACGCGGTTTCCTTGCCGGCGGTGGTGGGAGCAATTCACTTTGCCAGCCTGAAGAGGCAAGCGCCGCCTGCTCCGGCCCTGCCCGGCCGATGACCAGCATCACCCTTGCCCTCCCTCTCTTAACGGTCAATCCAAGCCTGGTTTGCGCCCGGATCGCGACATGGGTTACAAAGCCAAGTTCGCTTAAGTTGCAGGTGACGCAATTTGCCCACCTCGCAGCGAATGACACCAGGGCCCCAGGCTGATGTGGATAATTATCTCCCTTGCGACGGCGGCTACGCTGGCCGTTGTCAACCTTGCCGACAAACGCCTCCTGGACCGGCACCTTCCCAGCCTGGACTGCCTGTACGTCTGGGTTGCCTTCGCCCTGGTCATTTACATTGTTGCAGCCGTCGGTATCTTCGGCGTTCCCACCGACACATCGGCGCCATACGTTTTCGCGGCGCTGGGTTCGGGGCTAACCCTGGGAATTGGTTACGCCCTGCTCTTCGTGGCCCTGAAGATCGACGAAGCATCCCGGGCGGTGGCCATTTCCCAAGTCTACCCCATCGTGGTGGCGCTTCTGGCGGTGCCGTTCCTTGGTGAGCAACTCAATGCCTTTCAGTGGGCCGCTATATTGCTGGTGGTCCTGGGTACCATCCTCATTTCCCTGCCTGTGTCTCCCGGGGGACTGGTTGCTCCCCGTCTGTCCCGTGCGGTTCCGGCGTCGCTTGCCAGCGGCATGTTCATCGGCGTGGGCATTTTCGCCGCCAAGATAGCGCTGGAAGAAGGGTCATTCGTAACAGTCTTTATATACCAGCAGGTGGGTACACTCCTGGCGTTTCCTGCCCTTTTGCCGTCCGCGGGTGTGTGTGCAACTGGTGAAGGCGATGCGCAACACCCAAACGGTAGCCCTGCTGACTGTGGGTGAGGGCCTGCTGCCTCTGGGGGTAGTAGCGGGCGCCCTGATGGCCACCAAACTGGGACCGGTGTCGCTGGTGAGCGCTTTCCTGGCTACTACGCCCCTTTTCGTGTTTGTCCTGGCGACTGCATTGAGCCAGGGGCGTTGGCAACTCATGCAGGAAGCCATTCACAGGCAGGCCCTGGTATTGAAACTTGCGGCTATCTCGATGATAGTTGCAGGCGTGAGCGCCCTGGGGCTTTTCTGATTCAAGGGCCAGACCCAGCCAGCTCTCCTACCCCCTGATTGAAGGAAGTGTTCTACCGTTCGCTCTTCCAAGTGGCGTATTCCGCCGCTGCCCATTTAGCTCCGCCGGAAGTTGGTTTGACAGTTCTGCCTTGCTGGCCCACAATCCACGTCAAATTTCCCCGCAGCTACTACTGAACCGGAGGTCTCTATGGGCTGGTCCAGTCACCACAAGAACGGGCTGATTTACTACAACCCCCAGCAGAGCTACCGGGGCTACACGCTGGTAGCCACCAACCGGGGCGGCTCCTTTGCAAACTTGATCGACATGGAGGGGCGAATCTGTCACCGCTGGTACCACCCGGAGGAAATTGTCTACGGCTACCTGCTGCCCAACGGCCACCTTCTCTTCCGCAGCCGGACCGCTCGCAACGAGAACGAAGGTCCCCAGTTTGGCGGACGCTCCATGTCACTGATCGAACTGGACTGGGACGGCAACCAGGTCTGGACGTACCGCAGCCCAGATATGTACCTGCACCATGACTTTGAACGATTGCTTAATGGCAACACCCTGGTCCTGCTTTGGGCGCCCGTGCCGTCAGAGTTGGCGGCAAGTGTAAAGGGAGGGTATTCATCGGAAGAAAATGAGGAAATGTGGGGCGACGTCGTCCAGGAAATCACTCCTGACGGTGAGGTAGTGTACGAATGGAAATCATGGGACTTCCTGAGTGTGGACGAAGATGTCATTTGCCCCATGGAAGGCCGGCACGAGTGGTCGCACCAGAATGCCCTGAACGTTACCCCCGAAGGGGACCTACTGGTCAGCTATCGCCAAACCAGCACCGTTGGCATCGTTGATAAGGCCACCGGTGAGTTCAGCTGGAAATGGGGCCCCGGAGAAGTCAATCACCAGCACCATCCCACCTGGCTGCCAAGCGGCCGGGTCATGATTTTCGACAACGGCTGCCACCGGCGGGGCGCCAGCCGTTCCCGGATCATTGAAGTGGACCCGGACACAAACGAGATCGGCTGGGAGTACACCGGCACGCCGGATATATCCTTCTTCAGCTACAACATCAGCAGCGCGGAACGGCAGCCTAACGGTAATACCGTCATCTGCGAAGGCGCGCCAGGCAGAATCTTTGAAGTAACCCAGTCCAGGGAAATAGTGTGGGAGTACGTAAATCCTTTCTTTGGTGAATCGGGAGGCGGACCCGCGCAGAACGGGGTATTTCGCGCCCACCGCTACGGTCCTGACCATCCCGCGCTTATTGGGAAAGACCTGGATCCTGATCGCTACGGCAATCTCAACCGACTGTACGGCGCATAATGGCTGCTGTTGAGTGGCCGGGGCGATTCAGTAGATACGCTACTGGTTGATGGGTAGGGTCGCTTATGGAGTAGGACTTCTTGTAAGCCAGACAAATGACAGGAGCAGTGGATTATGGGAAAACTGGACGATAAGGTAGCCCTGATAACCGGCTCCGGCCGCAACATTGGCCGGGCCACAGCCCTCAAGTTTGCCGAGGAGGGAGCAGACATCATAGTCAACGCCCGCAGCAACCGGGAGGAGGCTGAAGCCGTTGCCGAGGAAGTGCGTGCGCTGGGCCGCCGGGCGCTTCCCGTCCTGGCTGACGTCTCCAACAAGGAGCAGGTTGACAGCATGGTGAAAATGGCCCTGGAGGAGTTTGGCCGCATAGATATCCTGCTGAACAATGCGGCAATTCGTCCTCACAAGCCCTTCCTGGACCTGACCCTGGAAGACTGGGAATACGTGCGGGGCGTGGTACTGGACGGCGCCTTCTACTGCACCCACGCGGTAATGCCTTCCATGGTGGAAAACAAATATGGACGCGTCCTCTTTTTCACGGGAGATGGAGCCTGGGCCGGCGGCGCCCAGCGGGGCCACGTGTCGGCTGCCAAAATGGGGCTGGTGGGCTTCTCGCGAAGCCTTGCCACAGAGTTTGCCCCCTACAATGTGCGGGTGAACGTGGTGTCCCCCGGCAGCATTGATACCAGCCGGGCTAACCCGGAGTGGTACCCGGATGCCCGTCCTCCCAACGCTGCCGGCATACCCCTGGGGCGCCAGGGCAAGACCGACGAAATCGCGGCTGCCTGCCTGTTCCTGGTCAGCGACGATGGGGGGTTCATAACCGGCCAAACGCTGCACGTGAATGGTGGGGCGGCGTTCTTCTAGGGCATCGCGACCTGCCGGCAGGGCATAAGGAAGGGGGCGAGTCAAGCACTCACCCCCTTCTCCTCTCTGCAGTTCCATTTTTGGCCGCAGCCGACCCCAATTGGTTAATCCCGGAACCGAAACTCTTTCAAGTCCGACGGAATAATCAAGTCAGCTTCCGTGAGCTCCTGGATTTCTTCCGGGTTCCAGCCCGGGGCGTGTTCCCGCAACTCAAAGCCGTCCGGTGTTATCTTGAACAGGCCAAGGTCGGTGGCCACCAGGGTTACGACGCCAGGCGCAGTGATGGGGAGAGCGCAACGCTTTAGCATCCGGGGCTTGCCGTCCCGGGTAGTATGTTCCATGGCGATGAAGACCTGCTTGGCGCAGGCGGCCAGGTCCATGGCGCCACCAATGCCGCCGCCTTTGCGGTTGGGAATGCGCCAGTTGGCAAAGTCACCGTTCTCGGCAACTTCGTAGGCGCCCATTACCGTTACGTCTACCATTCCGCCCCGTATAAGCGCGAAGGAGTCGGCGTGGTGAACAATGGCCATTCCGGGCATAGGCACCACATTCTGTCCCCCCGCGTTAACCAGATGCCTGTCCTCTTCACCGGCGGGCGCCAGCGGCCCGTAACCAATGACTCCGTTTTCCGAGTGAAAGATCAGGTCCTTGGTGGGGTCGACGTAATTGGAGCACAGGGTGGGCATTCCCACCCCCAGGTTCACAATCCAGTCGTCCTGAAACTCCATGGCCAGCCGGTCGCACATGGCCTGGCGATGTAGCTTGGGTTTCTCTTCAGCCATTCTGGTTCCTCCTTGAGGGAACTTACAGTTAATGCGAGGGTCCTGGCTTAGTCAAAAATGCCGTCGGGTGGAATCTTTACCAGGCGGTTCACGTAAACGCCGGGGACGTGAATCTTGTCCGGGTCCAGTTCTCCGACCGGCACAATCTCGTCCTCAATTTCGACCACCGTGACTCGAGCGGCCATTGCCATAATGGGATTGAAGTTTCGCTGGGCGAGCCTGAACTGGAGGTTGCCGAACTCGTCGGCTCTCCAGGCCCGAATCAGCGCGTAGTCGGCGTGGAGGGGATATTCGAGCACGTAGGTGCGCCCGTTAATCTTCCGGTGTTCTTTCCCTTCGGCCAGTTCGGTGCCGACGCTGGCGGGAGTGTAGAAGGCTCCGA
The DNA here is from genome assembly GCA_028874075.1 of Chloroflexota bacterium. Taxonomy (GTDB): domain Bacteria; phylum Chloroflexota; class Dehalococcoidia; order Lucifugimonadales; family UBA3495; genus Bin22. Next base: position 88,535 of record JAPPLU010000037.1, read on the forward strand.
TGCCCGATGCTGCGGCTCGGATGCGTTCCGCCAAGGTTCCCTGGGGGACAGTCTCAGCGTCAATAGTGCCTTCATTGTACATTCGGACAAAGGGGCTTATCTGGGAAGGATGAGTGGGTGAAGTGAAGGCGGCGTACATCTTTTTTACCTGCCCGGCTTCAATCAAGGTACCCACATCCACCTTTTCGTCCAGGGTGCCGCAGTTGTTGGAAATGCCGGTCAGGCCACTGGCGCCCTGGCGATGGAGGGCAGCCAGCAGGTTGCGGGGCACACCCACGCCGCTGAAGCCGGGCGACATGAAAGTCGAACCATCGGCAACATCGGCGACCGCCTCGTCAAAGGTCTGGTAGATTTTGTTTTTCATCTATGCCTGCTCCTGGAGGACATTGTGCCCTACATACTACCGCAGACCGTCATTCCTTGCCACATTCTGGCCCACTTTAGCGTCTCGCCCAAATGGCCTGAGCCGTCCCACCCCCTTGACAAGGAAGCCGATTAGAAGAAAAATCCATTGAGTAAACGTACCAACGTTTCAAATCGCAAACCGAATGGGAGGGCAGTATGGCTGCAGAGCACCGAACACACCTCTACGTAGGAATTGCCGGTGAAGGACCGCTGATTGAGGGCATAGGGGAGCCCAGGCCTCTGGGCAGCGGTGGACTTTATCGCCAGGCCGATGGGGAGGACAACTGGCAGAGCGCTGCCAAGGGACTGCCCGAAGAGCCCCAGGTGAGGGCTCTTATGGTCCACCCCGAAAATTCCTCGGTGGTTTACGCCGGCACCCAGTCCGGGGTTTTCCGCAGTGAAGACCGGGGAGACCACTGGGAACGGACCGATTCTCCTGAAGGGGATGTGTGGTCATTGGCGGTACATCCCCAAGACCCGTCCATAATGTACGCTGGGTACGACCAGTATGTAATTTGCCGCTCCGACGACGGTGGAGCAACCTGGCGGAAGGGCAATACTGCCGACATTTCTTTCCCCCACATCACGATGAATCCCTACCCCATCTGCAAACGGGTGATTGGGCTGGCCATCGACTCACATAATCCCCAGGACATCTATGGAGCTATCGAAGTTGGCGGCCTGGTTGCCAGCCGGGACGGCGGGGAGAACTGGGAATCGATTACTGACGGCCATTACACCAGGACGGGCCCAGTGGACCTGCACGGCGTCCAGGTGAACCGCAAAGCGCCGGGCCTGGTCTACATCATCACCCAGCTGGCCATGTTCCGCAGCCGGAACAGCGGCAGCAACTGGGAATTTGTCGACATTGAGGAAATGTTCCCCGGCGGTAGTTACTGCCGCGACCTGGTAGTGGCTCCGGACGATCCCAACACCATGTACCTGGCTGCCGGCGCCGGTGGTGGTAGTTCGCCCCCGAGTACCGTCGAGGCCGGTGTGCTGGTGCGGAGCCGCGACGCCGGGGAGACGTGGGAGCGAGTTGAACTGGGTGAAATCGCCCCCAGCCGCATGTTCCAAATCGCCATTGACCCCAAGGCGCCCAACAACGTCTACTGCAGCGACCGGGATGGACTGGTTTTCCGCAGCAACGACCGTGGCGAGACCTGGAGCAAGACCCAGGTTCCCGGCGAAATGTCCCGCGGCCGCCACGTTTATCCCATGGTTTGCGGCTAACTGGCCCGATGCCAAGCCGAAAGGGAAGGGGCGCCAGAAAAGGACGAACCGGCGCTCTTTCCCGTCGGACTGATACTTTTTTGACAGGAAAGCGAGGTTCCCATTGACATCCGCAGCACTAGAACGCGCCACCTACCGGATCTCGGACCAGGACCTGGAGTACATGGTACTGGACCGGAGCGACCTTCCCGAGGACTTCCAGAGTTACCAGCAGGTGCGGGTGGGCGTCCTGGATAATGAGAACATGGCGGCCCACGGGTTCGCGGGGAGTACGGCGGCCAGGTTCAGCCAGGCCGGTCGCATCACCGGCTACATGCGAGAGTTTGGTCCTACATCGGAGATGAACGTATTCGACGGGTTCAACTTTGTTGGATCGACGGTGGCCCACCTGTTTGACAAGCCGGAGTCCGTCACTTCGTGGATGACCGACATTTTCCTAAAGGACTTCGAAAGCAACGTGGGTGAGAGCGTGGGCGAGGGCCACCAACTAATTTCGGTGGATCGCCTGAATCCTTCGGGCTTTTTCGATGAAGCCGTGGCATTGAAGGCGGTGCAAGGCGGACCCCAGGGCGTTGTTTCATCAACGGTTATCGATTTCCGGGTGGGAAGAATCCTGGGTGTGGCGTTTGTCGGCACCGTCGGAAATCACGACCGCCTTGACCTGACCGGAAAACTGGCCCTGGCCCTGGAGAAGCGGATAGTTCAGGTGGTACTGGGGGCCATTTAAGGGTCTAACCCTAACTTCGCATCTATTGTGGGGTTTGACGGTGTTCGGATATGGGACCCAGACTACGATCCTTTTCCCGACATTGCTTCCATGCCTTCAATGATCTAAAGGGGTGTGCCTATGGCCAATCGTGACCGACTGGTTGAAACGCTTATCGACTTGATCCGGATTGACAGCCCCACCGGGGAGGAGGACGAGATTGACCGGGAAGTTACTTCCCGGCTTCAGAACCTGGGGTTCGAGGTTCGCCATGACAACTACCAGAACCTTATTGCAACCCTTGATGGGAGTGGCGAACCCCTTATGCTGTCGGCACACCTGGACACCGTTGAACCGGGGAGAGGCATCCGGCCGCACCTCGACGGCGATGTTCTGCGTTCAGATGGAACTACCATCCTGGGTGGAGATTGCAAAGCAGGCGTTGCGATAGTGCTGGAAGCGCTGACCGCCGTGGTAGAGTCGGGAGCTTCTCATGTGCCGGTGGAGGTAGTTTTCTCCCGGGCTGAGGAAGGCGGCCTCAACGGGGCGCGTAACCTGGATTTCAGCCTGATCGGCGCCAGGCGGGGTGTGGTCTTTGATGGCGAGGGCCCGGTGAACCGGGTGACAGTTTCGGCGCCGGCCCAAAATGTGGTCAAGGCGGAAATCACCGGCCGGGCTTCTCATGCCGGCCTGGAACCGGAGAATGGGATATCTGCCCTGGTGATTGCCGGGCACCTCCTCACCAGGCTTCCGTTGGGCAGGATTGATGAAGAGACCACCTCCAACATTGGCTATTTGGAAGGCGGACTGAAACGCAACATAATCCCCGAACGGGCGTTTCTCGATGGGGAGATTCGCAGCCGAGACCAGCAAAAGCTGGACCACTATACTGACAGCTTCCGAAGAGTGTTCAGCGAGGTAGGGAAGATGTACCCCGAGGCCCGAATTGACCTGGACATTACCAATACATACCAGTCTTACAGGGTGGAACCGGAACATCCCACGCTGGCGATGCTGTCGCGGGCGTTGGCAGAAGTTGGGCTGGAGCCGATGCTCGGCGGTAGTGGGGGAGGCTCCGACGCCAACGTGTTCTTTGAGCACGGAATCGCGGCCCTGCCAGTAGGGATCGGAGTCCGCTCCTTCCATACACGGGAAGAAACAGCCCTGATTCCAGAAGTTCTGCAGGGGGCTGAAATGTGCGAGAAGCTGATGTTGTCCACTTAGCAAGGCGAGAACCGGAGGCCACACTCATCGCACGTAGACTTCGTACTTAACCCCCCGGCTCTCCATTCAGGGAAAAAACAGCCCCGGCCATTCACCGAAGGCCGGGGCTGACCTATGCGGTTAGGTTAGTAAGTTTTACTGGTTGAGTGTTATGCCGTGCCTTTCCAGGAGTTCTTGGACTCGGCGGTCCGCCAGCCTCCTGAGCTTGTCCGCATTGGCGCGCTCCTCGTCCATCCCCCGGTAGACGTCGCTTTCGTAAGGAGCCCAGGTATTTGAGAGGCTGCGCAGGGCCGCGCCCTCTCGTTCCACCGCCTCGGAGAGCAAGTCGGAACTGGGCCGCAGGTAAGAGACCTGTGAGAGGCCACGCACCCGACTGGCAATTTCACTGAAACGCTGGTTGTAAAGCTGCAGCGCTGACGAGGCGCCGGCACGGTCGCAATCTCCTTCATTGCGGGTCCAGCCGTCGAACTCGCTGTGGAAGGCGTCCCAGTCGTCCATCAGTTCACCGAAGGCTGCAACAAAATCGGCCAACGCTTCGCGGTCATTTTCGCTGAAGCCCTCCACCAGGTCTTCAAGGTCCCTGTCTGCCTTTCGGCGAATCGCCCTGGTGCTGTCCAACGTTTCGTCAAAGGTATCAAAGTGTTCCGAGTAGTCGGGCAATGTCGCTCCGTTATCCTCCGTATCCTCGGAGGTTTGGGCCGAACCCTGTTGGCCTGAAGACCCCGTAGTGTTCCTGGCTAAGAGTATGGGAGTGGATCCCGGTGTCCCGCTTTGAGCGTTGGGAGGTACTGCCCCGGCGTTCTCCCCCGATGCCAGGCTGCCCTGGTGGGAGTCTTGCGCCGAACCCTGGGGAGTGCCATTCCCGGGGCTGTTGGTGGGCTCTTCGCTCTCTTCCGAACCCATCATCGCGCCGTTTGGGCCGCCGTTTTCGGTAGGCTCACCGCCATTATCAGCCTCTTCCCCGTTCTCCTCCATACTGGTTGCTTCCTCTCGGGCGGCCCGGCGGATAGTATCCAGCAGGTCGCCCAAGGCTTCCGCTTCGGACTCTGCAGCTTCGATCAGCGGGTCCTGTACCGGATCGGTTACTTTGTCAGAGGGGATGTCTTCCAGGGCTTCTACGACGGCTTCATGCTCGTCTACCAGGTCCCGGAGCCTGCTCACAATTTCACTGGACTCCAACTCCAGGTGTTCATCTTCCAGGGTTCCATAGGAGTCGTAGAACTCGTCCCACGCTGCTTCCACCGGCGCCAGCTCCTTGGCGAAATCCTTGGCAAGCTGACGGTCATCCGGATCGTCCATTTCTTCCAGTTTATCAACGGCTACCTGGGTGGCTCGGAGCATATCTGCCGCGGCGGCCCTGGTAGTCTGGGCGTTTTCCAGCAGCATGGTATTGGAAGGGTTCCAGTTGTCCCGCAGGCCCCTCAGTGAAGCCTCTTCGCTGGCTGCGGCGGCAATGACGTCGTCGGGCAATTCCCGCGCGATTCCCTTACCTGGAAGGTTGCGAGCCTGGCTAGTAATTTTTCCGAAGTCGCTGGCAAAAACACGGAGGGCAGTCTCCGCCGCAGCACGGTCACAGGCATTGATACCTGAACGCCAGCGATCAAAGTCTACGTGGAAAGAGTCCCAGTCCTCACTTATAGCCTGCTGGGATTCAGCATGGTCCTGAATCAGTTCCGACGAAACAGGGATTGGAGTAGGTGACACATTGCCGGTCGGAGAAGAGTCCGTACTCAGGCTTGGTCCGGATTCCGAGTCAGTGGCCTGGTTACTGCACGCCAACGCCAGCACCGCCAGGAGTCCAAGAGAGAAAAAAAACAATGGACGAAGGATTATCTTCATTTGGTCTCTAACACCCCTGTATTATCGTTGACCAGGCCGGCCCTGAATGAGCCACTCTGAAGCCGGGAGAGCGCTGTTTCCAGGCCTTCCGCCGTATCCGCCATAATCACCAGCACGTCCCGATCCCTTGAGCTATTGAGGGAAATGACGGCCATATCTTCCAGCGGGATTCCGGAAGCGAAGGGCGTGGTCAAGGTATCGCTGATGAGGATTCCGTTTGCTTCAAGGTATCGCGCCGCGCTGGAGTGTTCGCTGAAGAGACCCAGGTAGACGGTATCACGGCCCACGTTTTCCGACCCCTGCAGCTGGGCGGTAACTCCCTCGCCTGACAACAATCGCTTCAGGGATGCAGCCTTTGTAACCAAGCCGGGATCCTCTACGAGGATGTCTACTTCGCCCTGGAAAAACCTGGGGAACTGGGTCAACCGGTAAGTTCGGTCGCTCTCAGTGAGGAAGTCCGCGATGTTGGACACCATTCTGGCGTTGTCCTTGACGCCGCTGTAGGGAGGGATCATGAAGGTCCAGTCATAAACTGCCAGCACGTTACGATGGGCACCAATGGCAATGGGGGAATAAGGTTCATTCACTTCGGAAATGCTGGAAATGGTCTGTCCGCCGGTATAAGCCAGCCCTGGCCCCGCGGATTGCAAAGAGCCCGCGTAATAGAACGCAACTTCGCTGACGCCGGTGGTAATGGGGTCGGCCTCAAATTCCCGAACGAAAATTTCGCGGAAATTAGAGTCGTACTCGTCCAGGTTGTAAAGGAAGTCAGGCTGGAAAAATACGCCAAGGGGTTCAGACAGGTCATTCATGTGGAAGAAGCGGCCGGGATCCCCTATCAGCAGGACTTTACCGCCGTCCTCTACGAACTCCAGAACGGCTGCGATCTCATCGGGCGAAAACCAGGCAACCGGCAGTATTACCAGGAAAGCGTCAGCCTGGCTCAGTTCGTCGGCCAGGGAGCCCCTGCTGTCGGCATCATAGAAGCTGGAGCTGTACCCCCTTCCAGATACGCGGGAGAGGAGGACATTCAGCTCTGAGTGGCCAAAATTGTTGCGATGTGCCGCATCAATTAGCAAATGGCCGCGGGCCTCGCTTCCTACGGGGCTGGAAGTAATAACGGGCTGGTCCGGAAAGTTGATACTAGTGACCGGAACGGACTCAATCTCCTGAAACGCTATATCGGGGAGAGGCGGAGGCGAATATGTCCCGCGATAGAATACCAGGAACGCCGCCAGGAGAAAGGCAACCAGGAAAACGGGAAGGACGAGAAGTTTCCACACTTTAGTGGTCGGCTCCTACGTATAGGTAATAGAACTGGGGACGGTTCATTTCCAGGGGCAGATTCGGGAACTGCTGTTCGGTGGGGACTCCAAAGACCCCGTACTCCAGCGGGCGGTTAATCAAGCCGGTGCCGTCCATGTAGGGCGCTATTTCCACCTGCTCGAAGGATTCGGGGTAGTCTGCAGTGTTTGCAGTCTGGGGCGGTTCCCCCTTTCCAAGCAAGGAATTACGGCTCGCCAGAATGTTAAGCAGATCGACGTCGGATTCAGACAGGGGTTCATTGGCGTCGCCAGTAGAAGAATAGATGCGCCGCAAGTCCTGAACAAACAGGCGGTTCACTTCAACGTTAACGTTGACCAAGCTGTAATTTCGTATGCCGGCTAGTTCCGCCACCTTCTTGTAGGCCTCCGTGTCGCTTCCTATTTCGTCGACAAGGCCTAAAGCCACGGCCTCCATGCCGGTATAGAGCTTGCCGTCCCCAACTTCTTCACGGGAGATTTTCAACTTGTCGCCCCGTTCTCTGACCACCATTTCAACGAAGGCTTCTTTCAACATATCCAGGTCGGAGATCCAATCTCTGCGCGAAACGCCGGTGAGCTTATAAGGGCCGGTGAAGGCGAATTGCTCGGGAATCTGGGGAGGGAAAATAGGTCCCGTGCCGGCTACGACTCCAACGTTGCCAACCAGAGATGAGGTTTTTGCGAAGGTGTGGTTAGCGCCCATAGCCATCATGTAGCCGCCACTGGCCATCATGCCGTTCATGACCATCACGACAGGCTTCTCAGCCCGCAGCTTGGCGGTCTCATGGTACAGCTGTTCGCTGGCAGAGGCGCCGCCCCCCGGGCTCGCCATCTTGATAACAACACCCTTTATCTCGGGGTTGCGGCGCGAATACTCCAGAAACGATGTAATGATTGCTGCGGAGTTTTCGGAGATGCCGGTGAAAGGAATGTCAATGACACCGATCTTGGGCTTCGCCGGCAGTGCGTAGAAGAAAAGGCCGTAGCCTATTGCAATGCCAACGATGGCCAGGATCGGACCGGCAACAAACCAGCTTGTCAGTATTCGCCCGAGACCTGATAGAACTCGCATTCCTACCTTCGTCTTCCCACTCCAAAGTGCGTGGGAAGAATGCCATGCCTATTGAAAAACTATTGAAACCTTGAATCGCTGGTAATCGATGGTATCCCAGGCATAACTGGGTGTCAACGACTCTCCTGACAGCACTACCCGTTCTCATGGCGCAGCTCAATAAACGGTTGTAAAGGAATACGCACGGAATATGATGCCGGATTCTCCAGACTTCCTGGTTTGGTAACAATGGGAACTGCAAAAAGCCTAGGAGAACATTGTCAAGAAATTGTGAAGTCAGAACAACCAGGAGCCGACGGGAACTGGCATTGGGTTGTTAATCGCTGCCGGCCCGTAGATCGAATTTGCGAAAGGCCAGGACCGACAGACCGACCAGTGCAGCCGTATACCCCGCGGCGATGGGAACAAACCAGGCACTGTCCAAAAGGGCGCTCTCCCCCTGCAAGCCCTGGGCGATGCCCCACATTGTCCAGGAAGTAATGGAGCTTATGGGCCAGCCCAGCAACTCTCCAAGTATGCCGGCCAACGGGTAGGCAATAGCTTCAAGGAAGATGGCCGTGATACCCATACCCACGGTGAATGCAAACGACTGGCGCCAGTAGCTCAGGACCATGGCGAAAGCCCCGTAGAGAAGTGTGTTGAGGAAGGAAGCCCCAATTGAAGCCAGGTCTGTTCCAATTCCATCCCAACCGGCCGAAAGGGCGACTGTCAAGACCAGCGCCAGCGCCAGCACAACAAGGTGGAACGTGAGCATCAGGGTTATAGTCAACAGAGCTTTTGAAGTAAGGACTGTGTCCCTGGTAGCTCCCTTTGCAGTTAAAGTCCGGCAGTATCCGCCCTGCAAATCACTAGCGTGAACGAAGGCCACCGTTATAACCGCCAGAACGGGAGAGACGACCCAAAGGACCCCGGACGCAAGCTGGAGGAAGCCTGAGGTCAAGGGGAGCGGTATCACTTCCAAGAATTGCATAACACCGAAGGAGAGGGGTAGAACCGCCAGCAACATCGCGAGGCCATAGAGAACCAGGAAGCTGGGTTTCCGAGCCTGGCGAAAATATTCCCACCGCACTAACGAGATAAGCTGACTCATTCCACCTCTCCCGAAGCCTGAGAGGCAGTGTCGCCCACGGCAGCCAGGTATATGTTCTCCAGCGAATCAGCGGGGTTTTCCTTTGCCAGCGGTAGCATCTCCAGGGGATAAACGCCTATTTCAGAAAGATCGCGGGCTACTTCCCACTCCATGCCTGGATTCGTTGAGACCTCCAAAAGGTGCGGGCTGGCAGAAGTTCCATTACTGGCCTTTACCTGCCATCCCTTGCCGGCGAGATGCTCCAGGGCCCTGGCATCGTCAGTAGTTCTTATGCTGGTCTTGGTGCTCTCCGATGGGCTGGCCTTAACCGGCCCCTGGTCAACAATCTTGCCGCGGTAGATTATGGCGTAACGGTGGCAGGTCAGCTCCACCTCGTGCAGCAAGTGGCTGGACATAATAATCGTTCTGCTGCTTTCCTTTCCCAGAGACTTGATCAACTCCCGAATTTCTACCATTCCCTTCGGGTCCAGGCCGGAAGTGGGTTCGTCAAGGAGCAACAGATCGGGGTTGCCGAGGAGCGCAGAGGCGATGCCCAGGCGCTGCTTCATGCCGGTAGAGCATTGTCCGAACTTTCGACGGGCGGCAGCCGAGTCCAGCCCTACTTGAGCCAGCAGTGGCTCTATTTGCTGGGCATTGGATTCCCCGCAGTACATTTCCTGCAGGCAGCGAAGGTTGTCATGACAGGTCAAGTGGGGCCAGAGAACGGGGCGGGAAATCAGCGAGCCGGTTCGGGCCAAAGCCCTATGATGGTCGGGTTCATCCAACAGTCGGAAATACCCGGAGGTGGGAGCAATAAAGCCGGTAAGAATACTCAGAAGAGTTGTCTTGCCGGAGCCGTTGGGCCCCAGGAGGCCCAGGATTGTTCCCTGTGGGACTTCCAGGCTGACCTTGTCCAGCGCGGTCAGTGAGCCAAACTTCCGGGTCAAGTCCCTGGTAGACACAGCGAGAGGGACAGCGGCCCAGGCCGGATCGTGGTTTACCATTTTGCCCTTGCCCTCAACCTGCACCCGTCCTGGTGGAGTGTCGCCGGCTGCCCGTATTGGGTTGGCGTCCGAGCGGCCTGGCCTGGGCCCTTGTGTGCCAGGGGTCCGAGAATCCAGGGGGGTGAAGAGGTGGAGTCTCTGCGACCCCTGACATTATATACTACGCACAATAAATAAGTACGGATGTATTATAGCAAGTGCAATTTGCAGTTTGCTACCTATTAGGCGCTGGGTAGTCTTCCAGGTTGAAGGGCTGCCCGTTCAGGTTGATGGTGTCCTCAAACAGCTCAGGCCGGCCGAAAGACTGGCGGGCAAAGCAGCCGTTACGGGCATTACGCATCACGCCGGCCACCCGTTCCGGAGAATCACCGGACTCCACGTCGTAGTGAATGGCTATCTTGTCTGCCTTGGCCTGGATAGTCTGCCGGAGCACCGAGCCTTCGGCTGAGACCGTGTAACCGATATTGGCCTTGATCTGGCCCATGTCCACTTTCATCATTTGAGCGTACCGCTCAAGCTGGGTCATTTCTCAAAACAGGATGGCTACCGCAAAGTAGGTCATGGGTGAGGGCGCCGTGTTATCGCCCATGGGGGGACCCTCGTCGCACATGATGGTGAATCCCCGGGCCTCCGCCTGTTTCTTCATGCCGTCCAGGGTCATGGCATCGCCCTGGATGGTGAATGACCTGGAAAAGCGGTCATTGTCCGGTGTGGTCATGGCGTTCTCCTTTCCGGTTGAATTGGGGGGAAGTATAGCACGGGGTGGGCGCATTGTTGTGGTAGTACGATCATCCTTTGGCATATAGCCGAGGAAGAGGGCAGCATTGCCTGCTTTAGCCCCTGAGTCAGGCGACAGTCGTAAATTTGGGACCTCTATTGCTGTACAATGTGGGCGATTGCATTCTGCCAGCCATTCCGCAGGACGAGACGAACCCACAGGAGGACGATATGCCCATAATTGACCATTCCCAGGCACCCGAGGTTCCGTGGCGGCCCGGTTACCGCAAGTGGGATGTTGCTGGCCACGAGCAAGGGGTTACGAGCACATTCAGCATAAATACCGCCGAACCAGGGGCCGGCGCTCCCCTTCACACCCACACCATTGATGAGCTGATTGTGATAGTGGAGGGTACCCTGGAGGTAAGCATGGATGGTGAAACGCAAACCGTAGGGCCCAACCACACCGTGGTCATTCCGCCTGGAGCCGAGCACGGCTTCCGGGTTACCGGCAGCGATACAGCGCACCTGTTGGTCTTTTTCCCAGCGCTGAATCCCTATTCCGAGGAACATACCCACTACCTGGAGGGGGCGCGGCCTGCTTCCGTAGGTGACTGAAGGAGAGATTATCCGGACTTCGCTTTGGGGTAGCTCGCCTGGGGCTTTCATTTCAATTGTGTTCGATGGGAGGAGCAGCGTATGACCTGGATCAGACAGGAAGACGTGGGAATGCCTGGCATCATCAGTTCAATGTCCATAAACCCGAAAATGATGGAAGCGGTGCGAAACCTGAACCAGGCCGTCAGTTTCGGCGCATCGGAGTTGACGCGGGTCCAGGAAGAGTCCATAGCCGTAGCCGTTTCGGTGATGAACCGTTGCCGCTATTGAGCATCCGCCCACGGGGGGTTCCTCCGTCAACACTCCGACGACCCGGAATATGCCAGTCACATACTGCACGACTACACCACCGCCGACCTGGACCCACAGACCCGAGGAATGCTGGATTTTGCCGTTAAACTGACCAGGCAACCGACGGAAATGAGGGAATCAGACGTTCTTCAACTGCGGGAACTGGGCCTGACTGACGAGCAGATACTGTCGGTCGTGGCGATTACCTGCCTCTTCAACTTTATGAACCGGCTGGCCGACGGCCTGGGTGTGGACATTGAAGCCGACCGGCAACAGGCAATGGACCGCTGGGTTACCGGCCCGGCCCGCGACCAGGACTGGTTGTGGGCGTTCAAAGAGCAGAGGGTTTAGCTACCTTAGGCAAAAGGCCTTTAACGTCAACAGGCCTTTATTTGCAGCCTCGAGAATTCACTCAGAATGAACGTGGCCGCAAGTCAATGAGACTGGGTCAAAAGCCCCGATAAACTTGGGGCAGGCACTAAGCCTGCCCTTTTCTCTTATGGCGATGGGTTATACACAACTGCAACTCAGTCGGGTCGGTCAGTATGGATGCCTTCCCTGCTCCAGTAGTCCCACAGGTTGGCGGCGTTCATCTTCATAACCCGGGGTGAAGTGCCGTCCTGCCCTACGTCCATGGGATAGCGGTCGGTCAGGTCAGTCAGGTTTTCCGCGGCTTCTTCGCGGGTCATTCCCCTTTCAACCGCCTGGCGTGCGTACTCCTTCCACTCCAGGATGTACTCTCCCTGCTCGTCAAGATAGCTCTTGTCACAGCGGCGGCCGTGGCCGGGGATGAAAATTTCTTCGTCAAGACGGCGAAGGGACTCCAGCGCCCGCAGCCACTGGTCGGGATTGGCTTCCTGGATATAAGTCTGCACCTTGTGGAAGATGTTATCGCTGGTGAAAACTACGCCCTCTTCCTTGATGAGAATAGCCGCCTGGTAAAGGGTATGACCGGGCATGTGAATCATCTGGAAGCTGTGGTCTCCCACGTGCAGGGTCATGCCGTTGCGGAAGGTGATGACCGGAGCGTTGGGCGTGTAATTCTCCAGCAAGGCAGGCTCCTCCGGCCCCATGCCGGCTACCCGGGCTACATGCTCTTCCAGGTTGGTATCCAGGATTCGCTGCCTGACTCCCTCGTGGGCGATGACCGGCACGTCAAAGTAGGCATTTCCGGTCCAGTGGTCGCCGTGAGGTTCGGTGTTGATGATGTAGAGCAACTCACCGTGCCTGGCGATTTCATCCTTCAGTTTAAGGGCATCGCTGGGCTTCTGGGGACTATCGATCATTACGACGCCTTCCGACGTAACCACGAAGCCATGGTTGCATCCCCGAATCTGGGTTTCCGCGAATACGCTGCTGCTTACCTGTTCCATTTTCTGTCCCCCTTGATTCTTACGCTGAGGGTTACCTGCGCCAGCGGCGCCAGGTTTGCATTTCTGCCTAATTCAATTGCCGCAGTTTCGGGTCCAGCCGGTCCCGCAGCCAGTCTCCAAAGAGGTTCAACGACAGGACCGTCAACAGAATGGCAACGCCTGGCATGGTGGATATCCACCACGCATCGGCTAGGAAGTCCCGTCCGTCAGCTACCATGGAACCCCAGGCCGGGGTGGGCGGTGGAACTCCGGCGCCCAGGAAGCTGAGGGTCGATTCCACCAGGATAACTATGCTCACCTGCAAGGTAGCCACCACGATGAGGGTGTTGATTACCCCAGGGAACAGATGGATGAACAGGATGCGCGGCGTCGAAGCACCGGCTACCTTGGCCAGGGACACGTAGTCCATGGTTTTCAGTTGCAGCACTTCACCACGAATCTGACGGGCAAACCGTACCCAGATGAACAGCACCAGCACCATGGTGGTGATGAAGAAGGACTGCCCCACCGCTACCACCAGCACCAGGGCTACCAGGACCAGGGGCAGGGCCAGGAAAATGTCTACAATGCGCATGAGAAGTTCGTCTACCAGCCTGCCGAAATACCCCGCGATCAGGCCAAGTCCGGTACCGATGGCGCCGCCAATACCCAGGGTTACGCCGGCGATGATCAGAGAGATACGCGCGCCGTAGATGATACGGCTGAGAATGTCCCGTCCCAGGTCATCGGTTCCAAGCAAATACCGGGAGTTGCCACCTTCCCGCAGAATTACCTGAACTTCCCCGCCCAGGGCGGCGTTGGGGTCAATTCGCTGGGCCCTGGAAATGGAAATCTGGCGGTGACTTAGACCAGGCTCGGGGAACTCAACCACCGTTTTGGTGGTTGTGCGCTCGCCAATCCAGGCCGGAGGCAACTTCTGGTCTGCCAGATTTCCCTTGTGGGGGTCGTGGGGAGCGATAAGCGGCGCCAGGATGCCCGTGCCGGCCACCAGCAAGAGGAGGAATACGGAAATTCCCAGGAACACGTGGCGGCGGCGGAGCTTCCGCCACCACTGGGTAATGTTAAATGCCGAAGGAGGCCGGGTGGCCAGAACCGTATTTGCCATCAATTGTCTCCCCAGCCTTTAGCTGTAGCGAATTCTGGGGTCGAGGTAGGCATAGAGGATATCCACCAGGAGGGAGGTCCCCAGGTACATCACTGCAAAGAAAACAACGATTCCCTGCAGCAGGGAATAGTCGGACTGGCGAAGGGCGTCAAAGGCCAACAGTCCAATTCCCGGCCAAGCGAATACGGTTTCTGCCACGATAGATCCGGTAACCAGCGTACCGAGGGTAATGCCCATGAAGGTCAGCGGCGGGATTACCGCGTTCTTAAGGGCGTGCTTCCAGATAATCTGAGTCTCGGAGACTCCCTTGGCCCGGGCCAGCTTGATGTACTCGGTATCCAGGCTGTCCAGCATGGCCGACCGGACGATTCGCATATTCGCCGCTACGGTGAACCAACCGAGGGTGATGGCCGGCAACACGAAGCTGTTCCAGTCGTAACGCCCGGAAGGGGGGACCCAGCCCAGCATAACGGCAAAAAAGAAGATCATCATGATGCCGAGCCAGAAGGGCGGCATGGATTGTCCCAATAGCGCGACGAGTTTGCCTACCTGGTCCCAGAAGCTGTCCCGCTTAATTGAAGATAAAATGCCCAAAGGAATACCGATTACCAGGGAGAATATGAAGGCGGCGGCACCCAGCTGCAGCGTAGCAGGCAGGCGTTCCAGAATCGTCGCAGTTACCGGCTGGTTGTCGATTACTGAATCGCCAAAGTCCAGGAGTAGGGCATCGCCCAGGAAGATGGCGTATTGGATGTACAGGGGTTTGTCCAGTCCAAGTTCGACACCCAGTTCATCCCACATTTCAGTGCTGGCATAGTCATCCAGCAACAGGGTGCGCGGGTCGCCGGAAGCGCGGGCCATCACAAAAACGATAAGAGACACCAGGATTAAAGTGACTACGGTAATGGCCAACCGCCGAAGGATGAACTTTTGCACGGCTAAATCCCCCTGGAACTAAACGAAGCTAACGGGAGAGAGTCTCTTCCGGCTGAAGAATAACAGGACTGCTGGGCGATAGTTGGTTGCGCCGGCGCAGGGCTCGGGCCACTGTCTGGCCGGTAACGCCGCAAACCAGGGTTGCCAGGTTGGCCACTATTACGGCGCCGATGACAGCGTAGGAGAGGGGGCCCATCGTGGGTGAAGCGCAACACTCCGGTTCCACGCCGGTCCCGTACCGAAAGGCAAGCCAAGCGCCACCCACCCCGGCCGCCACCGCAACCAGGGCAAGGAAGGAAGAGAAAGCGCTACCCATGCCCTTCAGCCAGAGCCACGCGGTAACGCTCCCCAGTCCGGCGCCCAGCCCGATGCCGCCTAACAACATAGCCAGCCAGCCCATCCAGGAGGTTACTCCAAAAAGAAGCAACCCCATTCGCGCCAGGATTACCCCGAGTCCCGCCCCTATCAGCGCAAGGCCTATGCCCAGGGCCGTCCGACCCAGGTATCCAGCAAGGTATCGGCGTAAATCGGTTCCGCTCAATTATCTTTGACCAGAGAGCTAATGCCAGCCCGGGGAAATATTTCGAGGATACTACCATAAAGTAAAGGTGGTGACTATGGAAGGAAGGTAACCCTAAGGAAAAACCTACCTTGCCAACCTATCGGGACACAAGTGAAGGGGCCAGGGCAAAATCTCTGCCCTGGCCCCATGGTTTCGGCGGACTAAGGGTTTTGTCTTGGGGTCTGCCAGGTACGCCCTAACTCCCAACCAGGGCGCCGGTAAAAGCCTCTCTCAGACAGGTGGCTGCCTGCTCTACGGCTTCTTTCGACTTGTCTACCGCAGCGTACATACCAAAGAAACCGTGAATCATGCCGTCATAGCGGGTGCAGACCGTTGGGACACCGGCCTCGCGCAACTTTTGGGCGAAAGCCTCGCCCTCATCGCGTAGCGGATCGTACTCAGCGGTTATGACCAAGGCCGGGGGCAGTCCGCTCAAGTCTTCCGCGTGCATGGGTGCGGCGTAGGGGTTGGTGGCGTCGGCTTCCCTGGCCAGGTAGTGGTCCCAGAACCAGATCATCCCGTCGCGGGTCAGGGAGTAGCCTTCGCCATTTTCGGTGTAGGACACGTTGTCGAAGTTCCGCTCGGTAACGGGATACACGAGCAGCTGGTACACCAGATCGCACCCGCCCCGGTCGCGAGACATAAGAGACACAGCGGCCGACAAATTCCCACCGGCGCTGTCACCACCTGTGGCAATGCGGTTTGGGTCCACGTTCAGCGAAGCGGCGTTGGCGGCCAGCCATTGGGTGGCGGCATAGCAGTCGTCGGCAGCGCCAGGGAACTTGGTTTCCGGGGCCAGGCGATAGTCAACGGACACTACCACGCAGTTGGCGCCAACGCACATGTGGCGCGATGCACCGTCAGCGGTATCCAGGTCTCCGACTACCCAGCCACCCCCGTGGAACCAGGCAAGCCCGGGGAAGGGGCCCGAACCTTCCGGAGTGTAGATGCGAACAGGGATTTCGCCGCCAGGACCGGGAATGGTCCGGTCTTCTACCTTGGCGACTGCAGGGCCGGGAGCACGAGGCCGCATCTTTCCGTTTATCCGCGCCTGCTCGGGGGACACTTCATTGTTGGGGGGCAGGCCCAGGGCAGCGACAGCTTCCATTACCGTTATGATTTGTGGGTCAAGGGGCATGGGACACCTCCTCAAGTTTCTGGCTGGATTGGTCAATTGAGCGCATTGTAACCTGTGGAATGATTCTCGCCAAACTTTAGCGCTTCCCTCTTGTAAATTGGTCCAGCCTGGACTTGTTGCAGACGAGGGGAACCGGGTTGGGCTGAAACGATAAAGTTTGTATTCCTGTGGAGGGACCAACTACACCGCCCGCTCTTCGAGGAACGGGCGGCATGCCGGAGAAGGCTGAAGTATGGGCGACCGGACAGATTTATGCTTCCGGTCGCCACCGCAAATCTGGATGCCTGGCGGCGCCCGCTTCATCCAGCCGGGAGACCGGTGTGGTGTGGGGGGCGTGGTGTACAAAGTCCGGGTCGTCGAAAGACTCCTGATTTATGTCTCTCAGCGCCTGAATAAATGCGTCAAGCGTGTCCCGATTTTCGGCTTCGGTAGGTTCAATCATCAGGGCCTCGTGGACGATAAGCGGGAAATACATTGTGGGTGCGTGGAAGCCGTAGTCCAGCAGACGCTTGGCCACATCCAGGCCACTGACGCCCCTGGCCCGCTGCCAGTCGGCGGACAGCACAACCTCATGCATGCAGGTACGGTCGTAGGGCAAGTAGTAAATGTCCTTTAGCGCCTGCAATAGATAATTTGCGTTCAGAACCGCGTTGCCGCTAATGGACTTGATGCCAGCGTCGCCCAAAGTGCGGATGTAGGTGTAGGCTCGCACCAGTACGCCAAAATTACCGTGGTAGCCGCTCATCTTGCCGATGCTCTGCTCCGGAGAAGACAGCGAGTAAGTACCTACTGAACCGTTTCCGTTGGAACCGCCGGCGGCAACCACCGGCGCCGCCAGGTAGGGCGCCAGTATGGGAGCGCAGCAAACCGGCCCGGCGCCCGGGCCACCGCCGCCGTGAGGGGTGCTGAAAGTCTTGTGCAGGTTCAGGTGTATGACATCAAAGCCCAGGTCGCCCAGCTTGGTGCGGCCCAGCAGGGCGTTCATGTTGGCGCCGTCCCCGTAGACCAGGCCACCCGCCTCGTGGACTATGCGGCATACTTCCACGATGTTCTGGTCGAACAGGCCCAGGGTGCTCGGCAAGGTAATCATAACGCCGGCCAGGTCCGGGCCGGCCAGTTCGTGCAGGGCCTCCAGGTCCACGTTGCCGTCCTTGTCTGATGCCAGTGAAACCACGTCGAAACCGGCCATGGCAGCCGAAGCCGGATTGGTTCCGTGGGCGCTGTCGGGGATCGCCATCTTGGTACGGCCGGTATCGCCCTGGGCGTGGTGGTAGGCCCGCATCATTAGCACGCCGGCCAGTTCGCCATGGGCGCCGGCCAGGGTGGCCAGGCTGACGCCGGCCATCCCGGTAATTTCTCCAAGAAATTCCTGGAGCCGGTACAGTAGTTCCAGCGCTCCCTGGCTCTGCTCCTCCGGCTGGAGGGGGTGGATTGCAGCAAACCCGGGCAGGAAGGCCATCTCGTCGTTGATCTTGGGGTTGTACTTCATGGTACAACTGCCCAGGGGATAGAACTGGGTGTCGATGGAGAAATTGAGCTGACTGAGCGCCGTGAAGTATTGCACTACCTCGGGTTCCGACACTTCTGGCAGGCTCAGGTCGTCCCGCAGCAGCGATGCGTCAGGCATGGGCTGCAGCGGCACGTCCAGTAGTGGAGTGACCACCCCCATTCGGCCTGGAACGCTGCGTTCCATCAGTAGTTTGCCCGTGTCGCGTGATCCACCCTTAAGCATTAGCAAACTCCGCCAGCCCTGACACCAGGGCGTCGATGTCATCCTTGCTGTTCATTTCGGTTACACACAGCAGCATACCCTTGTCCAGCTCCGCGGGCAGTGGGTCGCTGTATGGCGGGACGCTGATATCCAGGCCTCCGAGGATATTACGTTCCATAAGCCGCCGGTTGATTTCGGACGGCGGGGCGGGGCACTGGACAACAAACTCCTGGAAGAAGGGCCCGCGCTTAAAGGGAATGCTGTAGCCCGACAGGGCTTCAATTTCAGCGGCGGCGAAGTGAGCCTTGTGGTAGCACAATTCAGCCACCTGCTTCAGACCCTGCCGGCCCATCGCGGCCAGGTAGATGGTTGCAGCGAGTGCGTACAACGCCTCGTTGGTGCAGATATTGCTGGTCGCCCGCTCCCGGCGGATGTGCTGCTCCCTGGTCTGCAGGGTCAGCACGTAGCCCGTGCGGCCCTGGGTGTCGACGGTGCGGCCGACCAGGCGGCTAGGCATCTGCCGAATGTACTGCTCTTTGCAGGTGAACAGGCCAACGTAGGGGCCGCCATAGCTGGCAGGTATCCCAAGGGGTTGACCCTCGGCGGTAACAATGTCCGCGCTGTAGTGGCCGGGGGGATTAAGCATTCCGCATGCCAGAGGGTCCGCCGAAACCACCAACAATGCCCCGTGCCCGTGAGCTAACTCAGCGAACTCTCCAAGTTCTTCAATTCCACCGAAGAAGTTGGGGTGCTGGACAACCAGGCAGGCTGTATCGTCTCCCACCTCGGGCTCCCAGTGGCGCACCACCTCGATCCTTACTCCCTGAGCCTGGCAATAGGTGCGAATTACCTGGAGATAAATGGGCGATACCGTATCTGATACTGCTACACGGTCCCGCCGGGTAATCCGGCAGGCCATTAGTACGCCTTCGGCGAGACTGGTTGCTCCGTCGTACATTCCGGCATTGGCAACTTCCATGCCGAAGAGGCTGCTGATGAGCGTCTGGAACTCGTAAATGACCTGCAGCGTACCCTGGCTGACCTCTGGCTGGTAGGGCGTGTAAGCAGTCAGGAATTCGCCGCGGGTCATCAGGGCCTTGACGATGGACGGTATGAAATGGTGATAAGAACCGGCCCCCAGGAAGGAAGGGCCACTACCGAGGGCTCGATTCTTCGAGGCCAGCCCGGCCAGTTCCCGTTGAATTTCAAGCTCGGAAAGGGGCTCGGGCAGGTCCAAAGGAGGGTTGCGGAATTCATCAGGGATATCGTGGAACAGTTGGTCGATGGATGTTAGGCCGAGGGTGGCAAGCATTTCCACTTGCTCCTGCTCGGTATTCGGGATGTAATGGGACTGAAAGTGGGCTGTAGTCAAGGGATTTCTCCAGAATAAGGAGGACACGCCTGGAAAGAGGGAACTCCGTAAGGAGTCAACCCTTGCCTGGCCCGGTCCAAATGTTCATCCCAGCCACCCCGCCCAGCACGTTGACTTTCGTGAATTCTAGTTTGAGCCTATGTACTCGTCATATTCCGAGGCGGACATCAAGGTTTCCAGTTCGGCCAGATCCGCCAGGACTACCTTCATAATCCAGCCGGACTCAAAGGGATCGTCGTTGACCAATTCGGGGTGATCTACCAGTTCGTCGTTAACGGCTTCAATCTGGCCGGTTACCGGTGAGAAAAGGTCGGAAACGGCTTTGACTGATTCAACCTCGCCCATCTTTACCATGTAGGACACGCTGTCGCCGGCGTTGGGAAGATCGAAATATACAATGTCGCCGAGTTCGTCCTGGGCAAAAGCGGTAATTCCCACCGAAACCAGCCTGGAATCGGCGTTGTCCAGCTTGGCCCATTCGTGCTCTCGGGTATACCTGCGGTCGTCGGGACTCATCCTGTGGGGGACCTCCTGGTCAAAGGGTGTCTCTTATCCTCTCGTATAGAAGGGAAGCGGTACTATTTCCGCTGCTGCCGTCCGACCGCGTATGTCCACTTCCAGTAACGTTCCGGGTTCGGAATGGCCCGCCAAAACGTAGCCCAAAGCTATGCTGGTGTCAAGAGTGGGGGAGAAGCTGCCGCTGGTGATGCGCCCTGTTTCCTGGCCCTGCGCCAATATGGGATAACCTGCCCGAGGGGCGCTGCGACCCGGCAGCGTCAAGCCCACCAGCCTTCGGTCAGTCCCATTTTCCCTTTGGCCGGCCAGAACGGGTTGACCGACATAGTTGCCTTCACGGCGAACGAACCTCTCCAGGCCTGCCTCTATCGGAGAAGTGTCAGGATCAATCTCGTGGCCGTGCAGAGGCAGGGCTGCCTCCAGGCGCAGCACGTCCCGCGCTCCCAGGCCGCAGGGCAAGGCGCCGGCTTCCTTTAGAGAGTTCCATACGGATGCGGCAGCTTCTCGGGGCATGTAAAGTTCGAAACCGTCTTCACCGGTGTAGCCCGTACGTCCGATGAATACCTTATGGTTGCTCAGCTTGCCCAGCCCCCAGGTGAAGAAACGCAGGGACGAAGGCGGCTCGCCCCCGGATAGCTGGCAGAGGCCGTCCAGCAATTGTGCCGCCCCGGGGCCCTGAAGAGCGATCAGGCCGGTTTCTTCAGTTTGGTCATCAATCTGCACGTCGCCTGAGAATTCGGCGTCGATCCACCGATTGAACCATTCAACAACGGCAGGCCGGTTGCCGGCATTGGGGATAAGGAGGTAGCGGTCGTCGCCCAGGCTGTAGAAGATAGTGTCATCGATAACACCGCCACCTTCATTGCAGATCAGGCTATAGCGGGCCCGGCCCGTCCTCAGGTTGGTGGCGGAACCGGTTAGCATTCTGTCCAGGAAATGGCCAGCCCGAGGGCCGGAAATGTACAGGCGGCCCATGTGGGAAACGTCGAATATCCCAGAGGCGGTTCGAACTGCCCTGACTTCGTTGATGATGCCGGAGTACTGGACCGGCATGTCCCAGCCCCCAAAGGGGACCATCCGAGCGCCCAGATCAACATGTTCTTGGTACAACATTGTTTGCAGGTTCATAGTGCAATTATAGGGGTTGCCGGCGACGTTTACCAACCGCCGGACTCCACCACGCAGGGAGGCATACGGGGGACACTCGCCTCCCTACCCGCAAACAGTTGGTATGTCCTGCCGCAATGGCGGAGCATGCCTGGACCTACGTGAGCGGTATTGAAGAAAGGGGCGAATACTGGAATTTGCCGTCCCTGAATAGTACGAGCGTAGGCCATCGACAGCTGTCAATTCGCTTCGAGGAGTCCGCATAGGTGCTGGCAACGTATGAATTGAAAGAGGGTCGTTAAACGCAAAACCATTGCTGTTCGGCATATAATGATTCCTGGTATTGGTTTTAGACCTGCGACTACCCGCTTTGAGCGATCGTTCTCTAGTTTGGGGTAGCGAGGGAAATGAGAGGATGAAGTGAAAATGAGAGGAACTCTTGCTTCGGTGACCTTGGTGCTGCTGGTAGTGGCGGGCCTTTTGCTGGTTCTGGAAAGGCCAGGCACGGTCGAGGCCCAGCAATCGGAGATTCAAGTATTGAACCACCGGGTGGATACCAACTTTCCCACTGATGTGAAATTCTACGTGGAAGTTGCCGGCCCCGACGAGATTGAAGAGGTACGGGTGGTAATGAAGACCCTAGGCCAGACCACTCGCAGCGCTTACCGGCAGGTGGAGTTTGAGCCCAGCAACAGCGTCAACGGTGAAGCGGAGCTGCTTACCAGCGGCAACAATTACGTTCCGCCGGGCACTCGCATGGCCTACTCCTTCGAAGTAAGGGACAAGTCGGGTCGGACTCTCCAGACCGAGGAGCAGGTCTTCGTCTATTTGGACAACCGGTTTGAGTGGTTGACGGTTTCCGAGGGAATAATTACCGTTTATTACAACGATCCTCTCGTACAAAGCCGGGCCGAGCATGTGCTGGAAACTGCCCTGGCCTCCATGGAAATTACCGGCCCCGTCCTGGGCATCAATCCCGATGTGCCCCTCCACATTGTTACTTATCACAACTATCGGGATATGATTGGGGCCCTTCCCTTCCGGTCCCAGGCTACCAGCAGCCAGTTGATTACCCAAGGTATGGCCTTCGACGAAGAACGGGTGCTGATGGTCCATTCCGGGGACAGTTCGGTAACGGCCACCACAGCCCACGAATTTGTGCACCTGCTGGTGGGGGACGCCCTGGGCAGGGCCTATTCCCGCGTACCCGCCTGGCTTAACGAAGGCCTGGCTGAATATGGGTCGCGCCACGGGGGTGAGCGGCAACTTATCAACCGAGGAATTGAACGGGCCATCGACAGGGGTACTGTGCGTCCTCTCTGGCACCTGGGCAGCTACAGCGGAACTCCCCAGGAGATAATCTACGCCTATGCGCATGGCGAGTCGGTGGTCACCTACATGGTGCTGGAATATGGCGAAGCGAAGATGGCAGAGTTGATGCAGGCTATTACCCGAACGCTGGACATTGATGCGGCCCTGATGCAGGTATATGGCCTGGACCAGCATGGGATTGATTCGGCCTGGCGCCAGGAACTGGGGCTGGAGCCCCTGCCCAAGCCAGAGGACTCGAGCGGTCGGAGGCCCCTGTTGGAGAACATTCCAGACGCCACGATAGCACCAATTTTGATGCCCAGCTTTGGTTCCCAGGGTTCGTCGTCCAGTCCGGCGGGAGAACCTACCGCGGAACCGGTGTCGGCGGCGCCGGCAGAGCCCCAACCGGCGCCAACTCGGGCCATGTCGGAAAGCGCCCAGCGTCCTGCTATCGCACCAACCAGCCCACCTGCAGCGGTCGCAGTGGAACCTGCCGACGTTCAACCAGATAGTTCAGCCCCGGACCCTGAATCCCGGTCAGACCCTCAGCCGGAGCCTGCCCCGGGTGGATGCAGCCCTCCGGCGGCGCAAGGCGGTTTTGTTGGTGAAATTGCGCTCCTAATGTTGCTGGGCGCACCGCTGGGGCTGGTAGCCACCAAGCGCATTAACGGTCGACGGGGATAGCCAGGCGGTGATGATCAGCCGGCTGAGTTGACCGCCGTCAACAAACCCGAAGACAAAACAAGGGAAGGGGCCCTTAGAGTTCATGCAACTACTCTAAGGGCCCCTTCCCTTGTGGTCTTTTTGTGGGTGCTACGTCAACGGGCCCTGGGGTTGAATGCGTCGTTTAAGCCGTCGCCCAGCAGGCTGAACGTGAACAACAGCAGCACCAGCACACTGGAAGGGACCAGGGTTAGATGAGGGTCGCTGCGCAGCACGGAAATGTTGCCGTTCTCGAATATCATGACCCCAAGGCTGGGTGTGGGGGGCTGGATTCCGATGCCAAGCCAGCTTAGCACTACCTCAGCCCCGGCTACTGCGCCCAGACCGGCCGATACGGAGACAATCACCGGGCTTATGACGTTGGGCAACAAGTGGCGCCCCAATATTCTCTTGGAGCTGGACCCCAGGGCACGCGCTGCTTCGATGTACTGGTTCTCCCGTGCCTGGAGTACCTGCCCGCGCACCAGGCGGGCCATCCCGAACCAGGAAAATGCCGCCAAGGCCAGGGATATGACAGTGTAATCCACTATCCCGAGCCTGATAATCCAGTCGATTCCCGTGGCATCCTCAAAGCCCCTCACCCACTGGAGAATCCTGGGCTTTACCGTTGCCACGATTATCAGCACCAGGAAGATATCCGGAAAGGCTGAAGTTACCTCACCCACCCGCATGATAACGCCGTCAGCCCATTTCCCGAAGTAACCTGCTATCAGCCCCAGGGACACGCCAATTATGAGGGCGCCGGTTACCAGCGATGTTATGGTGATTATCACCGTCGTACGCAGTGAATACATCACCCTGCTGAGCATATCCCTACCAAGGCGGTCGGTTCCCAAGGGATGAGTGAGGCTGGGCCGTTCCTTTACCGAGGAAAGGTCCTGGTCGTTATATCCGTGTGGCGCAACCAACGGCGCAAATACGCCGGAACCGTACATGATGGCGATAACGATCAGGCAGGCCATCGCCAGTTTTTTGCGGGACAGGCGACGGACGGACAGGTAAAAGTAGCTGTGTCCCCTGGTCTCGGACTCGGGTAGCTGGAGGCGCTGGACTTCATCCCGCAACGTAGTCACCTCCCAGCCTTATACGAGGGTCGAGGACGGGGTAGATCAGGTCCACTATAAGGTTGGCTAGGACGAACAGCGTGGTTCCCAGGAGGGTAACCGCCATAATGATGGGATAGTCACGAGAGAAGAGGGACTCGATAGTCAGCAGACCTACCCCGGGAATGCCAAAGTAGAGCTCCACAATGAAAGACCCGCTGGCCAGGCCGGCCAGGGAAAACCCCAGGGTGGTAACCACGGGGATCATGGAATTGCGCAAGATGTGGCGGACCCGCACCAGTCGCTCGGGCAGACCCTTGGCGCGGGCGGTGCGGATGTAGTCCTGACCGATAACGTCCAGAGTGCTGGCCCGTGTGAGGCGGGTAACAATGGCCACCCCGGGAATGCCGAGCACGACGGCCGGCAGGATGATGCTGGTAGAGAAGAAGCCATCCCAGCCGTGGGTCGGCAGGATGCCCAGCTTCAAAGAAAAGATAAGAAGAGCAATGGGAATAGTGAGGAACACGTGCATGGACTGCCCCACCAGGGTGAAGGCAACCATGGCGCTGTCCCACCAGGTCCCCTGGCGGAGAGCGGCGAAGAGCCCCGCCGCCACCCCCAGGGAAACGGATATCAGCAGGGCCGCGAAGTTCAGCTGGGCGGAAATCCAGATCTTGCTCTTGAGCAAGTCGGTAACACTCCGTCCCCGGTACTGGTAGCTTTCGCCAAAGTCGCCCCGCAACGCGTTCCCCACGTACCGCGCATATTGGATGGCAATTGGGTCGTCCAGGCCCTGCTGCGCGCGGATTCTCTCGTAGGCGTCCTGCCTGAAGTTCTGCCCCAGCAGAATCTGCACCGGATCCCCTGGGCCGAAGCGGCCCAGGGCGAAGGTGATGAAGGATACGATAACCAGAAGTATGGGTACCCAGATCAACCGGCGAACGATATAAGTTGCCACGGCTAACTCCTCGTTGTCGGTTTAGCTTGGTTCGAGGTGAATGTACCTGAACTTGGGTATGGTCAGCGGCAGCAGGTAATAGTCCTTGACGTGAGGCTTGATCAGGAAGTACCAGTCCTCATCATTCCACAGCAGCACCCACGGCGCGTCATCAAGGATCATTTCCTCTACCTGGTTGTACAGTTCGAAGCGTCGAGTAACGTCTTGCTCAATCCTGGCCTGTTCGAGCACAGCGTCAACTTCGGGGTTGGAGTAGTTGGTACGGTTGCCGTCGCTCTCACTGTGGAACAACAGGTCCAGGAAGTTCTCCGGATCCGGGTAGTCAGCGCCCCAGCCCAGGGAGAACATCTGATAGCGCTCCTGGTTTACATCTTCAAGGAAAGTGGCCCACTCCGTCTGTTGAATCTCCACCTGCAAGCCAAGCTCCTGCTCCCACGCCTGCAGAATAACCTCCAGACCCAGGGGCACCGCAGCGCCAAGGCTGCCGGAGATGCTCAAGATCAAGCGGGGAATGCTGTCGGGGTCGGCCCCGTACTTGGACTCGGCCAGCAGGCGGCGGGCCTCCTCCGGGTCGTAGGGGTATGGATCCAGTTCAGAGTTGAAAGAGGGGAACCTGGGCGGAATGATGGTCTTGGCTGGCCGCACCGCTCCCTCGTAGACCACCGATGCGATCTGTTCGCGGTCGAAGGCCAGGTTCAATGCCTTGCGGAACTTGGGGTCATCCAGGGGAGGTTCCTCCGCATTGAGACCGATATAGCTGGTGGTGAATCGGGCCGGATAGGGATGTACCAGGGAGTTAAGGGCGTCGGAGGGATCCAGGACCCGCTCCAGGTCGGCCAGGCCTACGCCGGTGACATCTATCTCGTCGTTCTCGAAAAGGATCATCCTGGAGCCGCCGCTGAGGATCATTTCCACTTCATCCAGGTGGGGCGGGCCCAGGTGGTAGTATTCATTGCGGCCAAGCCGTATGGTCTCGCCAATGGTGTACTCGTCCAGGCGGAAGGGCCCGGTGCCATTGGGAGTCTCGAACCAGTTGTCTCCAATCTCCACGTTTTCCTGGTCAAGAACAAATCCGGTGGGGTAGGTAAGCTTGGCCAGGAAGTAGGCCTTGGGGGCATCGACGGTGAACCGGATGGTCTGGTCGTCCACAACCTGAACACCGGAAACCTCCGAAGCCGCTTCGTCCAGCCGGGCCTGCACACCAACAATGTCGTTCAGATATTGGTCAACCACGGGCGAGACCAGTTCAGGATTCGCCACCCTCTCGATGGACCACTTTACATCCTGGGCGGTAACGGGCGTGCCGTCGTGGAACTTGGCGTTGGGGTGGATGGTAAAGGTGTATTGGGTACCATCCGGACTAATTTCCCACCTTTCCGCCAGGTCGAGGGCGACGGAAAAATTGAACGGTTCAATATTGACCAGCCCGCCGAAAATCTCATTGACCAGCAGGCCGGAAATGTTGTCCTCCGCCAGGTGGGGGTCAAAGGTGGGGGGGTCGGCGAAAAGCAGGCGGAGGGTGCCGCCATCCGTCGCCATTCCATTGCCGCTGTTGGCATTGCGGGTCCCGCCGACATACTCCGACTGACTGGGGGCTTCCTGGGAGAATATGGGAGCGGGAGGCTCCACCACTGGCGACCGGGGAGTCTCTGCGGGGGCCGGCACGGCAGTAGGCTGCACATCGGCTTGGTTACTTGCTGCGTTACTCCCCTGCATGTTGTCAGAGGCAGAGGAATCGGCTGCGGTTGGCTCAGGAGCTTGTCCCGCGCCGCTGTTGGGCGTCTCGTTTGTCTGGTTGACCTGGTTAGCCGGCTCGTCCGGCGAGTTCCCGGGGAAGCAGGCAACTACCAGCAGCCCCAGGATGGTTAGAATCAGGAGTGTCGTCCAGCGCATACGTACCTTCCATGTTGGTAAATTGGGAAGAAATACCGATGGGGGAAATGGCAGGCTATTTGGGTGATAACATAAACCAGCCTCAAGCATTATATTTGTAAATTACCTCGCAAGGCAATAAACAGGTACCAAGAATCAATTACTTGTGCCCGTACCTGCTCCAGCCAGAAGCATGGATGAAGCGGCGGCGCTGCGCGTTCAGTTGAAAGCGGCCACCCTTTTTGTTAAGATAGCGATCGCCACTTTTCCCAGGCGGCCATTTCCTGGGGAGAGCACGCATCCCATACGCGGCGAGCGTAGCCAAGAGGCCTAAGGCGCCTGTCTGTGGCACAGGAGATCACGGGTTCGAATCCCGTCGCTCGCCCCATCCACCTAGCCCCTTTTGCGCCTGTAGCTCAATGGATAGAGCACTGGGCTTCGGACCCAGGGGTTGCGGGTTCGAGTCCTGCCAGGCGCGCCACCCGTCTTCCTTTCCGAACCGGCCCCGGACGCCGATTTCAGCGGGCAGTGTCTTGTTTCCTGGTTGCATCTATATACGTGGAAACGTTGTGTTCGGATGCTGTGCAGGACCAAAGCAATTCCCTTTCAGGAAGTCGCAGAGTGAATCGGGGAAAGCGGGCAATATGGCTGTTGGGTCACCGTATATCTATGCTGGGACTGGTGGACCTGGCTTGAGAACTTAGAAGTCTGGCAGGCCGGGGCGACCTGCAGGATGAGGATGCAGCCGACCAAGCTATCAGCCTGATACAGGAGCAGATGGCAAGGTTCGCCTGGCCTTTAGAAGGCGGGCTAACCCTGCGCTTGAAAGGGGAGTTACTGGCCTTCCGTCAAGGAAACAGGGAGGAGACACGCCCCGCTGACACGGAAGTCTATCCGATCCCCAGAATTTAAGCGCCGTGGCAGCGCTTGTACTTCTTGTTGCTGCCGCAGGGGCATTTCTCGTTGCGGCCAATCTTGCGCCCTTCCCGGCGTGAAATGGCCTTCTTCTCTTCACAGTTGTTGCAGGTACAGGCCGGCGGGTGCTCGGCGTACCAGTTTGCTCTTACCATCTATTCCTTACCGCCTGAAAGGTTGCGTAGCTAGTTTCAAAGAGTGCGGGACGCGGAAGACAGGGCTATTGCATGGATGGATTAGCGAACTGGAGGAGCATGGTAGTCAGGA
>JAPPLU010000093.1:0-102535 GCA_028874075.1 Chloroflexota bacterium
AATATGATCAAAACCCTTGACATTCAAGACAGTTGCTGAGCTTGTCGAAGGGCCGTCCTGTTGATGGTTCGACAAGCTCACCACGACCGGTGGATTAACCAACGGCGCAGACGTACCGCCGCACCCCTACACCGGCGGCCTGAGTTCGTGCCAGCCGGCGGCCTGCTGGTAGGTGTAGGCAGCCTGGATGACGCCAGGTTCGTCGAAGGGCTTTCCGGCAATCTGCATACCGATGGGCAGCCCGTTCTCGGTGAACCCGCAGGGGATGGAAATGGCGGGCAGGCCCGTCACGTTGAAGGGCGCCGTGAAGCTCTTCCCCCGCACCGTGAAAGTGGGATCGTACCCCTCGAAGGCCGCCGCCGGCTGGGTCATGGTGGGCGTCACCAGGAAGTCCACCGTCTTCATTACCTCGGCAAAGTCCCGCCGCGCCCAGGTGCGTACCCGCTGGGCCTGCAGGTAATCCGACGCGCTCAACAAACCGCCGATGCGGAACCTGCCCCGGACAATTTCGCCAAACTCCTGGGGCCGGCTCTTCAGGTTGGGCTCGTGGTAGGCGAAGGCCTCGCTGACCATGATCACCGAGTTGGCGGCCCGCACGTGGTCCAGGCTGGGAATTGTTACCTCTTCGACGTGGGCGCCCAGTTCCTCCAGCACTCCCACCGCCTGTTCCACCTTCGCCACCACCTCGGGGCTGACACCGGGGTCCTCAGCAAAGAAGTAGTGCCGGGGCAGGCCGATCCTCACGCCCCGTATGTCTTCCCGCAGGGAGCGGGAGTACTCGGGAACCGGCGCCTGGCTGGACGTGGGGTCCTTCGGGTCATGGCCGGCAATGGCCTGCAGCATATAGGCCGTGTCCTCAACTGTGCGGGTCATGGGGCCGGCGTGGTCCTGAGACCAGCTGAGCGTAACCACACCGTACCGGCTGACGCGTCCGTAGGTCGGTTTCAGCCCTACGATGCCGCACAGGGAAGCGGGTCCCCGTATGGAACCGCCGGTGCAGGAACCCAGCGCCCCCAAGCACTGGCCCGACGCCACCGCCGAACCGGAACCGCTGCTGGAACCGCCGGTGATGTGGTTGAGATTCCAGGGGTTGCAGGCCGGCTCAAAGGGCGTGGTCCAGTCGGGGCCGCCCAGGGCGAACTCGTGCATGGCCAGCTTGCCCAGCAGAATCCCCCCGGCCGCCTTCAGCCGGGCCGTGGTGGTGGCGTCCTCCGTGGGCACCCGATCAATGTCCACCTGCGAACCCGACGTGGTGCGAATTCCGGCGGTGTCGTACAGGTCCTTTAGCGCGAAGGGTATGCCGTGCATGGAGCCCTTGTAGGCTCCCCGCAGAATCTCCGCCTCGGCGGTGCGGGCCTGGGCCAGCGCGTCCTCGGTCAGCAGCAGGATGAAGGAGTGGAGACGGTCGTCGGTGGCCTGGATACGGTCCAGGCAGGCCCGGGTCAATTCCACCGGGGAAAGCTCCCCTTTCTGGATCAACTCCCCGGCCTGCCGGATGCTCAGGTAGTGGAGTTGAGTATCGGAAGTGGACATCTGCTATCTCTCCTTGGGCAGACTTGGGTTATGCGGCAGACCGGAGCTATGCTTCCGGCCAGTCGGGGTGGAACTCCACCACCATTTCCTCGGCCCCGAAGCTCAGGGTGTGCAGTTCCCGGGCGTAGGCGGCGTAAAGCTCGTAAATTGGTTTAAGGGCGTCCAGTTCATCCTGGCTCATGCCCAGCCCGGCCCGGTCGGCCATCAGCTTGAACTCTTCCATTGAAATTTCGCCCGAATCTGGCATCTTGTACCTCCGGATTCCTTGTCTGTGGTCAGTGTTTGTTCAGATTCGCGGAGTCGCATTCCGCTCAAGTTGTTATGCTGGTGAAAGCCGGAATGTCGATATCGCCGGAAAGCCTGTTGCCACTAATCGTGAGTGGTTACTGCGGTGGCCAGCGTGTTTCCGCGACATTGGAATGGTGGGATTATACATTCTCTTCGTCTCATTACCACCATTCTGTCCAATAGAAAACTGGCAGGCCGCAGGGACCCGCCAGTCAGCAAGGTTTCTTATTCGACTGTTTAGCTCCCTGTCAGTATCGTCACCACTTCTGTGGCTAGGCCCTCGGCCCGCTGCCGAAGCTGGTCCCGGTCCAGGTTTTCTATGGGGTGTTCGGTGAAGATGGTGGGGTAGTCCTCCGCGCCCCACATCTTGGCCATGCCCCTGGCCGTGGGGATGAACCGGTCAGTGCAGATGGTGGCCGAAGGCAGGCCCGCCTTCTCCACGTGAATCCCGTCGTGCACACTGCACGCGCTGCAGGACCCTCAATCCCCGATGGCGATTACCACGGCGTCGCAGTCGGTGGCCAGTGCCGCGATGGCCGCCGGGTCGGCGGGACGGGAAGCGCTGGGCTTGCGGTGCCACTTGACGTCGCCGATTTCATAGCGGGTGCGCAATACCTCCGCCAGTTCTTGCAACAGCACGTCCGCGTTGCGCTTGCTGTCGTCGATAATGCCCACGTTGGCTCCGGCCATGGTGGGCAGCCGGGGCGCCCCGTCAAAGGGCGGGGTTACCGGCTCCGTGGTGGGATTGACCAGGGTGTATTCGCTCATGTTCCCTCCTCCCTAGTTAATACGGTGATCAAGACCTCTGCCTAACTCCGCGTTCTCCGCGCCTCCGCGGTTAGAAAAATCCGGCCAATAAATCAGCTTCCATCACACAACTACCGCCGCACTTCCCTGGTAACCGAGGTGGAACCGACCTTGGGCCCCCAGCTGGGTATTACCGACGACATGTTGGACTCCTCCCCCCCGGCGAACACCAACAGTATGTCCTCCGGCCCGCCGGTCAGGGGCACCATCCGCTCCTCGTCCCCCGGTTCCAAGTCGCCGGGGAACACCTGCGCCCGCTTGAAGTCGGCCACCGAGCGGCGGATGTGGTCGTACAGGTACTCCTTCACGTCGGCCTTGCTCCAGCCCCGCCACAGGTTGCTGTTGCCGGCGATGGTCACCACCGTTTCCCCCTGCCGGATGCCGGCCGCCGGGTCGCCCACCGAACCGGATGTGGACAGGGACGTGCCCAGGGACGACGCCACGTCGGCAATGGCGTACAGGATGGCCTCCGGGTGGCCCACCGACCGCACCTGTCGCGGCGCCTCCGAAGCAAAGACCGTCACGGCGCTCTGGTCGGCGGCAAAGCCCCGCTCCACGTGCAGGGGCGTCCAGTGGGTCTCCGTTTCCGCCTCGGCGATGCAGTAGCTGAACTTGCCCGGGTGCCCGATGACGCTGCGGTCGTAGAGGCCCGGTATGGCGGCGCAGGCGTTCATCAGGATGAGCCGGATAGCCCGGCCGATGGTGGAGTTGGCCCGGTTGCCGGGGCCAAAAAGGTTGTTGCGGGAGTTGATGCCAAGCTCACCAACGATGGGCCCGTTGACGATAACCAGAACCGCAGCCCCGCCCATGCTGGACGAAGGCCCCACCAGGTTGAAGGGCGGCGCCAGCATGGCCTCCGTAGCGGCCAGCACCACCGGCATGTATTCGGGCCGGCAGCCGGCCATCACGGCGTTGGCGGCCACCTTCTCGGCGGTAATCTCCC
Organism: Chloroflexota bacterium; assembly: GCA_028874075.1. Classification (GTDB taxonomy): domain Bacteria; phylum Chloroflexota; class Dehalococcoidia; order Lucifugimonadales; family UBA3495; genus Bin22. The sequence goes on from JAPPLU010000093.1 coordinate 3,572, forward strand.
GCCGCCGCTCCGGCAACTCGCCCACAACCTCCGCCCCGTCCCGCCCCCCGGCAGCCAGGAACTCGGCCACTTTGTCGGCAGTGGGGGGCAGAATGGGCAGCCCATCAGTCCAGCCCAGGTCATAAAGGGCTTCAACGGCTTCGAAGATATTGTCCCAGTTAGCGGTGGTGGTGTTTTGGGTCAAAATTGAAACTCCCTTCCCATTCCTAGCTCTTATTTGGAGAGTTCGGTTAACAATGGTCCAAACACCTGCTGAAACTTAAGCAGATTGTCTACCATCCAATCTTGTATTTCGGCCAGGGAGTCGTCATCGTCTTCAATACTGCCCCTGCGGGAGAGTGCTATACGACATGCCTTCCTATTTTCTAATGGTTGCCAATCCAATATGCCTAAACGTGATTGGATTTGCTCCTCATAGACTTGCAGGCCCTCTAGGAACATGAGGTTTCTGTCCTCGTCTTTATGGCCCATGTAAACTTCAACCCTTGCTTCCCGTTGGCCTGTAAAGTTGGCCCCATAGGTTACACCGCCGATACCTAAGGGGAAATTAATCCAGCTATGTGCTGGTGCCCTTCTCGCATGTGTAAAGTTGTGCACTTCCCGCAAGACATCAAGCAAGCCTTGAAAAAACTGTCTGTACCTTTCTCCTCGCTCAGAGGAGCCCGTAGAAGCGGCGCCCGTTGTGTATGCGATAGTCCCTTTACGCCATCCGTTTGGCGTCGCGACGACGTTAAAGTGGGGCGCCGGCAACGAGTCGCCAATTCGCCACAGTTCCACCGCTACTCCGAAGAATTGCGTATCTTCCCCCGTACGTTGATTTAGCCAATCCAGTGCCTGGCGGTGTTCGTCCCTGAATTCCCTCGTCACCCACACCACAGCTTCCGCGTCAAATCCTGCCGCGTAGGTCAGGAGTTGTCCTAAATGGCTGTGATCGGTGGCCTCCAGCTGATTTTCGATAATTACTGGTCGGTTACTGCTCAAATCCGTAGCCAGAATATCCAGGCTGTAACCGCCTACGGGCGCCTCAATCTGCTGCAGCTCGAGGTCCATGCCCAGCGCTGCCCCTAATTCGGCGATGTTGTCTGCTAGCCAGGGTGTGAAATGCTGGGCCTCGTTTGGCCATGTCCCCCTCAAGTCGGGAACTCGTTCTATTTTCGCCAGCTTCGGGGTGGTCAAAATACACCCTTCACTCTGCAGGTGTGGTTGGCTGTGTGGGGGGATAGAATACCGCCGCACCTTCTGTGTCGTGGCGGTGGAGGTACAGGGTTTCCAGTATCCGTTGCGTGTTCTCTCGCATTTCCTGGCGCAATTCTTCCCTCAGCTGCGCATGTTCATCTCGCAGTCCACGTATTTCCTGACGAATCTCCTGGCGCAGGGTTCTGATTTCGGACATGAGCCAATAGAACGCCCCTGCCCCAACGTGCAGCAAGGAAAACAAAGCTCCAATGAAGACCTGGTAGGTTACCATTTGCTCACCGTCTATGGGTTGCGTTGGCAGGCGCGTCGCCCGAGATGGAAGCGGCGCCTGCCAACCCTGGCCTACCTAACCCGCTCGTATTTGGAGAAGCTGCGCAGTTCCCGGGGCGGGTCCATGTGGGAGCCGCGAATGGTGTAGGACACCTCGGCCACGTACACCGCACCGGTGGAGTCCACCGCCACGCCGTGGGGGGCGATGAACTGGCCCGCGCCTTCGCCCTCTTCCTTGGCGCCGAACATTCCCACCCGGTTGCCCTCCAGGTCGTAGATGGTTACCCGGTGGCCCAGGCCCGGGGCGTCGTCCACGCCGCCCATGCCGTTAAGTTCGCCGATGTAGATGTGGTTGTCCCACAGCACCATGGCGTCTGGGCGGTGGATGTTGCTCCACATGGTGATGAAGCCGCCTTCCGGATCGAAAATCTGGACCCGGTGGCACTCGCGGTCCACCACCAGGATGCGGTCGTCGGCGTCCACGGCGATGTTGTGGGGGCGGATGAACTGGCCGGCGTCGATGCCCGGCTCGCCCCAGCTGAACTTGTACTGGCCGTCGCCGGTGTAGCAGTGAATGCGGGAGTTGCCGTACCCGTCGGAAATGTAGATGTCGCCGTTGGACGGCCGGATGGCCGCTGAGGTGGGCCGGTTGAAGGGCTGGCCGCTCCAGCGGGGCGCAGGATGGTTTCGCTCGCCGATCTCCATCACCTTCTCCCCGTCGGGGGTGAACTTTTGGATGGTGTGGATGCCGTCATCGGCGGCCAGGATGGAGTCGTCATGGGCGATGTAGAGACCGTGGGTGCGGTTGCTGAACAGGCCCTGCCCGAAGGAGCGCAGGAAGTTGCCGTCCTTATCGAAGACCATTATGGGGTCTTCGCCCCGGGTCAGAATGAACACCCGGTCTTCCGAGTCGCAGACCACGCCCGGGCACTCCAGCAGGCGCTTCCCCTGGGGCAGCTTTGCCCAGTCTTCCGCAAAGGTGTACTGAAAATCGCCATACCCGAAAACTTCTGCCATAGCTATTTCCTCCTGGTATTTGGGTCTGCGGAGCAATGCCTAAACCGGCGCCTGGAAAGCCCAAAACTACCGCCCCGCAGTTTGCGGTCATACTACCTTTATGCCGGGGCAACGTCAATTGGGAATGGCGCTAGCAGCAAGGCGATTGCATTTCGGCCTTGGGAATAATCTGTCGTTCCCGCTAAGGCGGGAACCTCGATCGCTAATCAGACCTGCCTCGACTCTTTCAAACGCCACCGCAAGAGCCCAGTTCCCTACCCCTGCCGCCGGTTCCGCCGCCGTTCCTCTTCTTCCGGCGGCCGGACGTTGCGGAACATGAAATAGAGCGACAGGTCATATCCAATCTTCAGTACTGCGGAACCGACCAGCGGCGCCCAGGCGGCGGTAATGTTCCAGATGGCCGTGGTTACCGAAGGGCCTACTGCACCCGCGGCGCTGCGGGTCACCATATTTATGCTGACCATGGCAACCCGTTCCTCCCGATTGATCACTGCCATGTTGTACGAGTCCCGGGTGGGAACATCCATCTGGCTCAGGAAGGCGCGACATTGCCAGAACACGATGGCCAGGGTGGCCGTGGGAGCGAATGCGGCGGCCAGCAGAAAGAAGCTGGATGGGATGTGGGTGAATACCATGGTGTTCAGCAGGCCAATTTTGTTGGCTATCTTGGCCGATATCCACAGGGAGGACGCCGTCAGCAGGTGGGACAGTGAGAACACCAGGGCCAGCGATTCCACCGTCAGCCCGAATTTGGTGTAGAACCAGTAGGCCACCAGGCTCTGCATTACCATGGACGTGGTAAATGTATCCACGCTGTACAGGGAGATCAATGTGAAAATTCGCCGCCGCGACGGCAGCTTCAGCGGGTTTTGCCACTGCTGGCGGATGCTGGCCCCTTCCACCTCCGACGAGACGAAAAGATACAGCCCTGCCCCGGCCAGCTGGCAAAGTGCAAAGCCCAGGAACATCGACTGGTAGGACGACAGGAGGGACAGGCCTAAAGTTTCCTGCAACAGGGCAGGGAATCCGGCGGCCAGCGCGCCCAGGAAGGTGCCGGTGCGGGCAACGATGCTATAGACGGCAAATATATCGGTGCGCCTTTCCGCTGGCCCCGTATCCGGCAGAATAGCTACTTCCAGGGGTTGCGCCGGACTTTCACCACCACCGCCGCCGGTGGACAGGCTTCCCAGGAAGGCTATGATCAGCAGCGGAATGAAGGCTTCGGTGAAGTACATTGCCAGCCCCGCAGCCGCCGCCACCAGGGAAAAGACGACCAGCAGACGCCGTCGCCCCACCCTTTCACTGGCGATACCCACCACCAGCGCAAAGAAGGAAACTCCGGCAACTCCCACGGTGAGGACCGCCCCAATCTGCACCAGGTTGAAGCCCAGTTCCGCCAGATAGATTGCCATAATGACGGCAATGAAGCTCTGGGAGAAGGTACGGATTCCCCGGGCCAGGGTAATCAGCCTGGCATCGCGGTTCAGCCAGGAAAGCGATTTAAGGAAGCGGGCAATCATGCTTGGGAACTTTGCGAAGGTCTTGCTGGGCATGAAATGTAGCGGTCAGGAACCGTTGGAAAAGGGACGGACGGCAAACAGCCCGCCTAGTCAACTTTAGCAGCCTAAATCCCCGGCCTGGCCTTGTGCCACTCGGTGGCCTGCTCGTAGGTGTAGGCGATGTTCAGCAGGCGTTCCTCGGCCAGTTGCGGGCCGATAAGCTGCATCCCCACCGGCAACCCCTCGGAGAAGCCGCAGGGCACGGACATGGCCGGCAGCCCGGCAATGTTGATGGGCAAAGTGCAAACGTCTATCAAGTACATCTGCACCGGGTCCGCCGTCTTTTCGCCGATGGGGAAGGCCACCACCGGCGACGTGGGAGTTACCAGGGCATCCACCTGCTCAAACACCCGGGCAAAGTCCTGCCGGATCAGCGTCCGAACCTGCTGGGCCTTCAGGTAGTAGGCGTCGTAGTACCCGGCGGACAGGGCGTAGGCGCCCAGCATTATCCGCCGCTTCACTTCAGAGCCGAACCCCTGCTGCCGGGTGGTCTCCATGGCCTGCCACATGTCGGGCGTGTCCTGGTAGGAGTACCCGAACTTCACCCCGTCATAGCGGGCCAGGTTTGCTGAGCATTCGGAAGGGGCGATGATGTAGTAGCAGGCCAGGGCATATTCAGTAGTGGGCAGCGACACAGGTTCCACCGATGCCCCCAGGCTTTCCAGTTCCTTGACCGCGCCCTCCACCGCGTCCCGCACCCCCGGCTCCATTCCTTCCACGAAGTACTCACTGGGAATGCCCAGCCTCATGCCCTTGATGTCCCCGGTCAGCCCGGCGGTAAAGTCGGTGGCAGGCAGGTTCAGGGACGTTGAATCCCTGGGGTCGTAGCCGGCGATGGCGTTCAGGGCGATGGCGCAGTCGGTTACGTCCTTGCCCACGGGCCCGATCTGGTCCAGGGAAGACGCGAAGGCAATGAGGCCGTACCGGCTGACCCGCCCGTATGTAGGCTTCAGACCCGCCACGCCGCACAGGGACGCCGGCTGGCGGATGCTGCCCCCGGTGTCGGAACCCAGGGCCAAGATGGCCTCGTCCGCTGCTACCGCAGCTGCCGCTCCCCCGCTGCTGCCGCCGGGCACCCGCCCCAGGTCCCAGGGGTTGTGGGTTGGATAGAAGGCCGAGTTTTCGCAGGACGACCCCATGGCGAATTCGTCCATGTTGCCCTTGCCCAGCAGCACCGCGCCCTGGGCCGCAAGTTTCTCCCAAACCGTGGCGTCGTACACCGGCACAAAGTTTTCCAGCATCCGGGAGGAGCAGGTGGTGGGTATGCCTTTCGTGCAGATGAGGTCCTTGACCTGCACCGGAATGCCGCTCATGGGACCGCCGCGCCCCTCGGCCAGGGCCTTGTCGGCAGCTTCCGCCTGCTGCAGCGCGTGGTTCTCCGTCAGCGTAACGTAGGCCTTGACCCGCTCCTCCACCTGCCCGATCCGCTCAAAGCAGGCGTGGGCCAGTTCCACGGCGCTGAAAGACCCGGCGTCCAGTCCGGCCCGGGCCTCGTGCAAAGTTAGTTGCCATAGTTCAGCCAAGGGACTCTATTCCTCCAGCACCGCCTTTACTCGGAACAGGTCGCCCTCCCGGCGGGGCGCGTTCAAAAGCGTATCCTCGGCGCTCAGCGATTCTTCCGCCTCGTCTTCCCGCATTACCGAGTTTAGTTCTACCGCGTGCCCGGTGGGTTCCACCTCGCTGGTGTCCAGCTGCTTCAGCAACTCGAACTGGTCCAGGATGTTGGAAAGTTGTTCCTGGAAGGTGACTATCTCTTCCTCGGACAACCCGATACGGGCCAGGGCGGCAATGTGTTCAACGTCAGCGCGTTCCAGCGGCATGAAACTTACCTTCCTTCTCTTCGGGCAAGATCTAGCGTACAAGCAATCATAGGCCGAAAGTCTGTCGCCCTGGGCCTGCCGAAGGGCCTAAAATCTTTCTCCTCAACCTGGCTACGGGCTCGAAAGGTGGCTTGAAGGGTGGAGTGTAGATTCTTCGGCTTCGCTCAGATTGACAGTAAATATCATGCCTTTGCCTCTCGGCTTTAGAGGATCGACCTCATGTCAGTTCATCTCCGAGCCGCCGGAGACGCTGATGGACAGGCCGGTCATGTAGTCGGACTCGGCGGAAGACAGGAATGCCGCCATGTTGGCAATGTCGCCGCCCTGGGCAATGCGGCCCATGGGCACCCGGGTGGACCGTTCCTGCACCATCAGGGCCCGGTGTTCCTCGGCGGACTCCCCTTCGGCGGCCAGGGCGGCGGCGATGAAGTCCACCCGCTCGGTATCCACCAGGCCGGGGCAGATGGCATTGACGTTGACCTTGTGGGCCGCCATTTCCTGGGCCAGGGCCTGGGTGAAGCCCACCAGGGCAAACTTGGAAGCGCAGTAGACGGCGTAGCGGGCGATGCCCCGTTTTCCGGCGCCGGAGGAGATGATGATAATCTTGCCGCCACCGCCCCGGGCCACCATGTGCCGGGCCACGGCCCGGGAGCACAGGTAGGTGCCGCGGACGTTGACCCGCATCACCTCGTCAAAGGCGTCCTCCTCCAGGTCCACCACCAGGACCCGGTCGCGGCCGGGGCGGGAACCGGCGTTGTTGACCAGGATGTCAATCTTGCCAAACCGGTCCAGCGCCTGCTTGATCATATCGTCCACCTGGGCGCTGTCGGAAACGTCGGAGAAGATGCCCAGGGCCTGGCGTCCCTCCGCCTCAATCTCCTGCACCACGCTGGGCAGGCCCTCCCAGCCCTCGGCCCGGTCCTCGGCGCGGATGGCGGTTACGGATTCCGGAATGTCGGTAACCACCACGTCGGCGCCCTCCCGGGCCAGGCGCGTGGCAATGGCTCGTCCAATTCCGTGGCGGCCGCCGGCGCCGGTTACCAGGGCTACTTTACCGTTGAGGTCGTACATTGTTTTACCTCATCTGTTGTTAATCCACTAATAGGCACGAATATTCACTAATGGCCCACATTTCCCCGTAATCTCATTTGTGGATGCAACTAAAGATAGTTGGTTTTCAGTTATTCCGGCTCTTAAGCAGGGTTGGCGCCCTGAAATACGCCCTCATATCCCCTCAAAGCCGGTTGTCCCAGGAGTTCCAGGATCAAGGAACAGATTTCCATTTCATTTTGGAGCATGATGGTCCAGGGCCCCAGGTTGAAAATCTCCAGCGTAATATAGTTGGAAAAACCTGGGTCTATTTTGGGAGCGGTGATATGGACTCCTACTCCCAGTCTTGCCAGCCGGCTCTTGCCATCTACCCTTGCGCCCAGCCTGGTGGACAGGGTTACATGCTCCAGGGTAGCTCCAATCACAAACTGCCCCGGCTGAAGGAAAAAGGGTTCCCGGCTAAGGTCCCTGGTTACCGACTGGGAACGTATAAAGCTGTCCACATTCAGCGTGTTTGGATCGACATATATTCCCTCAACCGGGTTGGCTCCCAGATCGAATATAGTTGGTCCCAGGCGGAGGTCAATTGATGCTGGCTGTATGGCGCCCCTGCCCTCATCAAAAGGAATTATTGCCAGGTCGCCGGTCTCCAAGGCTTCCCGTATTTGGAGATCTGACAGAATCATGCTCTCTCTTGATGAAGATACTGGCCCCACCAGCCACTAGGCAGTGATGCTTTCCAGTTCCGCATCTGTCAAAAGCCAGGTGGGCCTTCCCTCGTTGCTTATCGGGAAATAGACTATGGTCTTGTCGCCATTCCTTCCTGCCAGGGTAGCAGGCACATACTTGTTGTCCACCAGGGTGGAAGTAGGTATCAGGGCATCAAATTGACGCCCCCGGAATTCCATTACGATAAAAGTGTCGTGACCCAGAGGCACAGTGTTACCGTCCTGAGGATTGGGGCTGATCTGGTGGGGCTCCAACTTAATCATGATTTTCCTGGGCGGGTCCCACCATTCAACGTTTGACATTCCCATCACGTTGCTCCTTGTTTCTTGGCGAAGAGGCAATTACTCCTCATTACTGGGCAGGGAAATCAGGGCCGTGCCGCCCACGTACCGTTCCCCGGCCTCGCCCATCATCAGCACGTCGCACTCCACCAGGTTCTCCCCATCCTCCTGGCGGGTATCGGTAACGGTGGCGGAGATCAGCAGGGGCTTGTTGTGGGGGACGGGCTGGCGGAAGACCAGGTCCAGGTCTTTTAACGCTTCCGGCCCCGCCCAGTCGGTAAGGGCCTGGCTCATGATGGCCATGCTCATCACGCCGGGAACGATGGGGCTGGGGAGACCCGATGCCTCGGCCATCTCCTGGCTGGTGAACCGGTTGGGCATTGGATTGCCCCAAAGCTGGCAGAAGTTGATGACGTTCTCGTCGGTGGCCACCAGTTCCACCGGGCCAATTTCGTCGCCCAGGTCTATGTCTTCAAAATAGGGGCCGTTGCGGTCAGCCATTGCTCGCCTTACTCCCGGGATGCGTAGGATTCCTGGACGTCGGCAACCACCACCCCGTCCTGGTTGGTGAAGGTGGTCTCCCAAACGGTAAAGACCATGGTGCCGCTGCGCCCCGTCTTGGGGTATACCTCTTTGAGATGGGACGAGGCCATCAGGCTGTCCCCGGCCACGATGGGCGCCCGGGACTGGACCCGCTGGCCGGCGTGGAAACGCATAATGCCAAACTTCAGCTCAATGTCGGGCAGTTCCACGTTTCGCACCAGCATGGTAACCAGGGTGGGCGGGGCCAGCACCCCGTTGTAGCCAGCCGCCTGGGCGGTGGCCGCATCGGTATACATGGGGTTAGTCTCGCCGATGCTGCGGTTGAAGGTCTGGATCACGTCGGCGGTTATTGCAAAGGGGCCAGCCTCGTGCTCCACGCCGTAGAGCTCCCGGTTGTATTCCAGTTCCATAGTCATGGGTGTCTCCTCAGCGGCGCGCCCGCCGTGGTGTAGTTGCTGCGGAAGAGGTCGCCGGCCAGGCTGTTGACGGCTATGGGTTCGTGTCCTTTAGCCACACCGGAGTAAAATCGCCGGCCAGCAGGGCTTCCACCAGCTGCCGCTCGTCCCGCACCTCGGTGGGGAAGGAAGTAACGCAGGACCCAAGATGGCTGGCCAGGTGAGCGTCGCTGCCGCCGGTGCCCAGGAAATTGTGCTCCTGGCACAGTGCGTCGGCACGTTCGTTTTCCCCGGCCCGGCTGCCGCCGTTCACGCGCTCCACTATGTGCAGGTCGGGGAAGGCCTCACCCTGCTCCATATAGTCCACCAGCCCGATGCCGAAGCGGCCAGGGTGGGCCGGGACAGCGATGGCCCCGTGGTGGCGGGCGGCCTTCATCAGTTCCCGCGCGTCCATCTTGACGTCGCCCAGGTCGATATCCTTGGCCAAACCTTCGTTAACGCCATAAACCAGGACATGGCCGTAGCGGGTATCCAGTTCCGAGGCCTTCATGATAAGCACGTCGTACTCGGCGGCCAGCTGCGAATAGTCCTTGTCGAAGTCGAACTTGCGGTGCTCGGTGAGAACGAAGCCGTCGATGGTGTAGCCCCGCTTGCTGCGCAGAACGTGGACCCATTTTACGTATTGCTCAACGGTGGCGCGGGAATCGTCGGAGGAAACCGAGTGGCTATGCAGGTCCAGGTACATGCGACGTAATATCAACTCCAGGATGATTGGGGCAAACGGCAGTGCCTGCAGGATGGACCGATGGCGCCACTGGCCCCAAAAAGGTCTGTCGCACAACTCGCCCTTCGCCGACAACAATAATAGCGTTCGGGCAGTATTTCAGCAACCAATTGCGCCGGTTGACCGTTGGCCCCCTGCTTTCCCTCCCCGTCCCTCAATGCTAGAATCGGACTAAATGGGCCTGCAGGAGGCATTGCTATGCAGCGTACCAGGGTCAAAGACATCCTCAACCGCGAGACACCCGGCGGCGAGGTGCTGGTCCAGGGCTGGGTCAAGACCTGCCGTTCCTCCGGCGCCGTTGCCTTCATCCAGATCAGCGACGGCTCAACCCTGACCGACCTGCAGATTGTGGTGGAGCCCTCTTCTCCCGACTTCGCCCTGGTGGAGTCTTTAACTACGGGCTGCAGCGTCAGCGCCCAGGGTGAACTTGTGGAGTCCCAGGGCAGGAACCAGAAGTACGAGGTCAATGCCAGTCGACTGGAAGTCCTGGGCCAGGCCGACCCCGAGGAATACCCCCTGCAGAAAAAGCGTCACACTCTGGAGTTCCTGCGGAAGATCGCCCACCTGCGTCCCCGCACCAACACCTTCGGCGCCATGGCCCGGGTCCGAAGTACCATGGCCTACGCCATCCACAGCTTCTTCCAGCAGCGGGGTTTCCAGTACATCCAGACGCCCATGATCACCGCCAGCGACGCTGAAGGCGCCGGTTCCATGTTCCGGGTAACCACCCTGGACCTGCAGGACCCACCCCGCCGCGACGGCCTGGTGGACAGCTCCGAGGACTTCTTCGGCCAGCCCACCTTCCTGACCGTCAGCGGGCAGCTGGAGGCGGAGATTTTCGCCCTGGCCCTGTCCGACGTTTACACTTTCGGCCCCACCTTCCGCGCCGAAAACTCCAACACCTCCCGCCACCTGGCCGAGTTCTGGATGGTGGAACCGGAGGTGGCCTTCTGCGACCTGGACGGCCTGGCCGAACTGGCCGAGGACTTCCTAAAGTACATTTTCAGCCAGGCCCTGGAACAGTGCCCTGAAGACATGGCCTTCTTCAATCGCTGGTACGACAACTCGGCCATCGAGACCCTGGAGGGCATCATCAACTCCAGCTTCGAGCGCATGACCTACACGGAGGCCGTCCGGCTGCTGGAAAGCTCCGGCGAAAGCTTCGAGTTCCCCGTCTCCTGGGGCCTGGACCTGCAATCCGAACATGAACGGTACATCACCGAGAAGCGGGTGGGACGGCCCGTGGTCGTAACCGACTACCCGCGAGACATCAAGGCCTTCTACATGCGCCTGAACGACGACGGCGAGACGGTGCGGGCCATGGACGTGCTGGTGCCCCGCATTGGGGAAATCATCGGCGGCAGCCAGCGCGAGGAAAGGGAGGACGTGCTGCTGGAAAGGATGAAACAGTCGGGGCTGGACGCGGAAAACTACTGGTGGTACCTGGACCTGCGCCGCTACGGCACCGTCCCCCACGCCGGCTTCGGCCTGGGCTTCGAGCGAACCGTCCAATTTGCCACCGGCATGCAAAACATCCGCGACATCATCCCCTTCCCACGGACTCCGAAGAGCGTGGAGTTTTAGGGGGAGTTCCCTTCCGGTGAGCCGATTTCGATCTCCACGACCTGCCCAGGCTCTATTGAGTCCCCGACATTAGCTATCTCTTGAACATGACGCCTCGTCCGGGGCCACGAGGCCTTCATCAAAACGATTATAGAGAGGCTGCGATGTGCCAAGTTCTGTTGATATCGGAGGCCTTGGTCCGTAGTAATTAGGAGTTGGTAGCCTTCCTGTTCTGCCACGTCCAGCAGGTTGCCGTTTCGCAGCCTTGACCATCCTTTCCTGCTGGGGATATCGACTGTGTGACCAGTCAGACTTCTCCGCAGGGGCAGGGGTGTCCCCTGGTCGAAGAGTATCTTCACCGCGCCCTTTCCTTCTGCAGTTGCGTCGCTTCATGCTCCCACACGGCCTTGACGTGCCACTCTTCCACGCCGTCAAACCATTTGACGAACTGCTTTACGGTAGCTCCGTCCTCCACGTTCTCGAAAAGGGCGTGGACCGGCACCCTGGTTCCCTTGAATACCCAGGCTCCGCTTACAACATCAGGGTGTTGTTCCACTGCCGGACAGTCTTGCCAGTTCATCTCTACCTCCCGCTTCACATGCTCCACGCGATCTCGGGGTGATTAGAGTATAAGACCAGTATAATCGTCCTCAGCCACCGGCGCCGCCAGCTTCTTACCAACGCACGAAACCAGGTAAAGAGCCATCTTTCACTCCAACACGGCAAAATAGAAGAACAGGACCAACAGCAATTCCATCCCCTGCTGTCAATCCTGTCCATCCATGGCTAACGGCGGGCGTGGTTACGGCTTTTCTATCGGAGCCCCCACGATGCTGCCCCACTCGGTCCAGGAACCGTCGTAGTTGCGCACGTTCCCGTAGCCCAGCAACTGTGTCAGCACGAACCAGGTGTGGGAGGAACGCTCGCCGATCCGGCAATAGGCGATGGTATCCCTGCTGCCGTCGACGCCCTGCCCACCGTACAGTGCGGCCAGCTCGTCGGCCGACTTGAAGGTGCCGTCCTCGTTGGCCGCCTGGCCCCAGGGGATGTTGGCGGCGCCGGGGATGTGCCCGCCCCGCTGGGAACCTTCCTGGGGCAGGTTGGGCGGCGCCAGCAGTTCACCGCTGAACTCCGCCGGCGACCGCACGTCCACCAGCGCGGTATTGCCGGCGCCCACGGCGGCCAGCACCTGGTCCCGGTAGGCGCGGATGCTCTCGTCCGGGTCCTTGGCGCTGTAATTGGTCGCGGCGTAGCTGGGAACATCGGTGGTCATCGGGCGGCCCTCGGCTTCCCACTTGGCCCGGCCGCCGTTCATCAGCTTCACGTCGCCGTGGCCATAGTACCGGATCTGCCAGAAGGCCCAGGCGGCGAACCAGTTGTTGTTGTCGCCGTACACCACGACTGTCGTGTCATTGCTGACCCCGGAACCGCCCAGCAGTCCTTCCATTTCGTCCTTGCTCAGCAGGTCGCGGCGCACCGACTGCTGCAGCTGGCTCTGCCAGTTCCAGCCCACGGCTCCGGCGATGTGGCCCTGCTCGTAGGCGGCCGTGTCCACGTCCACCTCAATCAGCCGTACGTTGGCATCGCTTCCGTGTTCCGCCACCCACTCGGTGCTCACCAGGGATTCGGGATGCGCATATTCTGCCATTTTGTCTGTTCCTCCATGCGGGTTTTGATGAGCGTCATTATACCTGCCGATTTCGTAAAGGCAAAGGTAAATTTCAGCAGCCATTTGCAGCGGCGGTAAGCTCTTTAATTCAGTACAAGACCATCAACCCTTTTGACACATAGCCCAAACATATCTAATATATGGCAATTAATCTGGCCCCATGGGCGAGCGGAGGATTTCTCCATGGCCACCATTCCCGAACTCAAGGAACAGTACGAAGGCCTGGACTCCCGGGTTGTCATTCGCCAGGATTCGGCCATCGACACCGAGTGCCTCATGGCCTTCCGGTACGAGTTTCCCGGCCAGGAAACTCAGGTGGTCATTGATACCGACGAGTTCACCGCCGTCTGCCCCTGGACCGGCCTGCCCGACTACGGGACCCTGACCATAACCTACGTCCCCGGGGAAAGCTGTATCGAGCTCAAGTCCTTCAAATACTACCTGCTCTCCTACCGCGACGTGGGCATCGTTCAGGAGCACGCCGTAAACCGCATTCTTCAGGACCTGGTGGCCTGCTGCCGTCCCCTGCGCATGAAGGTGTCTCTGGACTACAAGGTGCGGGGCGGCATCCATACTGAAGTATCGGTGGAGTATACGGCGCCGGGGGATTAAGCCCCGGCCTCTCTGTCCGTCGTTCCTGTACCCAGGCGTCGCACTCAACACACGGGAGGCAGTAATGCGATTCACCGGAAGCTTCATCATCGTCGTCGCCCTGTTCATTACCGTGCTGATTACCTCCAACATCATCGCGGTGAAGCCCATAACCATTCTGCCCATCCAGTGGTTCGGCGATCCGGCGATTATACTGCCCGCCTCCATCATCATCTTCCCCATCAGCTATATCGTCGGCGACGTGCTTACCGAGGTCTACGGTTTCCGCGTCGCCCGGGGCGTGATCTGGCTCGGGTTCGCGATGAACCTGCTGGTGGTAATTGCCCTGTGGTTGACCGGCCTTCTCCCCGGCGCCTTCTTCTGGGGCGAGTCTGACCAGGGTTCCTACAGCCGCATCCTGGGTCTGGTTCCAGGCATCGTGGTCGCCTCCTTCATCGCCTACCTGGTGGGCGAGTTCTCCAACTCCACCGTCCTGGCGCTGCTCAAGTACAAGATGCAGGGAAGGCTCCTCTTTGTCCGCACCATCGGCTCCACCATCGTGGGCCAGGGCCTCGATTCCTTCATCTTTATCTTCATCGCCTTCGGCGTCTTTGGCGACTGGTCCGGCACGGCCCTCCTGGGCGCTGCCCTGGCCCAGTGGATCGTTAAAATACTCTACGAAGCCATCGCCACGCCCCTCACCTACCTGGTGGTCAACTTCATGAAGCGGGTAGAGGAAATGGATGTTACCGACGCCCCCCGCTCCCTCAACCCCCTGGGCATTTTCACCTAGGGGCAGCCGATGGGAGAACAACTCCTTACTGGCAAAGCAGTAGGGACGCAGGGTCATCAACTACTCCAGCAAAATTTTTTGGCAAGGGGCAGTAGTCCACCTGAACATGTGCATAAACAGTTGCAGCATGACCTACACTAGTCAACGGGGTAGGGAAAGCATGTGGCAGGTTGCATTGCAAGAGACCGATTCATATAAGCGGATTTCTCAATGTGGACGCGGCGCGCGGGCGGTGCTAGCATGCTCGGCATAGCCCAGGGTACTCGTGGCCGGTTTGGAGATTTAGATGGCCGATATCAAGTGGCAATTCAGACCCATGTCTCCCGCAGAAATAAACCAGGAATCCATGGAGCGGGAATTCTTTCAGGACGATACCATTAATGTTCGGCTGGTGAGGGAAGTAATTCAAAATGCTTTGGACGCTGCATTAGATAAGTATGAAGGCCGTTTAAGAGGCTCTTACGGGCCGGTCAGGGTACGTTTTTCATTGGCTGGCATCACGAACCCGCTGCCAGCAGAGCGGGCCCAGGAATATATCGTTGGCCTGAAGCCTCACCTAGAGGCCGTAAACGACTTGGATAATGACATAGCTCTCCGTTTGAAGGAAGACTCTCTGCTGGCCAGTGGCATGCCGTTCCTAGTGATTGAAGATGACCGTACAAAGGGGCTGAATGGCGACTGGGAACAATTCGATGACACTCAGGAGCAGCCAGCCATAGGCAATGATTTCTACTGGTTCTTTCGCAATGTGGGCCGTTCCGGAAAGGGGGAATCAGACAACGGCTCTTGGGGTTTGGGCAAATGGGTATTCCCCGACGCGTCAAAGATAAGCTCTTACATCGCTGTAACGCGTAGGAGTGGAGACGGCGAAACTCTTCTGATGGGTCAGGCAGTCCTCAATAAACATACTGTAGTAGATCAACGCTACCCTCCTTATGGCTATTTTGCCGAACACGATACGGAGGACTTTCCCCGTCCGCTCACGACAGCCAACACGGAACATCGGCCCTTTATCCGGCGGTGCATAGACGACTTCGATTTGCGCCACCGAAGCTCTTCGGGTTTGTCCGTAGTCATTCCCTTTCCTCGGGTAGGTGGTGGAGAAAGTGAGGTTGTTCTGGACAAGAACCGCCTACTGGCTGCCGTAGTCCACAACTATTTCTTTCCCATTGTTGCGGGCCATCTGGAGGTTAGCGTTGAGGGAGACGGGTCCCCGGTTTACCTTTCTTCCTCTAACACCGACTATGTGCTGGACGACCTGCCCTTGGCCGATACCGGGGAAAGCAGTGCTTCCGGCTACCGGAAACTCTTCAAAATGTGCCGCGACATCACGGGTTTGAGGCCTGACGAGGTTGTCGAAATCGGCAGCCCTGGCCCGATACAAGAAGGAAGTAAGTCCCATGAGGACTTAGTTGCATTACGCCCCAGGTATGATTCGGAAGAATTACTAGCCTTTAGAATAAGCACCGATGTGCAGCGCAGAAACGGCTTCCGTGAGAGCTCTTATTATAGCTTGTACCTCCAAAAGGACACTTCCCTAGAGGAGGGGCACGACTATTACGTGCGCGGCACCCTGTCCATTCCTAACCGAGATTCCATTCGAGGATATTCTGCCCGCGCTTTGTTGGTGGTCAACGAAAATGAACGACTGGCGGCCATGTTGCGCGATTCGGAGCGGCCTTCGCATAACGCCTGGTACCCGCAGGATGACCGGGTTACAAAGCGTTGGGTTGCAACTCGAAACCGCATTACAAATGTTATCAACGCTCCTTCTCGTTTACTGCGCATCCTGGAAGCCGCGCCAGAGGGTTTACAGCGGGATGCCTTGACCGACATCTTTTCCTGGGACGGAAATTGGGGCAAACCGACGGTGCCCGTTTCCGTTCCCAATGTTATCCAAGAGCCTTCCTCTATACCCATAGTTACGCCAACACCTCCTAAAGACCTTCCCGAATCTCGGGCTACCGACTTCACCACTACCCGTGTGGGCACCGGTTTCCGGGTGCGCGGCGCACGCAGCGAAGACAGCAGGGAGCCATTTAGGGCACGACTGCTAGTCGCCTACGTTGTTCCTAGAGGCAATTCGTTCAAACACTATAGAGAGCTCGATTTTTCCCTGCACGGTCCCAACTCGTTGGAGGTAACGGCAAACGGGGGCAGTATTAGCCCCGGTAGTTCGGGCAATGAGCTATTCCTTGATGTCGAAGACCCTGCTAATTTTTCCCTTACTGTGCAGGGGTTTGATGGATTTCGGGATGTGCGGGTTGACGTGAAACGATTGGCCGCAGAATCCATTGGAAAAGAGGAATAGCCGTGATAAGCGAGTTTAACTACACCCAGCGCAAACGCATAGAATCCAAGCACTTCAAAGTAGAGCTAATTGAACCGAGTAATGACAGTCTCCACAGCTTCAACGTTGAATTGGATTTGGAAGAGCTACAACTACCCTCCGATGCTCCATTGGTTGTCGAAGCCTCTCGTGGCAGTGCAGTGATGCGCTTTCCCTGGGGCACTGCGGGTCAACCTCTGGCTCCCATTAATCGGGAACTGACAGATGTGCCCCTTGTACCGAGTTTCAGGGTGATGGCCCTGGTGCCGGATGATTCTCGTCGCATATTGGCCCTGGCCAGCCAAGTAAAGCCCCGTTGGGAACGGGCGCGGTCTCCCGGGGCAAGCGAGTTGCTCTACCTTTTGGAAGAGGACTTGGGGCAAGAGGTTTGGCGGCTTGACCTACCCGAGGGTGAAGAGCTACCGGTGTTGAAGGTGAACAGTAAGATAGATGGTATCAGCAGGACAGTCCGCCAAGACCCAGCCTTCCGCTCCCTGGTCTTCCCTGAGGTGGTGCGATCTGTCCTGACAAAGGCACTGTTGATCGAAGAAGCAGAACAGGGTGACGAAGAAGGCTATTGGTATGGCTGGCTGGGATTTATAAGCCAATTCTATAACGTGGAATGCCCCGGTTCCTCGGAGTTTGATACCAATGACGAAAACCGTCAAGAGGCATTGCTTGGATGGATAACAGGCGCGGTAGAAGCCTTTACCCAATACCGCTTTAACGCCAGCGATATCTATGCCAGGGCCGGGAGATAGTATCCTATGGTCATCATCATGCGGCAGCCAATCCGCCAAATGAACGCCAAGGGAATCACCGCATCAAAGGCATACTTGGCCAATCTTCGGGCTGGTCAAGTCGATGCTCCCTTCCCTGACTATGCGCTTTCAGACGCTAAGTACTCCGACGTGCTGGAACCTGCCGTTATCATTGAAGCCCGCTCCTTCGCCAACCGTAGAGAAGCCGGCGAGTACCTCAGTGAGAAGCTGGCACACTTCCCAATTGAAGAAGTTCAGCAGAATTACGGTCTCTGGTCCTGGTTGGGAATGTTCTACTTCAATAGCATCGTCAACCAGGATGACAGTGGCAACCCTGATTTGGGACGCGACTCGGATGCAGCTTACGTTTTGGACCCAGCGAGCCCGGGATGGGGCGATAACCGCCACCGCCTGCTCATGGCTTATGAGACCTACACTTTCCATGGAGAAGATGCCTGGTTTATGCTGGACCAGCCGGTTAATTCTGCCGACCAACTGACAAATCGGCTGAGCGGTAAGCCGACTATTTTTCGCTCTCGTGGCATAGTGAAGCTGGCCCACGTTCTCTATACCGACCCATCAACCCGAAGGAGAAAGAGAGGCTTTGGTGGCGGCGGCCAAAACCAGCGCAGCCCTGGCAATCTGATGAGGTTCATTGATGTATTAGACCAGTTGTATATGACCTACGATGTTTACGGCATGACGGCAGAAGAGTTAATGAAACTACTACCCGTTGAGTTTGACCGTTGGCTTCCAGGTGTCTCCTCCAACAACTCAGAGTCGGACACTAGCCGGACATCACGCGGTCTGGCATCGTTCCTCCCGTCGATTCGTCGCCGACAATAACACTGAACCTCATCAACAGTAGTCTCCCAGGTCCCCTTCCCCTCCCTGTGCTATACTGCCCTAACGCTCTTATAGCTATAATTCTACCTTTGTTCCACTACGGAGGGAGACGATGACCTCTTTGGCTCAACTGGGCGCCCACCGGCCCGAGACCATCGGTGAGTTGCGAGACAACGGCTATCGGGTGATTCCGGTGCGCGAGGAGATGCGCAACAACCTGGTGGCCAAGCTGCGGGCCGAGGAGATCGTCTTCCCCGGCATCGTCGGCTTTGAGGACACCGTCATCCCCCAGCTGGAGAATGCCATCCTGGCCGGTCAGGACGTTATCCTCCTGGGCGAGCGGGGTCAGGCCAAGTCCCGCCTCATCCGCAGCCTCGTAAACCTGCTGGACGAGGCCATCCCCAAGATCGCCGGTTGCGAAATTAACTGCGACCCCTTCAATCCCATCTGCCAGGCTTGCCGCGACCTGGTGGCCGAGGCCGGCGACGACACGGGCATCGAGTGGATCGGCCGCGAGGACCGCTACTCGGAAAAGCTGGCCACTCCGGACATTTCCATCGCCGACCTCATCGGCGAGATCGACCCCATAAAGGTGGCTGAGGGTCGCCACTTGTCCGATGAATTGGCCATCCATTACGGCCTGGTGCCCCGCACCAACCGGGGCATCTTCTCCATCAACGAACTGCCCGACCTGGCCGAGCGTATCCAGGTGGGCCTGTTCAACCTGATGGAGGAGCGGGACGTGCAGATCAAGGGCTACCGTATCCGCCTGCCCCTGGACGTCTACGTGGTGGCCACCGCCAATCCGGAGGACTACACTAATCGCGGCCGCATTGTTACCCCACTGAAGGACCGGTACGGCTCCCAGATTCACACTCACTACCCCCGCCACATCGAGGAAGAGATCACCATAATGGACCAGGAGCGGGCCCGCTTCATGGACGAGGACAACCTGGTCGTTCCCCAGTACATCAAGGAGATACTGGCCGAGATTACCGCCCAGGCCCGCAACAGCAACGAGATAAACCAGCGGTCCGGCGTCAGTGTCCGAGTCTCCATCGCCAATTACGAAACGCTGCTCAGCAACGCCGTCCGGCGCGCCATCAAGGCCGGCGACACGGTGGCGTGCCCCCGCATCAGCGACCTCCCCTACATCTCCGCCTCCTTCGGCGGCAAGATAGAACTGGAGACCTTCGAGGAAGGGCGCGAGGACCGGGTAATGGAGGATCTGACCAAGCGGGCCGTGCTGCGGGTCTTCGGCCGCTACTTCGACGTGGACTCCCTGGAGGACGTTGTAACTGCCTTCGACCTGGGCAGCCAGGCCGAAACCGGCAGCGAAAAACCGGCGGAAGAATACCCGACCATGGCATCAGGGGTAGAGGGACTATCCGAGGCGGTAGCTATCCTGACCGACGACCCAAGGCCCGAGCTTCAAGCCTCCGCCACCGAGTTCGTCCTGGAAGGCCTCCACCTCAACCGCAGGCTCAACTGCGAACGCACCCCGCAGGGATACAGCTACCGGCGGTAAGGGGCGAAAGCTAGGTCTCTTTAAGGTATTGCAATGCTCTCTGAGCAACTTCCTCTTGCACATACGCTTCAGCCAAGCCGTAAATCTCTTTCAAAGTCTGCAATTGGGAGGCATCAGCACTTGGCATTGGAGTCGGTGAATAGAAAGGGTTCCATTCCAGGCTTTCTGTCACTGACCCAGTTTCGTTTATTAAATCTAACCGATAAATATCAAGACCCGGTTGGCTGGAAATTGTAAGGGAAACGTCGGGAAAGCTCACCCGATACTCGTTGTCTCTTCTAGTTTGTTTCCAAGCAATTTTCCCGTCTCTTGACCGGCGCAACAATTCCGTCGCTACTTCGTTCATTCCCTGTCCAGCCATTCCAACCTCCAGAGACCAACTATCCGAGACGGTCTTCCAATTTTACGAGTAAATTCGTTTGAAAATCAGTTAGGTCGGTAATGAATCTAGTTCTAACTTCAATCTGGATCCCGTCGGACGATGCGTCCAGTTCATTCTGCATATCCATTATGCTTGTAATTGTATCCTGAATTCGGCTGCGATGGTCAGAGTTTAAGTTGGGGTGATGCCTTCGTATATCTATGAATAAATTCCTAATGTCGGGAAATTTTTCAAGGGCTAGTTCCCTATCTTCGTTTCGAAGTAAATATATCAGACCCTGAATTCTCTCACTTAGACGGGTTAAGTCAGTGCCGGTTGTCTCCCGCCTAATCAATCTCTGGGCTTCCTCCGCGGCTTCTCTGGCCGCCCGAGCTTCACCCCTTAGCTTGATGATTTGGTATATGGCAATGGTTAATGCGATAACCGAAACAAAAACACCAAGTATGCTGGCAATGCTGCCAGCGCTATCAAGCATACAACTGAACCCCTTGGGTTTGCCGAAACCGTCGGTGCCGCACGTTTGCAGTAAGTATGGTTCTGTGGCCCGTCAGTCCCCCAGCAACCGCAGCGCCGCCGCCTTTACCGCCTCCCGGTCCAGGGCAACCGCCAGTTCTCCATTCTCGTCGGGCTGGAATGCCGACTCATTGTGCAGTTCCGACACCAGTGCGGCCACCGTCTCCCGACGCTTAGACCCGTCTTCGGACTCGGCAGCCTCCAATTGGGGTAGAGCCAGGGCTGCCAGGTGGGCTTCAACCTCGGCGGTTACCAGTTCCACCTCCACCGCGTGGCGTTGAATCTGGCCTACGGTTTGCAAATGGCGGCCAAGGTAGCAGCCGCCAAACTGCAGGACATCGCAGGGGCGTCCGTCCTGCTCAATCTGGTACTGGTAGCGGGGCTCCAGTTCATGGTCAGTCAGGTAGTCCCGCACCTCCTGGTCTTCCGAGTCGGGACTGGCAGGGTCAAAGATCAACTGTACCGTGTACATGAAGAACCCGGCCGGTTCAACTTTGATGAACATGGGAACCACCTCCTGAATCAAGGGAGAACAGACCGCGCTACAGGTTACCGAATTGCTTGACAGGTGCCACATATGTAGGTAGTATGAATTTGTATCCCCTCTGTTCGCTTCGGCGACGGAGCGCGAGGCCGCCTCAATGGCGGCTTCAGCCTTTTAGGGGACGTTGCTTGAAAACCAACATTTACGTCGATGGTTTCAATTTCTACTACGGCTGCATCAAGGGCACACCTTACCGCTGGCTCGACTTAGCCAAACTCTTCCAACTTCTACTTCCCAATGACGAGATTAACCGTATAAGGTACTTTACCGCCAAAGTTAATCCCCATCCCTACGATCCTACCCAGCCGCAACGCCAACAGGCTTACCTCAGAGCCCTGGAAACTCTACCCAACCTGTCCATTCACCTGGGACACTTCTTGACAAACACTGTCAGTATGCCGCTTGCCCACCCGCCAAGACTGGGGTCAAGAATGGTAGATGTGCTGAAAACCGAAGAAAAAGGCTCCGATGTTAATATCGCTACGTACCTTTTAATTGATTCATTCAGGGGGGAATGCGAACAGTCCGTCATAGTATCGAACGACTCGGACCTCGTGACTCCTATAGAGATGGTTCAAGCCATTTTTGGAATAAGGGTGGGTGTTTTCAATCCTCATCCCAAAACAAGCTGGGCCCTTCGAAATGCAGCGGACTTTTACCGTCCAATCCGAAAAGGCCCACTAAGTGCCAGCCAATTCCCCGACCAGTTGTCAGATTCGCAGGGCAATATTACCAAGCCACCGTCCTGGTAATCCCGGATCGTCCAGATCTGCGGCTTACAACCCCACGCCCTTCATAATGATGTCCACGTTTGACGGGTCCGGCTTCAGGGAACCGTCGTCTATGCCGTGCATGGTATCTACGATGGCATCGTGGAATGGGGTAGGGACGCCTGTTTCGCGGCCCTTGCTGCAGATCAGGCCGTTCATGAAGTCCACCTCGGAGTGACGGCCTTTGTGTACGTCCTGGGCCATGGATGCCAGCCAGTTGACCCGGCCACCGGCCTTGCTCATGATGTCGTTCAGTTCCTCGAACACCTCGCCCTTGTCGGCGTCGGCCCACGTCTCGGCGGGAATGCCGTTAATGGCCACCACGTTCAGGCCCTGGGCCAGGCCTACCTGGGCGCCCTCCTTGGCAAGCTGGATACGGAACATTCGAAAGCGGGCGTCCTGGGCCATCTCCTGGGAACCCAGGGTGGTCATGGCGGAGATGGCGTTGCCCATGCCGTTCTGGCAAAGCTTGGCCCACCGCTCGCCCCACAGGTTGTCGGTGGCGTAGGCGGCATCAATGTTGTCCAGCTTCTGGGCCACGCCCTCGCTGCGGGAGGTGATATTGCCCGACTGCTCGCCCACCCGGAACACCACATGCCCGTGGTCCCGGCCTGGCGCGCCGCCCCGAATGACGTGCCCGGGCTCCCACAGGGCCACCTCGATGTGGGAAGCGATGCAGCCCATCTCCCGCTCCGGCCCCACGATCTCACCAATCAGGGGGTCGTTCCAGCAGTTCTGCAGTGAGACGAAGTAGCCGTCGTCCTTAACGTACCGCTTGATGAAGTGGGTGGCCCACTCGGTGTCGTAGGACTTCATCGAGATGAAGGCTAAGTCAAAGGGTTCGGTGATGCCCTGGGCGTCGGTCAGGTGCATGGCCTTCACGGGCACGGTAAAGTCGCCCTGGCTGCCGCTGGCCCGCAGGCCCTCGGCGCGCATCTTCTCCACGTGCTCGGGCCACATATCAATGAAGGTAACGTCCTCGCCGGCCTGGGTCAGAAAGGCGCCCACGTAGCTGCCCAGAGCGCCGGCACCCATGATTGCTATCTTCTCTGGCATAATGTTCAACTCCTATATCTTGAACCTTGGCCGGTACGGATCCGGCATTCGTAGAATACCACAAGGCAAAGCACATCCACGAACAGGCAGGAAAGCTCAACCGTCTGGCCCAGTGGTGAGAGACCTGTCCTGACGCGAGGACGGAACACCCATAGAACTATCCGCGACAATTCGCGCCCATTCGTGGGTTAGAACTAAAGCTGCACCAGCCGCGCGTCCGAGATGTGCGAGAGGGCCTTGATTTCCTCCAGCACGTGGCTGGGCATGGGGTCGTCCAGGCCCAGGACCATCATGGCTTGGCCGCGCAGGTTCAGGCGACCCACTTCCATGAAGCTGATGTTGATGTTGTGGCGGCCAGCGATAGTGCCCACCGCGCCGATGGATCCGGGCTGGTCCCGGTTGTCCACGAACAGCATGTAGGGGGCGGAAGGGGGCAGGTCCAGCCAGTAGTCGTTGACCTTGACGATGTGGGGTTCATTGCGCAGGGAAGTGCCGGCCAGGGTGAAGTCGCCGCTGCTGGTGGTCAACGTAACGGTGATCAGACTGGCGTATTCGTGGGCCTCCGAGTACTTGTGCTCGGTTACGCTTAGTCCCCGCTGCTGGGCCAGCACCGGCGCGTTAATCAGGTTCACCTGCTCGGACGAAATGGGCGTCAGCACCCCGGCCAGCACCGCCGACTTGAGCATGATGGTGTCGTGCTGGGCAATTTCACCTTCGTAGGAGATGTTGACACCAACAAACTGGTTCTGGGCCAGATGGGTCAGCAACTTTCCCAACAGCGTTCCCACCGGAATAAAGGGCGACAGCAACTCGTGGGCCTCGGATGCCATAAAGGGGGCGTTGACCGTGTTGCGGGCGGGCTGTCCCTCCAGCACCGCGAGAACCTGCTCCGCCGCCTCGATGGCCACCTCTCGCTGGGCCTCCTGGGTGGAAGCGCCCAGGTGGGGCGTGGCCATCACCCGGGGGTGGCTCACCAGGTCCCGGTTCTGAGGCGGTTCCTGGACAAATACGTCCAGGGCCGCGCCGGCCAGGCGTTCGGCGTCCAGGGCTTCCAGCAGGGCTTCCTCGTCAATCAACTCCCCCCGGGCTACGTTGATCAGGCGGGCGTCGGGCTTCATCAAGGCCAGTTCCCGCGCTCCAATCAGGTTGGTAGTGGACGGTGTGAGCGGCGTGTGCAGTGTAATAAAGTCCGACCTGCTCAGCAGTTCGTCCAGGGGCAACAACTCTGCACCCAGGCGGCGGGCATAGTCGGCGCCGACAAAGGGGTCGTACGCCAGCAGGTGCATGCCAAAACTGGCGGCGCGGCGGGCGACCTCTGAACCGACGCGGCCCAGGCCAACTACGCCCAGGTACTTGTTGCGCACCTCGATACCCATAAAGGCGCTACGACGCCACTCTCCGTCCTTGAGCGACTGGTACGCCTGGGGAATGTTCCGGGCCAGGGCCAGCATCAGGGCCAGGGAATGTTCGGCGGCAGCGACGGTGTTGCCAATGGGGGCGTTGACTACCGCGATGCCCGCACTGGTGGCGGCGTTCAGGTCGATGTTGTCAACGCCGATTCCGGCCCGGGCGATGACCTTCAGGTTCTGCCCGGCTTCAATGACATTGGGGGTTACTTTGGTTTCGCTGCGGACTACCAGGGCATCGTAATTCTCGATGGCCTCTACCAGTTCCTCGGGCTTCAGGCCCGTCTTCACCTTAACGTCGGTGTGGGTTTTCAGCAGTTCAATCCCCTCGGGGGCTATGGGGTCAGAAACTAAAACTCTTGGCATATAAACTAACCTGTCCTTCCCAATTGGTATTGGCCAATAATACACCAACCGGGCCGGCAGGGTGTTAAGAGGAAGTAACGGCTGCGGCGCGGCCAGATACGAGGGATAGGGTAATTTGGTTATGACATGTTGGAAGATGTAGTGAATGCGTAGGAAACTAGTCAACCGCTTCCTGGCAATGCCTCAACTGAAAGCGTCAATAATCGACTAGCCCTGGCGGTTGATGTCTTGGGCGGAACTCCGGCATGAAAGCTCGCGCCCGGCATCGGCCTCCGGACGATCCGCCAGGGCTATTCCAACTAAAACTCTATCCCCGCCGCGGCCGCCACCGTCGGCACGTCCTTGTCCCCCCGGCCGCTCAGGCACATCAGAATGATGTTGTCCGGCGGCAGGCGACGGGCCATTTCGGCCACGTGGTAAACGGCGTGGGACGGTTCCAGCGCGGGGATGATACCCTCGGTGCGAGACAGCAGGTGAAAGCCCTCCAGGGCCTGGGCGTCGGTAACCGAAGTGTATTCGGCCCGGTAGGCGTCCTTCAGGTAGCTGTGTTCGGGCCCCACGCCGGGGTAATCGAGTCCTGCGGAAATGCTGTGGGTCTCGTGGACCTGGCCGTGCTGGTCCTGGAGCAAGTAGGACATTGAGCCGTGCAGCACCCCGGGCCGTCCGGCGCTCAACGTGGCCGAATGGTGTCCGGTCTCAATACCATCGCCTCCGGCCTCCACACCCACCAAGGACACCTCTTCGTCTCCGATGAACTCGTAGAAGGTGCCAATGGCGTTACTGCCGCCGCCCACGCAGGCTACCACGTAGTCGGGCAATCGGCCTTCGGCCTCCAGTATCTGCGCCCGGGCCTCCCGGCTGATTACCGACTGGAAGTCCCTCACCAGCATGGGGTAAGGATGGGGACCAACCGCGCTGCCGATCAGGTAGTGGGTGGACTCCACGTTGGTAACCCAGTCGCGGATGGCCTCGTTAATGGCGTCCTTCAGGGTGCGGGTGCCCGACTCGACGGCAATGACTTCGGCTTCCAGCAGGCGCATGCGGAAAACGTTCAGGGCCTGGCGGCGGGTGTCTTCCGACCCCATGTACACAACGCACTGCAGCCCCAGCATGGCGCAAACGGTGGCGGTGGCAACGCCGTGCTGCCCAGCGCCGGTTTCGGCTATGATGCGTTCCTTGCCCATGTGTTTTGCCAGCAGGGCCTGGCCAAGGGCGTTGTTGATCTTGTGGGCGCCGGTATGGGCCAGGTCTTCCCGCTTCAGGTAGATTCTGGCTCCGCCGCAATGGCGGGTAAGGTTTTCGGCGAAATACAGGGACGTGGGACGTCCGGCGTAGTGGTGCAGCAATGACGACAGGCCTTGCTGAAATTCCTCGTCAACCCTTGCGGCTCCGTAAGCCTCTTCCAGTTCCTCCAGGGCGGCCATCAGGGTGGCGGGTACGAACTTGCCCCCAAACTCGCCAAACCGGCCCCGCGCATCGGGCCAAACCGTCGATTCACTAACGGTCATTGATAATTACCTCTTCAATTAAACCTGGATGGTCAAAAAATGCAGGACTTGCTTCTACCAATTTTGGGACTGATATGCTGCCCTGATTGAACAGGGGAGATAAGACATTCCTGTTCAACCTGTTCAATCATGTCTGAGTTCATAAAGCGGCCCGGGCGTTGTGGATGAAGGCCCGGATTTTTTCTTCGTCCTGGTGGCCCCCCGTCTCCACGCCACTGGAAACGTCCACACCCCAGGGATTCACCTGTTGGACGGCCTGGGCGACGTTTTCGGGAGTCAGACCCCCGGCCAGGAGGAACTCATACCCCCCTCGGGAAAGCTGGGCCGCCACTTCCCAGTCGAAGCTCTGGCCCGTCCCGCCCTGCAGGCCTTCAACCAGGCGGTCCAGGGTAACGTAACAGGCTGCTTCCCGGTAAGGGGCCAGTCGCGTCGCGACTCCCCCATCAATACCATTTTCGGCCGCGGCTTCAGAGGCAGAGACGTGCAGCACCTTGATGACCTCCGCGCCTGTTTGCTCCGCAATCGCCCGGCAGTAATCGGGCGATTCCTGGCCGCACAGTTGGGCCAGGTCCAGGCCGCAGAACTTGATGGTTTCGATGACGTCTTCCAGCGGCTGGTCGGCGAACAGACCCACCACTCGGGGAGGTTCCGGAATCAGGGTTCGCAGCTCGCAGACGATCTCCGCGGCCGCCGCAAGTTCCAGCCGGCGCCGGCGTTCCGGCACGAAAACCAGACCAATAAAGTCGGCGCCAGCCTCGGCGGCGGCTATTGCGTCCTCGGTGCGCCGAATACCGCAAATCTTGGTATAGATCATGGGCGGATCGCCACGGTAATGGGGGCGGTCAGTTCCCGCACCTTGGCCGCTGTATCCGGGGCGGTTACCAATGCCTCGCCCACCAGCACGGCGTTCACGCCCAGCCTTCCCAGACGCTGCAAATGTTCTGGCGTGAAGATGCCGCTCTCGCTGACGATTACCTTGTCTCCCGGGATGAGCGGGGCCAAACCTTCGGTGGTAGCCAGGTCGGTATTGAAGGTACGCAGGTCCCGGTTGTTGATGCCGACTATTTCCGCCCCGGCATCCAGCGCCACCTGCAACTCCTCCTCGTCGTGGACTTCCACCAGGGCATCCATACCTAGTTCACGGCCCAGGGCCAGCAGTTCAACCAATTGGGTAGCAGACAGGATGGCCACTATCAGCAAGTAAGTGTCGGCGCCCATGGCCCGCGCCTCGTATACCTGGTAGGGATCGAAGATGAAGTCCTTGCGTAGCACCGGCGCGGCGGCCGAAACTCCAGAATTCTTGATAGCGGACAGGTGGTCCGGTTCTCCCTGGAAACGGGGGTCCGTCAGCACCGATATTGCCGAAGCGCCGTTACCGGCGTAGGTGGCGGCCAATTGCACCGGGTCGAAGTCCGGGCACAGCAGGCCGCGGGAAGGTGACGCCTTCTTCACCTCGGCAATCAGCCTGACCGCTCCGCCCCGCAAAGCGCTAACCAGACTCAAAGGCTCGGGACGCTGGGCCACCTGTTCTTGCACTGCCCCCAGTGGGGCCGAGGCCTTGACCACGGCCAGTTCTTCCCGCTTGGCGGTAACTATTTCGTCAAGAATGTTTGGCATTTCAGGAAAAGGTGACCTCCTTGAGACTGCCCCTCGGCTGGCACTGCTAACGCTCCATTATGCCAAGGACCATAGCATTGAACAGCAGCGTGTACCCGCAATTTTCGCAGGAGAGTACGATCAGGGGATAGGCTGGCCCGGTGTTGGGCATCCACCTTGAGCCCTGGCTGATTTGCTTCATCTCGCCAATGGCCTCTCCCATGAACCACCCCGTGTTCCCGCAGATGGTGCAGGACTTTTCCCCTATCCAGTTTTCTTCAATCCACCGGAGTGCCTGTTCTAACCTGGCTCTTCCTGTATCGGCCATAGCTCATGCCCTCGACTATCCAAACAGAATCCAACCCGCTCACATTTAATTTGTTCCCTTGCTCACCTCCACCAGGGCGTCCACCCTGGCCAGGGCCGCGCCACCGTCAATGGCTTCGGCCGCCAGTGATATGCCCTCACTCAGGCTGGCGGCCTTGTCCGCGGCCAACAGCGCCGCAGCGCTGTTGAGCAGCACTGCATCCCGGATTGGGCCGCCCTCGCCCTGGAACAAGCGGCGCATGGTGGCCGCGTTTTCCTCGGCTGCGCCCCCGCGCAGGTCTTCTGTGGAAGCGGAAGCCAGACCCGTATCCGCCAGGTCAATGGTCCAGGTGCTTACCTCTCCACCTTTGACCTCCCAGACGGTGGATGGCCCTGACAGGCTGATCTCGTCCATGCCGTCGGCCCCGTGCACGACCAGGGCATGGCGGATATCCAGCAGGCGCAGGGCCTGGGCCATCAGCCCCCCCAGTTGTTCATAGGCGACACCCAGCAGCATACACTGGGCGTGGGCAGGGTTGGTCAGGGGCCCCAGGATGTTGAAGACGGTGCGGATGCCGATCTCTCTCCGTACGGGCGCGGCATAGCGCATGGACGGATGGAAGGCAGGGGCGAACATGAACCCCATCCCGGCCTGCTCAATGCACTGCGCTACGCCTTCCGGAGTCAACTCTACCTTGACGCCCAGGGCTTCCAAAACGTCGGCAGCGCCGCAGGAACTGGAGGCGGCCCGGTTGCCGTGCTTGGCCACCCGCGCGCCGCAGGCCGCAGCCACGAAGGCGGACGCGGTGGATATGTTAAAAGTGTTCTTGCCGTCGCCTCCTGTGCCTACTACATCCAAAAGGGGCCCCTCCACGTTGACCCGCAGGGCCTTCTCCCGCATTACCGCCGCCATGCCGGCAATTTCCTCAGTGCTCTCCCCCTTCAGCCGAAGGGCGGTCAGAAAGGCCCCCAACTGGGCAGGAGTGGCTTCGCCCTCCATTATTTCCTGCATAACCTCAGTGGCCTGCTCCCTGGTTAGAGAGTGGCCCGAAACCACGATGTCAATCGCTTCCCTGATCATTGGGGATGAATCCTCCTGGCGCTGCTATGGGGTACGATTCCTGTGCTCTATTCGCTGACTGGGTTCTATTCGCTGGAAGGCTGACTCACTTCCGGGGGCGGTTCCTCGATTGCCAATGGCGGCAGCAAATCATCCACCGGCAACTCCATGTCCGACAGGGACACGGGCGTCAGGGTCTCCCCCCTGCGGTGGATGGTGTGTTGTGCGTAACCTTCAGCGCCAGGTTCGACGAACCGCTCAATGCAGTCTTCCGGCAGGTTCTTCACCCAGGTTTCCGGCACCCCGGCGCGGCCATACACATGGGCCTTAACGCCCCGGTCAAATTCCAGGGAAGAATCTGCCACCTCTATGACCAGCAGCACGTCCGCGGGAGTGGGGTGGGCTGTGCCGTAGTAATCCTGCCGGTAGCGCAAGAGCGCGATATCGGGCTGCAGCTCCGAACCGTCTTCCAACCGGACAGGGTTTTGGACATGGATGATGAAACGGTCATTATCCGGATAGGAAAACCGATGATTCAAACGGTTCACCTCTCCAGAGTGTCCCGGCCCAATTGGCGGCATAACAATAATCTCTCCGTCAATAAGTTCCACCCGCTCGTCGGGCCCCAGAATACCCATCTCACCCATGCGGTAATATTCGGCCACTGTAAACTTGCGCCTCTGCGGTTCGGGAGAGGGTGCCTCTGGCGCCACCGGGTTTGCCGACGGAACTTTTTCTTGGGTAGTCATAGCATCACCTACCCTTTTGGGGAGCATTATCATTCGAATCGGGTTACTGTCTGAAATGATGATAAGGGGACTGTGCTTGTTATTCAAGGAAACCCTTCTGGGCCAACTCGCCCACCTGTACGCCGCTAAGCGAGGAATTACCCGCTATAATTGAGGGCGACACTGGATACTGTGAGGATTTGATCTATGCCTGCTATGGAAGCCGCCATTGAACGACGCATGAAACGCTGGCAGGACCAGCGCTGGCTGCTGGATGTGGTAATTCAGACTGTGGGAATCGAGTGGGACCAGCGGCGCATCGGCTACACCCTGGGCCCTTGCGGCCCCGAAGCAACCCCCGACTTCACCGGGGTACGCGCGCGCACCAAGCGGTTTAACGACGCCAGCCGCGAGTTCCGGCGCGCCGCCGCTCGTCGCGAGAACAAGGCCCGCCAGCACGAGGCCGAGGGACACCTGGTGGCCGCCGGCGAAAGCTACTTCATCGCGTCCCTGCTCTACGGCAGCGCCCAGTGGCCCATTTTCGCCCACACCCTGGAAAACGAGCGCCTGGGCGACAAGAAGGTGGAATGCTACACCAAGTACACTCAGTACGCCAACCACGAAATTCGGCGAGTGGACATCCCCTTTGGCGACAGCGCCATTCCTGCCTGGCTCCACCTGCCCAACCTCCCCTTCAACCGGGCCGCCACCAACGGCAACCGGGGCCAACTCCCCTGCGTGATGAGCATCCCGGGCATGGACAGCTTCAAGGAAACGGGCGTGGCCCTGTACGGCGACCGCATGCTGGAAAGGGGCGTCGCCGTGCTTTCCATCGACGGCCCCGTCCAGAAGGAGGCCCTGCAGCGGGGCATCCACGTTACCGCCACCAACTGGATGGACGCCGGCCGCGCCGTCCTGGACTGGATGCGGGCCCAACCGGAAATTGACCCGGACCGCATCGCCATCAAGGGCACGAGCATGGGTTCATTCTGGGGCACCCAGGTAGCGTCTATCGACAATCGCATCAAGGGCTGCGCGGTGCAGGCCGTGTGCCACGAGCCCGGCATGAACACCATCTTCAACGTGGCGTCGCCCACCTTCAAACTGCGCTTTATGTACATGGCCGGCTACGAGGACGAGGACGAGTTCGACCGCTTTGCCGAGACCATGACCCTGGAGGGCACGGGCCGGAATGTAACCTGTCCCTACCTGGTCTTGGCTGGCGAGGACGACCATCTCAGCCCCATAGAATGCACCTATGACCTTATGGATACCATCGCCGGCCCCAAGCAATTGGTGCTATACGAAGGGGCCGACCACGGCCTGGGCGGCTCATCGTCGTCAGACTTGGGGCCCAATCCCCAGACATACATTGCCGACTGGCTGCTGGACCGGCTAAACGGCAAGCCCATGGAAAGCCAGCACATACTGATAGATATGGCCGGCCAGACGCAGGCCAGCGGCTTCTCCGACTACGCTAGGGCCATCTGAGAGAATTCAGACAGGGATGCACAGGATATGCAGGATGGGCTTGGTTCAAGGCGGGAGGTCTTGAGCTGCCTGTTTCCTTCTCGTCAATGCAAGAAAATCCTGTTCATTCAGTTCATCCATGTAAATGCAGGTGAGGTATGAGGGACAAGTTTGCCATTCGCGAGGAAGTCTGGACTGCCCTGGAGCAGGCCAAGGTAGTACGCGGCCGCACCGTCCACGACAAGATACCCGACTTCTACGGTTCCAAGGAGGCTGCAGAGCGAGTCTTTGACCTGGAGGTCTGGCAGCGGGCCCGGGTTATCAAGAGCAACCCAGACAAGGCCCAGCGGCCCCTGCGCCAGCAGGCCCTGGAGGAGGGCAAGCTGCTCTACATGGCTGTTCCCCGGCTGCGCGATGAACGATGCTTCGTGGAACTGGACCCCGCGGAAATGGCCTGCACGCCGGCCCAGGGTTCCACCATCAGCGGCGCCTTCCGCCATGGCCGGTCCGTGTTCGTGGAGGAGATGAAACAGGTGGACCTCGTTATATCCGGTTCAGTGGCGGTCAACCGCGAGGGAGTGCGGGTAGGCAAGGGGGGCGGTTACGCCGACCTGGAGTACGGCCTGGCCACTGCAGCCGGCATCGTCACTCCGGACATCCCTGTCATCACTACCATCCACCCCATGCAGCTACTGTCCGAGGACCTGCCTCGCACCGACCATGATGTCCCGCTGGACTATGCCGTAACTCCGGACGAAGTTATCCGCTGTTCTGGCGACCTGCCCCACCCCAGGGGCATCTACTGGGAAGACCTGGACGAGCGGAAAATCAAGGCTATTCCGCTATTGCAAAAGCTGCGGGAAAGGGATGCAGCCTAGCAGCGCGGCGGCGGAACCTTCAAACTGCTTCGTAGCCCTTTTCGCGGCCCACGGTTACTGGTCTCAGCCGTTTTTGACCCTGTAACTCACGCAGGGCCTTTTGCACCTGCGGGTCGCCGTGGCGGCGGAAGCGGTTCATCACCTTGCGATGGGACTGGGGGTGGGCGCAGAACTCCCAGATGCCGTCGGCCAGGTCATCGCCCGCTGCGGGCAGGGGCTTCAGGGTGGTAACCAAGGTGTGGCCCGGGTTGCCGTCCACAGCTTCGCCGGCACGGTAGGATAGCAGGCCGGCGTTGCTCTGCCGCTCCAGGTAATTTCGCAGGCTGGTATGCAGCCTTCCCCCCTGCCCCGTGGAGCCATAGCCATGCACCACTTCCAATTGCACCCCACCGCTGGGATGGCCGCGGGCCGCCTGGTTGTAAAACTCCCGAAACTCGGCGAGGGCTTCGGCCCAGGTCTTGCCGTGCAGGTCCAGCGTACGGGAAGGCATGGGTTGCGCTACTCCGACAAGTCTTCCAGCAGCCAGCGACTCAACCGGAAGTAGCTTTCCGACTTGTCGCCACGTGGCTGTTCGGTCTCCGAATCGGGGGTTGGCGTCGTCATAAGCATTTGGCTCTGCCGGGGTTGGCCCTATGATAGCAGATATGTGCCGTGTCCGGCGGTACTCTTCCTTTTGCTATAATGTGCCCAAATAAACCCCGCCTCTCCAAGCCGGCTCAGGAGGTAACAACATGGGCGAAATTCTTGGCCTGGGTTGCTCCCACGCCCCCATGATTCTCAACCCGCCCGAAGAGTGGGCCAACATGCGCAAGGCAATCTACGGCCGCATTCCCGAGTATGAGGCCCCGCAGGAAATGGTCCAACAGTTGGGCGACGACAACGGCCTGTCCCACGACATCAGGAATCAGCGGCGCATCGCCGACGCCTTCGCCGTGCTGAAGGAAAAGCTCCACGCCTGGAAGCCCGACGTGGTGATGATTGTGGGAGACGACCAGGCGGAGAACTTCAAGCGGGAAAATCTGCCCACCTTTTGCCTGTACACCGGCGACCAGGTAGATGCCTACCCCTTCCATCGTCCCCTGGGCCACGTTAACCTGTGGGACGCCGCGCCGGACGCCAAGTACACCTACAACTGCCCCGCCGAGTTTGCCCAAGCCATGGTGTCTCACCTTATTCTGGAAGGGTTCGACATGTCGTCGGCCACCAGGCTGACCGGCTGGGAGTGGGGCCTGCCCCACGCTCATTGCAACCCCTTGACCTTCTTGGACCCGGAGGGAGAACTGACCATCCTGCCCCTGTTCGTCAACTGCTATGGCGAGGAGGCCGGCGATGGCTATCCGCCCCGGCCCACGGCCAAACGGTGCTACGAACTGGGCCAGGCCATCCGCCGCTTCATTGATTCCCGCGCGGAGCGGGTGGCGATTATCGGTTCATCCAGCTGGTCCCACAGCTTCCTGACCCACCGGTACAACCGCTCAAAATTCGACACCGAATTCGACCGGCGCAACCTGGAGCTGATGAAGGAGGGGAAGGGCACCAAGATAGCCGAAATCAGCCCCGAGGAAATCCGCCTGTCGGGAGACCACGAATTCCTGAACTGGCTGGTCCCCCTGGGCGTTGTGGGTGACCGCCCCGCCGAAATTGTTGACCACCTGGAGGAGCAGTCTCAGATTTCCTTTAAGGTGTTTGCCATCTGGGACTAGCTCCTTGATTTATCCACGAAGGCGCACAAGTATTCACTACAGGCCTATTCGCTATTCGTGCCTACTTGTGGATGAAAGAGGGAATTAATGACGGAACAGGAATGGCCCATCCTGCGGGCCCAGCCCCGTACCTTTTTCAAGGCGCCTTTGTGCGACAACCTGGACGAACTGGCAGCCGACGTGGCCTTCATCGGCATGCCCTTCGACCAGGGTACATTGGGCCGGCCCGGGGCCCGGTACGGCCCCGACGCCATCCGCGACGCTCCCCGGGCCTATTCCTACTCCGACCCCTTTGGGCGTAATCAGCAGGCCGAGGGCTTTTACAACATCGAGGCCGGCGATGAACTGCTGCGGGGCGTCACCATGGCAGACTGCGGCAACATCACCACCATTCCCAGCAACGTCCACCGCAACTTCGACAAACTGACGGAGGCGGTGGAGAAGGTGGTGGAGCGGGGCTCCTTCCCCGTGGTGGTGGGCGGCGACCACGCCATCACCTACCCCGTGGTACGGGGCTTGAGCAGGTTTGCGCCACTAAACATCGTCCACTTCGACGCGCACCTGGATTACAGCCACGACTACCAGGGCGAGCTTTACACCCACGGCAGCCCTATCCGCCGCTGCCGCGAACTTGACTTTGTCAGCCACATCACGTCCATTGGTATCCGCACCGCCCGCCGCCAGCCCTACGAGGACTCGCAACGGGACGGCAGCCTGATTATCACCACCGGCCAGTTCCGGAACCTGGGGCCGCAGGCGGTAGCCGAGCAAATCCCTCGGGGCGAGAACCTTTACATCACCCTGGACATCGACGTGATGGACCCCAGCCAGGCTCCGGGCACCGGCACCCCCGAGATTGGCGGCCTCTTCTACCATGAAATGCGGGACTGCCTGGCCGCCCTGGTGGTCAACCACAACCTGGTGGCCTTTGACCTGGTGGAGGTGGCCCCGCCCTACGACTCGTCGGAACTGACCAGCCAATTGGGAGCGGCCCTGATTATTGATATACTGGCGGCAAGGTTTCCTTCCAGGTGAAGGGCACGCAGAACCAAACACACGGATGAAAGGTTAACCCCGGGGATTAATTCGCCAACCACTTAGGCGGCAAGGACAAGTGCAGGGGCAATCGATATGACGATCGCGCAAGAAGAGCAGATCGGGCTGGCCCTGTCGGGAGGCGGCTTTCGCGCCAGCCTGTTCCACCTGGGCGGATTGTGGCGTCTGAACGAGATGGGAAAGCTAGCGGAAATCAAGGCGATATCCGCGGTTTCCGCGGGCGCCCTTGTCGCCGCAGTACTGAGAACGCGCTGGAACAAGCTGAAGTTCTCTCAGGCTACAGCCGAAAACTTCAGAGAGTTAATTGCCGAGCCCATACTCGAGCTTTGCAGTCACAATCTTGATGTTAGCAGCGCGTTCGCCGGGTTGGTCGTGGGGCCCAATGCACTGGAGCGGCGCTACGAAGAACTCCTGGTAGGCGAGGTGACCCTGGAACAACTGCCCAGCCACCCACAGTTCATCTTTAACGCGTGCCACCTGGAAACTGAGAGTAACTGGAGCTTTTCCAGGTCAGGGGTCGACGCCGGAGAAATCGGATTCATCGAGGCCGCGGGCGTCCCTCTGGCGAAAGTGCTTGCCGCATCCTCCGCCCTGCCGCCGGCTCTGGCGCCGGTGCGGCTACAGATACAGCCGAAGCCCTTCAGCGGCGGGCGTAGGGCAGACCCCAGGCGAGGATCGCTGCCCAAAACGGTGACTCTCGCGGATGCTGGCCTGTGCGATGGGCTGGGACTGCACGCTCTCCGGCACATGAAACACCTGCTGGTGTCCGACGGCACCAGGTCTTTCAAAAGGGAGGATATCCCGCCCTGGGAGGTCTGGACCTCCCGCATCACCAACCCCATGCACACGGCGCTGGAGCAGAACCGCCAGCTAAGGGTGGACCAATTGGTGTCGGATATCGAGAGGCGGGAGAAAGCGGGCGCCTTCTGGGCACTCAGAACGGACCCCAGGGAGCAAGCCAACCACGTGCCCTTCCCGGTAAGCGCTGGGTGGGTCGAATATATGTGCGCAATGAGGACTCGTCTTGCCGCATTTACTGACGAGGAGAAGAAGCAGTTGGTGAACTGGGGTTACATTCAGTGTGACCTTGCGGTCAGAAACTCCTACAACGGTGACCTGCCGGGCCCTGAAACCCTTCCCTTCCCTGAACAACCCTTTGACCACGAACCCAAGGTGAAGAGCCGGAATAGCAGAGCCAGGGATGACCGGCGGCTGAGAGCCCGCAGCCATCAGGTTTCCCGCTGAAGAATCTTCCCTCTAATTCAGGAAACTACACCATGCAAACCCTGTTTGGCGAAGGCAAGACTTTCATCGGCGTTATTCATCTGCCGCCCCTGCCCGGTTCACCCCGATGGGGCGGCGACTTGTCGGTGGTGCTGGAACAGGCGGAGTGGGAGGCGGAGACCCTGACTGAGGGTGGTGCTAGCGCCATTATCGTGGAAAACTTCGGCGACGCCCCTTTCCGCATCGGACGGGTGGAACCGGAGACGGTGGCCGCCATGACCCGGGCGGTACATCTGGTCTGCGGCGTTACGCCCCTGCCGGTGGGGGTCAACATGCTTCGCACCGATGCCCTTGCCGCTCTGGCGGTAGCCGTGGCCGCAGGGGCTCAGTTCATCCGAGTCAACATCCACTACGGCACCATGGCCGCCGACGAGGGACTGGTAACCGGAGAGGCATCGGAAACTTTGCGTCGTCGTCGGCTGATGGATGCCGACCATATAGCTATTCTGGCCGATGTGCTGGTAAAGCACGCCGTGCCCCTGGGGGAACCGGACCTGGCCCTGATCGCCCGGGAAACCGCCTACCGGGGCCTGGCCGACGCCCTGATAGTAACCGGGCCGGTTACTGGCCAGCCGGCCGTCGCCACCGACGTGGCCACCGTCCGCCGCGCCGTCCCGGACCGTCCCCTGCTGGTGGGCAGTGGCGTGGACGCCGGCAACGCCGCCCATTTCCTGGCCCACGCCGATGGCGCCATTGTGGGCACCAGCCTGAAGAAAGACGGCATGATTACCAATCCCATAGATTTGGAGCGGGTGAGGGCGACGGCCGCTGCGTTCCTGGAAGCGGGGTAGCCCCAGGCTGTTGGTATTGGGCTATTGTTATGGGAAGGTTGCTTGGTTGACGACGCCTGCTGTACCTGCCGCATTAATGTTTACGGGAGGCTGGCAACCGGGGAAGCCATAGCAAGAGGTTCCTTCGGCATAGGCAGGCCTAGGCAGCCTTGCAATTTCCTT
Organism: Chloroflexota bacterium; assembly: GCA_028874075.1. GTDB lineage: Bacteria > Chloroflexota > Dehalococcoidia > Lucifugimonadales > UBA3495 > Bin22. The sequence goes on from JAPPLU010000093.1 coordinate 40,876, forward strand.
GACTCATACTCGCAGCGGCGCGCTGACGTGGTGCAGGAATTGCAGTATTTCCCTCTGTGAACGAACTATCCCCGTCTCGTGGTACAGGATCGAATGGTACCTGCAGAAGGGCCTCACGATCTTTTGGGCGTCTTTCAGCCGGTTCCGCGGCATGCTGGGAAACAGATGGTGCTCGATCTGGTAGTTCAGGCCACCGTAAATGTAGTCGTTAAACCGGCTTGACTTCACGTTCCTTGACGTGAGCACCTGTCTCCTCAGAAAGTCCATGGGAGTCTTCCCATCCAGTACCATCATACCCTTGTGGTTGGGGGCGAAGGTTGAGCCGATGTATAGCCCCATCAGCAGCTGATTGACTGCGATGAACAGCAGCCCCTGCCAGAAAGGCAATGAAAGGAACACCAGGCAGGCAAAGACGACAATGTGCCCAGCCAGCATTATCGGCTCGGCTACCGGAAACTTCAGCCTGTTTCCGAATACGTACTGGATACCCGAAACCTTGAGTACAAACCCCTCGAGGCAGACCAGCGGGTAAAAGAAGAACGCCTGGTGCCTGACAACCAGGCGGGCAAGCCCCCTCATATTGCGAGCCTGGTCCTCCGAGAAAGCAATCAACGGTAGATTGATGTCGGGGTCCATATCAAGATCGTTGGGATTTCCGTGGTGCTGGTTATGTTTCTCGACCCACCAGGTCCGGTTGATGCCGACCAGGAAACTGACAAATAGGCCCAGGCGGTCGTTGTTGTGGTTCGACCGGAACACCTGCTCGTGGCCCAGGTCGTGGCCGAGAAAGCAAAGCTGCACCATGACAAACGCCAGGAATGCTGCGTTCAGCATCTGAATCCAGACGTTATCTACCAAGGCCAGGACTGCAATACTTAACGCCAGCATGCCCAGGTTCAGGCCTATTTTGGCCGCATAATGGCCCGGGTTTTTTTCCAGCAGCCCTGCATTCCTAACAAGGGTCTTCAGTTGCGCATATTCGGTAGCTTTCCCCTTCTGTGTATTTGTACAGACGGGGACGTCCATAGTCTCATCGATCAACTGGTCAGTTACGGTCATCCTTATAGCACCTTTCGACTCTAATTCCATTTCACACAGAATGGCCGCCGAATCCGGCGGCCATTTTCGGGCCAGCTTGAAAACTGCAGCTTAGTATCACTGACTTGCGCCTTGAACAGGGCACACTATCGGGCCTTCGCGCTACATATATTCCAAATCCTCTTCTTGGGCCAAATCAGGAAACGCTCCTGAGGAATACACAGGTGGGAATCTTACCACGTATCCCCGGGTTACGGTTGAAAAAAGTTCTGGAATCGCAGATTTTCCTTGCCCCGGTTAATTGGGAAGCACCCGGGCACAAGCCGGGAGACATCGCCTGCTGACGCTGAGACCTCGTTTTTGGAAGAAATTCCGGCCCAACAGGTTGCCTCGATTCCCAACCCCGTTGTAACCTCCCCCTGCATTCACACCTGCCAGAGGTCAGTTTGCGTCAAATTGCGTTGAAGAAAAAAGTCGGGGCTTTGCTCGGCAAGACACTCTTGCCGCCGGCCACGCCTGTCTTCGACGTATGGAGTGGCGTTGCATGGTGGCGACGTGGATTTACTCCCGCCGATCTTGGTTCGCAGGCAGTTCTCCGCCAGGTGGAAAACCTGGAATGCAAAAGGCTCGTTACTGAGTATCTTTCCTTACGGGAAAGTTACCGCACGGCGACCATAAAGATTGGCGAGGCGCGGGCATATCAGCGAGACCTCAATTACCATCCCAGGGAATTCAAGAACCGGCGCATTACCTTTATTCGGAATGAAGAGAAGCTGAAGTGCCAGCGGTGCGGGGGAAAGGGAAGAATCGATTGCAGTCCCGATGTCCCCTGCCCCAGTTGCAAGGGACGGAGAACCCGCAATGACCTTTGCTTCACCTGCGGGGGCAGCGGCCGCGCAGGGCAGGACCAGAAAGAGCAGTGCTGGTCCTGCGGCGGCAGGGGCACCAGGTCGGAGGACTGCGCCGCCTGCGCGGGAGTCTACTCCGGCAGCACTGGTCGGGTCCGGTGCAACCGGTGCGGCGGAGCGGGCTGGGTAGTGTGCCGCGCCTGTGCCGGGGCAGGCGAAAAGGTGTGCGCTCAGCTTGCTACCCGCCACTACACCTGCTCCATAGAAGACCGCTACCAGCTTGGCAGCATGTGCCCCGGTCAGCTCAAGAACGGCCTTGCCCCCAGGCACTTCGCGTCCATTTCCGGCGACCTGGCACGCAGGGAGTTTCAGACCCCCACCAGTGAGGGGGTCGCTCTGCAGCGGCTTGGCGTCTACACCTACGCCATCGAGTCGAGAACATACCGTTACAAGGGAAGAGACTTCTACGTCAGCCGGATATCTTCCGGCGGCGGCGCCAAATTCGTGAGTAACAACCTGCCCTTGTCCATAACCAGGCTTATTTCTGCGGGCGTCATTGGTACACTCGCCATCTGTCTACTGGCGTCCTTGTTGCTGGCATTCTAGCCCCACTCGTTCTTTTGCCAGGCTATTTGCCGGTTTGCTCCTCGCGGTGTACCCTTTCGCCAATTGACCGGATCGACAACCTTCCTTGAAGGAGGCCTGCCATGCCGTCCATTTACGCCGAAACCGTAATTCGCAACGCCAACATCATAACCATTGACAACAGCCGGCCACGGGCCGACGCGCTGGCCGTACTCCACGGCCGATTTGCCGCGGTGGGCAGCACCGATGATGTGGCCGACTGGGTGGGCCCAGATACGAAAGTGCTGGACCTGGACGGCAAGACTGTCCTGCCCGGCTTTATTGACGCCCACATTCACGTTTTAAACAGCGGTATTCGGCACGTCATGGCCGCCGACTGCGCCCAGCCAACCATCGCCGCCATCCAGGACGAACTGCGCAAGCGCCTGGACGTTACTCCCCCGGGCCAGTGGGTGCAGGGCTTCAAGTTCGACGACACCAAGACCGCCGAGAACCGCTTCCTTTATCGCGCCGACCTGGACGCCGTTAGCACCGAGCATCCCATCCTGGTGGCCCACCGGGCCGGCCACGTCTACTACATGAACAGCCTGGGCATGCAGCTGGCCGGGTTCACCCGGGACACCCCCGACCCTTCCGGCGGTCGCCTGGGCCGCGACCCGGATACAGGAGAACTGGATGGCGTGGTGTACGAGCGGGCCATTGAACCGGTGCGGTTCGGGCTGATTCCCGTGGAAACCCCGGAAATCCGGCGGGAGGGTCTGCGAACCATCTGTGGGATGCTCAACGAGGCGGGGCTGACCAGCGTCCACGACGCCCGGGTTACTGCAGAGGAGTTCACCACCTACCAGGAAGGTTACAAGGACGGCGACCTTTCCCTGCGGGTCTACTGCCTGCTCTACTATCCCCACTTCCCCGCGCTGAGGGACGCCGGGGTAGTGGCCGGCCTTGGCGACGACCGCCTGCGCATCGGCGGCATCAAAATGGTGGCCGATGGGGCCATTGCCACCCGTACCGCCTACCTGTCGGCCCCCTACGAGGGAAGCTGCTGCGACTATGGCATCCTGGCCATGGAGGCGGACGAGATAAACGAGCGGGTGATGGAGATGCACAAGGCAGGTTTCCAGGTGTGCATCCACGCCAACGGCGACAGTACCATTGACATGGTGGTGTCGGCCTACGAGCGGGCCCAGGCCGCCGACCCCAGGCCCGACCCTCGCCACCGCATTGAGCACTGCACCCTGGTCAATCCTGACCTGCTGTCCCGCATGAAGGCCCTGGGCGCCGTGGCCACGCCCTTCTGCACCTACGTCTACTATCACGGCGAGAAGATGCCCTTCTACGGCGAGGAGCGCCTGCGCTGGATGTTCGCCCAGCGTTCCTTCCTTGACTACGGCATTGTTTCCACCGGCGCCACCGACTACCCGCCCGGACCCTTCGAGCCGCTAATGGGCATACAGAGTTGCGTAACCCGCACCGACAGCGAGGGTCGTTTGTGGGGCGAAAACCAGAAGGTTACGGTGGAGGAGGCCCTCCGCATCTACACCCTGCACGGCGCCTATGCCGGCTTCGAGGAGAACATCAAGGGCTCAATAGAACCCGGCAAGCTGGCCGACCTGGTAGTGCTGGACGACGACCCCACGGTAGTGGACCCGTTGACCATCAAGGACATACCAGTGCTGCAGACGATCGTAGGCGGGGAAACGGTTTACGGGGGGTAGGTCAAAAGGGCTATAGGAGCTTAATCAAGGCGACGGTCAAGCCTACTATAAGGGTGCTTTGAGCAACCATCGCGCCAATCATCCACTTCAACGTTTCGAACTTGGCGCCTTCAATCTTTGCATCCGTGGATAACCGCAGGGTTTCTATGTCGGACTTCGTGGCCAACCGCAGGGCTTCTATGCTGGACTCGGTGGCCAGCTGGAGGGTTTCTATGTCGGACTTCGTGGCCAGGTTATTGTTAAGCAACCTGATCTGCTCGTATGCCAGCGCTTCTGCCTGCTTTTCGGTGAAGCCGCTGGCCACCAGGTTCTGCACAAACCGGTGAGTGTCAAAAGGTAACGCTTCCTGTGCCATGCCAATATTCTAGTCTAATATTCATGCCAGGCAAATGGGTAGGGTTCCGAGGTAATTACTCCGAGTGGGCCAAGAATTGGGCAAACTGCTTGGCGGGTTGCCTGAAAGTCCTCAGATTCTCGTAACGACGCGACAGTTCGTGGATGAGTACCGTCATTTTGCACCTTGCTTTTCCAAATTACCGCCCGGTGTTACCATATAGCACAATCCAATCCACGCGGCAGCAGGAGAGGTTCCTATGGCTCCGATTAAGGTCGTAATCCACGGTGCAACAGGACGGATGGGTACGGAAACCGTCAACGCAGTGTGCCGCGAGGAAGACCTTTCCCTGGTGGGGGCCACTTGCGGCCGCGAGCGGGGCAATACCCTAACCCTTCCCACGGGCGGCGAGATTCCCCTGTCCAACAGCCTGGAAGAAGTCCTGGCTGAGACCGGGCCAGATGTGGTGGTGGACTTCACCAGTGCCGCCGTTTGCCGCGAATCGGTGGCGGTGGCCGCTTCCCGTTCTTGCAACATTGTCGTGGGGGTCAGCGGACTGGTGGACGAGGACCTGCAGCGCCTGGACGCCCTGGCCTGCGACAGTAACATCGGCATCATCGTCGCACCCAATTTTGCCCTGGGCGCGGTGGTGCTTAAGAAGTTGGTTGAGCAGGCGGCCCCCTACTTCGACTACGTGGATATCGTCGAGGCCCACCACGAGGCCAAGATAGACGCCCCTTCGGGATTTGCCTACGCCCTGGCTCAGGCCATCGGCAACGAAAAGCAGTTCACCCGCAACTATCCCGAAAAGGAAACGCTGGAAGGCACCCGGGGCGGCGAATACAACGGCGTGTCCATCCACAGCATGCGGATGCCCGGTCGCAGCGCCCACCACGAGGTCATCTTCGGCGCCGCCGGGCAGACGGTATCCATTCGCCACGACACCCTGACCCGCGACTGCTATATGCCCGGGGTAATCCGGTGCATCCGCGAAGTTGTTAATAAACCGGGCCTTGTGGTAGGCTTGGAAAACGTACTGGGTCTGTAGCTGAACCTGGTAACCGGGCACAGGAACCAACAGGGCTGCCGGCTGTAGCGACACTGGCGGCTCTCAACTTTTGATAGAAGAGACAGTCCAATGACTATCCCCAACTTGAACCACCTGACCATTGCCGTTGTGGGCGCTACCGGAGCCGTGGGCGCCGAATTCCTGAAGATTGTGGAACAGCGCCACCCCGGGCTGCACAGCCTGAAGCTGCTGGCATCCAGCCGTTCCGCTGGTACGAAGCTGACGGTCAACGGCAAAGAGTTCACGGTGGAGGAGACCACCGAGGACTCCTTCCAGGGCGTGGATATTGCCTTCATTTCCGCCAGCACTGAGGCCAGCCGCCACTGGGCGCCCATTGCCGTGGCCGCCGGCGCAGTGGTCATCGACGACAGTTCTGCCTTCCGCATGCAGGAGGACGTGCCCCTGGTGGTGCCCGAGGTCAACGGCGCCGACGTAACCTGGCACCAGGGCATAATTGCCATTCCCAACTGCTCCACAACGCCCCTGGTGATGGTGGCCCACCCCATCCACCGGGTTAACCCCATCAAGCGCATCATCGCCGACACCTACCAGTCGGTGTCCGGCGCCGGTGGAGCGGCGGTGCAGGAACTGCGGGAACAGTCGGATGCCCTGCTAAAGGGCCAGTCCGTAACGCCTAGGCACCAGCCCAAGCAGATCGGCTTCAACGTCATCCCCCAGATCGACAGCTTCCTGGACAACGGCTACACCCGGGAAGAACAGAAGATGATAGACGAGAGCCGCAAGATCATGCACGCTCCCGATATACGGGTTTCCGCAACCTGCGTACGGGTGCCGGTGATGGTCAGCCACAGCGCCGGAATCCATATGGAGCTTGAGCGGGCCATGGATACCAACGAGATACGCGCCCTGTTGATGGACATGCCCGGATTGACTGTCCTCGACGACACCGGAGCGGGCGACTACCCCATGCCGTGGGACGTGGCCGGAGAGGACGACGTATTCGTGGGCCGCATTCGGAAGGACGCTTCCGACCTGAATGGAATTGCCCTGTGGATAGTCTCCGATAACTTGAGAAAGGGAGCAGCCCTGAACTCCATCCAGATTGCGGAGGAGCTTGTGGCAAGGGAATGCTTGAAGCCTGGCAGCAGTCCTAAACCCAAGTTTGACTTCGGCGAACCGGAAAGCCTGATAGCAGCGGAGTATCGAATGGACCTGGAGTATTTTCGGGCCAATGTTGACGAGTTGCTGCCAGAATACCGCGGTAGATTTGTGGCTGTCATAAACCAAACGGTCATAGATTCGGACGTTGACTACGTGCCTTTGATGGACCGCGTACACGAGAAGTACGGGGATCGGCCCATCGTGATTGAAGAACTGCCCCCCCGCCCGAGAATCTATCATAACCATACGACTTTCAGGGGAGAGAACTCTCAGGCTATGTTAGGGAAGGAAGGCAGGGGACCCGATAGTGTATAAATACAGTTCCATGGTATCCCCACCGGGCCCAATCCTTCCCATCCAAGTTTCAGCGTCGGCAGCGTCCAGCCCGATGAGAGTACCAGCCCTGCTGGACAGTGCATCTGACGTCACGATAGTTCCCCAAGAGATTCTGGCAATGCTGGGGGTGGAAGCAGTGGACTCCGCCCTTAGCGAGGGGGTATTCGGTCCTCTCCAAACAGGCGATGTCTTCAAGGTATTTATAGCTGTCCAACAGTATGCTCCGGAGGACTTCAGGGTTTTAGGATGGCGCGGCAGATTCGCTCTCCTGGGCCGCGATGTCCTTAACCAATACCACATAACCCTGGACGGCCCCAACCAGACTCTAACCGTAACCAAGTAGGTAGCCCGAACCCGAACCAGATACCGCTACAGAGGTTGCCAATGACTTCTCAACGCACCGATGGCCAGTACTCCATTGAGTTGCCCCTTTCCTGCCCCCTGTTAATCAACGGAGAGGAGGGCCCGGCCACCGGAGGCGGGGAGTTTCGCAGGGAGAATCCTGCCAACACCCAGCAAACGGCTACGATAGCCGCCCAGGGCACCCTGGAGGACGCCCGAGCTGGTATCGATGCCGCCCGCCGCGCCTTTGACGGCAATGCCGGTAACTGGCTGAACAATTACAAGCTGCGAGAACAGGTACTGTTTCGCACCGCTCAGTTGATGCGAGAGAACGCCGACCGCCTGGCCCAGGTGGTCAGCCTGGAAGTGGGCATGCCCATGCGCCAGGCCGTCCCCCACATTGGCGCCGCCGCCGACATTTTCGAATTCTATGCCGGTTTGGCCGGCAAGATTTACGGCGAGTCCTTCACCCTGCCCAACGGCTCTCTTATCAACCTGGTCAAGGAACCGGTGGGTGTGGTAGGCCTGATAACTCCCTGGAACTTTCCCCTGACCCAGACGGCCCGCAAGGTGGCCCCCGCCCTGGCCGCCGGCTGTACCATCGTCCTGAAGCCGGCCAGCTATACCCCCGCCGCTGCCTACGAACTGGTCAAGTTGATGCACCACACCGACATCCCCGGGGGTGTCCTGAACCTGGTCCCGGGACCCGGCACCGTCGTAGGCTCCGAACTGGTAACCAGCCGCGACATCGACAAGCTATCTTTCACTGGTGAAACCGGCACGGGCAAGATGATCGCCGCTCAGGCTGCCACCGAGGTCAAGCGCATCAGCCTGGAACTGGGTGGCAAGGCGCCCTACCTGATATTCGACGACGCCGACGTGGAGGCCGCATCCCGCGCCGCGGTATTCGGTATGTTCCGCAACGCCGGACAGGCCTGTGGCGCCACCACGCGCCTGCTGCTCCAGGAGGGCATCCACGACCAGGTCCTGGAGCGGGTAACCCAGCTAACGCGCAACATCGAGGTTGGCAACCCTGCCGCCACCAGCACCGACCAGGGGCCACTGATTTCCGCCAGCCAGGAACGGGTGGTCCAGGAGTTTATCCAGTTTGGGCTGGACGCAGGTTTCGACCTGGTAACCGGCGGCAACAAGCTGCAGGGCGACGGCTACGATAACGGCTACTACGTCGAACCCACCATCTTCGACGGAGTGGACAACGCTTCGCGCTTGGGCCAGGAGGAGATTTTCGGCCCTGTAGTGGCGGTAACCACCTTCAGCGACGAGGCCGAAGCGGTTGAACTGGCCAATGCCGTGGACTTCGGCTTGGTGGCCGGCGTCTGGAGTTCCGACTATCCACGGGCCATGCGAGTGGCCCGGGGGATTCGCGCCGGTACGGTGTGGATCTGGGACAACTACGCCCAGCCCGTCGAGGGAATCTGGGGCGGCTACAAGCAGAGCGGCATGGGTCGGGAACTGGGCTACCATGGCCTGGAGGACTTCCTGGAAGTGAAGCAGATCTTCACCGACGGTACCGGCCTGACGAGCAAGCCACCCTACGGGCAGGTCATCAAGGAGTAGTAGGATACCACCCCCTTTTTCTCCCTCAAAGAAGTGCGGAAGTCGCGGTAGTTTCTAAAACCCCACGGCACACCCGTCCTTACGGGGTTCCGAGCCGGCCCACAATACCCCTGAATCCGGGTTTCGCTGGATTACCTGACCGCCGCCCATGCCCACCCGGGCGTGGCCCCGGATCATTTCCAGTCGATGGCCTAGGGACTGCAGTCCGCCGATGACTTCCGGCGCCAGTCCTTCCTCAATTATCGTCGTGTCCCCGATTACCTGGAAGCGCAGTGCATTCAGCGCCGCCTGGGGATCCATGCCGAAGTCGACCATATTGGTCATTACCTGGAGGTGGCCCTGGGGCTGCATGAACCCGCCCATAACCCCATAACACAGGTAAAGCTCATCGTCCTTGGTAGCCATGGCCGGAATGATGGTGTGGTAAGGGCGCTTTCCCGGTGTGAGCGCATTGGGGTGGTAGGGGTCTAGAGAAAATAGCGCGGCGCGGTTCTGCAGCACAATCCCTGTGCCGGGCACGACCAGCCCGCTGCCAAAGTTGATGTACACGCTGTTGATGAAGGAGCAGGCGTTGCCCTGCCCATCCACCACGCTGACGTACACCGTATCGCCGCCCTGTCCGTTGCCGAAGGCGGTGATGTCGCCGTGGGGAGCGTGGGGCATGGCCCGTTCCGGGTCAATCAACTCCCTGCGGCTGGCGGCATACGTTTTGTCAGTTAGTTCGGAAATGGGAACGTCGGCCATTCGCGGGTCTGCAACGTACCTGTATGCGTCGGCGAAGGCCAGCCGCATCGCCTCAATCAGGTGATGGTAGCGGCTCACCGACTGTGGCCCCATGCCGGCCACGTCAAACCCCTCCACGATGTTCAGGGCTTCCAGGGCCGCAATCCCCTGGCCGTTGGGGGGGCACTCCCAGCAGGTTACGCCCCGGTACTCCGTGCTGATGGCCTCGTCCCAGTCCGACGTATGAGCCGCCAGGTCCTCGGTGGTGATCCAGCCGCCCTGCTCCTGGACGAAGCTGGCAATCTTCTCGGCAATCTCCCCTTGGTAGAAGGCATCGGAGCCACCTTCGGCCATCGCCCTAAAGGTCTTCGCCAGGGTGGGTAGCTTCATTACCTCGCCCTGAACGGGTGGACGGCCGTTGAGCAGCATTTCCTGCCCTCCCGGGCGAGCCGAAAGCCGGGCGCCCTGGCCCGACCACTGGTAGGCAATGTAGTCGCTGACCGGAAAGCCCTCTTCGGCGTATCGGATTGCTGGCTTCAGTACCTCCGCCAGCGGCATGGTACCGTGCTCCGCCAGTATGGTCTCCCAACCGTGGACGGTGCCCGGAATGGAAACGGAATAGGGGCCCTCCTGGGGCATCTGGTAGTGGCCGGCCGCCCGCAATTCATCAATAGACGCCGCCCCCGGAGCGCGCCCGCTGCCGTTGAGCGCGTGCACCTTGCCGTCATGGTGGTGGCGGATCAGGGCGAACATGTCCCCTCCGACCCCTGTTGATTCGGGTTCTACCACGTTCAAGGCGGCGGCCGCCGCCACCGCCGCGTCCACCGCGTTGCCCCCCTGGATCAACGTCTGCAGCCCCGCTTGCGCCGCCAGCGGCTGGCTGGTAGCCACCATCCCCTTCAACGCCAGCACCCCCGACCGCCTCGAATCAAAAAACATGGTTAAGCTCCTCTTCTACATCCACGATTGAATATTAATGCCCACGATTAAATTGCTGGCCCCAATATACCATTGGTGCCCATTGGTGCCTATTCGTAGATAAAAAATGGTAATATAACCCCGCATCTAAACTTTGGAGGTTTTCACCATGCCAGCAGAGGTTGGCCAGCCCGCACCCGACTTTTCCCTGTATGACACCGACCGCAACGTCCGCACTCTGCAGGAGTTTCGCGGCAAGACCGTAGTTCTCGCCTTTTTCCCTGGCGCTTTTACCGGCGTCTGTACCACCGAGGCCTGCACCCTCCGCGACTCCATTGCCGACTTCGAGGGGATGAACGCCCAGGTACTCGGCATCACCGTGGATGGACCCTTCGCCCAGAAGGCCTGGACCGACGCCAACAGTGTCAACTATCCCTTCCTGTCTGACTTCAACCGCCAGGCAGCCAATGCCTACGACGTCGCCCTCCCAGGCCTGGCCGGAATGGAAGGCTACACGGCCTGCAACCGCGCCGTCATTGTCGTCGACGGCCAGGGCACCGTCCAGTATCGCTGGGTTGCCCCCGCTCCCGTCAACGAGCCTGACTACGACGCCGTAAAAGCCGCCGTCCAGGCCTGCTCCTGACGCCGACACCCGTTGCGCGGGTAGTCAGTACTTTGTCCCTTCCCCCTTTCAGGCCTAAGGGGGAAGGGCGAGACGGGGTTAGCGCCCCGGCCGGGTAATGTACCCGTGCCTGTTTGGAGACGAGATAGGCGGTAACCCAGACCCAGGAGGCACTCCATGACATTTGCCAGAACCCTGTTTGCCGTTCTCCTGTCCGCGACCCTGCTGGCGGCCTTTCCCGCCACCGCCTCGGCCCAGAGCGACTTCCACATCTTCATTGGCACCGCCACCCATGACGGCCAGGCTCCTCCCGTGGGCACCGAGATAACCGCCTATGACGGCACCAGGGCCATCGGCACCGCCCTGGTCCAGGCAGGGGGACAGTTTGCCCTGCAGACCTCCCAGGCTCACGGTACCATCGTCTTCCGTATCGGCCTGGTTGAGGCTGCCGAGACCTTCCCTAGCTGGCGCTCCGGTGGCCGCACCACTGGCTTCGTCCTGACCTTTACAACGCCTGCAGACCCCACCCTCGGCCGCCAGGGAGCGACTGGAGCACGGGGTCCCGCCGGTCCTGCTGGTCCTGCCGGAACCGAAGGTCCGCAGGGGCCCGCTGGCGACGCCGGCCCCGCAGGCCCCGCCGGTCCACGAGGCGAGGCCGGCCCGCCCGGACCCTCGGGCCCTCAGGGCCCGGCCGGCGCCCAGGGTCCCAAGGGAGACCCCGGCGAACCTGGACCGGAAGGCCCCCGGGGCCAGCGCGGTTTGGCTGGTGCCGCCGGTCCCTCCGGAGAGGACGGCGCCGACGGTGAAGATGGCCGCGACGGCCGTGACGGGGTGGATGCCACCGGAGGCGGTACCCTGGCTCTGGTTGCCATGATCGTCTCGGTTGTGGCCGTCATCCTGGCCGTTGCCATGCCCTTCGTTCTGCGCCGTGACGGCGGTGGCGGCAGTCCACCCTCGCAGGCTGGTCAGTAACCATTTCTCGAACTCCCTGGGGACGCGCTTTCCACCGCATACCTGGAGGCCCGTCCCCGGTTCCTCTCAAAAAGCTCGCCTTGACAGCCCACGGCCGCAGCTTTAAGATATGTTTCCCTGCCGAGGTAGCTCAGGTGGTAGAGCACGGCACTGAAAATGCCGGTGTCGACAGTTCGAGTCTGTCCCTCGGCACCACTTTTTTTGCACATCCCTCATTTCAGATACCATTTGGTTGAAAGAACCGCCCGCAAAGGGCGGTTTTTCTTGTTTTGCTGGGCAACTTCACGTCAGGAGGCTAGTTGAGAAAGGTTTAGCCAGCAATTGACGAAGTGAGAAGCGCTAAGAAACTATCTCAAAATGTGACGGGCATAGAAGGGAGGGGACGAATGTGGGAGTGGTGAAGCAAGATATAAAAGAGGGACAAGACATCACCGTTCACCGATTGCGCCGGCTCAAGGGTGGTTGTAGTTCAGGATCTGGGATACACCTCGTTCATCGGCAAACCCAGACCCTGCTTGAATATAGATTGGTTCTCGAGCAATGGCGCCCCGAGTTTCCCTGTACCCGGGTTCGCAAACCTGGCGCTAGAACCAGTGACTCCTTCGCTGGAAGGGATAGGTAGGGACGGAAATTCTGCGCCTATTCTCACCCGCAAACAGTTCCTTGAAGGAGATGTCCACTCCGGCCTCGTAAAGGCTGGCTACGGCCCTCAAGAGGCCTTCATCGGAATCGCGGGATTCGCCGTTAGCAGAAGCGCTAGTCATGGCAGGCGTAACCATGGGCGCCTCTGAATTTTCCGGCCAGCTATTGCCTATCATCTCCCATGTCGTGGAGGCGGGGCCGACTTCCACTACTGCACTCACTGCCAGGTCGCCCAGCAATTTGGCGCAGCCGGCGCAGTCAAGAGACTCCTGACTCTGTTTAAGCCAGTTGGCAACATCAGCTGCCTTGATAGACTCCTTCCAGAGTCCGCCGGAGCAATCCACCAGGGTTACGGATGGCGCCCCGAGATTCAGCGCGCCCATGGCGTCTTCCAGTTTCCCTATCGTCCATGCAGGGTTTTGCCCTGGCTGGAGCTTCATTACCTCCCCAAGGGCCACTGCGAGTCGCAAGCCGTCTTCCAGGCTGCACATTCCGGCCGCTTGCGCCGCCGCCAGCCACCCGAGGCCTTCGGCCACGATTGCGCTGGGTCGAACTCCAAGGCTGGCCCACTGGGTAGTCAGTGCGCATTGGAGCGCGTACAGGGCTGCCAATTCCCGTTCGGGACCATCTTCGTCAGTGTCAAGAATGGACTCACCGGTCATCACCTCCAGCAAGGAAAAGCCACGCTCGGCTCTGCATTGCTCGTCGCACTGCTCCAGCACCGCTCGCGCCACAGGTTCATTCAGGTACTGGTTGGCGCCCAGCCTGTCCCAGGGCATTTCCTGACCAGCAAACACAAACGCCACCTTTGCTGGTTCACCGGGAGATAACCCTGCGGTGACCGCTTCAGTTTGGGACAGTGACGTCAGTTCTTGGCGAAGCTGGTACAGGTCGCCGAACACCAGTCCTGTCCGGTACGGGAAATGCGCCCGACCCGTGCTGGCAGTCCAGGCCAGGTCAGCCAGGTCTTCACTATGGTCGGAAAGTTGCCTGGCATCGAGCCATGACAGGTAGCGCTGCGCCAATTCCCGCAAGGCGCCAGGCGACTTCCCGGATAGCGGCAACAGGCGGTACGTTCGCTCCCAAGTGCTTTCGTCACGGGTAGGCAGCCTGTTTACCAGGTCAGGCAAGTTTGAAGATACCGGCTTCGGATCGCCTGACGGCAGGGACTCGCCATCGCAATTAGTCGAACTATCGTCAGAGTTCTTGTAACCCTCAACCAATAGATGGGCGTTGGAGCCTGAGAGGCCAAAGGCGCTGACACCTGCCAGCCGCTGCCGGCCATCAACTGCGGGCCAATCTGTCATTTCGGCGGTTACGCGTAGAGCGTTCCGGTTCCAGTCCACGTTTGGATTTAGTTTCTCGAGGTTGGGTATTCCTGGGATGATTCCATGGGAAATGGAGAGGACCGTCTTAATGAAAGCGGAAATCCCGGCGGCCCACTCAACGTGCCCGATGTTCGACTTTATCGAGCCGACGAGCAACGGCCTGTCCTCTTTCCGGTCTTTGCCGTATACCGAAGCCACGGCATTCAATTCAATTGGATCGCCCAACTGGGATCCCACCGCGTGGGCCTCCAGGTAGTCGACCTCGGAAGGTGTTATTCCCGCCTGGACGACGGCGTCTTCCATTACCCGCACCTGGGCCGGGCCATTGGGCACCGTAAGACCTGCGCTGGCTCCGTTCTGGTTTACCGCCGACCCGCGGATAACTGCCCATATCCGGTCGCCATCGGCCTCGGCGTCGCTCAGGCGTTTCAGCACCACTATCCCGCAGCCCTCACCCCTCACGTAGCCGTTGGCGGAGGCGTCGAAGGGCCGGCACTGGCCGGTGGGGGAAAGCATGCCTACATCCATCATGAACCTGGAGATGGCAGGGGACAGGACCACATTAACCCCGCCGGCGAGGGCCATATCCACTTCTCCCCTTTGCAGGGCAACTCCCGCCTGATGTATTGCAGCCAGAGATGAAGCGCAGGCCATGTCTATAGGCATTGCGGGCCCTTCCAGGCCCAGAGCGAAGGCTATGCGGCCCACGGTTACGCTGCTTGTGGTTCCTAGGTAGGTGTGGGTCTGGTCGCCGGCCTGGATCAGGTCCCGGTATTCGCTGCCTCCAACTCCGGCATAGATCCCCGTACGGCTGCCCCGCAGTTGGTCGGGGTCCTGGCCTGCATCTTCGAGGGCGGTCCACGCGGTCTCCAGCAGCATCCGCTGCCGGGGGTCCATCATGCGAGCCTCGATGGGCTGTATTCGGAAAAAACGTGAATCGAACCGGTCAATGCCGTCCACAAACCCGCCCCGCCGGTAGGCTATATCCTCGGCATTGGGGTCTCCCACGGCGCCAGTCCAGGAACCGCCGTCTTGGCGGCCGTCAGTGACAGCATCGCGCCCCTCCTCCAGCAACTTCCAGAACTCGTCCAGGTCACCGGCTCCAGGGAAGCGGCAAGCCATACCCACAACCGCAATTCCGTCATCTACAGCCCTGGCCGCCTGCCTTTGTTCGGGTGTAGCCGGGTCCGGCAATTCCGGGGCATCCTCGCTTTCGCGGGTTTGTCCAAGCTCCTCTGCCAGGTGGCGGGCCAGGCTGGCAATGTCAGGGTAGTCAAACACCACGGTATTGGAGGCAGTGTACTGACCGGCAAAGGCCCGGTTAATGCGGTTCCGCAACTCCACCGCCATCAACGAGTCCATACCGAGGTCAAAGAACCCTACGGTGGGCGAGGGTGCGGACGACAGCCGCAACACAGCCTGGACTTGCTGCTGGAGGAACGTGGTGAGGACATCCCCAGGGCCAGCCGAGGGAACGCCGCGAAGCTGCGAAAGGAGGTCTTCCGAAGTCCCTGTGTCTGTGGCCTCCTGTCCACCGCTGGAGGAAAGGAGGTCTTCCAGGAAAGCCGGACGGGATTCGACTGCGCTCTCGAACACCGACCAGTCCATGGACATCACCACGGAGGCAGTAGTGTCCTGGCATACCAGTTTCTCGAAGGCACGAAGGCCCTGCCCGGGTGTGAACCAACGGCCGCCGAGGGCAGACCGCCGCCTTTCTATCCGTTCCCGCTGTTCGGCAGCCTCCCCGATTTCCGACCAGGCTCCCCAGGCAATTGCCTGCCCGGGCAGACCCAGGGCGCGGCGGTGGCCGGCCAGTTGGTCCAGGAAGGCATTGGCCGCGGCATGGTTCGCTTGGCCAGGATTGCCCATTACGCCCACCCGGCTGGAGAACAGGACAAACAGGTCCAAATCCCGATGCATGGTGGCGCGGTGCAGGTGCCAGGCTCCCGTAATCTTGGGCCTGAGGACCTGCTGGAAGCTTCCCCATTCCTGGTTGGTCAGGGCTGCGTCAGACAGCACGCCCACGCTGTGGATGACCCCGGCCAGGGGCGGGAGGTTTGCGTCTATTCGCTTCAGCATCGCGTCGATGGCTGCGGTGTCCGTCACATCCGCAAGCTCAATCTCCACGCTTACCCCCTTTTGCCGTAACTCTTCAATGGCCGTTACGGCCTCGGGGTCGGGGGAACGGCGGCCGTTAAGCACTATGGTTCCGGCGCCGTGGTCGGCCAGCCAACCGGCAACCGCGCATCCGATACCGCCCAGGCCTCCGGTTACCAGGTAGGAGCGATCCTCCCGCAACCTGCCCTGCACCAGCGGGTGGTTGGTGAGGACGATCTTTCCGATGTGACGGGCCGACCGCATGAAACTCAATGCCGCCCCAGCCTGGGCCATCGGCCACCGGCTGTGGACCAGGGGTTCCAGCTCGCCCTGGGCAACCCGCTGCATTATTTCCCGCAGTACCACTCCCACGGTCTCGGGCTCGGTCTTCTTCAAGACATCCAGTTCAAGGATGGAGTAGGACACATCCGGGCGCACTGCGGCCATCTCTTCATGGCTGAGAATATCCCTGCGGGCCAACTCGACGAAACGGCCGCCCCGGGCCAGGCAGGCCAGGCTGGCGTCAATGAAGCCCTCGCTGGTGAGGCTGTTCAGCACTACGTCAACACCTGCGTCCCCGGTAGCATCAAGAATTTCCTCACCAAACCGCGTCTGACGGCTGTCAAATATGTGCTTTACGCCGAGAGTGCGGAGATATGCCTGCTTGGGGGCGCTGGCGGTGGCATATACCTCTGCCCCGGCTGCCTGGGCCAGTTGAATGGCCGCCAGCCCAACGCCGCCGGCGCCGGCGTGGATGAGCACTCGATCACCGGCCTTCAGCCCCGACATCCGGTAGGACAGTTCGGCGGACACGAAGGCGCTGGGAATGGTGGCAAGGCCGGACACGGGAATGTCTTCCGGAGCAGGAGCCACCAGTTCCTCGTGGGTAACCATTTCCGGGGCAAAGGCGCCAAAACCAAGACCCACAACGTGATCACCGACGGATACGCTTGAAACCTGGGAGCCCACGGCCATTACGTAGCCGCACAGTTCCCGCCCCAGGTCGCCTTCTTCGATGAAGCCCAGCGACCTGAAGACATCCCAGAAGTTTATGCCTGCCGCCTCGACCGCGACCCTTACCTCCCGGGGTTCCAGGGGCTGGGCAGGGAGTAGTTTGACCTCGGGCAGATCGAAGATACCGTCACGATTGGGCGCCAGTACCCACTCCGTTTCTTCCGGCAGGTCCAGCCGCCCGGATTCCTCCGCTACGGCGGCGAATCGGACCAGACGAGCCGCCTGACGGCGCCCCAACCGGTAGGCAATGTGATTCTCATCGTCGGGGTAGAGCAGTTCGCTGGCAAGGCCGGACGCCGATGTTGCGGAGTCGGGGTCCAGGTCCAGCATGTGGGGCCTTAGATGGGGGGCCTCCAGGGCTACCGCCTTTCCCAATCCCCACAGTATGGAGCCCGAAAGTTCCCCGGAATTCTCTCGTTCCAACACCTGGGCGCCCCGAGTAACAAACCACACGCCCTTCTCCGGCGCCGCATCGGTGTCCAGCAACCCCTGGACCAGTGCCAGGGCGCTTTCTCCCGCGTGGCTTACATCCTCGTCCAGCTCGGCGGCGGTTGACCAATTCCCATGACCCTCCAGACTTTGAAGGTGGACCACTCCGCTGAAGGGGACATCGCCAGGCAGTTCTCTGAGCAGGGAACGCCAATCGTCGCGGTTGGCCGGACTTATGGCAACCTCCCGGACGCCCTGAGCACGGATGTCTTCGGTTCCGGCTGCAGATTCCTCGGCGCCCGCCAGCAGTACGGTCTGGTTTCTGGTTGCCAGTTCGGCCGCCAGTTCACCGGCGACGCCATTCCGGTCGCCCAGGATGACCCACAGGCCCTGGGCCTCCTTGACCAGGGCGGGACCCTGGGCCACGATTACCCCCTTATCCAGCGACTCGTACGGGACGAGGTCGTCCACGCCCAATACCTGGGCATCCTCGAATCCCGAGGCGGTGAGGGCTTGACGCCAAATGGCAGGGGTAGCCAGGGCGTGGTGGGGGCGGTAAGAGTCGGCGAAGCGCCACCACCCATCCAGTTGGCCGAAGGTGAGGTCCATCCAGCCCAGCCCGCGCAGGTTTTCCAGGGCCACAAGCTGGCCTGACGGCGCCAGTAAGTCACGGCAGTGGCCCAGGGTCTCCCCCAGGTATTGAGTGGCGTGCAGTACGTTGGAGGCGATAATCAGGTCATAACCGTGGGCGTTGAAGCCCTGGGAGACAGGGTCCTTTTCGATGTCCAGGGGGCGGTATTCAATTCCCTCGTTGCCAAATCGCTCTTCGGCTTCCGCAAAGAAACCGGCCGATATATCCGTATAGGTGTAGTCGAATCTCCCTTCAGGAAGCTCCGGCAGCACGGAGGCGGTCGCCGAACCCGTGCCCGCCCCTACCTCCAATACCCGCAGCCGCCGGTCGTCGGGCAGGTTGGCCAGCAGGGCACGGACGGTGTCGGCCAGCAGCCCGTTGGCGGCCCGGGCCACCGGGGCTTTGAGGTAAAGGTCTGCGGCGGTGGGTTCGCCGCTGCTGAAGAGAAGCGTCAGCGGGTCCTGCCCGCCACGAAGTACATCAACAAGGGCGGCGGCCGAGCGGCGGAAGAGGCCGATTTCGGTAAGGCCGTGGGAATACCTGGCTACCATCTGCTGGTCGAAGCTCACTGGATCGCTGGGAAGGGTTTCCGGCAACGTGCCCCCGTCTCCAACCAGGACGGAAAAGCCTCGGTCGTTCTCTTCAACCACGCCCGAGCGGGCCAGCATCTCCAGCAGCCGCCGGAACAGGCGCCCGTGTTCCGGCAAAACATTCAGGCTTTGCCTCAGTTCCTCGGCTACCACTGTCTCCCCTTGAACCCGCTGCCACCCCAGTTTTTCCAGGGTGAGGAGAGCGTAGGCGTGGGACCACCTCTCCAGATCGGCCAGCAGGGCGTTCCTGTCCGTGGGGTCAACCCCTGCCTCGGTGAGGTAGTCGGGAAACAGCCTGGTTCCGGCTGCGACCGCAGATGGGGCGGGGAAGAACCCGGCAGGCCTCAGCGCCGGTTCCAGGGGCCGGTCTCGCCAGGTGACCTCGTAAAGGAGGTCGTCTATACCTTCGGCTCCTTCCACTGCCGCAAGAAGCGCCGCCTGGGTTGCCCGCTTCACCGTATATCCGGTAAGTCCACCGATGAGCATTCCGTCGAGATCATAGATACGGATTTCGCCGCTCAGCGCCTCCGGATGTTCATCAGCTTCCGGGCCGGATACCCGGCTGGATTCATTCATCTTCACGTGGCAGACCACCTGATCGGGAAGGCTTCCGGTCAGCCACATCCGTTCCCAGCCAAAGGGCAGGTAAGTCGGCTCGTCCGGGGAGCCGGTCATGTTGCGCGCCATTCCCACAACCTGGAAACAGCCGTCCAGAACCAGCGGGTGTATTTCCAGGTTGTTGCGGCCCCCAGATTCAGGCAGGGAGACCTCTCCAAGGGCTTCGCCGGGGCCGGTCCATACTCTGCCCAGGGTGCGGAAGGCAGGCCCCAGGTCAATGCTGGTGGCAGCCTTGGCGCGGTAATAGGCGGGCACGTTCGCCGGAGCAAGGAGCGACTTCAGGCCCTCCAGGTCCACTCGCTTTCCCGCTTCCGGAAACGTGGCGTTCGAAACCACTCGGCCTTCTACATGCATTGTCCAGCCGCTTTCCTGACCACGGCTGAAAATCTGAACCAGGCGCTCCGAGCCTTCGCCAGAATCTTCCAAAAACGCCTGCAGCTTTCTACCCCTGGTCTCCACGGCTTCGCCCGATTCCTGCTCCGAAAAGACCAGCGGACTTTGCAGCTGGACGTCGTCCAACACCACCGGGCAGTCGCCTTCGAGCAGCGATGCGGTTGCCGCCATGGCCCCATAGAGAGCTCCGGGAGCGATCAGGCGGCCGAAGACCCGGTGGTCCTTCAGCCAGTCAGGGTCGGAAGGAAAAACCTCAGTCTCAAAGACGATTTCACCCCGAGCAGACTCACTGCGATCTCCTAGCAGGGGATGCCCTCCGACGGTTCGCCGCCTTGTCGCGCCCTGCAGCCAGTATCGCTCACGCTGGAAGGGATAACCCGGCAGGGAAATCCGGCGGCGTTCCTCGCCGGCGAACAGGCCCTCTAAAGAAATGTCCAAACCCGCCTCGTAGGCCCGTGCCACAGCATCGATGAAACTGCTCTCCGGCTCCGGCGTTGAGCCGTCCCGGGGCGGTCGACGCAGGCTGGCCAGGGCAATCGGCCCCCCGTCAAGCCGTTGATCTCCGGGGGATTTGGGCCACGACTGCATCGACATGGGACCCAGCACCGAATGTGGGCCCAGCTCGATTACCAGGTCGATTCCCATTTCGGCCAGTGTTTCTATACCTTGGGCGAAGGCCACCTGTTGCCTGGCATGCCGCCTCCAGTAGGCCCCATCCATTGCCATTGAAGGTTCCACCTGCTGACCCGTCAGGTTGCTTATCAGGGGAATCGAAGGGTGCTGGATGGAAGCCCCGTCCAGTGCGGCTTGCAAACCGTCCAGTGCGGGGTCCAGCAGGGCGCTGTGGAAGCCCCAGGAGGTGTTCAAGCGTATTGCCCGAATGCCCTCTGACTCGAAAAGGCCGGAAATTCCCTCGATGTCCACCACCGGCCCGCTGACCACCTGCTGCGGTCCGTTGTCGGCGGACACGCTGATTCCAACGCTGTCAGAGGCGGCGTTCACCCGTTCGACGGCCTCTGCCACCCTGGATTTGGGGGCGAAAACCGCAGCCATGGCTCCAGGCTCGGTGGCTGACAACAGCGTACCGCGGGCCAGGGCAAATCGCATGCCGTCCTGGAGACTGAATACACCGGCCGCCTGGGCAGCCGCCAGTTCGCCGACGCTGTGGCCCATGACCGCGCCGGGCCGGACTCCGACGCTGTCCCACATGGCAGTGAGGGCACATTCCAGCGCGTAGAGGGCCGGCTGTTCCCATGCCGTGTCGCCCAGGTCTACCTCAGCCCCATTCCTGCCGAACATCACGTCCAGCAGGGAAACGCCCCTCGTCTCCTTCACCACCCTGTCGCATTCGTCCATAACGGCTCGGGCCACCGGTTCAGTCTCGTAGAGGATCTGCCCCATGCCCTCCCACTGGCTGCCCTGCCCGGTGTAAAGGAATGCCACCCTGGCTGCCCTTGCCGGCTCCCCGGTCTGGCCAGCTTCGGCCAGCATCCTGAGTCCCTCCCGCAGTGCCCCCTCGTCCTGGTAGACCAGGCTGGAGCGATGCTCGAAGTGGCTGCGGCCAATGCTCGCCGTCCATGCCATGTCCGCCAGCCTTTCGTGAAGAGCCCAATCATCCTTCGACTGTTCAGGGACCTCATCATCGAGCTAGGCCAGATAGCGCCGGGCAAGCTCCCGCAGCACGCCGCCCGACTTGCCCGACAGGGGCAGCATTCGCCTGGGACGCGGGGAAACCGCGTCCATTGACGGAGACTGTAGTTGATGGGGTTCGGGCAGATTGATTTCTACCCTCATGGCGGGTCCCAAGTGTGAATTCTTCCGGTCAGGAACTGACCCGTTGGAGATATGCCGTCCTACCAAAATGTGGGAGTTCGTGCCGGAGATGCCGAAGGAGTTGACTCCGACCAGTCGGGGTCGCTGACGGTCATCGGGCCAGTCAACTGTGTCCGTTGGCACCAGCAGGGGCAGGTCTTCCCAGTCCAGGCTGGGATTAGGGTCTCGGAAGTGCAGGTGTTTGGGTATCACTCCCTGGTTTACCACCAGGGCTGCTTTCATTAGCCCCGCGATGCCCGCTGCGGACTCCAGGTGTCCCACATTGGTCTTCACAGAAGCGACAAGGAGTGGCTCGCTGGCGTTCCTTCCCTGGCCATAGACGGCGTTCACGGCGTTGAGTTCAATCGGGTCGCCAACAGTTGTGCCGGTCCCGTGAGCCTCAATGTAGTCAACCTCCAGCGGGTCAACGCCCGCATCGGCCAGGGCCGCTTCCATCACCTGTTCCAGGCCCGGCGTGTTGGGTACTGTCAGGCCTACCCCTGTACCGCCGTGGTTAACCGCCGCGCCCCGAATGACTGCCCAGATGCGATCACCGTCAGCCTCGGCCTCGCTGAGCCGCTTCAGAATGACCACGCCGCAGCCCTCGCCTCTCACGTAGCCGTTGGCGGAAGCGTCGAAGGCCTTGCATTGCCCGTCGGGCGACAGCATCATCGCGTCGGCCCGGAGTTCGTAAATGCGGCCGTTCAGAATGGCCTGGACACCGCCGGCAATGGCCAGGTCCGCCTTGCCCTGCTGAAGGTCTGCCACGGCGTCGTGGACTGAGACCAGCGACGATGCGC
This sequence comes from Chloroflexota bacterium, assembly GCA_028874075.1. Classification (GTDB taxonomy): domain Bacteria; phylum Chloroflexota; class Dehalococcoidia; order Lucifugimonadales; family UBA3495; genus Bin22. Next base: position 63,435 of record JAPPLU010000093.1, read on the forward strand.
AGGCGGCATCGACCGCTTTTGCCGGCCCCATCAGCCCCAGCACGAAGGAAACCCGCCCGCTGGTCCCGTTCAAGTTGGTGCCGCTCAGGGCATATAGGCAGGCGGCCGCCTCGGCGGGTTTGCTGGAATCCACCACCAGCATCCGGTATTCGTCATTGCTGATTCCGGTATAAACGCCGGTGCGGCTTCCCCGCAGCCGGGTGGGATCAATGCCCGCATCTTCGAGGGCCTGCCAGCTTACTTCCAGCATCATGCGCTGCTGGGGATCCAACAGTTCGGCCTCGACGGGGGAAATACGGAAGAATGCGGCATCAAACAGGTCAAGGTCGTCCACGAAGGCGCCGAAGCGGCACGCCTGGTTATGGACCTGGTTGCCAGCGAACAGCTCCCCCATGCGGCCCACGCCGGAATTGGGGTCGGCCTCGGTGACGGAGTTCTTGCCTTCCACGAGCAGTCGCCAAAAAGAACCCAGGTCCGGAGCGCCAGGGAACCGGCACGCCATCCCCACGATTGCTATGGGCTCTCCGCCTCCCGAGAAGCTCCGTGCCTCGCTATTGGAAAACGAACCCGGCTTGCTTACCATCTGCTGCTTCTCCTGTACATACCCTTGCTGGGACGGGAATGAGGCCAGCCAATATTGAACCCGCAGCCAACGCTGGACGAGGGTTCATGGATTGCAAATCTTCGGCAATAAAGTAAGGCTTTCATGGTTAAATGACCGTCAGGGTTCGGACAACCGGAACAGTTGCTCCCGGATCCAAGCTGGGACCTGGTTGGTCCGCTCCGCCGACAGAATAGTAGACAGTACAAATCGCCAGAAGGAGCAACTTACCGTGTAGCTCAAATGGCGCGAGGGGCCCTGAACCGGCTATGATCCTCGAAGTTGCGCCGCCGGAAAGTCCCTCCGATGAAATAGTTCTTATCAACCATGGTAAGGCGAGGTTGTCGAATTTACAATCTGTGGGTAGGGACGCTGACTACTTCACCCTGTTGCTGCCGTGATTTTGCTGGGCGTTGAGTGGAATTACCTACCTCGCTACCCCCGCCGTTGTAACCGGACACTATGCCCACCGTCAGGGAGATGGCCACCAATAGGGCCGGACAGGTGCCGGCGGGCAGCAGGGGCTCCGTGCGCCGTGGACGATGCGGCTGAACGTGGCCCGCCCCAGGTGGTCGGTGTCCCGAAGGTCTGCCAGGGTCGGTGGAATCAGGCCGTCCAACAGCCTGATCTGGGTTGGGTCATCCAGGAGCAGCCATGGCGCCAACAACCCCGCCAGCAGCAGGTACACCACCAGGCACAGACCCAACGGGGTGCCAGGTTTCCGTAGCAGTCCGTTCCCCTGGCAACAGATTCGGAGTCAATAGGTACCGGACCGGGATTGCTGTCCCCAAAAGTCCAACCTCGATACTTCAGAATCGGAAATCTTAGACACCATCCTTAAGTCGTTGGACTTCCCAAGGATCAGCGTTAAGCCGTGGGCCGTAGTTGGGTTGCGATGAATGATCGCTGCCGTCGTGGGGTATCCGCCTCCAGGAGGACGATTGCCCTGGTAGCAGTTCAAGCCAGGGGTTTTGCCTTATTGCGGTTATGTGCATTATTTGGAGGGTCCTGCTGGTCAACCTCCGGTACTGTCACCCGCGAACAGCATCCTGTGGAAATACCGGCAAACGGCAATGACAGGAGTAATTCGTTGGCGTACCTCGTGAGAATAAATGGAATGAAGGGTGCAGGACCATTTGAAGCTTGCCGCCTAACCGGCGTCTCAATAACACACGCCCTGACTTTTAGACCCTAACATGGCCAGAGGCTCTAAAAGCCCGGGTGAATCGAGGTTCCAGGCCCTTACTGCACAGGTCTCCACAAGGTCAGACACGTCTTTCCAGCTAGGAGAGCAAGCTACCTACGAAGTAATTCGGTAGACCCAGACCCGGTGCAGCAATTCAGGCTCTCCCTTGGGCAAAGGCTGAAACAGGTCCGAGAGCTCGACGAGCTTCCATTTGCCGCCGGCCTCCAGGCCCTCCTGGTATTCCTTGAAGCCCCCTTCTTCGTACAGGTCCAATCGCAGGCTGAAGACGATAAATCCCTCGGGCTTTGTAATACGAATCAGTTCATCGAAGCCCTCGGGCGGCGCGTGGCCTTCGGTGAAAACGCCCACGCTGATTACGGCGTCGAAGTAGTCGGAGTCGTAACCCAGTTCCTCCCCCAGCGCCATCTGCCGGAAATCCCGGTAAACACCCTTGCGCCGGGCCTGCTCCAGCATCCCCTCGGATATATCGATGGCGTGAAGGTCCTGGTAGCCCAGGCGCCCAAGCGCTTCTCCCACGAGACCGGTTCCGGCGCCGGCGTCAAGGATTCTCGCTTCTGTTGGGACATGTGCCGCCAGGACTTCCGCAGTGAAACTGGGACTCACCCATCCAAAGTCTTCGGCCAGGTCCCGGTCGTATTCCGATGCCCACCGGTCGTAGCGGTCTTCCAGCTCCTGGTTGCTTGTGGACGAATAGACCCACCGGACCCTGTTTTGACTCTCTTCCATGCTCCTCCTTCAACGCTGGCTGTCCGCTTGCGGGCGTCAACCCTTGCCTGCCTGTTGTTGCCTGTTCCCAGGTGATTGTGGCCACTCAGTATTGCTGCTGGCCGGAGGGCAGATAAGGGACGGGCAACAACATAATGCTGACTTCGTAGACGCAGTGTTCTCCGTGGGCCCTGAGCACGCTCAAGCTCACGGCTTCTGACCATCCCGACGGGTCCAGGGATATTGGGTTCCACTGCGTCCGGGTTCTTCGGACTGACCTGTACGTGTGGCATGTCGTCCAGCGTTACAACAGCTATTTGACTACCCAAAAGAACGAAATCCTTGCCGGCGCTGGGAAGGTCGGCGGGAATGGCGCTAACATCTGCCGGGTGGAGACTGTTGAGACGGTCCCAGCCCGACTTACGGTCTCTGGCATCGTGCAGGTCTTTTAGCTCGGGAGCAATGTTGGAGGCTTCACGGATCTTCGGTCGTGGGGGATACCATTAGCTCTGATTCTCTTCTTCACGCGTGGTGTTTTTACCTTTCCGCAAGGGGGCAACGGGCCTGGGCCTCAACTCCCCTGCTGCCCTGGCCAGCCCGGCTCCGTACAGGAAGATAATGCCGGCCATGTAGGCCCACATAAGCAGCAGCACCGACGACGCCACCGAACCATAGACCATAGACCGCTGGGCCGCGAATCCCGACAGCCAGATGAACAGGTGTTTCCCCACCTCGAACAGCACCAGGGCCAGCATACCGCCGAAGGCCGCGTCTTTCCATTCAACGTGAACGTGGGAAAGGTTGTGGTAGGCAACGGTGAACACAAGCCCGGTAACGAGGGCAGGGAGAATGGTCGACACCGAACCTATCAGCAACATCAGGACTGCCGGTAATCCTCCCATGGACGGAATCCGTTCTCCTTCCTCTACCAGGGAAATCTGGACGAATATACTGACTCCAATAGACAGCAAAAGGGCAATCCCCAGAGTCCCGGTGAAAATCGCTTCCACAACCCGACCACGCAATGTGGCCAGGCTGTCGGATTCAAACACCCGGTTGACGGCCCGGTTTGCGGCCATGAACAGCCCGTTTCCCGAGAACACCAGCGCCGCCAGGGCCAGCACCCCGAACGTTGCCGAATTGTCGAGTATGTTACCCACTGAATCGTGAACGAGCCCTGACGATGCGGGGAAGTAATGGGAAACCAGGTCATCCAGAACGGCCCTGATTGTCTCCGTCTCGGCAACCAGCGAAAAAACAAAGATGGACAGCGCCACCAGGGGAAAGAGGGAAAGGATAGTGAAATAGGCCAGGGATGCAGCCAGGTCGCTGGCCCCTGCGTTCAGGAGCAGGCGAAATGCCCGGACCATCGCGGCGGCCCGCCAGGCAGTCTTGTCCTTGGGCAGCTCCCGGGAAAGCCTGTCTGCTACTAAAAGGAGTTGCCGCTGTGCCTTGGGCGAGCGGTGGGCCTTCTGCTGTGAGACCCTTCGAACAACCTCCTCCCTCACTCTGTCCCCGTAGTCCGAACCAACATGGTAGGCGGCTGTAACGGCGGCATCTGCGGCGATGGTTACAATGGCAGACGTTTCCTCTTCCCCGGCCGAAGACCTTTCTGCTTCTGAGATAATCGCTTCGACGATTTCACCGGCGAGCATTGCCACGCCTTCCGGCTCGTGACCCTCCACCTCCGCAACGCGGTCCACAGGAAGGGCGGCGCCGGCGCCCACCGCGTCTGCCAGGTCTCCGCCAGCTACCGTCACGCCGGACATGACGCCTCTCATTCCCGCCTTTACAGCGTCCCTCAGGTCGCCTCCCGCTTCCATCACAGCATCAATTGCCGCGTCTACAGCTATTGTCGCAGCCTCGGTTGCGTTCATCCCGGCCGCTGTAGCTCCCACTATGGCCCCCTCCACCGCTTCCTTGCTTACCGCTGCAAGTTCCTCAACCTTGTCGCTGCGGGCTTTGATGGCCCCGGTAACTACGTCCCTGACTTCCGGAGCTGTCACAGTCACCACCTCTTCGGTTTCTTCGATCACTCCGATCACTGCATCCCTGATGAAGCCGGTAGTTTCGCCTCCGATTTCGGCGGCGGCCTTCACAGTTCCTTCAATGGTGGCCCTCGCCATGTTGCCTGCCCCCCGGCCCATAGACAGGCTGCCCCGGGCGGCCATCCGGGCCGCAGCGCGCACGTCGGAACCTGTCAATTCCCGGGCTTCGCGCAGCCGCTCCAGGAGAAACAGCCTCACCCGTCTCGCGACCGCCTGTGAGGGCTGGTTGAGGTTATCCAAGATTATTCTCTCACTGCGGGGGCTGGGCCCTGCAAATCTACCAAGTCACACGTTCCAATGGGTACACGCTGCCAGACCCGGGCTGCCGGCCTCAAATAACCCAAGGTAAAGTGAAGTGGAGAGGGTCCGAATATCCTAAGCCAGGTCAGGGCCGCTTTTGACCCCTCCTTAAGAATAGGGGGAGTTCCCGTGAAGGTTCAAGTCAGGGGTGTGTTGCGGAAGATTGACAGTCCCCGGCAGCGCCTGAAACCTGAATCGCTGGACCATGCCTGTGCAGCGGTAGTCATGCAACAGGCCAAAGCCATGCCGGAGGCCAAATTCGGGAGAATTGGCCTGAAAAATCACGCAAAAGGATTGAGGGTGGAATTGGCGGTCAAATGCCGGGCAGACTCACACCATCAGGCGCCTCTGGCCAAGTCCCGACCAGGCCTACCGAATACTTCGCGGCAGGCTATAGCCTTTAACCGTCAAGGGAGGGGCAATCTGGCAATTGCTCACGGAACTGGTTGAGCCCTACTGGGGAACCAGGTCCGCCACTCTTGGCATTACCTCTTCGGCCAGGAGGCGGGTGGACTTATCCCACCCTTCCTGGTTTTGCCAGTGGTCGTAGACCAGGACCAGCAGGCCGCCGAAGCCGCCTACATCCTCGTACAATTTGCGGATTTTGCCAGCTACGGTCTCCGGGGAGCCCACCAGCCACATGTGGTCAGCCATGTACTCGGGAGTAACCGCTTCGTCCGGTACCTCCGGGTCGTCCTTGAAGACATGGATGAGGTTGAACTCCCGGAAGATATTGAGCAGGTAATCCCGCCAGACCCGGGCGGTCATGCCGCCCACCGCCGCAGCCCGGGCTTCCTCATCTGTGTCGGCCACGTAAACGTCGCGGACCAGGCGCCACTCCTTGCGTGAGGGCATACGGCCGGCCTTCTTTGCCCCTTCTTCTATAGCCTCCCAGTGGCTGAGGCAGTAATCGGTATTGAAAGCCAGGCTCATGGGAATGAATCCCCGTTCCCCAGCTATAACCAGGGTGGGCGAGCGGTAGCTGGCCGACGCCACCGCGATAGGCGGATGGGGTTGCTGGTAGGGATAAAGGAAGGGCTGCAGTACGCCGTACATTTCTTCAGGGACATTTACGTTCCAGAACTGCCCCTTATATTCCATCGGTTCCCGGGCCTGCCAGATTTTCAGGATGATGTCCAGGGACTCGCGGGTCATCTCCCGATGCTGTCCGTTGTTGCCGTCCACGTCAAACAGGGCCCAGTCGCTGGGCAGGCCGCTGGACCCGATGCCAAACATGAACCGGCCCTGGGCTATATGGTCCAGGTAGGCGACCCGGTGGGCGAGTTCGGCGGGATGGTGGTAGGGAAGGAGATGAACACCTGACCCCAGCTTGATGCTGCTGGTGCGCTGCAGGGCCTGGGCAATCATCAGGTCTGGAGCGGGTATGGGCTCCCAGGGAGCGGTGAAATGCTCGCCGATCCAGGCTTCGTCATAGCCCAGCTTGTCGGCCAGTTCCAGGTAGTTCAGGTCCCACTGGTGGGAGTCGTAGATGTTCCGCTCTGGTGGATGGGACGGCATCATAAACAGGCCAAGCTTCATGGGGTCTCCTTTTTCGCCTCGGTGTCGCGAAAACCGAATGGGGGCGACGCTATCACAGTTCATGTACGGCGGGAAGGACTTCCCTGCCCACCAGTTCAATGTGGTCCAGCACCTCTTTGCGGGACATTTCCGGGTAGAACAGGCGCAGGGATATGTGGGTGAATCCCAGTTCGCGGTAACGGGCAATCTGCTCCACGCACTCGTCAGGACTGCCCACAATGAAGGTGTCATCCATCAGGCCTTCCAGGTCTCCGGTAATCTTGCTGGTCAGTTCGTCGTCGGTGCCCTGCAGGCCGTGCTGCTCGTATACCCGGTACTTGGTCTCAAAGCCTCGCCGCGCGGCTTCCAGCGCCTCAGACCGACTCTCCCCGCAGAAAAACTCCCTGACGATAACCATTTCTTCGGGTCGATTATGCCCATGGTAGTCCAGGGTCTGGTGGTACAGGTCTATCTGCCGCCGGATGGTCTCAAAGGGCTGCGCCGGCCCGATAAACAGCATATGCCCTTCCCTGCCTACGCGACGGATTGGCGGGTCGCTCATGGCTGCCAGCCAGATGGGAGGATGCGGTTGCTGGTAGGGCCTGGCGGTGGGGCGGGCTCCGGTAACCTGGAAAAAGCGTCCGTGGTGGGTGACTTCCTCCTCAGTCCACAATCTGACCATCAGTTCCAGGGCTTCCGAGCTCCGGGCTGCCCGGTGGGCCATGCTGGTGTTGAAGGCTTCGCTCTCTTCGGGACGGTAACCCAGCCCCAGCCCCAGGATGAATCGCCCCTCGGATATGTGGTCCAGGGTAGCCACCTGTTCCGCTACGTCCACCGGGTTCAGCAGTGGAAGCAACAGCACTGAGGTTGCCAGTTTCATGTTTCCCGGCTCGGCGGCCAGCCTCGCCAGTATGGGGAAGGGCTGAAAGTGCTGGAAGGGATCTATGAGGTAGTGGTGCGCCCAGCAATAGATGCCAAACCCGGCATCCCGGGATGCGCGGAACTGCTCCAGGTGTTCCTGCCACTGCTGCTGCAGGGAGATGGTGTCCCGCAGCACTACCTGGCCTACCTGGTATCCAACTTCCATGCCGGTCTCTCCCAGTGAGTCGCAGGGCCCGGTTCAAGCCAAAAGCAATGCCTGCTAACCCCCACTGAGGGTCAGCAGGCTTATTGGACTGCTATTCGTAAGGCTGGAGCTTGACTTCGTGGAGGGCAGGGATTACTTCCTTGCCCAGCAGTTCTATGGACCGCATTACGTCCTTGTGGTCCATGTGTCCTTCGTTGCCGTAGATGTGGACGTATCCGGGGCTCAGCCGCTCGATAACTTCGGTCAACTTGCGCGTGACGGTCTCAGGATTGCCTACGATGATGTTGTTCACACCCTGCAGCTGCTCGTAACTCAGCCCCACCCCCAGGCCGCCGGCTCCCGCTACATTGCCCGTCGGACGCTGGGCCTTCACTTCCACTGCCGCCCGGGACTGGTACCCCGGCGGATCGTTGTGCTCCATGGGGCCGCGCTGCCGGTGTTCTATCGTCCACATAAACTCCCGGCCTATCTCAATTGCCTTCTCGTCGGTATCGGCCACCAGGCACCGCAGCAGGTACCCGAAATGCTCCGGACCGGCCTGGTAGCCCTCGTCTTTGGCGGTGTCGATGTAGACCTGCCTCAGCCACTCGGTGGTGTCCACCAGGGCGCCCAAATTCATGTAGGGGTGGCGGTGCTTCGCCGCCCAGACCACGCTTTCAGGGCTTCCGGTTCCGGGGAACCAGATATCCGGGTGGGGTTTTTGCACCGGCAGCACCCAGGGATTAACTACCCGGTAATTGTAGTGTTGCCCTTCATACCGGAAAGGCCCGGGGGTGGTCCAGCACTTGATGATGAGGTCATGGGCTTCCTCGAAACGCGACCGGTTCTCCGGCGGCGCTATTCCCGCCTGAAGAGTCTCAACCGCAGTGCCGCGGACGAAGCCCGAAATTATACGGCCGCCGGAATAGCAGTCCAGCATGGCAATCTCTTCGGCCATGCGGATGGGGTCGTTGACGGCGATTACGTTGCCCAGGATGGCAATTTTCACGTTCTTGGTGAGCTTGCTGATGACGGCGGCGTCCAGATTCACTGAGGGTTTCATGCACCAGTAGGAGGCGTGGTGCTCATTGCTCATAATGCCGTCGAACCCTGCCTCGTCCGCCAGGGCGTACTGCTCGTGGTACTGGTTGTACAGGACGTGCGCCTTGTCCGGGTCAAAGAAGGTGTTGGGAAAGCCCAGGCGTCCCGAGTCGTACTGCTCCAGGTCCTGGTTGGTCACGTGGCCGTAGGGTTGCTCGGAGAACCAGTAAATTTCCGCCTTGTCCTTGGGGCGCGCCAATTGTTCGGCCATGGCTTCCTCCTCCTTTTCTGCATCGGAATGTGTTCTGTACATCTTACGGTGGGCCGGCGAAGGCCGCAACCTGTTTTCGTCTCTTCTCAAGCCTGCCAGTGTGTTTTGGTGCCGCCCATCGTCCATTTTTATGGAATCAGCAATGCGGTTGACCCTGCCGGACGGTTTTGGTGCTATGCCCTCTACAAGGCTTCAATCAATTTGGGAGAACCTGCCAGAGGAATACGGTAGGTGAGCAGCGTCGGGGGCCCCGCATCCGCCAGCCGGTGGGAGTTTCAATAAGGCCAGGCAAAGGAAGGATGCGAGACCTGAGCAAGAACTGCATCGCTGCCTTACGCCGACACCGGACCGGCAGCAGTTGGGCGTGTCCCGACCCCGTCGCCGTTACTCCGCCGCAATCGACAGCCCCTCGATGAACTCCAGTCCTGGCAGCTTCTCCAGTTCCCGGGGCGCCAGCTTCAGCTTGCCCGATCGGCTTCCCGCTCCCAGGATAATGTAGTCCATCTCTAGCAGATGCGCGTCGGCGTAGATCGGCAATCCCGCCGGCAGAGCCAGTGCCGTAACCCCGCCGATCATCATTCCCGTAACCTCCCGGGTTTCCTCCGCCGAGGCAAACGAAGCACGCGATACGCTCATCAGGCCGCGCACCCGCCGGTTCACATCCAGCCGGTCGCACGCCCGCACAATCCCCGCGCAGTGCGCCGCCGGCCCCCGCTTGCTGGCCACTATTATGGTATTGGCGGAATGGGGCAGGTCATACCCGTACTGCTCACAGAAATCTGCGGTATCTCCATACTGAGGGTCGATCTCGATCCACTCCCAGCCGGCAACGCCCAGTTCGTCCAGCGCCGCCCGCACTCGCCCTTCAATTTCCTCAGGTGTACTCATTAACCCCTCCTTCTGTTTGATTTGATTGCCACAGACCGGAGTCCTTTAGTCTGGATCTCCCATCCGGAGTTCATAGTTCAAGCGTGGCCCGCCCGTTGCATCGAAAGATTATCACACGGCCCCGCCACGATGATGTTGCTATAATGGCCCCTGATTCACCATCGACTTTGGCGCAGGCAGGCAGGAGGACGGCGTGGCAAGTACCAGTAATGAGCGGGATGCCGGATCAGTCTACCAACGGCTGGGTGTCGCGCCCATCATCAACGCCGCCGGCTCCATTACCCGGCTGGGCGGCTCCCGTACCCGCCCCGAGACCCTCGAATTGATGTCCCGCGCGGCCCGGGTGATGGTCAACATAGACGACCTGAACCGCGCCGCGGGCCAGGAACTTGCCCGGATCACCGGGGCCGAAGCCGGATTTGTCTGCTGCGGCGCCGCCGGCGGGTTGGTACTGCAGGCGGCGGCGGTTATCGCGGGCAACGACCCCGTTAAAATGCGCCAGCTTCCCAACACCGACGGCCTGAAGAACGAAATCGTCATCCACACTATGCATCGTTTCCCCTACGACCAGGCCTACCGCGCCGCTGGCGCGCACCTTGTGGAGTTTGGCGACTATCTCTTCGCGCACCCCTGGCAGCTTGAGGGGGCCATCAGTGAACGCACCGCCGCCGTCGCCTACCTCGCCGCTCCCTTTTCCAGCAACAAGGTGCTGCCCCTGGAGCGCGTTTGCGAAATTGCTCACGCCAACGACGTGCCGGTCATCGTCGATGCCGCTTCCATGCTGCCGCCCCGCGCCAACCTGTACCGCTACCTGAATGCGGGGGCCGACATGGTGGTCTACAGCGGCGGCAAGGGCATTCGCGGACCCCAGGGCTCCGGCATACTGGTTGGCCGCGCCGACCTCATCGAGGCGGCCGCCGCCCAGGCCAACCCCGCCCAGTTCCTGGGCCGCGGCATGAAGGTGGCCAAGGAGGAGGTCATCGGACTGGTGGCGTCCCTGGCGGCCTTCGTCGAGGAAGACGAGGCCGCGGAAATGGAAGCCTACCGGGCCATGGTCCAGCCCGTAGTCGATGCCCTGGTGGAGTTGCCCGGCCTGCAGGTGACCCTCGAGCACGACCGCATCAACTACCTTTTGCCCCAGGCCGTTGTTCGCTTCACCGACGAGTGGCGCGGCCCATCCCGTGACGCCGTGTTAGCCGCTTTGGAGCGGGGCAACCCACAGATTTACCTGCAAACGCTGGGCGGCCCCCTGGAACTGGCCGTTGACCCCCTCAACCTAACCGAGGCAGAAGTCCAGACCGTAATTCGCCGCCTGCGGGAGGAACTCACCAGGTAGGGCTCTGCCTGGGGAGGCTATTACCTCGAAGGCGAAGAGCAGGACGAAGGTGATAGGGAAGTCCAGCGTGACTATGGAGTAAACCTGCCAAGGTGTACTCCCGTTTTGAAACAGTTTCCCAGCGTCAATGCTTCCACCGGTTGACACCCCCATCATGCCGGTGCTAGCCTAACCCGCACTCATTGGATGGAACACTGAATATGAACTTCAGGCAACAGACTATTTCCAACCACGGACACTCGCGGCGTCATGGGGCAGACGCCGGAAGGTCTGCTCTTGTCTCCGTCGTCCGATGGCATTGGAACGGGACATTGCTCCTGAATTAGAGTGTCCGCGAAAACAGGTAGTCTTTGGCGGCGGGAAGCTCTCTTCGGGAATGAGCTTCCCGCCGTTTTTTTGGCGATTTTGCCTTTCGTCCCTGAGGGGCAAGGGCCCCTGGCGGGGTCGTCAAGGTCAGGGCACCAGGCTACCGTAGCAATATCTGGCCGCCCCCGGACTGGGGGAACTTGTACGGCCAGAAAACGGCAGGGAATTACCGAGCATGGGTTACCTTTATGCGTTCACAAGCGCCTTCGTTGAACAGCTCAAATACGATATGCAATGGGGCGAGGTCCTGTTCTTCCTGGTGGTCAATGTCCCTCTGGCGGTGGTGCTGGCATGGATCGCCAGCAAAGGCTCCGGTTCCGTTCCTGTCAACTACCTGGTCGTGGGTGTTCTGCTGATGTCCATCTGGAACCGGGTTTCAATTCGCCTTGGATGGTCCATCACCGGGGATATCCTGGTCGGCACCTACGACTACATTGCCACGACGCGTACTCCCCTGGCGTTGGTGGTATTTGCCAGGGCCCTGGGTATCAGCGTATTGGGAATCCTTTCCGGCCTGTTGCCCGTCGTAGTGATCGTGTGGATTTCCGGGCAGTTTATCCAGGTTTCCGAACCCCTGCTGCTGGTGTTCAGTGTCGGAGTCGGGGCATTGAGCGTGTTGTCCGTCTCCATTATCTTCGCGCCCCTTTTCCTGCTGGTGCGGGGCCGCGAGGGCTTCTTCAACGTGATCAGGCCCCTGGGCGTGGTGCTGGGTGGATTCTTCTATCCGGTGGCTTTTTTGGCGCCTGGGATAGAGTTCCTGGCTCGACTCTTGCCGGCTGCCTGGGCCATGGACGCCGTCATTCTCGCCCTGGAATCGGAAGGGAACACGTTGCGGGGGTTCCAGGATCTGGGTGTTGCCCTGATCATATCGCTGGCTTACCTGGCCCTGGCTTACTTGTTGCTGGTCAAGGTTGAGCATCGGGTACGTGTCGAAGGCAACATGAGGGCTTTCTAGGAGGCCTTGTGACAAACTTCTTCGTTCAGTCCTACCTGACCTACCGCGCCCTTTTCTTTTGGCTCAACTGGCCGGCCTATACCGGGAACGTCTTCCTGGTTCCGGTGCTCTACATCACTATGCTGATGCTGACCGGCAGGTTTGCCGGCAGCCCCCTGGACTCCGACTATTACACCAAGGGAATGGCTGCCTACTCCACGCCCTTCATCCTGATCTGGGGCATTACCCAGTGCAACTATTACGAGCGGGTAATCGGAACCCTGGCCCACGTGCTTGGCTCCTCGGGGAACCGGTGGCTCATCTACTGGAGCCGGGGCACGATGCATTTCCCCAACGGCATGTTCACGGTGACAAGCAGCCTGCTGTTTGCCTGGGTTTTTATCGGGCTGGACTTTTCCACCACCAACTGGCCGACGTTGATCGCCTCCATACTGCTCATCGGCTTCTCCTGCACGTCCTTCGCCCTGTGTGTCGGTGTTTTCGCCATAGTGGTAAGGGACTGGCTGGTGATCAGCGCGGCAGCCTCGGGGCTGCTCATTCTATTCACTGGTGTCGTGGTGCCCGTGGACGAACTGCCCTTCCACCTCGGCTACCTGGGAGATGTCCTGCCCCTGACCCACGGCGTGGCGGCGTTCCGCGAGGCCTTCCTGGGCGCCAGCCCCGGCGCCGTGGGAAGCCACCTGCTCTGGGAACTGGCGGTGGGAATCTGCTACGGGCTGTTGGGGTACCTGTGCTTCCGGCTCGTAGAGGTGGACGCCAGGCGGCGGGGAGCCTACGAGACCTCTATTTTGTGACCGTTGATTCTGCCACCGTCAACACCTGGAGCGAACAAATGGCTGCGACCACCTCAATAGCCGTCGAGTGCAAGGACCTTTCCCGCACCTATTCTTCCCGCAATGTTGTGGGGCGTCGCCGGGATTTCGTTGCCCTCCAGGGCCTGAACCTGGAAATCCCCAAAGGGGCGATATTCGGCCTCCTGGGTCCCAACGGAGCGGGCAAGACCACCACCGTGCGCATATTGTCCACGCTGCTGACTCCCACCTCGGGAACTGCCCGAGTACTGGGCTACGACGTGGAGACTCAGGCCAGGCAGGTGCGCCGCAATACGGGCTTCATCCTGGGAGGGGAACGAGGTCTTTACGGTCGGATCACCGGCGAGCAGAACATGAGGTTCTTCGCTGCCCTGAACCACATCAACCCCAGGGATGCCAAGCGGCGCACTGCCCAATTGCTGGACCGGGTTGGCCTCACGGAACATGCCAGGACGCCAGTGGAAAACTACTCCAGGGGCATGACACAGCGGTTGCACATCGCCCGCGGCCTGCTTACGGACCCGCCGGTACTGTTTATGGACGAACCCACCATCGGAATAGACCCCATCGGCGCCCAGGAACTGCGGAACTACGTTCCTGAACTGGCCGGTGAAGGCAAGACCATCCTGCTCACCACCCACTACATGGCCGAGGCCGACATGCTGTGCGACACCATCGCCATCATCGACCGGGGCGAATTGGCCGCTGTGGGCGCCCCCGGCGAAATCAAGCGCCGGTTCAGCAAACTGGCAATTATTGAAGTCATCGTAAACCGACCCAGGGAGCAACTGGAGGCTGAGCTATTGAAACTCGACGCGGTCGAACGGGTTGAATCGGCAGCCGAGGGGCCTTTCCAAAAGCTGACGATTTCGGTCACCTCTGGCTTCGACCTGAGAGAAAAAGTCACGGAAGTGGTTGGCGCGGAAAACATTGAAGACCTGGTTTCGCGTGACCCGACCCTGGAAGAGGCTTATATCAACATTCTGAAGCGATAACTTTCCAGTAGTTACGCAATGTGGCCGTCCACAATTCGGGCTTGGGCAAACCTGTCAAGCGTTCAGGCAGTACACGGAAATAACAACCCCGACTGCGTCTGCTGAAATTGGGCCATCACCAAATAGAATGACAGAAATGGAGGTGAGCGCTTTGGACGCTAGACACCCTCGACAATCACGGTGGAAGTAACGCTGCTCCTGCCCCGGATGTCGGCCAGCCGCACGTAATTGGGGTCGTTGACAAACCCATGTGCGTGGTCCAGGTCCTCAAATTCTATGACCACCACGCGATGCGGCGTCCAGTTTCCTTCCACCACTTCAGCGGCGCCGCCCCGCACCAGGTACTTGCCACCGTGAGCCTCGGTGACTGCAACAATGTCTCTGATGTAGTCAGCGAACAGAGCCTGATCGGTTATCTCGTTATCAACCATCAAATATGCAGCCATGTCTACGGTACTCCTCCGGTTTATGTTTGGGTTGCCGGTCGAGTCTCCCCGGTTTCACCAGCCGACTCAACGATGTTCTCTGCGGTCACCGATTGGGTTGCGCGTCCACCTGCACCGTCACGATGTCAATCCCATGGTACTTTCTGTGGCGGACTGAAGAGGCGAAATGGCGCAGCAGCCGGAAAGAAATCTCGCCGACATCCGGCTCCGTTGCCTGCTCGCTCATGTAGGCAAGCCGGTCTTCAATGTTCTCCTCGGGCGACACCGCTAGAAACTCCAACTCCATTGTACTCGAATGGGGACGGGCGATGATTACAAGGCGGGGCGGTCTGTCTCCCTCGTAGTCATCCCGCAGCTGTAGCATGCTGGAAAGGGTTTCCTCCCCGGCGGCCCGCAGCCGCTCCAGCGATGCCTCGTTCCAGCCTGCGCTGTTGCCAGCGTCCCGCAGAAAGTTGTCCACCTCGGGCAGGGCCGATATTTCCAACTCCGTCTCCATCCGCCTGCGTCTGGAAAAGGTCATACTCATGACCAACGACAGCACGACTGCGGCCACCACGCTGACCACAATACCGTTACCAAATGCCGCGCCCCAGGGGCTACCCAGTGCAGCCGTCAGGATGTCCTGGACCTGCAGGCCGATGCCGATGGAGAGGGACACCCCAACTATGATAGCCTTCTGCTGATTGAACCCATCCTGAATGATGGTTCGGACTCCCTCCACGAAAAGGAGCCCCATTACTACCATCAGGATTGCGCCGGTTACCGGCCTTGGGATTGTCAGCAGGATGGCAACCACCTTGGGCAGAAGGGCCAGCCCGATTAGAATGGCTCCGATGATGAAACCGGTGCGGCGGGCGGCAACCCCCGTGAAGTTTATCAGCGCAACGGACGATGGCAGGTAGATGAGCGCCGGCAGTATTCCTGCAACTCCGGACAGCAATACTCCTACCCCGCCGGCGTTCAATGTCCCCTGTACACCGCGAAAGTCAATGGCCCTCGGCCTGCGCCAGGACACTTGTTGAATTGCCGCCCCCTCGCTGCCGGCCTTGACAGCCACCACGGCGCTTACTACAAGGAATACCGGTAGAAGGGCCAGGAAATCCTTATTCGCGACCGGTCCCACGCCAGGCCACGCGGCGAATGCCGGCAGGTCGAACCACGGGGCGTCCAGGGCCCGCTGGAAGTCGTACACCCCGAGCAGAACCGCGGCCGCGCAGCCCGCCAGCAACGTTATGGGGATTGCCAGCAGCCGCATAAGTCCCGAAGCGCGGAGCATCAAAATGGCCGCTCCAAAGAGCGTGACCGCCCCCACCGCCGGTCCGGATAGCGGGGACAGGCCCATAGGCACATCGTCGAACCGCGCCAGGCCGATGGGCATGGCGGCCGCCGCCACCACCATGAATGCCACCCCGGACACGACCGGGGTAATGATCCGCCGCAGCTGGGCCAGCCAGAAGGCCATGGCGAACTGCACCAGGGATGCGGCAATTGTCAGGCTTGCCATTACCGGCAGCCCGGCCCCGCTCACGGCCAGAACACAGATTCCCATGAAGGGTGCTGCCGGACCAGTCAGGAGAATGTGCCCCGAACCAATGCGGCCTATTCTTGCTGCCTGCAGTGCGGTTACCGCCCCCCCGATTACCAGGCCGGCAAAAACCGCCCAGGCCAGGTAGCTTTCGCTCCCATGAGATGCCACCGCGAAAATGGTTACCAGGGAAACCGCGTTGGACAATGCGATTACCGCGCCCTGCAGCGCCACGTTCACCGTGGCAACGGGTGGACAGCTGTCGTCAGGCTCGTAGCGTATTTGTTCGTTGACCCGCATATATCCTGCCTGGGGTGGTGGCGACTTCAGGCCCGGCTTGGTTGACTCTACCATAGGTATGGACCCAATGGGCCCTTTCCCATTTCTTTGAAGCGCAGCGGCTGCGCCGGTCGAGATTGACGCGGCGTCGTTGGCAGGATTGTGGCGGGGATGCCTATGGATTGAAGGCGCCGCGATGATTCTTGACTGAGTGTTGACATATAGTACCAGAAGGTAACACCCTCTACGGATTTCGTCCGGCCGATAACGCCTGGCAGGGACTCCGCAACCATCCAGTGGCCCTCCCGGGACAGGCCACGGAATTGACAAGGCAGGTGCGGTCTGCTGAAATTGGGCCATCACCAGGCAGAATGTCAAATATGGAGGCGAGCGTTATGGCAGGCAGGACATTGATCTACGTCGGGGCCGAGGCCGATGGGCTCTATCGCAAGGAGGCGGGCGATTCCCGCTGGGAGAAGCTGGCCAAAGGTATGCCGCCCTCCCCGCAGGTACGCGCCATCGTCGTGCATCCCGAAGACTCCAGCACCATCTTCGTCGGTACCCAGCGCGGCATCTACCGCTCCAGAGATGGCGGCGACAGTTTCGAGCGCATGAACCTGACCGAGGGCCGCATCGTCTGGTCCATCAAGTTCCACCCCCACGACTCCAGCATCATGTTCCTGGGCACCGAGGGCTCAGAAGTGTTCAAGAGCACGGATGGCGGCGAAAACTGGGAATACCTGGCCACCGTATCCAACCCCGATGCCGTGCAGATGGCCTTCGCCACCCGCATCCTGGGCATCGGCATCGAAGCAAGCGACACCAACCAGATGTACGCCGCTCTGGAAGTCGGCGGCGCCGCCCACAGTTCCGACGGCGGCAAGACCTGGACCATCGTCAACACCGGGTTTGAAGGCGACGTGGACCTCCTGGACCTGCACGGCGTGACCGTTGGCGTTGACGAGTCCGTGTTCATCTCCAACCGCACCGGCGTCTGGCGCACCCGCGACCGCGGCCGGACCTGGGACGACCTCCAGTTCGAGAATTACTCCAACATCCGCTATTCTCGCGGCGTCGAGGTGGCGCCCAACGACCCCAGCACTCTCTACGCCTGCGTCGGCCTGAACTTCGGCAGCGAGGAGGGTGGCATTCTCCGCTCCACCGACGGCGGCAACAGCTGGACCAGGTTCGACCAGGGCATTGAGCCGGCCAGCACCACCTTCGGTATTGCCGTAAACGACCGCGCTCCCGAGCAGGTGTACTTCTGCACCCGCAAGGGCCAGGTGTTCGGCACCCACGACGGCGGCGCCACCTGGCAGGGCCACGACCTCCCCGAAATTGCTGCCAACGTCAAGGCCATTGCCTGCACCTCGGCCTGATTGCGTAGAACACCCCCGCACCCTGAGGGCAAACCCACTCAGGGTGCGGGGATGTTGCCCTGTATTGTTGTAGCTCCGGTATCTCCCCAAACGGGAAAGACGGCGGGGTTGCCCCATTGGACAGCGACACGGTTGCGGTAGAGTTGCCACACTCCGCTAGCGACCCGGCCCTGCCACGCTCGCATTAAATGCCGGCAACGGCTTGCCTGCAGTGTAAGCGTCACCCTGCCATCAATAGCGGGACACAAACAAGGCTGCCTGGAACGGGCGGCTACTTTGTTCGCTGCGCCCATCCGCCGGGAGGGGCTGGATCTGTCCTGACTCCTGCCTACTTCGTGGCAACCTGTATCACGAAATCAGGCTCATAGAGGTCGTAGTCTTCCGCAAAGTCGCCATAGCGCTTCACGCTGCGGAAGCCGGTATCCAGCAGCAGGTTGGTCACGTAGTCCTGGCGTATGGGGCAGATGGTCAGGAAGTGGACTTCGCCATCCTCGTATTCGTAGCGCATCGTTACGAGATCATCGCTCAATTCTTCCGGCCTCACTTCAACATTCTCGCCCAGGTAATACGACTGGTGCTTGCTGGAAAAACCCTTGTCCAGCATGGCATCGTAGTTTCGCTGATCGATAATTGCGATGCCGTCCTCGTTGACCAGTTGGTATACCTCGTTCAGGGCCCGTATGCGGTCACTCTCATCAAACAGGTGGGTGAAGGCGTTTCCCAGGCAAATGACGGCGTCGAACCGCTCTCCGCCAAAGGACTCACCAAGGCGCGTCCATTCGGCTTCCACCAGACGCAAATCGTCTATGCCGAAGCGCCGGGCATTTTCCCTGGCCTGGACCAGCATGTTTGGAGCGCCGTCGGCGGCCGTAACGTCGAAGCCGTCGGCTTTCAGCGTAACGGCATGAAATCCGGTGCCGCAGGCAATATCCAGCACCTTCTCGACCCCATGCGCTTTCAGAATGTCCTGGAAGAAGTTGCTCTCTGCATCAGCCCTGCGCTGCCAGTCGATCAGTTCATCCCAGCGTCCGGCGAACTCCGGTGAATACTGTTTCTTGTACAGGTCCCTGGGGACCAGGATGTTGTCTGCTTCAGTCAAAAATGATTCCTTTCCCGCCCGGGCCGTCGGCTTCAGGGGCGCCTACGCCGGTTTGGTTGCCACAAACATCGCCCACCCGATGTAGCCCGCATTGGCCGAGTTGACCCAGAAGGTCAGGGCCTCCAGGGTACCATCAATGGTCTCCGCCCCGATTCGCGGCAGCAGGGCTTCGCGATTCTCCCGAAGCCGGTCCCTCACCCAGCCGTAGGATCGAGCGACGTGCCGGGACCAATCTTCTTCCCTGCTGACGGGAAGGCCCAGCCCGGACAGCGCTGCCCGGTAATCATCCAGGTCCCACATGTCCGGCGACTTCACCCGGTCGTAAATCCTTTCCCGGTCCTCGGCCGGCGTATCCCGTCGCACCAGTATGTCGGTAAAGATAAGGGAACCATTCGGCTTCAGAACCCGGCGGCAATCCGACAGCACCGCATTCTTGTCCGCGGCGTGGAGGAACGCTTCCTGGCTCCAGACCACGTCGTAACAGCCTTCGGGGTAGGCCAGGCTATGGAAATCCTCGTACTCGAAGGTCAACAGGTGAGCCAGTCCTGCCTCCGAAGCTCGCTGGCGGGCCAGGTCCAGCTCCTTCTCACTGATGTTGGTGCCGGTTACCCGGCACCCGAACTTTACCGCCAGGTACCTGGCCGTCGAGCCATACCCGCAACCCAAATCCAGAACTAGAGTGTCCGCGTCCAGCTGCACAGCCCCCGCCATAATCTCATTGGTATGCTCCATTGCCTCCGGATGGGGGCACTCGTCGCTGCAGGGTACGCCCAGGTGAAGATTGTCGCCCCAGATGGTGCGGTAGATTTCGTCTGCCGGGCCGTCATAGTACGCCTGCGTACCGGCAACGATCGAACTGACGTCGCGTTCAACCACAATCACAGACTCCTTATTACTCCGCCAACGGTGCGATTCCGGGCGCCATAAGACGGCATTCCCGGAGGTTGCAGTGCGCCACTAGCGTAACTGCGGCATGGATATGCTGCAACCTTCTCCTGCACCAACGTATTGTAGAAACCTCTTTCGCTGCCAATGGGTCCGGCTTTGGCCCATGAACCGTTTACTAGAGTGCTTGGAGACAACCTGCCGGTATCTGATTAAGAAACTATCGCAGGAATCCCTTCCCCCTTGACGGAGGAAGGTCAGTATGGGGATGAGATTCTTGCTTGAGGCTACGTGCCCAATGCAGGACTCGTACCGCTGGTCGAAGCAAGGCAAGGCCTTTACCACAATCGAAAGACCCTGGTGACACCTGCCTCTTGATTCCCTGGCTAACGCTTCTCTACCATACTTCCATGGCGCATTCCGTACGTGGCCCCGTCCATCGTGAATCACCCCGCTCTCTGGGAAAGGGGGCGGAGGTGAGGGGGTCCCATTGGCTTTGCTCTAGCCAGTGGCTCAAAACGGCCCAAAATGGCCCGCTTGGTTTACCCCTTTTCTATCTGTGGAGCTCTGTGGAGCGGCCTGTTCTTGGTCCACCGGGGTCGTCTCCAACCTGTGTTTCAGCTACGAATCGGCCCAAAATGGCCCAAAATGGCCCAAAATGGCGCGAATACAGAAAAATTGCCCCGACTGAATGCCCGAAGGCAAGGCGCATCACCAGGCGGCCGGAGCTCCACTACAACCCCAGGCATGGTAGTTCGTTGAACCTGTCGGTGGTCGAGTTCTGCCTGCTGGCCCGGGCCTGTCTGCTGGGGCTCAGGTCCGATGGGGCCAGCCTGAAGCAGACGGTAAACGCCAATGTGTCCGAGCGCAACTCTACGGCGGTTGCCATCTACTTGAGCTTCGCCGCCAGGGACGCCAGGCGCGCACTCCACCAGCTTTACCTGTGTTATCCTTGATCTGACTGTGCGCCAGGTTACACAGTCAAATGAACCCAATTCAGCCTGAATTAGTGGTAGCCCCAGTGCCAACTCTCAACACCGGCCAAATGGGGATATTCCCGAGGTGCGTATGACTCCCAGGTCAGCGGACGTAGTAGTCGTTGGGGGCGGGGTCATCGGTTCCAGTATCGCCATGCACGCGGCTGCAGCAGGCGCTGGCCGGGTTTTGCTGCTGGAAAAGGATCATCTAGCCGGTGGGGCCACCGGCCGTTCCGGAGCCATGATCCGGGAGCATTACCTGCATCCCACCCTGGTGAGGATGGCCCAGGAGTCCAGCCAGCTATTTCAGAACTTCACCGAGATAATCGGAGGAGACGTTCGGTTCGTGCGGACCGGGCGTCTGATACTGCTGGCAGACTGGGATGAGGCGGCGGGCCGGGCCAATGCAGCCATGAATTGGGAATTGGGAGTGAATATCCAGACGCTTGCGCCGGCCGATATGGAAGCGCTGGTGCCGCAGATGTCCACCGATGACGTGGCCCTGGGACTGTACGAACCCGACTCGGGTTATGCCGATCCCATAGCCACCACCTATGCGTTTGCCCGGCGGGCCGCAGACCTGGGGGCAACTATTGTTCCTGGCAGCAAGGTCACTGGCTTCCAAGTTGCCGGCGGTCGCCTGACCGGTGTTGAGACAGAGTCGGGACTGGTTGAGACCGGGGCCGCGGTAGTGGCCGCTGGCCCTTGGACCAACTGGCTATCCGCGCCCCTGGGTGAACTGCTTCCAATCACTCCTCTCCGCGTTCAGATGGTCCACCTGCGGCGGCCGCCGACCCTCGAGTCCCTGACCCCCACCATCATCGACCAGACCAGCGGCTCCTACTACCGTTTGAACTCGGGGCTCTACACCCTTATGGGGGGAGAGGCGCCCGAGGATATGGGCGAGGTCGTCAATCCCGAATCCTATGGCCTGAATGCCGACCACGATACCATCACCCGCTACTGGCAGCGGGCCAGGCTGCGGTTCCCCGATTTCGCCGCCACCACTCCCCAGGGCGGCTACGGCTCGCTCTATGACATGACCCCCGACGGTAATCCCATTCTGGACAAGTCGCGGCACGTGGAGGGACTTTACTGGGCGGCTGGCTTCAGCGGGCACGGTTTCAAACTCTCTCCGGTGATTGGGAGGATGATGGCCGACCTCGTCCTGGCAGGGGACAGCACGGGTCACGATGTGGAGTCATTTAGCTCCCAGCGATTCGCGAAAGGTGAATCGCTGGCGCCCGACCACCCCTACCAGCTGCGGTCCCATCCGTAACCGCTTCGTCTGCCGGCCTGGCAACTTCGCCCGCCACCGGTGGTCGCTAGACAGGGGCGGCCTCAAACGGGCTTGGATTTGTGCATTCCCTTCCTCAGTCGGTGTCGCGCCACAAGTTCTTTCTACTCTCCCTGTCCGCTCCTCACCGGTCCCCTGCATACCTCGTACGCTTCCCCACGTGTACGGCGAAGGTAGCACGGGCCCCATCGCCCCAGGACTGCCCCGAAGCAGAGGCCTGCCCTCGGGAAAGTCAGGAGCACGGCGGGGCGGGGTTATACCGGCCGCCTGCTGGGCGCTGGCCCAATAGCGTTTCAATAAACAAACCCCGCCGATAACCGAACTGAAGCCTGCGTTCGTCCGCTACACCTCCACTTCAAATCGGGCGCCCGTCGAGAGATAGCAGGCCCCTCCGACAGAACCCCGGGATGCTCCACCACCATCCCCTGGGAGCAGGTGGCCGTGGTTCGCCCTCCCAAGTCCACGGCAATGGTGGGACATTCCATTTCCTGGGATGAACCACCTTCCTGGCACGCTTCTTCCACCTATGGGGTGTTTGCTTCTCCTTTCACCCTACTGGTTTAACCGTTGCCTCACACATATTCCGAAACATGCCTGTATGTCGTAATAATTTGGGCTGTCAATGCTTCCAGTCTGGTTTCCAACTGCTGACTCATGAAGGATTGACATACTTGGCTTGCCAATGTGGATTTGTTCATCCAAACGCAGGATGGGCTTCCTGCCCAAACAGGGCGGGTAGCAAAGGTGAAAGTGTGGACAACGTGGCGGCCGTTGGCCAGGAAGTCCACTACGATTGAAACACGCCCCTTCCTTACAGGAAGGCGCCTTTGCTGTTTTGGCGCTCTCGCAAACTTCAGAGGAGGTTTAACCAGGTATGGTAAACGCTCGTTTTAGCCGGACCATGAGGCTATTGGCGCTCCCCGGGGTGCTGGTGTTGATCATGGCGATCGCATGTGGCACGTCCGCCCCTGAGGTGCCTGAAACGGCAGCCACTGGCTCAAGTACGCAGGCTTCAGCCCAGCAGTCAGCCTCCCAACAGACTTCCTCGCAACCGGCGGCATCGCAACAGGGATCATCCCAGCAGAGCAAGGGGCAAGGGCAGGCGCAGGACTCGGCGCCGGCTGCCCCGCCGCCAGCTCGAGTTCTGGCGGCTGCCACGGCCACTCCTCTTCCGGCGGCCATCAGGGAAACGCCCAGCGAAGAGTCCACCGAAGGGTTTGTAGATTTTGACATCAAGGACCCGGTTATCGACCCCGACCGGTCCAGGCAGTCCGAGGGAAAGATGGTCCTTGCCTACCACACGGCCCTCAGCCCCAAGTGGTCCGACCCGCAGGTGGCGCCGGCCTCGCGCACGCCCTACTCCGCTTTCTTGCAGAACGTATTTGAACCCCTGATTGGGGCCATGCCCAATGGTCGGTTCGTGTATCTGCTGGCGGAAGACCTGGAGATGACGGACGACTTTATGAAAGCGACCTTCCGGCTTCGGTAGGGCATTACCTTCCACAACGGCGAGCCGGTAACCACGGAGGATGTGCGGTTTTCCTACGAGAACTACAGCGGAGCCAACGCCGATATTTACCAGGATAAGACCGAGCGCATTGAAGTCGTTGACGAACGTACCATAACCTTCTACTTCAAGGAGCCTTTCATAGATTTCCTGGAGCTGTACGGCTCGGAAGCTTCAGGCGCGGGCTTCATCGTGCCCAAGGCCTACTACGAAGAGGTGGGACCGGAAGGGTTCATCGAGGCGCCCATCGGCGCAGGCCCTTACAAGATTGTAGGCCAGACCACCGGCCAGTCGGTAACCATGGAGGCCTACGAGGACTACTGGCGCAAGGTCCCCAACATCAAGACAATTGAGACCAAGGGTGTGCTCGAACTGGCATCCCGGGTGGCGGCTCTGAAGACGGGCGAAGTGGATGTGGCCTACTTCGTCACCGGGGCGCTGCTGCAGGACGCCATAGAGGACCCCAACATCCAGATCGACCCCAACAACTCGGCGCCCTTCTGGCTGTTCTTCCCCGGCTACGAGGAACCGGACAGTCCCTTCCACGACAAGCGGGTCCGCGAAGCGGTGAGCCTGGCCATGGACCGGGAGTTCCTGTCGGCCACCGATACCTAGGGGCTGGCTATTCCCACCGGTAATTTCATTCCCCCCGAAAAGGCGACTACCTGGACCGACCGGTGCCCGAATATAACGTTGAAAGGGCCAAGCAGTTGATGGCGGAAGCGGGATACGCCGACGGCTTTGAGATCGACGCCTTCACTCCTTTCCCGCCGGTGTTCTCCCTGGCCGAGCGTATCATGGACTCGCTGCGGGAAATCGGGATCAAGAGTGAGTAGAACGTGACCCAGCGTCCGGTGTTCCTGAGCATGCTGCGTGATCACCGGGAGGGCTTCCCCGGCGTGCAGATAGCCTTCTCCATTTCCACCGGGCCGCCCAACGCCGCGGGTTACTTCCGGGCCTTCGGGCTCTGCCAGTAGGGTTCGTCGGTTATCTGCGATGACCACATCGATGCCAAAATGTCGGAGTTCGAGGTGAGCCTGGACCTGGAAGAGCGGTCCCAGTTCGTGGAAGAGTTACAGGCCTACATACTGGACGAGTTCATCTTCGTGCCGGTGTACATCAACGCCTTTGCCATGGGAGCGGGCCCCAAGATCAAGGGTGATATCGCCGACTACTTCGTGGTATCCACGTCGCTGTTCCCGTATGAGGACATTGAGATAAACCCGTAGCACGAAGGTTGGGGGCGCCTGCTCCATCCGGCGCCCCTCGCCCGGGCCATTGCAGTTACCGCAGTTTTGAACGTGAACGTTGGGAACTAATCCGAACCGTTCGAGGTTCCTGCATTCGCGAGTGCGGTGGGTGTCCTCAATCAAGCGCGTAGCTTTGTTTCGGGGCACAGGACCGGAGGTAATGTGAAGACCTTCATTGCCAAGAGGCTCTTTTCCAGCCTCGTCACCCTGGTGGTGTTGAGCATGATCATATTCGTCCTGGTGCGGGCATCGGGCAACCCGGCCGAGTTGCTGTACGAATACCCGGGGGCGCGGGAAGAGGACATTGCCAGGCAGACTGAGGCGTGGGGTCTCAACAAGTCATGGCCGGAACAGTACGCCTCCTTCCTCTGGAATATAGCCCGCTTCGACTATGGGGAGTCCTTCCAGTACGGCACTTCGGTCCGGTCCCTGTACTTCGACCGTCTGCCCAACTCGCTGCTGCTGGCATTCTGGGCATTCATCATATTCATGGCCATCGGTATACCGTTAGGGATAATGTCGGCGGTGAAAGTGGACTCCTGGTGGGACAGTTTCGGCAAGACCTTTGCCCTGCTGGGATTATCGGTCCCATCCTTTTTCGTCGCTCTGCTGCTGGTGCTGTTATTCGGGGTCAAGCTGGAATGGCTTCCCTTCCTGGGCAAGCCGGAGGGGTTCTTTGACTGGCGGCACCTGGTGCTGCCGTCCCTGGCACTGGGCTGGTTCTTCTCCGGGGCAATGCTGCGCCTTACCCGCTCCAGCATGCTGGAAGTTCTGGGCAGCGAGTACATCAAGCTGTGCCGGCTTAAGGGTCTGCCGGAGACGGTCGTGATCGTCAAGCACGCCCTGAAGAATTCCTTCATCCCGGTGCTGACCCTGGCCGCGGTAAACCTGGTGGTGATGATCAACGTGGCGGTGGTGGTGGAGGTTGTATTCTCCTGGCCGGGCATCGGCCGCCTTCTTTACGACGGGCTGATAAACCGGGACTTCCCCCTGGTGCAGGGCGTGGTGGTAATGGCCGGGGTGATGATTGTTAGTACCAACTTTATGGTGGATGTTCTGTACGGTTACCTTGACCCCAGAATACGTTTGACCAGGTAGGTAGCAAAATGGCAAGTGACCAGGTACTGATAACTTCTCCACCCACCGGGGTGGAGCAGGTCGCGACAATAGCCAACCGTTCGTGGGGCATCCTGAAGGAGGCGCCCAAGCTGCCCGTGGGGATTATCCTGTTTGTGGCCCTGGTGGCCATTTTCGCTCCCCTGCTGGCCCCACACGACTCCGAGACGTCGGTTAAGCCCATCGAAATCTTTGAGCCGGCGGTCTTTGCCCGCGGCTCGTGGAATACGCCGCTGGACACCGATTTCCAGGGCCGCGACATCCTGAGCCGCCTGATATACGGCGCCAGAACCTCCCTGATCATCGGGCCGCTGGGCACGGTATTCGCCGGCATGCTGGGGGTAACCCTGGGTATCGTGTCCCGAATGCGGTGTCAGTCACCACCGGAACGGGAGTGCATCTCCCAACCTGCTTGAACTGGCGTTACTCGCGGTAGGAGAGGATGTGTTATTCCTGGACGGGCGAGAACTGGCTGGCAGTGGAATCATCGCCAGCGAAACTGCCCCGAAAGAAGGAAGAACCTGGCCGGCAACAGAGGTCAACACCCAGTTCAGTCCAGTCAGCCTCAGGCGGATGACCTCTGTTGCTCATTTGGAAGACTTGCAGAGGGAGAACAGGTCCCTCGCCGATTCCCCAGGAGTTCGGGAAGGCTGGCTGGGTGTCTCTCCGTTGCTCCTTCCCGCCCCTGGAAAACTCGGCTGCGTTGCTGGCCGGTTGCTCTCGGCGGTCGGGGGGCTGATAGCTCCCAGTCGTGGCCATCCCGTCCTTCAAAGCCACACCGGCGGCAGCGCAACGGTCCCCCATCGTCAGCCTCCAGTCCAACCAGTCAGCTTTATGTTTCCGGCCGGGGGCCAGCCCCGGGTGGGCCAGGTAGGCGTTGGCCTCCGTAGCCGCCTGGCGGATGGCGCCGCCGCTCCGCTATTTTCCTTTTCTTGGAGGACTGTGTTGGCAGCTCGCCATCTTGCCTTGTAACCGCCCCAGCATGTCGGCAGGCTACCTTGCTGCCGCCTGCCCGATCTACTGGAAGTCGCCTCTTCATACTTTCCCCGTAACTCAGGGTTGGGCTGACGCCCGCTCACTCCATGGCCGTCAACCTTCCCCACGCCCGTCAACTCCCCGCACTGGCGTCCGGCTCGTAACGCACTCCCCCATCCGTCCCCGGCTCGCACCGTGGGTTCACCTTCCGAAGCACGAAACTCCCATCCAGCCCAGTCCCCACACGCGGAATCACAAGCCGGTCCCTCACTTCCGCCCGCACGGCCAACCCCACCTTCCTGGCCCAGAACAGCGGCACCCGTAGCACAGTTTCCGCGCCCTCCTTTCCCGCGCCAGCAAGACTTCCGTCGGTGGCTTCGCCGCCTCGAACAGGTTGCTTCGTCGCATGAAAAGTTTCCGCAAGGGCCCTGCCCTGCCCATTCACCACCGTAGCCAGACCACTCCGCCCAAAGAACTCGTCCTCGCTTACGCTCACCGTCAAGTCCGAAGTTCGGTCCATTCCCATCCCGCTCGCCCCGCTATTCCCCCATAATCTCCCGACGTGGGCTGACCCAGCCTGAACACCGCCTAGTAAGTCCCGTATTTCGCCGGTGGTTCTCACGTTTCGCACCCCTCTAGCGCAACCGGCCCGCCCAGTTCCCAAAACTGTTGATCCTCCTCCCTCCGGTTCAAACCATGACCCACCTCCACCCTGCCCGCCCGAATATCCAAATGCACCACCGCCAGCGCGAGGATATCATTCATAGACTCACTGGCAGTAACCAGGGCAGTATCCTCCGTCCCCCAAAACAGCGACTGGCCCCCGCACCCCTGAAAATAGTCACGGCACCGTGGCTAGGTATCAAACCCCTCCCGCCGCACACGTCCAACTTCGCCGTGAGACATCGACCGCCACACTCCGAAATCCCACCTACGCCCCTCCGTAGCTCCCCCGTGCCACAGCCCCACAAACGTCCCCACCGCAAAATATTTAGGAATCGTGTATTGCATGTACAGCCGTGAACAATCCCGCCCAGCCAAGCTAACGTGCTCCTCCCACGTATGCACCCTTACCTGACCCCGTCCCAACACCACTTCAACCCGATAATCCTTGTCTGTCTCCGGCGCATCCTCCCGCCGCACCGTCGAGGGAAAATCGAAGGTAACGTAGACCAATGGGGCGACAACTATCTTTTCCTCGCCTACTATCCGGGTGTGGCCGCCTTCGCGGTGGTCTCTTCCTTGTTCTCCCTAGTCCTGGCCTGGACCGCGGTGGTAGCGGCGGTGTACGTCGGGGTTTGCGTTCAGGTAGGTCCCGGCTTGGATCTGGGCGCCGGGGCGGGAATAAGCTGGCCGGACGGCTGCCGACGATGTATCTGATAGCCCTGTCCATCAACCTGATATCCCGGTTCGGCCGGGCTCGACTGCAGCCGGCGACGGAGGGAGAGCGTCGGATGCTGCAGGAGCATATTGACCTCTCGCAGTCCATCCATGACACTGTGGTCCAGGCTCCCTACATTATCGGCCTCGGGATAGACGGCGTTGTCAGGTTAGCTGGTGACTCCAATACCTGGCTGGTGGAGCGGCTGAACGCGACTGCGGAGTTGTCGAAGTCGGCCACGTGGGAGCTGCGACGCTCCATCGACACGGGGATCCTCGGTCCGCGAGACGCGGCCTGACATGGTCGTCATGGACCTGTTTATGCCCGACAAGGACGGAGTGCAAGCGTGCCAGGAGGTTCTGGAGTTGCTGACCGATACCAGGGTGCTGGCGCTTACCGCCTCCGGCGATGGGGATGAAGTGATGCGGGCCGTGGCAGCTGGGCCTGCGGGCTTCGTCTGGAAGCTCACTGAGGACAGCGAGTTGGTCGACGCGGTGCTGAAAGTGGCGGCTGGCAGTTTGATAGTGCTGGAAGGCGCGGTGATTCGGGCGTTCAGGCTGCTGGGCGACAGCGCCTCTTTGCGCCCGGCATTGGGCCGGGTGACGAAAAGAGCGCAAAAGGTCCTGACCTGGTTCGCGGCGGGAAATCGTATGCTGAAGTGCACGAGGAGCTGGGGCCAGCAGGTGACCGTGCATAATGCCATCTACCGAGTGCAGAACAAGCTGGGCGTAATTTCCTGCTAGGAAGTGGTCGTGTGGCCATTCCGCAACGGTCTCCTGGATGATGAGTAGTGGCCTCAGAGCCCCTGAGACTGAGAGAGACGGAAAATGGAGGAGTGGATTATGAGGGAGCTGGAGTACTTGCATAGGCTGATGCCGACGCGCCGCACGGCATTGACGCGATTTCTTGCAATGGGCCTTTTGGCGTTGTCAATGGCGTGTATATTGACTGCCTGCCAAGGCGAGGCGCCGCCAGGAAATTCGGGGTCTGGCGCCGATGTTCTGCCTGAAGTAACCGCCGAGGCTGGTGGCCAACCGCCGGACGCGCTCAACGAGCTGCAGAGCCAAGCCCGAGGGGTTCTCGCCGCCAGGCTCTCGGTTCCGGCCGAAAGCCTGGCGCTGATCAAGGACGAGGGGGTTCAGTGGCCGGATGCGTCGTTGGGTTGCCCCCAGGAGGGGATGGCTTACGCGCAGATTATCACGTCGGGGCACCGAATGACCTTCCGCCACGGTGAGGACACCTACGAAGTGCATACCGCTGCTGCGGGCTCGAGCGTGGAGCCGGTGTCTTGCGAGGGTGGCTCTTCCTATTGACCTTGCTCGGGGACGAGCGGCGCCACCGGAAGGATTTCCTGCCAGCGGTGACCACTGGACCCTCAAAGCCTTCAAACAAGGGGGCCAATGCTGTGTGGAGAGACCGGTCAGCCTGGTGTTGCCCAACTTCAGCGAAACTGGCGAACGCATTTGCGATCTGCTCTCGGAAGACAATTGCGGAGCAAATCGCGGGCGCATTGCAACTAGGAGCAGATACAACGCCACCTTTCCTGGAATCCGATTCAACGCGGATCAGCGAGTTGAGCGATCCGTCTAACCTCCACCCCAATGCCGCTATGGTGACGCTGTTGTCCAAGCAGCGTATGGCCTCGGTACGGGGCGGCGGCATCGACGAGGCATCCCTTGAGTCGGATCGCCCTTCAGCCGTCGCTGGGGTTGAGCATGCGGTAGCCCACCCCGCGCACGTTGAATATCCAGGCCGGGCTCTGGCCGTCGTCGCCTAGCTTGGCGCGGAGTTTCTTCACGAAGTTGCGTACCAGGTTGGCCCCCCCTGCCTGGCGCTCACTCCAAACCTGGCCCAGCAGGGAGTCGTAGGGCACGACCCGTCCCGCGTTCAGGGACAGCACCCGCAGCAAATCGTACTCCGTTGCGGTCAGCTCGATCTCTCGTCCAGCCACCATCACCCGACGCTCCTCGTAGTGGATGTTCAGCTCACCCATTATAAAGGGCTGGGGGTGGGACAAACGGCGCAGGGCCGCCCCAACCCTGGCGGTCAGTTCGGTAGGCGAGAACGGCTTGACCAGGTAGTCAGCCGCTCCGGCATCCAGTGCCTGGGCGATAGTTTCGTCCCGACCGTAGCCAGATATAAAAACTACCGGAAGATGGGCCAGGTCGGGCACGCTTCCCATCAACGCGATGCCGTCGGCGCCGGGCAACACCAGGTCCAGCAGCACCAGGTGGGGCTTCTCCGTGCGGATAATGCGGGATAGCTGCTCATACTCGCCGGTCACCGTCACGGCGTAACCCGCCTCGGTCAGCGTCTGGCGCACGTAGCGAAGCGTCTGCGGGTCGTCGTCTACCACCAGAACGCGGGCGGCATCGGTCGCTGCCGGAAGCGTGCCCGCCCCGGCTGATGCCATCAGCCCGGCGCTCCCGGCCTCGACTTGCCGGGCGTCCCCGGCAACGGGTATCGTGAAGGTAAACCGGGCACCCTGGCCGACCCCGCCGCTCTCGGCCCGAATGCGCCCTCCGTGCGCCTCCACCAGCCCCCGGCAGATAGAAAGGCCCAGGCCGATGCCCGGACCCGCCCCGCTGCCGTCGGCCTGCCCGTGTCTAAGGAAGAGGTGCGGAAGCCGGTCGGGCGGCACCCCCCTCCCCTCGTCCTGTACTGAAATGGCCACGTGTGGACCATCGCGCTCGGCCTCCACCCGAATAGGCGCGGAGTGGGGTGAGTGCCGCGCCGCGTTCCAGAGCAGGTTGTTCAGAACCTGCACAATGCGCCTGCGGTCAGCCATAACCCGAGGCAGGTCGGGCGGCATGTAGATGAGGACGTTGTGCCGGCCCCCGGCGGACAGAAAGGTGCTGCGGGCCCCTTCGACCAGCTCTGCTACTTCTGAGGGCTCGGGGGAGACCGTCAGGGCCCCCGCCTCAATACGCCCGGCGTCCAGCAGGTCGTCAATAAGTCCCCGCATGTGGTCCGCCTGTTCCTGAATGATGCGATGATACTCGTGCCTTTCGGCCGGGTCCAACCAGCGGGAGTCCTCCAGCAGGGTGGCGGCCGAGCCCTTGATCGCGGTGAGCGGCGCACGCAGCTCGTGGCTCACCATGCCCAGGAAGTCCGCCCGTTGCCGCTCCAACTCCTGCAGCGGCGCAATGTCCTGCAGCGTAACCACAACCGACCGAACCTCGTCATTTTCGGAGGGAATTGGAGTAGCGTTGACCAGCGTGGTGACGCTTCGCCCGTCGGGGACAGAGATCACCACTTCCTCGGCGCGCAGCCTGCGGGCGCTGCCGAAGTCCTGGGGCAGCGATAACTCGCTGAGCACGATCTCCTGCCCGTTGGAAAACCGGCAGGTGGCCACTTGCACCAGTTCCTCCACTGGGCGGCCCTCCGTGCGCAGCCCCTCGACGAGACGCCGTGCCTCCCGGTTTATCGACACCAGGCGTCCGTTCTGGGCATCGAACACCACCACTCCCACCGGCGAGGTCTCGATCAGGGCCTCCAGGTCCGCCCGGGTGCCCCGCTCAGCCCGGTGGGTGCGGGCATTGGCCACGGCCGTGGCTGCCTGGGAGGCGAACAGCACCAGCACCTCCTCATCCTCCTCGGTGAACTCGGGGCCGATCTGCTTGTCACCCAGGAAGAAATTGCCCACCTGCACCCCCCCGTGGAGCATCGGCGCCCCCTCGAAGGTCCTGATGATCACCCCCTCGGTGGAAAAGCCCAGGGACGCCACGTAGGCCGGCATGTTCGCAACCCGCAGGGGTGAGGGCACGTCCCGCAGCGCCTCAAAGACCCGGAGATTGTCGGTCCACCCCTCGATCTGCCGGGCCTCCTCCGGGGTGAAGCCTGAGGTGACACTCTGCTCCAGTTGGCGGGCGTCGTCGATGGTGGTAATGACCGCATAGCGGGCCCCGGTTAGAGCGCGGGCGGACTCGGCGATTTCCTGAAGCACGGTGTCCAAATCCAGGCTGGAGCTGATGCGCAGGACGGCGGCGGAGAGCGCGGCGGTCCTTTCCCGCAGCGCATCCAGTTCCCGTCCCGGTTCGCTGTTCGTGCTCAATGACTCCTCCTCTAGGGTGAGGTGATTGATCCCGGCCGGCTTCGTGTAGGGATGGTTCGCGGCAATGTCACACGAGGCGGGCTGGGGAAGATGTCTGCTTTAATTGGGTCGTAGGATACAAAAGGATATCATATATCTCCTGTTAGATATTCTAAATTGATAATACCCTTGCTGGAATATTCTTCCAGGTCTGCAAGTATGTTGCGCCGCTTGTTCACGGCCATCTCCTGCACTGCTACTGGATAGCGCTGACGTGCGTTACGCAGATGAGCAGCGCAGGGCGCATGCGAGACGCCGGCTCGTTCGACGTCAGTCCAACCCGGGTCGGCCGGAGAGCCTGACGGTAAAGGGCGCTCGCGAAATGCTTGATCCTTCCGTTACTTCGAAAACGCCCGATCGAGCCGCTTGATTTAAGGTCCGGTGGCGCGGGCACGAGTAACTGCACGAAGGCATCGTGCACGACACGGCTAACGTCCTGGTCGGCAACGATGTACTGAACAGCGGCATCGGCGCCGATATAACGGACGGTGAGAACCGAACCGAAACGGTTGGGTGCCCAGTTCCTGAGCAGCCGCGATGGTCAACCCTGGTGACAACAATGCCGACAAGGGTAGCATCGCCGGGGTCATGAGTTGGCCAGCATTGAAATCGTAATGGGTTCTCAGCTTGACCACAGTCTCTGGACTCCGTCGTCCGCCCGAGCAACTTGTACCTGAGCCAGGACTATGCGCCGCTGCGATCCCTCCCGCAGGAGAAACTGCTGCTCTCGAATTGCGGAAACTCTGCCCTCCAGGGACACCCATACCTCCTCGAATATCCGGGCCGGCATCCCGTACCACTGAAGATATTCTCCTTTTAGCGACGCTGGCAGCCTGCTCGCGCCCGCTTGAGTATAGAGGCTACGCTGAGTCCTGCAGTGCCAAAACCAACCAATAAATGCCGGACCACTACGGAACGTTGAACAGTTCCCGATCCTCACAAAAGTGGGAAGCGGCACCGCAAAGCTGCGAGACCGCTTCCCAGGATAAGCCTGGCCTTCCGACTGCTATGCCAGGTTATCCTATTGACATTCTTCTCCCCGCCCGTCATTTTCGCAGGCCTGAGAGGGAGATGAAGACCAGGCATATCGCATCCTGCGCTGCCTTTGCCGCAACCGGCAGCCCACTATCCAGAACATTGCTGCCAGCAGGGCTGCCAGCAGGGCCAGCCAGGGCCACAGAGTGGTAAGCCCGGAATTCTCTGTGATGCGTTCCCAAATGGTTGCGCCCGTCCCCTTGTCACTGGTTCGGGTCTCGGTGGACCGGAGGGTATCGCTGCCGTTTCGGCCGACGGCGGTGGTAGAGGTGATCGTGGTGGTCGCGGCCGCGTACCCGCTCGTGTCGCCGCCGTCCCCGACCCCTTCGACGATGGCGGTGGCCGGAGCGGCATCCGTCGGGGCATACAGGGTGCCCCCGGCTGCGGAATCCTGGTCCTGGGGCAGGATTACTGTGCCTCCCCAGGTTGTGCCCGCCAGTCCCGACAGCAGATTTCGGGGCTGGGTGAGGATACTTGGTGGCGCTGGAGGCTTCTGCATACCGGACAAGCCCTGTTCCCCTGCCGGCTTGGGCTGCGGGGCGTGACCCGAGTTATTTGTGCCTCCTGTAGCGCCAGGAGAGTCTCCAGATCCCGGCGGGTTGACTACCGATGGTGGCGTGGGATCGTCTGCCATCGAACCAGGAGTGGGGGTAGAATTCCCTATGTTGACCGGAGTGGGCGCTGGTGTAGGTACTACCCACGTAGGTGGCGGTGTAGGTGCCGGATCTCGGTCCCGGGGTGTGTTATCAGGGCCCGGCGTTGGCTCGGGCGTGGGCACCGGAGTCGGGTCCGGGGTTGGCTCAGGCGTAGGCTCAGGCGTAGGCTCGGGTTTCGTCCAACGTTCCCTTTCCGCTCGTGTCGAGCCTTGGCCCGGGTCCGACCAAGGACCCGTGTTTTCCCCGCTCATCGCCCTAGCCTTAACCTCGTAGGTAGTACCATCGTTCAGTCCAGTCAACGTAGTGCTTGTATTCGTACTGCTGAAGGGATGGTCGATCCACTCAGTGCCGTCCCGCCGTAGGTACTGCACATCGTACCCGGTGATGGTCGTGCCGGCCTTGACCGTAGGCGCGGTCCAGGACACATCCAATGCGGACCGGGGAGAGTGGAACGATCGGACCACCTGCGGCGCATCCGGCTTCCCCAGGTCGTCCGGGTCCTCCGGAGGCGGCGTCTGACGGGGCGAGTTGCCAGGAGCGCCCGGGGTCTCAGGTTCCGTGCCGGTGGAGCCTTCGCCCGAGTCCGACCAGGGGCCGGTACCCTTGGCATTGCTGGCCCGAACCTGGACCAGATAAATGGTTTCTTCTTTCAGCCCCGTCAGGGTGGTGCTGGTCCCGGTTCCGGCGAAGCTGTGCTCCTCCCAATCTTTGGAGTCATCTTCCCTATACTGGACGTCGTAATCGGTAATGTCCGAACCTGCGCCGTCAGGCGCGGTCCAGGAAACTTCCAGGGCCGACCGGGGAGAACTGGCGGAACGGACTACTGTAGGCGCCGCCGGCGCTGCGGGCACTTCTTGTTGGATCACCAGAGTCGTAAAGCTCATAACAGCCGGCTGTCCCTGCACCGTAAAATTCAACTGACCGGTGTAAGAACTCTTGGTGTCGTAATCGAGGTCGGGGTCCGTGGCTACGGGCAGTCCGGTGACGGGGTCTAGGTTGGTTTTCTGGGCCACGGTGATCTGGCCTGTGGCCGAGTCCAGGGAAAAAAATCCGGAATCTGCCGCCTCGCCCGTCCAGGTGTAGGTAAAGGATTCGTCGGGGTTTCCGTCCTCGTCCAGGTCATAAGGGTTTCCCTTCAGCGGCTGCCCCACCTTGGTGCCGGCCGGAGAATTCTCCCGCACATGTCGGACCGGATTGGCTAGGACCGTAACCAGGCCCCAATCCTTCGTAACCCCGCCGTAACCGTCCTGGATGGTGTAGTAAATTCTCGAGGCGCTGGGATTCAACCCCCGGTGTACCATAACAGCAACGCCGCGCGATTCGCTGTAGTGGGCGCCGACTTCCGACAAGATTCCTGGATACTGGGCCGACGCCGCTTAAGTCAGTTGGTCTCCGTCCGGGTCGGTGAAAAAATGGCGCTTCCCACTGGTCCACATGCTCCTGGTTCGGTGGGCCCCGAAGGGGATGCCCGCAAGTCTACCCGTGGTACCCTTAACCAGGCAGCAGATTTCCGGCAGTTGGTTGGCTTGGCCGGAGCCTGTGTCGGACCAGGGGCCATCGCCTTCGTTCGTCTCTGCCCTCACCCGTACTTCGTAGGTGGCGCCAGCGTCCAGGTCTGCCAGGTTGATGCTGGTGTCCGTCGCCGTCAGGTTGCCGTTATAGTCGGTCCAGCCCACATTGCCCTGCTTGCAGTACTGGGCCTCGAAGCCGTTGACGGTTACCCCGGTAGTGTCCGGGACGGTCCAGGTCACGTCCAGGGCCGGATTTTTCCCATCGGGATATTCTGCCGCCGGAAACTCGGTGCGCGTAAACTGCGGAATGCTGGGCTTCCCCGGCAACACTTCGCTAACCTTGATGGTCAAGTTAGCGGCAACGTCCCAGCCATTCAGAGTCCATTTCACCTTCCCGCTGTATGTGTTCTTGGTCTCGTAGTCCAGAGCTGCGCCGGACTTGACCTTAATCTGGCCGGAGGCAGAGTCGACGACGAAGGCGTTGGTGATCTGTCCTTCCAGGCTATAGGTATAGCTTTCGTCAGGTTTCCCGTCCCCATTCTTGTCATTGGGATTGCTGGCCACAGGTCGGCCTCCTAGGGTGCCGGCTGGCGAATTCTCGGGAACCCAGCGGACCTCATTCGTGGTAGTTCTTATCCAATATGGAAGTGCCTGGGACTTGCCGCCGTATCCGTCCACGGCCCAGTAGGTAATCCTTTCATCGTTCACGCTGGGGTTCCACACCTAGGCGCGCAGGTAGGTGGTATTGTTGGCGTTCCGGTGTATCCAGGAATGCAACAGGCCGTGGTGGTCGGGCTTTGTCCTGTAATTGAGGGTGTCGCCGTCGGGGTCGGAGAAATGGTTGTCAATCCTGCC
The DNA here is from genome assembly GCA_028874075.1 of Chloroflexota bacterium. Lineage (GTDB taxonomy): Bacteria > Chloroflexota > Dehalococcoidia > Lucifugimonadales > UBA3495 > Bin22. The sequence continues at coordinate 99,810 of JAPPLU010000093.1, forward strand.
CTGGATTCTGCCGCCCCAAGCCAGTGTAGCGGTCTTGAAACCTGAGCCGACATCCCCGGGAGATCGGTTGGCCGTGCCGGCTCCAATTCCCGACGAGCTGCTCTTGGTCCCGTCCTGGAGTACAGCCAGCACCTTGGCCTCATAGGTAGCCCCTGCCTCCAGGTCCGGCAAGTTGAGGCTGTTATCCTTCGCACCCAGCGTGCCGTTGTACACCGTCCAATTCGCATCTCCCTGTTTGCGGTATCGGAGCACGTATCGATCGACGATATCGGTAGGACTTTCGGGGGCAGTCCAGCTCACGTCCAGGGCCGGGTTTGATGGCTCGCTGAACTCGGTGCGGACCAGAACGGGCGTGCCGGGCCTGTTCTGGTCCGCTTCCAATACATTAATGGTCAGGCTAATGATGGCGTTCTGACCTTCTACCGTGTACTCAACCTGCCCGGAGTATGAACTCGTGGTGTCGTAGTCCAGGGTAGCGCCTGTCTTGATGGTGATCTGGCCCGTGGCGGAGTCTATAGCGAAGGCGCTGGTCGCATCGCCGGTCAGGGTATAGCTAAGAGGCTGGCCAGAGTTATTGTTCGCAGTGTGTCTTGGGGCAGCCATTGGGGCGCCCACGGCAGTGCCGGCGGGGGAGTCCTCGACAACTTCCCGCGTATCGGACCTGGTGCCGGTGACAGAGATGGTTTGAGAGGCGCGTCCGCCATACTCGTCAGTGGCCGAAACTGTTATTGTCGTGGTTGCCGGATTGTATAGCCAGAAGTAGAGGACTTGGTCCTGCGGATAGGTCGACGGGTTTTCGGGGTCCTCTACCAGCCGGGCATCGGCCACCAAGGGATGCGTTGCCTCTGCCTTATAGCGTAACCTTCCCCCGTCGCGACCCGGAGTGAAGAGAATTTTCATGCTACGTGAGTTGCCCGCCACGCTGCCGTACTGAACGGTTTCAACTGGGAAACTCCCGCCCTCAATTTTTTGGATGGTGGTTGATGGCGGAATGTTCGAATTCCTGGAGCGGGCGTTGGACCAGCCACCCAGGGGCTTATTGCCTGCTTGAAGCGCCCGTACCTGAACGAGGTAGGAGCGTTCGGATGCCAGGTCTGGCAAGTTGACGGTACTGTCAGACGACGACAGGTGCTGACTGTGGGCCGTCCACTTGCTGTCTCCCGTTCCCGAGCCACTGGGAATACTGCAGTGGCGGATCTCGTAACCAGCGACGGAAGTTGCGCCACTGGGAGTCGCCCAATCCACATCCAGGGCGGGAGCCATCTGATCCTCAAAACGTGTCTTGGATACTGAAGGAGTCCCGGGCTTTACGCTGTGGCAGTCGTTGTCGAGAATGACGATGTGGGCATTACCCACCGTTCTGGTACCGGAAGTTCCGGTTATCAGGATATGCTCGTTCCCTTCGTGGGCCAAATCGTCCATGGGGGTGACGGTAATTGTAGAACCGGTGGTGGTGCTGCTCGATTCATTAGGGATGGTAATGCTGCCCAGTGCGGTCACGGTGTAATCAGTGTCCTGGGTAGCCGTATCGTAGGACGACGAGGAACTTCGCAGTTGGAGGTCAATGGTCACTTCCGAACCGCTGCCGTTGCGGCTGGCATGGATTGTAGCCTGTGTGGCGCCATCGCCTTCACCCAGGAACTGTTGGTTTGCTTCCACCCACAAACTAATGCCCTCTTCATCGGAACGGTCGTAATCGTCGTCGTTGAGAGTGACAAGGGCATCGCTGACCGTCTTTCCTGGAACTGCCCCGGATATGACTATGGTCTCGTTGCCCTCAAGGTCCGAATCATCAGTGGGAGTGAAACTCAGAGTGGCGGTACCGCTGGGCGCCCCATCCGCAATAGTCAGCGTGGCGGATGAAACCGAGTAGTCGGTATCTTTGGTGGCCGTGCCGCCCAAGGTATAGGGCACTGACACGGCGCCCGAGGTGTCGCTATTGGATCGAGTCGCCGTTAGTGTAATATCGGTGGTCCCATCGCCCTCTGATACGGAATCACTGCTTACACTCAGCGTAATATCGTAGGCGTTACAACTGAGGGCGAAGACCTTTATGAACTGGCGCTTGTCCGTCGTTTGGTTCGTTCCATCGTCGGCGGTGATGGTCACATCGGAATACCCCGTAGCAGCATTTCGCGCCACTGTCCCACCAACTTGCTTAGTCGCGGCGTCGTAGGATAGCCCTGAGGGCAAACCGGTAACCGGTAACCGTAACCGTGACCGGGTCGTTATCAGCGTCCGTGACCGCAATAGGGAAGGCCGCAATAGTCTCCCCCTGCCAGTAAGTCCGGTATGCAGGCATGGTGATTACCGGCGAGCTATTATTGCTCTGCGCCCGGACTCTGTTGGGCGGGATCAGTTCCGTAGACTGACCGAACAGGGGAGTCGCTGGGACCTGGTAGGAGGCCACTGGAGGCGCGGCAAACAGGGCCAGCATAACCAGCGCCATCAGGGCCGAAGCCACGGCGGCCGCGCCCAGCCAAACTATTTTTGCGGAATCCACATTAAGGGCTGTCGTTCTCATTACACCTCTCTCCAGGGGGCACTGTGTTCGTCGGCCTAAGTCCGGACTCTTTCCTCGGGACCCCGGCGTGGGTCCCATGGAGAAGCAGTTTGGGGGGGCCGCGCAAAACCCCCCCCCCAAAAAGGCGGAAGGGAGGAAGAAAAAAAAACGGCCCCCCCCCCCCCCAAACCCCCCCCCCAATTCTCAACCCCCGCCCCACCAC
>JAPPLU010000093.1:102545-113564 GCA_028874075.1 Chloroflexota bacterium
TCAGCAGCGTTTGGGGTGGGTGTTTGTGTGCTGGGTTCCATGGTTTCGTTTTGTGGGCGGCGTGGGGTTTTTGTCTTTTTTTTTTTTTTTTGTTGGCCCCCCCCCCCCCCCCCCCCCCCCCAAAGTGGCAGCAGGTCAGGAAGAAATAGGACGGCCACCGGAGCCGGAAACAGCCGGCAGGAATTGCCGAAACGGGAAGGGGACAGGGAGGTACCGGCGAGCCTATGGAGAATTAAGGGCAGATTCGCCGGTAACGGGTTGAAGGACCCGCTGAAAGGGGAGTAGGATTGGGTTGCGATGGCTCCTGATGCGCATTCGAGGTGAGAGTCGGACGCATCGGGCCTCGGTTTGGTGGATGTCCGGCCCTTGCCAGGGGCCGGACATCCACAATGTCCGTCGTTCACTTGTCTTCCTCTTTCTCCTTCCGTAGCTGCTTCTTCATGGCTCGAGAGGGATATTACAAGTCCCAACAATCGTTGTTAACACGTATTATATTTGCGACCAGCAATTTTGTTTCATATTGATTGTGTAGAAGTATTATTGGTTATTACTCATATTGTGGTAAAATATTATTGTGAGTGGCAGGAAGAAAGGCCCAGGAATTTCTACGAATGCCAAACCGAGCCCTTTTTAGGTATTTCAGGCCAGACGGTCCCACTTTCTCCCTCAGCCGCCTCTGTTGTGCGAACAAGACGGGGATTTGCGTCCGATGCCTGGAACGGCACTTCAGCGAGGCGACGTCAATGTTCGGAAGAATTAGCAAGGAGTCTATTTCCTAGTGGCAATCTGGCCTGATCTTTCTCCCACCATGTAGGACGAGCCCTACAAGGACCAGCGTCAGGGTAGAAACCATCTGGAACCGGATTGAGCAATTGATCAGACGTAATCGCAGCTTCAATCAGGTATTTTCTTTCTTCATAGCGTCAAGTCGTTGAAGGTGGGCTTGACAGAACACCTTTCCAAAGGAAGTACTCTTTACTTTGACCTCTTCCAATCAAATGTCCTTCGACCCCGACGGTGAATCACTGGAGGAGTATGTGGCCAGCCTGCTCGCCGCCGTGGAAAAGGGCATGGCGGAGACGCTGTTGCCCTACGACTTGATCTCGCTGGAGTTCAAGCTGCTCAAACACTGTCTACGGAATGAGGAGTGTACTGCCACCCAGTTGGCCAAAGTGCTGCCTACGGACCCGGCCCGGATCAGTCGGCTGGTAAACGGGCTGGTGGAGAAGGGCTTCCTCTTCCGGCGTCGGCTTAGAAATGACCGTCGCATTGTGATGCTGAGCCTCACCGACGCCGGCAGGGACCGACTGTTGGAGTCCGACCGGGCCATCCAGGAGTTTTTCAATCTACTGACGGCGGGAATCACCGAGGAGGCCCGTGTGGCCTTCGTGTCTATCGCGGTTGCGATGACCACCAGGTACGAAATAATGCGCCGGGAGAAGTAAGGGCTCTCAACCTTATACCTAGACCCATTGAATCCTGACACTGTCTGATGGTATGTACAGATCTTGACGGCTGGAGAGAAGTTTGCAGACAGCAGTTCCTTGTTTCAGGCTTGCCCCCGAATACGCTTTTCCTATGCTGAAGTCCCAGCAGGTAGCGCCGAGGCCGACACCGGAACAGGAGTCCCTGTTGGCGAGTCCATCGGTTCGGCCGGCTTCGTCTTCCACTGGGATGTGGCCGAGTTCCAGGGTGTGCTGGAAGTGGGGAAATGGCTCAGTGAGCGGACTCGAGGGTCCCTGAGAAAAAGGGTCATAGGGTTGGCACCCCACGGGGTTCCGCCCCGTTCAAGAACCAGGTCTGGTTCGCCATCATCGAGTTCGGGAAGGCGGCCCATCCACCACAACTAGGGGGTGTCGTCAAAATCATAAGATGATGGCAAGTTGCTGGGGTACCAGTGAGTAAGAAGGGTGGGGTCAGGGAGCGGCGCATCGGCGCCATGATATTTCTGACCGGATTTGGGAGGGGTAGCGTCCCTTTTGCCTGGGGACGGAGCCAAGAGGGCTCGACCGGCCCGGGACAACAGTCTGGTTCTCAACGCGGTGTTCTGGACCTTGCGCACTGGGGCTCCATGGCAGGATCTGCCGCCGGACTGTGGGGATTGGAAGATACCCATCGTTGATCTTGCCTTTGGCGGGATCGAGGCGTCTGGGAGCGGCTGCTGGAAGCCATCATCGACGAACCGGATTTTGAGTGGCTGATGATCGACGCCAGCTACATCAAGGTCCATTCCCATGGGACCGGAGCCCGGGGAGGCAATCAGGCCATAGGACGTACAAGAAGGGCTGAACGGCAAAGGGCACTTGGCGGTATATTCTCACGGTATGCCAGTGCGTATGGGGCTGGGCAAGGAAACGGTAGCGGACTGCGCCCCAGCTCCTTCATTGATTGCTTAAATCCCAGCCGAATATCTGCTGGCCGGCCGAGGTTACGACACCTACACCAGCGTGGCTTTAGTCGAGGCGCAGGACTTTTGCCGGAAAAAGGGGTGCCAAGGGAAGACGGCCTGAGGCGGTAAAATAAGAGCAACCCGCGGCCCCATCGGTCGTGGGGTTTCCAACGCAGATTGACGCGGCCCGAAACTTCAGCGCGCCTCGGACGAACTTAACGGGGTCACTGCCCCCGGATCGGGGCACAGTGTCATAGTCAGGCTTATGGTCCATGGCGCCTTCACCACCATTATTCGTACGGTCGGCTCGGGTGCGAACTGCGTTGGACGGGCGGTCCGCAGAGCCCGAGGGCCCTGCGGGCTGTTTCAGTCTACCCGCCTTGCCTATGCATATCGGTCGAGGGTGTTGTTGGCCGCAGCCAATGATCACTGAGAGAATTGCAAGAATATCGCCTCGTTTGAGGCTGCCGAATCAGGGCAGGTGAGAACGTCAGAAATTCGCAGGGCTGGGGCATAGGAGCCCCGGCCCCTGCTGTTTAAGAAGGAAAGGTTGATGGCAGAAGCCAGTTCAGTTGCCGCTACCCTCACCGGTTGACCCAACTAGGATTTCCAGCATTTCTGAATGCCCTCGCCAGCCCGCTTCACTCACGGCGGTTTCCCCTGTGGTGCAGGGTAGAAGCGGGTCCGCTCCGGCTTCTACCAGGATCCTGGCCACATCCAGGTGATTCCGCCAAGCCGCTTCGACAATGACAGGGCAACCGTCCGTATCACGAACGTTTGGGTCTGCCCCGCTTTCCACCAACAATCTGACCATTCCAGGCTTGTTTCGCCATACTGCTTCGTGCAGGACCGGGTTGCCTTCCGCATCTCTTGCGTTCACGTCTGCATTGGCAGCTATGAGGATCCTCACCGACTCAGTATCCCCCCGCCACACCGGCTCGTGTAAAATGGAATTGCCCGCCGCATCTTGAGCTTCGTTGATCGGCGCAGTTGTGGGCGTTGGCAGCGGGGCTTCTGCCGAAGTAGAGGCGGAAGTGACTTCAGGCACTGTCCCTGACTGTGTCGGTGGCGCCTGTTGCGCCTGTGCCTGTTGGACCAGCGCCTCCAGAGCTTCTATCGTTGCCTGTAGATTGGAGTCCTGGCCTTGGGCGGGGGCTTCTGCAATTGCGGGCGCAGCCTGCACGGCAACTGGCGCTGGCGTGGGGGGTCCTGGCGTCTCAACGAATCGGGCCTGCATTGCTTCTATTGTGGCTTGCAGGTTGACTTCCGGCGCAGCTGTGGGTTCCGGCTCCAGTGTCGGCTCCATGGTCCGGCATCCGACCATCAGCAAAATCAGGGTGATACCGGCGATAAAGAGATACTTGGAAAAGCCCCTCATGTCCATACTCCTGTCAAGGTTGGCGGGCTGTTACCATAGTGAACCGCCCCGGACCTCTTCTAATCTGTTGACCCTAAATCAGCCCTGAGTCTTGCATTTCCCCCTGCAACTCCGTAGCCTTCAGGTTAGGGCGTTCTGATTCATGGACCCGGGTTTCCAGAAGGGCCACCATGTCGTGGGGCGGCCGCACTGAACCCGGCTGCTCCCGTCACCGGAACCCCCGATTCGGTCGTTCCAGTCACGCTGTGGTCTTGTATCGTGGCCCTTTTATCGCCCTTGACCCGTGTCCAGGTGTCGCAATCCCTGCTTCAGCGGCTGTCGACAGCGGGTTAGCCTCCGGGCCTCCCGTTTCCCCATAAGCCTGTTTACCCAGTCGGCCCCTTCCCGTTGTCTCCGGGAGGACAGCATCCTCTTCGCCTCTTGCCAGCCTGTCCCGCTTGTGTTGCGGCGGTATTCCCATAGAATGCGAAATTAGCTCAACCGGCCGGGCGCCCGTCGGCATCGTTCCGCTTTCAGTCACCGGCAATGGAACGGCCCAAGTCGCTGGCCTGGTGCAGCGGGTCGGTCGCCCTGGACTGCCAGGCTCGGTCCCTGGCCTCTTCCCATGCCCCAAAGTGCCCAAACACCACTGAGCTTCCCGGCACTACAATTTCCGGAAGACAACCGTCTATTCAGACTTTCCCGGATCCTCAATCCTTCGGTGGATCGGGGCTCAGGTAGACGCACCTTACGCCAACGTTCCCCTTGACCTGACGGTGTGCAGGGGACTGGCGACGCTCTACGGCAACAGTCAGGCGGTAAAGTTGCCTGTCCCCTCGATCTGCCCTCCCGATTGCCGGCGTTATGGCTTCCAACTTGGGCAGCGCCGTTGGTGCTGGAGGAAGCACCGCCCGGTATCAGGACTTTCTCGGTCGTCTCTGCCTCCAGTCCACCTTGTGGTTCGCGTCGTGATGTAGTCCTGGGTGCGACAGGTTGGCGTCGGCCCCTGTGTCAATCGAACTGATGCTGCCGCCGTTCAACTCCAAAGTATTTGGCAGCACCGCGATGCCCTGGTTGGAGAAGTTCGGCTGCACCACTTCGTGGGAGAGGGTCAGGCTGTTAGTGCCGCTGCCGCTCTCGTAGGCCACCCATTTTTGACCCCACTCCTCCGGGTCCATGTCAATCTTGAGCCTTGGTGTTCCTGTGACGTCCACCGTCTCGCTGAATGTTATCCGAATGCGGATGATCTCGCCGCGCGCGTAGGTATCGCCCCAAGCGGGTCGCGAGGATACCGCCACACCGGTCACGTCCGGTGGAGTTGGGGCAGCCACCGCAGCCGTGGCTGCGCTGGTCAGGGTCTCATAGTTGCCTGCGTCGTCAGTGAAGGACACACTTACCTTCACCTGCTTCCCCTCTTCTGCGGCGGCCAGAGTGTAGGACGAACCCGTAGCCTCTGAGATGTTCGCATCGTCGGCCAGCCACCGGTAGCTGAAGGTAGCGTTATTCAGCCCGTCAGCGTCAGAAATGCCCGATGTATCTGCCGTCAGTGTTTCGCCCACCTGGGCCTTGCCCGAGATGGATGGAGCTCCCGTGGCGGGAGAGTTCTCCACCGGCCCCGCCACCGTTACCGTGGTCACGTTGGACAGCGTCCTGCCCGCGTCGGTGCATACCGCCCCTGCCGCACTGCAGTCCGTCGTCGCCGGCAGAGTTATGACCACATCCTCGGAGGAAGCCGGCCGTACTGAGATGGTCCAACGCTGGTTTGCTCCCTTCACTACCCGAAACGCCTTCCTTACTCTCCCGTTCTCCACTTGGAATGCCTCGTCCCGAAGTTTTTTGTAAGGCAGCCGACCCGGGAAGTTCTCGCTGAAACGAAGCTCGAAATTGAAAAGGCTCTTCCCACCATGTTCAGCGGGAACATTCTGGAAGCTCGCCGTCAGCGGAACATTCCCCTCATCCTCGTTGGTTGTTGTTATTGCCACGTCCAGTGTCGCGTCGTTTGTTCCGTCCGAGGCGATGATGGTGACCGAGTACTCACTCTGTTTCTCGAAGTCAGATTCCGACTTGAACTTCAGTACTCCGTCGGTGAAGGTGAAGCTGGTCGCATCCGTCCCGCCCAGGCTCAGCGTGACCGTCTCCCCCTCGGGGTCCACCGCCGTGTACTCGCCCACGGCTGCGGTGGGGTTCTCGGCGAAGTTCACCTCGGGCAACCCTTTGATCACCGGCGCTTCGTCCACATCGGTCACCGTGACGGTAATTGGCAGGTCCGTCGTCAAGGTCCCGTCGGAGACTCGCACAGTTACGTTGAAGACATTGTCCTTGTCGGCGTCGACGGGCTGTTCGTAGTCTGGCTCGGGCCTGAAGTGAAGCAGGTTAAGCGCCGCGTAGCAGGTCGGCCCAAATACTTGGATATGCTCGTAGCTGAACGCATCGCTGTCCTCGCCGGTCAGAGAGAAGGTAAGCGTATCCCCTTGAGGGTCCGTGGCCCCGTAGTCGAACAAGTAGTGACCAAAGCCCTCCTCCACCTCAATCGCCACCTTCTTCTGGGCGAAGGAAGGAGGATCATTGCCGTCAGTGACCGTAACGTCAACTTCTTGGGTATCGCTCTTGCCGTTTGCAGTTGCCTTCACCGTCAGCAGGTAGATGTTGTTGCTGTCGACGTCGGTGGGCGACTCGTAGTCGGGTGGGGCCTTGAAGCTGAGGGAGCCGCCGGCGTTGATGTCAAACCAGGCCGCGTCCTCGCCCTCCACTGACCAAACGATGGGGTCATTCTCCGGGTCCGTCGCCACGTACGTTGAAACGGTTGTATCCACCGTAATCTCCGAAGCCGGAAGCCCGCCGGGGTGGCAGAGGCGGCCTTCCTGGCAGCACTGAGAACCTGCGGCGCCCCGCTCGGCAAAGCTGGGAGATGTGGGGCCGTCGGTGATCGTTGGCCCCTCATCCACGTCGTTAACCGTTATTGTTATGGACCGGGCGTTGTGCTCACCCTTCGACGTTGCCTTCACCGTCGCCAGGTAGACGTTATTGCTGTCGGCGTCTGAGGGCCGCTCGTAGTCGGGCGGGGTCTTGAAGCTGAGGGAGCCGCCGGCGTTGATGTCGAATCTGGCAGCGTCCTCGCCCTCCACAGACCAGGCGATGGGGTCGTCCTCCGGGTCCTTCGCAACGAACGCAGCCACAGTGTCCGCCCTGTGCTCGGCAAAGCCGGAGCCGGTGGGCCCCCCGTTGATCGCCAGGGCGCCCGTGGCTGTGCCGTCCTTCAGTTGCCAGTACACCTTTTGGCTCAGGTCGTGGTCCAGGCCCGTGTGCGCCAGGTCGGCGTCCTCCTCCGTGGCCGTGGACTTGATGGTGCCACCGTTCAACTCCAGGGTGTTCGCCAACACCGCGATGCCTCGGGCAAAAGAGTTCTGCTCGACCAATTCCCGTACGAAGGTCAGGTTGGATGTACCAGTGCCGTTGTCGTAGTTCGCCCACTCTTCGCCCCTGACTGCCGGGTTCAGGTCTATCTTCAACCTGGGGACGCCGCTAACGTCCACCTTCTCGCTGAAGGTCAGCCTCACACGGATGGTTGCGCCCGGGGCGTAGGTACTGTCCGAGTGCGGCGTTGCAGTCACCGCCACGCCGGTCACCCCGGGCCCGTCCTGGCTCGACGCCGCACCGGCGCTGGGGAAGAAGGCGATCAATCCGAACAGCGCACCGGCAACTGCCAGCAGCGGCCAATGGCGCGGCAACGATGTAGGAGTCGGGAACCGCAGACCGCCTCCCTTCCCAGGAAGTGGGCGCTGGAGACCGAGATCCAGCAGGTACTGCGTCGCTGCAAACAGGTGCTTGGTAAGGCTCGTTGTGGTCACGTAGGGGTCTCCTCGACGCGCGGCGCCCGGCCGGATCTGGCATCATTTCGAACACCGTCAGAGTTCAAGCAACATTCATCCACCGTAAGCTCTAGGTCGCCTGCAATGCCGCGGGCTCCCGACTGCCGAGCATAGTGCTTGGACCCCCTTCCCCGGTAAGGAATATCCTCCCGTATGTCGACGTCAGGGTCGCCGGTGGCAACGGTGGAAAATGCGGCCACGGCCGTGGTGGCGGCCTGGTCGGCAAACGGAGAAGGGCCCCCGTTCGGTGTCATCGCTGCCAGGACAGATGCGACCCGAAACTCCGGAAAGGCCCAGTTTGCGGCAGGCAGGCTGCCACGGTGGGGCATCGCCAGAGGCCGCAAAAATGAGAAAACTAGCTTGAGCTTGCTCGTTCTCGTCTTGCCGACGATGGCCGCGAGGCTCCGAGTTTTCGAGGGTGTTTGGAGGTAAAGAGTTAGGGGCATCCTGATGAAGAGGTCAAAATACGGGACAGTACTGGCAAGCTGGACTCACCGACGTCCTCTCCGCATCATGCTGTAGATGTCTGCCGCAAATCGAAAATTCAAGCGCTCCACCGTTGGAGTGCAATTCTGCAATACACATTACTACGCCTGTATTACATTGGTGTGATAACTCAATAAATTTGTCATAACATCTTGTTACGGACTTCGGGTTCTGGGAAAATGGCCGCACAATCATGGGGCCATGGAGGTGTTCAGTTGGATCAACCCGACGAGCGAGACCTTCGGATAAGGGAACTGGAAGAGCGCCTCTCCCTCCTGAGCCAGGCCAGCCTGGGTATCACCCAGGACTTGGACATGAGCACGGTGCTGCGGGGGGTAGTGGACGGAGCGCGCTTGCTCACCGGGGCCAGCCGGGGGTGCATCACCATCTTCGACGATGACGGGGAGGTTCAGGAATTTATCACCTCCGGCATAAATGACGTAGACCTGCAGCGGGTCGTCAACTCGGAGGAGACCTTGTCGGCGGGATTGGACTTGGCCGCTTATCTGGGCAGCCTGCATGAACCGCTGCGGGTGGCGGACTTCTACGCCCACACTGCGCCACTGGGCCTGCCCAACATCGGATCGCCGGTGGGTCCGGTGGGCAGCTTCCTGTCCGCTCCCATCCGTCTCCGTGGCACACGCGTCGGCCACTTCTTTCTCTCCTACAAGAGGGAGAGTGAGGAGTTCTCCCAGGAGGACGAGGAGACCCTGATGCTTTTCGCCGCTCAGGCGGCGATGGCCATCGCCAACGCCCGCCGCCACCGGGAAGAGCGGGCGGCCCGGGCCGATCTGGAGACTTTGATCGACACTTCCCCCATCGGGGTCGTGGTTTTCGACGCCGTAACCGGCATCCCCAAGTCCTTCAACCGGGAGGCCCGGCGGGTGGCCGATTGCCTGCGTGAACCGGACCAGGCGACAGAGCAGTTGATGGAGGTTCTGACGTGCGTAAGGGCCGACGGGCGGGAAATCTCCCTCCGGGAGTTCCCCCTGCCCGAGCTCCTCGGCGCTGGGGAGACGGTGCGGGCCGAAGAGGTTATCTTGCGTGTTCCCGGCGGCAGCAGCGTAACCGCGCTGGTCAATGCCACCCCAATTTTCTCGGAAGCGGGAACAGTGGAGACTGTGGTGGTCACCCTGCATGACATGGCCGAAGTGAAAGAGCTGGAGCGAATGCGAGCAGACTTCCTGGCCATGGTGAGCCACGAGCTCCGAACGCCCCTGACCTCCATCAAGGGCTGCGCCTCCGCGATCATGGACGGTGGGTCGTACTTGGATTCCGCCGTAGTGCTGCAGTTCGCCCGCATCATCTCGGAGCAGACCGAGCACATGAACTCTTTGGTCTCCGATCTGCTGGATGCGGCCCGCATAGAGTCGGGCACGCTGCCGGTCAGTCCCGAACCCGCTGAGGTGGCTGCGCTGGTAGATGCGGCCAGGAGCTCCTTCAGCGGCGGCGGAAGCCGTCACAGCGTGGTAGTGGACCTCGATCCCCATCTGCCCCTGGTGCTGGCAGACCGGCGGCGCATCGTCCAGGTGTTGATCAACCTGCTGTCCAACGCGGCCCGCAATTCTCCGGATTCGCTGGTCATCAGAGTGAATGCCGTGCGGCAGGACTTTAACGTGATGGTCTCCGTTTCCGATCAGGGACGGGGCATTCCAGCGGAGAGCTTGCCCCAGTTGTTCCAGAAATTCTCCCGGGTGCAGGCCGAGGGGCAGGGAGGAGACACCGGCCTGGGCCTGGCCATCTGCAAGGGGATCGTGGAGGCCCACGGGGGCCGCATCTGGGCCGAGAGTGATGGCCCGGGCCTTGGAGCTCGGTTCACCTTCACCCTGCCCACGGTTGAGATGGTCAGCGACTACTCTCCCGTTGGTCAATCTGCGGCTGGCGCCCGCTCAACCCGGCAGGAATATGGGGAGGTCGGGGAACGCGTGCCGGTTCTGGTTGTAGACGACGACCCCCAGGCCCTGCGATACATCAGGGATACGCTGGTCAGGGCCAATTACCGGCCGGTGGTGACCGGGGACCCGGGGGAGGCGCTGCGCCTAATGGAGGAGGAGAGACCCCGGCTGGCGCTGTTGGACCTGATGATGCCGGGTACCGACGGCATCGACCTGATGCAGACCATCCTGGGTGTGGCCGACTTGCCGGTAATCTTCATCTCCGCCTACGGACGAGACGAACTCATTGCCCGGGCCTTCGACGAAGGAGCGGTGGATTACGTGGTGAAGCCCTTTTCGCCCACGGAGCTGTTGGCCCGGATTCGGGCGGCTCTGCGCTTAAGGGCTTCTCCGAAGTCTTCAGACCCCTACGTGCTGGGGAACCTCACCGTTGACTACCACCGACGCCAGGTGACCCTGTCTGGCCTGCCGGTACCTCTTGCCGCTCTGGAGTACAGAATGCTGTCCGAACTGTCGGCCAACGGTGGGCGGGTGCTGACCTACGAACATTTGCTGGAACGGGTGTGGGGTGAGAGGGGCGGCGGCGACCTTCGTCCCATGCGCACCATCGTCACCAGGCTGCGTCGAAAGCTGGGAGACGACGCCGACAATCCTGCCTACATTTTCACCCAGCCAAGGGTGGGCTATTGGATGCCCCAGGGGGATAGGCCGGCACAGGCGGGATGATAGCCCGAGGGAGTTTAGACCTGGCGGCTACATTGTGAGTTCCCATCACCCCTGGCAATGGAGCGACGCCGTCGCCCCGCACCGGCACCAATTGAGTAAACGGTCGCCCTTTGCCGTTAACTGAACTTTGCCCAGCCCACTCTGCTCAACGGGGCAGCTAGAAGCCATTTCAAAAATACCGACTAAAGTATTGGCTCCTGACCAAAGGGAACGTGTGGGGTGGAACGGTGGAGCAGGAATTGAGCGACGCCCAGTGGAAGCTGATACAGCCCTGGTTGCCAGCCCGGAAGCGGAGGG
>JAPPLU010000002.1 GCA_028874075.1 Chloroflexota bacterium
GCTGCCACACCGACCGGACTCCGCCCGGGGAGATGATGATGCCCTCCTTGCGCAGTTCGTTGGCCGCTCGCAACTGACCGTAGGCTGGGAACTCCACCGCGACCCGTAGCGCAGCCTGCTCCACCGCCTCCGGAACCCGGTTCTTGATCACCGGCTTCTTGCGGGAGATCTCATAGAGGGCGGCCTCGCCCCCCTGCTCGTAGAGTTCCTTGTACCGGTAGAAGGTGTCCCGGCTGTAACCCATGATCTGGCAGGCCTGGGACACATTGCCCAACTGCCGGGCTAACTCCAGCAGGCCCAGCTTGGGCTTCAATACTTTCTCCTGTTGCGTTGTCATCTGACACTCCCTTCCCTATCTTGGGGACATTTAATCACAATCTTTACCCAGTGTCAGATTAAATCCTAACTATTACAAATTATAACCACCGTAAGTAATTCAACAACCCACAATTTGAAGGTTCTCGTTCTTGTCTTCTTGCCGTGCTACGCCCGTACCAGAAACTAGCCCTCCGAAGCTGACTCGAAACAGCATCGCATATGGTTTGCTGCCGCGTTGAATGCCCTTCTCTACCAAAACTTGGCCACCGTCTATTCAATGACTGCCTGCGTTACGTGCTCAGTGTGCCTTTAGTGATATACCTTTCCCCTGTTGACCGACTCCAATTAGCGGAAGTAGGTCAGCACTAGCGATTTCAAGGTGGCTGGAAACAGCCCTGTTGTCAGCCAGGGCTGGAAATCCTCACTCTTTGTAGCTGAGCAGACGGCTGGAAAACCCGGTTGATTAGTCCTTTGCAGAAAATCACACTTTACGTATTCCAGCCAGGGTGCGGTCAAACAGGATGACAGTTTACGGCTACGCCCGGGTCTCGGTGAGGGAACCGGAGGACAAGAATCTCGATTTGCAGGTGGAGCGCCTGGTCCGCACCGGCTTCGCCATTGGGAACATCCGGGCCGAGGGGGCCAGCGGCGCCAAGAACGACCGGCGCGGGCTGTTGGAACTCCTGGACCTGGTGGTCGCGGGGGACACCTTGGTGGTTACCCACATTGACCGTCTGTCCAGAGGGCTGACCTACGGACTCCAAGTAATCGGGGACCTGCATTTGAGAGGAGTGGCATGCCGTTCCCTGACCGAAGACTTTAACACGTCTATGGCCAACGGCAAGCTGCAGTTAACCATGGTACTTGCTTTTTCCGAGTGGTGGCGGAACTCCATCAGGGAGCGGTCCATCGCCGGCCAGCACAAGGCCAGGGCAGAGGGCCGATTCCCCGGCAGGCCCACGGTGCTGACGGAGCGACAGAAGGAATATGTCAGGGAAGAACTGGCCAAGGGAGTAAGCCAGCGGGAACTGGCCAGAACCCTGGAGGTCAGCCGTTGGAAGATTCAACAGCTGGCTCGGTAGGAACCGGAACCTCTGTACATTCAGGTCTACGAAGATAAGACAACGACAAAAGGCTCGAGCATTTCACCGGCATGGTGGACCGTGATACTGATGGCTGGTGCGGTTGTGGCATCCGTAGCCTTTGTGTCCTGTGGCCCTCCAGAAACTGACCGCTCAACCCCGGCCATATTGGGGAAGGAGTACCCCTACCAGCTCTATACCCACTGCGGAGTCAGGGCGGCTGCATTTGACGGGGGCCGGCGGTGGCGGGCAAACCCTCCTTTGGATGACGGCCGGGGCAATCCGCCGGCAGGCTGGGGGAACCCGTTCACAAGGGGCGTCATGGTCCTGCAAAGAGAAGACTTGGCAGTGTTCACCTCACAGTCGGGCCAAGTGGTTGAGTTTGTCCCATGGCCGCCCGGCTTGAGCAGGGAACCCTGCCAGTAACGAATTCCTTTGAACTGCATGGAATGCTCTGCTGTGGTGAGTGTCCGGTACTTCACGCAGACGCTGATTACTGGGCTATTTGGGGGCTGTTCAGCGGCTCATTATGAGCCAGGTCGTCTGGCGGGGAATCCTGTTAGTGTTGAACAGGAGAATTGCGGAAGCGCGCTCGACAAGGGAAAATAAAAGGAGGGCCACCCAGTCCGAGGAGGGCAGAATTGATGACACCGCACAGCAAACGGAAAAAGCTCCTTGGTTGGGACGATTGCCCTCTGGTGGAGCGGGACCCGCACCGGATGCACGGTGCCTGGACCATCAAGGGTAGCCGCTTGCCGTTGCACGCCATATTCGACAACCTGGGCGCGGGGGGCAGCATCCAGGACCTGACCGAATGGTTTGAGGGACTCACTGAGGAGCAGGTGAAAGCCCTTCTCACTCACGTGGCCAGGATGCTGGAGGATGACCGTCTGCAGGGATCCCAGGAAAATTGAGAATTCTTCTTGACCACGATGTGCCCCCGCCCCTTAGACATCGGCTAAAGGATCATGAAGTTCACACGGCAGCCTACCGGGGCTGGGACGGGCTTCGTAGCGGCGACCTGCTGGAGGCCGCCGCAGGGGACGGGTACGACCTGCTCATAACATGTGACCAGAGGATGCGCCACCAGCAAAACCTCAGCCAATATGACATCACGGTGGTTACGGTTATGGGGGGTCGCTGGCCCCACATCAGGCAAAACCTCGACCTCATCCTTGACTCTCTCCCAAGAGCGGTACGTGGCGAGGCAAATCCAGTCCACCTCAGACCGGGGAGGCCTAAAATCACCCCTATATGGATGCGAGGTTGAAACCTTGCTCCAGCCTCCGTCCAGCGTGAACCGAGCATCTGCTTGTCCAGAGACAGGTCGGCAACCAGCTGTTTCATCTTGCGGTTTTCCTCCTCCAGGACCCGCAACCGACGCACCTCGGCAACACCCATGCCTTGGAGCTTTTTCTTCCAGCGGTAGAAGGTCTGCTCGCTGATTCCCATCTTGCGGCAGACCTCGGCCACCGGCACTCTATCCTCCGCCTGCCGCAGGCCAAAAGCCACCTGCTCCGGAGAATACCGGGAACTTTTCATGGGACGATCCTCCTCTCTTATTGGTTTAGATCATCCCACAAGACTATCACTCAGGCTGGTCCAGAATTAGGGGAGCAGGTTAAGAACTGGTGAGACTAACATAGAGGATGGTACAACTACAGAGGGCAGGTCACGAGGATATATCGGCGGTGGCGGCAATAGCGGCGGGCTGATATTATTGCTGGACGTGTGCCGGTTGCCGGGGTTTGAATACGGTACCGGCGCAGCAAGGGGGCCCATGACTACCAAATCCGCAGCGCCAGTGGGCGGGTCGCTGTACTTCGGATGGTACATCGTCGCAACCTGTTTCTTCGTGGCGTTCCTGTCCATTCCGGGACGGCAGGGGTTCGGCCTGTTCGTGACCGAGATGGAGCCGACGTTCGGCTGGAACCGCGCTGATATTTCGTGGGTGGGTTCCATCGGTTTTCTGCTCAACGGCGCGATGCAGCCCATTATGGGCGCGCTGTTCGACAAGTATGGACCGCGCAAGGTGTTCGGCTTCGGCCTGGTGATCATGGGCCTGGCAACAATGAGCCTGGCGTTCATCAAGGATCTTGAGGCCACTCTTCCCCTGGGATTTGTGAACATACCGCTGGACCTGCTCTGGTTCATGGTAGTGTTTTCCATCGTTGTGAACACCTGCCTGAGCGCGGCGTCGATCACCAACATGCTGGCGCTGGTGGTGCGGTGGTTCCGGCGCAAGCGCAGCAAGGCCACGGCTCTCGCGGCCTGCGGAACGTCCATCGGCGGCCTTTTGACCATCCCGTTCGCGGCGTACCTGATGGGCGTGATTGACTCGTCGGGCATCACGTGGGGCGACATCACCCTGGCGGGCTGGCGGACAGTGTGGTTCCTGCTGGGCATGGTTGTGGTATTCGGGGCCGCTCCACTGGCGGTGTTCTTCCTCCGACCGAGCCCGGCGGAGATGGGTCTGAACCCGGACGGTGATCCCGATCCCTCTGTCGACAGCGGAGGCGCCCCAATGCGGAGGGCCACGGGAGCCTACGAGGTGGACAGTTGGAGCCGGTGCTTCAAGACAGCGCCGATGTGGCAACTCTCCGGCGCCTACGTGGTGTGCGGCATCACCACCGGTCTGTTGAGTATCCACTTCATTCCATACGCAGAGGACGTACTGCCGGCGCAGGTGAACTTCCTGGGCGGCGTTTGGGACGAAAAAGTCTTTGCGGGGCTGGTGTTCGGCGTGATGACCGGCCTGAACGCATTCGGCGTCATCATCACCGGGTTCCTGGGGGACCGCATGCGGCGAAAGAACGTGCTGGCGGCGGTGTACGCGACGCGCGGGGTGGCGTTCATGTGCCTGGTGTTCCTGCCGCTGTTCGGCCACGGGATGCTAGGACTGATCATGTTCGCGCTGCTGTCGGGAATGTCCTGGGTCGCCAGCGTGCCGCTGACATCCACGCTGACCGCTGACGTGTACGGGTTTCGGGCATTGGGGACGATCAGCGGATGGGTTTTCTTCGCGCACCAGATCGAGTCGTTCTTCAGCATCCAGTTCGCTGGATACGCCTACGTCTGGTTCAACGAGAGCTACTTCTGGCCGTTCCTGATCGCGGGCTTGACGCTAATACCGGCGACCATCATGGCCTTCAGCATCAACGAGTATCACTATTCGGGACGGTACAACACCGCTCCGGCACCGCAACTGGCCACGGCCGGTGCGGGCACCGGAGGCGGAACGCGAGTGTACTAGGCCCAGGGAATTGGACAGGTAGAGGCAGGATTGAAACCATCTGTTCCAACAAATTCAAGAGTAAAGAGGTCTATTGGCTACAGGCTTTGTCATTCTGAACGGAGTGAAGAATGCCAACGGTTTCAGGAAGGACTCTTTCCATAGCACTATTTGGTTGTTTCCTTACCGTTGGGATTCTTCGTCGCTTCACTCCTCAGAATGACAATTCAAGATGACCTGGGTGTCTTCAGAAACAAACCGGCATAATTAGTTGGAGCAAATGGTTTGAATCCTGCACTTACTAGAGAGGCAAGTTTCATGGCCCGGTCGGGCCCTCTGGAATCGCTCGTTCCGCAATATGAGCGTTAATGGTAAGAGCCTAAGATGATGAGCGCGCTCTTGAGCGTGGTTCTGCTGTCCGTTGGCCTCCATCATGGAGAGGCCGACCCCACGCTGTTGGACTGGATCATGACCGCCCTGAGCCACATTCTGCTGGGCACACTGGGGTTCACCGAGCTCACGGTGGTCATCATCCTCGGGATCATCATCCTCGCGATGCCGGCGCTGATCGTAGTCGCCTACTGGGCCAACACGCGGGGTAGCCGCTCGGCGGCGGCGACGGTCAACGAACCGGAGCGCGTGGCAGAGGCAGAGGAATAGCCACGACTCCCCAGCCGCGCCACCACGCCGATCCGTCCGCTCGACGGCTGCACCTAAGCGTTATTGAGGGATTCCGGTGCCTTTCCAGAGCGCCACATATCCCGCTCATGTCAAGCCTGTCGAAGGACGAGCTGATGGACTTCAATCGCACAACTTAAGAAAGGCCCTGGCAACCGGCGGCTTCCCCCTTCCGCACGGTCGAGGAATGGCTTATGATCTGTGGCCCATGATCAAGACGAGCGCAATTTCAGCTCTAACCTCCGGTGCGGCGGACGTTGTCCGCGATCCCCTTCTACAAGCCGCCGATGCCGTTTTTGTGGCTGCGGCCGGTGTCCATGTCATATTCAGAAAGTACAGGTCCAGGGTTACAGTAGGGGTCTACTCCGGTAGGGGGCAGAATGGTACGTTAAGGCCGTTATCGACGCTTAGGCCACCGGTATTCGCCGATGAGCAGGATGTGGCCCCACCCCTGGGGCGAGATGTGGGCCAAGAGCTCGGGGGCTACCGTCGGGCCGTCGAGTTGACGATGTCCGATGGCTTCGCCGAGATGCACAGTATTCCAGTAAATCACGATGGAGGCGAGCAAGTTGAGCCCAGCCATGCGGTAGTGCTGGCCCTCGCTGGAGCGGTCTCGGATTTCGCCCTGGCGCCCGATGCGGAGGGCATTTATGAGGGCGTGATGAGCCTCGTCCCTGTTAAGGCCGGTTCTGGCCCGGCGCCGCATATCGGCATCCAGCAGGCAGTCGACGATAAAGAGGGTGCGTTCGACCCGTCCGATTTCGCGCAGAGCGACGGCCGGTTCGTGCTGGCGGGGATAGGCCGCGAACTTTCGCAGCAGCTGGCTGGGGGGTAAGGACGCCACTGGCCAGGGTGGCAGCCACCCCCAAGGATGTCCGGCCAGTTCCGCACGATCACGTCCTCCCGGACCCTGGTGCCGGTCAATCCGATAAACGGTTTTGGAACGCGCCTGGGTTCGAACACATGGAGCCGCTTCGGAGGCAGGTCTCGAATACGCGGGACGAATCCGTAGCCGAGGAGGGATGTGACGGCGAAGACATGGTCGGTGAAACCACCGCAGTCAGCGTATTGCTCGGGGATGCGCCTTCCAGTCTTGGTGATAAGCAACCCGTCCAGGATATAGGGGGCTTCGCTGACCGCGGCCGGAATGGTCTGCGTGGCGAAGGGACCGAACTGGTCCGAGCCGTGGGTATAGGTCTTAAGCCCTGGTTCGCTGCAGGAAGGTCGAACAGCGCCGCCCGCTGGCGCACGCTCCAGATGTTTCGTCCTGGCATGTTCCGCCTCTACGTTGTCCGGTGGTTTCGGCCGGCGCGGCGCTGTCCGTTAGGGGTACGCCCAGCGGACGGCACACTGGGCCGCTCCAAACCCGGCCAAACCCGTTGCAATACTGTCTCATATCAATGGTACGCAAACTGTTGCAATAGCGGAACCCTATCCGTACACTTTCTTTCATGACGGCAAGGCTCATCGGATACGCCCGCTGTTCCACCGAACGGCAGGACCTGGCTGCCCAGCGCCAGGCCCTCCTGGACCTGGGTGTCGCCGAGGACCGCATCTACACCGACCACGGCCTCACGGGCACCAGCCGTGCCCGACCCGGCCTGGACCAGGCCTTGGCCGCCGTGCGCGAAGACGACACGCTGGTCGTGCCGAAACTCGACCGGCTGGCCAGGTCCGTCCCGGATGCGCGCGCCATCGCTGACCGTCTTCAGGAACAGGGCGTGAAATTAGCCCTCGGCCGGGCCCTGTACGACCCCAGCGACCCCATGGGAAAGATGGTCTTCAATATCGTCGCCACCTTCGCCGAGTTCGAGGCGGATCTCATCCGCATGCGTACCCGCGAGGGCATGACCATGGCCCGCGCCAAGGGGAAATTGCGTGGCAAGCAGCCGAAGCTGTCCGACAGGCAGCAGCGGGAACTCTGCCGTATGCATGCCACCGGCGACTATTCCATCAGCGACCTCGCGGAGCTCTTCTCCATCTCTAGACCAACCGTCTATCGCACACTGAAGCGCCACGTTTCCCCTTAGCGATCTCTGCACTGAAGGTCGGGGTCTAATCCCGCTCTTGCATTAAGCCGATGACTTTTCCATCAACCACTTTCAGTGGGAACGGCCCTTAGCGTAGGATTCTGCCCCCTACCGTAATCTACCCCTACCCGGGAGCCGCCTGCATTAGGGGAACCTAACTTCCGTCAGGAGGAATGGTCTGCCCTGCGCTATCCCTTCCCCAGCAGGAAACCTTCCCTTGCACTTCCAACGCACAGGTGTGGAATCTACCGCTGCTCACCGCGACGAATTGTCCCTGTGTTGGTGTCCCCTTGTATCCTTCATCGTGACCCCAGCAGACCACTGAGTCGTCCCTACTCAGTGCACAGGCGTGTCGGTCCGCAACGCTAACGGAGGAGAAAGTGTCCTCAGTTGGAATTTCGAGCTGGATCAATTCCTTGCCCCAGCACTCGATGGTGCCGTTGGTGCGCACCCCGCACGTATGCCAGTATGATGCGCTGACCGATGAGAATTCTCCCTCAGGGGGATAGGATTGCCCTTCGTCTGCACGTCCCCAGCAGGCCAGGGTGCTGTCTTCCCTCACGCCGCAGGCGTGATAGTTACCGGTGCTGACCGACAGGAACCTACCGTCGGGCGGGGTCAAAACGTAATTGGGTTCTCCCCCCAGCACTCGACAGAACCATCCGCCAGTATGCCACATGCACTGAGCTCACCCGCATTTGCGGAGAGGAAGTCGCCGCCGGGCGGACTGGCCTGGCCTGCCTCATCAACTCCCCAACAGGCAACCTGGCCGTCTATCCTGACACCGCAGGTGAGGTTTTCCATGGCGCTGATGGAGGAGAATCTGCCCCCAGGTGGACTGGCCTGACCGGCGTGGTTCAGGCCCCAGCAGACAACCTGCCCGTCGGACTTGAGCCAGCAACTGTGCTCTCTCCCGGAAGCTATATCGGGGCCTCCAGTTGCCTGGCTTGTGCGATCCGTATTGGTTGCTGCTTCAGTCTCTGGGCTGGTTTCGGAACCGGCTGATTGCGTCTCATTGATGGCCGGGCCCGAGGTTGCCTGGGTGTTGCCCGTACCTTGCTGTGGCTCCTCCTCGCCACAGGCTGAGAGGACTATGACTGCAAAGAGTGCCAGTGTGCAGGCAGTGATGTACAGCGGATCTGGAAATCGCTTCATTACTTCTCCTTGCCCAGATGTTGTCGTTAAAGTAAGGCCCCTGTCCTCCTTGGACGATGCCGTATTAGCTGTCGAACTCTTGTATCTGATTCTCCAGTTAAGTCGCGGCCTGCCGCCTTTGGCCTCGTCCAAGTTAGGTTCTCTCTTGGCAGTACCTGCCTGCAATGCTCCATTGTGCCGGCTGCCGTCCTGTCTGCCCCGGAAACACAAGAATGGGCAATAGAAGGTTCTGTTGGAGATCGTTGAAATCATTTCATTCTTCACGATTAAGGTATAGAGCCTCCGTGGAGCTCCCGGTAAAGGCTCCGGAACTTCTCACGCTTGCTGGCCGGTGTGTTGGAGAGGAGTACGTGGTAAATTTCCGCCTCCGTCAATCTCACATCGCCGCTGGTTTCCGGGTCAATCTTATTCTGGCCCGCCAGGTACAGCTCCTTCAGCCAGGTTGCAATTACATCCGGTCCCAGCTCCACATACATCACCGACAGAAATTTTTTGCCGATGGTGTATGCACAGTCCGCATTTGCTGTTACTCCTCCCACGGTGTCAAATAACTTTTCCCTGTACGCTATGGATTCAGCCACCGTGTTCACCCCAATTTGCGGACAGCCGAGAAGCCGATATTGTCCGTCGAGTTCGCCCTCTTCAATCAGGTAACTCGTAAGGAATTCGGGAGCTCCTTCCGACAGCCATTTCGGCATATTGCCATTCCTGAAATAGCTATGCCCCACCTCGTGGTAGGTGTTGTACTCTCCTGGGTTCGCAACTTTAGCGAAGAGAGAACGGTAGTTGGAGCCAATGGTGGGCTCATGAAACACTCCCGAATAGGTCTTGGGATAGGGCACCTGGATGTATTCCTCGATTCCGACCACCGCAGTGCGATTGAGCTCGAACACTGTATTCAGCGCTTTCGGGTCCCGGCTCACTGCGTAGAGCTTTACCTTGCCGCCCAGGGGCAAGGAAAAATCCTCCTCCACCCTTATATGGCGCCCGGTGGCCACTCCTTCGATAATCTCAATGGCGGCATCCCCGCTGTCCCGGAGTTCGTAGGCAGCTCCAATGAGTATGAGCTCCTCTTCCGTCAGGCCGTCCCGGTACCAGGACTGGTCGGTTATGCGGTCCCAAAGCCCTCGCTCGATTAGCGTGGGCAACCTGACAATTACCTCGAAATTAAGGGCCTCCCTGGGGCTGGCGCCGTCGAGGGGCAGGTCGTAGAGGGGCGCGTCCAGGAAGGTGTGGGCCATGCTGACGTCCTTGCGGGCCAAACCGGCTGTAAGAGATACGATACGGTTTTCCTGCCAGGGGAGGGCCGCATCAGAGAGGCGCGGCATGTTTAGAACCCGGAGGGTCAGCGTGGGGTCGATGGCCGTCAGGTCGTCTATTGTGGACAGGGTAAACCTTTCGTGGTATGTGATCCCGTCCGCAACCCAGGGCAGGCCGGCAACGTGGACTGCGATAGAGGGATCCTTCCAGCTGATACGTAGGATTTCGATGCTTGCCTGACCGCCGTATTTGCCTCTGTTTCTGAACCAGGGCAGGGAGAGCAACTGGCGTATCAGCGGTTCGTCTTCAGCAGTGTAGGATTGCAGGCCAGCCAGGGCCCACGCTTCATCACTTTCGCTGATGCCATCCTTCACCCAGTCCCATCCCAGGATAGTTTGGTAAAGGGCCGGAAGTTCGCGTTCCATGTTTGCCAGTCCGGCTACCGCATGCTGCTCCCGTTCGGTCAGCCCGTCTCGATACCACGCCAGGCTGGACAGGGACAGTTCACTGACGGGGACGGCGGTCGGCGTACTTGGGGAGAATGGCGTGGGCTGACCCCCCGCAACCTTAGTGGCGTCGGGCGCCGGAACAGGTGTTGAAGTTGGGGCCCGCGTGGGTTCGACTGCGGCAGTCGGCGTGGGCGCCGGGGTGGCAGTAGGAACCGGGGTGGCGACAATTGCATCGGCACAGGGCTCCAGCCCTCCAAAGTCGAACTGGTCGTGAAATTCCGTTGAATGAACCATTCCACGCTCTTCGACGCGGATTTCTTCCCCTTGCAGCAGGCCGTGGGGGATGCATCCCGCCAACTGGTTTCCACCCAGGTCCAGGGCCTTCAGCCTGGAGAGCATTCCCATCTCAGGAGGGAATTCTCCCGTGAGGTTGTTTCCCAGCAGATTGAGTTTGCCAAGACGGGTGAGATTCCCGATCTCGCCGGGTATCCTTCCGGTCAATTCGTTCCCGCTCAGGTCCAATTCCAGCAGACCCTTTATGCTGCCCAGTTCCGCCGGTATCTCTCCGGTCAGCCGGTTGCCGTTCAGGTTCAGGACGACCAGATTGATAAGGCCTCCCAGTTCGGGCGGCAACTCGCCGGTCAGCCCGTTTTCCGGCAACCTCAACTGGCCTACTTTCCCTTCGTAGATTCTGAGGCCGTACCACCGGTGAAGAGGCAGGTCACTCAGCCAGTTCCGGTTATTCTTCCAGTTGGGCCCGCCGGTGGCGTTATAGAAGGCGATCAATGCCTGCAGTTCCTGAGGTTGCGGCTCGTATGTTGGGACGCTCATATCTGCAAATAGGGGCGTTTGACTGGGAGTAGGAGCTGGGCCCGGTTTCAAGGCTGCCGTAGGGAACGCCGCATGGGTCGGCTCAGGCGTTGGCGACGGAGGCTCCACAGGCTGGATGGTTGGTGGAATCGTCTGCAGGAAGGGAGCATCGG
This sequence comes from Chloroflexota bacterium, assembly GCA_028874075.1. GTDB lineage: Bacteria > Chloroflexota > Dehalococcoidia > Lucifugimonadales > UBA3495 > Bin22. Next base: position 11,188 of record JAPPLU010000002.1, read on the forward strand.
TTGGCGTTGCAGTGGGGGAGCTGTCGGCGCTATTCGGAGCCTCGCTTTGGCAGGCGAGGGTTGCCATCCCAAGGAAGATCACTAGCGACAACACAGACAATTTACGCATACTCCCTCCATGGTCCGGCTTGCAAATTGCAAACTTCTGAGTAAAGCCGCTGGCATCTCTCTTATCAGGGAAACGACGCCGGCAGCCCCTCCGTCGCTACGGTCTTTCGGTAAGTTGCAAACAGACCCGCCACCGGATCAACATGTGCACCAGCCATCTCGCGGACTCTACCTAAACGAGCGAGACTCCATCGGAGGCAGGTGCCCGGGTCATTGATCCTACTGGCCGCCCAAGAACGCCCGCCGGGCCTCCAGCCCCCGGGAATAGGAAGTGTTGTAGTCGGGACCGGGAATCTGGGAGGCCCGGAATGCCACTGTATCCCGGCCCTGCAGACCCCCCGGCAGGGGGCCGGTCAGCTCGGTATCCACCAGGATTATCTGGGCAGCCGAGGGGAGGAAATCCAACTCGTTCGGAATCGGTCCGCTAAGCCCGGTGTAGGACAGGTCCAGATATTGCAAGCTGTTGAGGCTCCCCAGTTCAGTCGGTAAGGGACCGGTCAAGGGGTTGGACGACAGATTCAATCGCAGCAGGTTGGACAGTTTGCCCAGTTGGTTTGGTATTGCTCCGCCCAGTTGGTTTAGGTCAAGGAGCAGGTAGCCGAGATTACCCAGGTTTCCCAGTTCCGGCGGTATGTCCCCGCTCAACTGGTTCACCTGCAGTTCCAGAACAGTCAGGTTAGACAGGCCGCCCAGGCTCGGCGGTATGGTTCCGGTCAACTGGTTGTGGCTGAGCTTAAAGGTCTTCAGGCTACTGAGGTCGCCCAATTCCGAAGGTATATCCCCAGTGATATGGTTGAAACCCAGGTCCAGCTCTTCCAGGTTGGCCAAACGTCCCAAGGCGGGCGGCAGGGGACCGTCCAGTTCGTTGGTTTCGGCCCTAAGGGCAGCCAGGCTCTCGAGGTTGCCCAGTTCCGGCGGAATCGGGCCGGTCAGTCTGTTGCCGCTAAGGAACAGATCTAACAGGCTGGTCAGATTGCCCAGTTCCGGCGGTATGGGCCCGGACAGCTGATTGTTGGCCACCGCCAGCAAATCCAGGTCCTGCAGATTGCCCAGTTCTGCGGGGATGGGTCCGGAAAATTGGTTCCCCGCAAGGAACAACTTTTGCAAGTGGCTCAGCTGTCCCAGCTCTGCCGGTATCTCACCGGTCAACCGGTTGTGGCTGAGGTCCAGCAACTCTAGGCTGGATAGGCTGCCCAGTGCCGGGGGCAGAGTTCCGGCGAGACCGTTGTCCGGGAGCAACAGATGGGCCACGCAGCCATCGCCGTCGGGAGTGATTCCCCGCCATTCTCCTACGGGGTCGTCGGTGAGCCACCCGCCCACCAGCTTCCAGTTTGGGCCGTCGGTGGCGTTGTACAGGGCCACCAACGCATCCCGATCCCTGGCGGGGTTGCAGTCGGAAACGGGCCGAACTTCGATGTCCGGAACTGGACCTCCGTGGAGGACGGCGTAGAGAGACCGGAACTCGTCCCGCTGCTCGGGCGGGGTATGGGCAAAAAAGGCCTGGTAGATGTCGGCTTCGGTCACGGTCCTGATCTGATGGAGATCCCACAGTGCGCCGGAAACCACCTCCGGGCCCAGGCCAAGGTACATTCCCAGTATGAAATACTCCCCCATGACGTAGTGGCAATCCCTGTTAGCAAGGTAGAATTTCTTGGACCAGCCCACTGAACCATCCAGCAGAGCCTGGACGTTGGGATGGCAGGCGGCAGCGCTTATCTGGATATCCTGGTAGCGGCGGTCCAGGCCGGCTGGTTCTCCAATCCGCAAGGCGTAACGCGTAAGGAATTCCGCTCCTCCTTCATTTATCCAATCGGGGCCAAGGTGATAGTGGTGGGCCATTTCGTGGTACAGTACGGGTACCAGGTTTTCCTCCCTGACGATTATGAACTCACCTACATACAGCCCTTCGGGTTCGGTGTAGAACTCGAAATCAGGTTCAATTAGTGTGATTGCCACTTCCCGGTGCCAGGGGTGCCCCATGAACTCAGACATAATAGTGATGGAGCCGCGCATATCCTCAAGAACACTGTCGCCGATGGGGCCCAGGGACCCCCGCTTTACGGCAAAGAGGGTTACATCCTCCGAGGGCATGGATAGCACTTCGGAGCGTACCTGGGGATGCTCCCCTACCAGTTCCTCAAATTGACCCAGATCTGCGGATCCGACCCCCGAGACGACGATGATGGCCGCTTCCTCGAGGCTCAGGCCGTCCTGGAACCAGGGCTGGCTGGTTAAGTACTCCAGGTTCCTGGCGTCGTGCTTGGCCAGGAAGCCCATGATAGTGAAGGCCCTAGCCTTGAGGTAGACAATTTCCTGCGACAACCAGGGGAGTTCCGCCATGCTGCGAGCCAGGGAGAGGTCCTCACCAGCAATCGCCGCCAAGGCGATGAGGATATCTTCCTCGTCCCGGCTCATGCCGTCGTAGAGCCAGGAAAAGGTAGCCACAAGCCGGGCCAGGGATCCGTCCACTTCGGCCAGGACTCTGAATACGTAGAGAGCCCACAGCTCGTGGGAGGTCAGATCCGTGGCCAGGGGCGATGCCAGCAGGCCTGCCGACGGCTGAGACTCTATCCGCGCGCCGGTGAGGTTTCGGGCTACCCAGGGCATTCTGGAAAGTTCCTGTGCTAGATCAGGGGCTTCCTCCCTGATGCGTTCGAAATAGTAATTCTCCGAATTGGTCAGTTGGACCAGGTCGGCGCCGCTGATACCGTCGGCCGCCTCCGGTGACTGGGCGATTCGCCTGGCCAGGGCCGGATCATCCCCTGATATGTCGGCTATCACTGCCAGGGTCAACCGTAACTCGCTGGTGACTCCCTGAGCTGTCCAAGGGGCTTCAACCACGGCACGGGCAAGCGTCGTGTCCCTCTGGGAAATATCGCGAATGCTTTCCAGGGCCAGCAGCTCTTCGCCGTCAACATCGTCGGCCAGCCAGGGCAACGCAACGACCTTTTGTGCGAGGGCCGGGTCCTCCCGCGCTATCTCTTCCATCCGGGGCAGGGCCAGACTTTCCTCCAGCATCACCTCGTCGGCAACCCAGGGCAATGCCAGCAGGACACCAGCTGCGGCAGGGGCTGAGTTCTCTATGGCAATTAGCGACTCGGCAGCTCTCTCTTCCAGGAGGTCCAGGCTGCCGTCCTGCCATGCCAGGTCTCCCAGGGCAGCCAACTGGCCGGAACCGCCTGTGCCAGAGACTGGCGAACTGTCGGTGGCGGAAGTGTCTGTTCCGACGGAAGCCTGAGGCGTGTCGCCCCGGCTCTGGGCCGACGTGGCGTCATTTGAAGGAGTTTCCCGCGCTGTCTCAACCGGAGGCGTTGCATCCGGGCCATCGGAGTCGCCGGTACAAGCAAGTGCCCCCGACAAGGCCAGGAAGGATACAGCCAAGATCGCCAGGCCTCTTATCGCTGCTCCTTTCATCGAAGCACACTCCTGCCTCTTCATTTTTTGTAGTATAAGCGGGGCGTCCAGAGTCCTTCGAAAAAAGGGAGATGGTAATTGCCTTTGAGAAATCGAGAAAGTGGTGGGTTCTTGATACTGTTGACCCGATAGAACAAGAAAGCCAGAACAAGAAAGCCGTCGGTAACCCGTTTAGCCTTCACAATCCCTGGCCACGGTACGTCAGCCGGCGGCTTGGCTTTCGGCTTAGCGTGCCCGCATGGTTGCTCTCTTCCATACACCTACAGCTGCGAGCGTTTTCCGTCATCTCCCTGCTTTTGTCGCCCGTCTCCCGTGGGCAATGGTTAGCATGGCGGAATGTCTGCTTCCAAAGTTGGCGGCTGCCAACCTTCAGGGATGCAGCCGGTCAGCTCGTTATCCTCGATCAGGACCAGGATTAAATTGCGGAGGTTGTTCATCTCCTGTGGGATTTCTCCACTCAGTTTGTTTCTGTTGAGGACCAGGCTTCTCAGCGACGCAAGCTGTCCCAACTCGGCGGGTATCCCCCCGTTCAGTTGATTGTTGTTGACCTCAAGGGCCTCGAGGGCAGCCAGGTTGCCCAAAGTCGGAGGTATGTTCCCTTGCAGCTGGTTTTCTCCCAGCCTTAGCGTCTCCAATTTCGCCAGATTCCCCAGTTCTGGTGGTATCTCCCCGGTCAATTCGTTATCGGTGAGTTCCAGGAATCGGAGGTTGGCAAGCTGACCCAGTTCCGGTGGAATACCCCCGTTCAACCTGTTGTAAATGAGGGTCAGGTCCTCAAGGTTACTGAGGTTGCCCAGTTCAGGGGGCAATTTCCCCTCCAGTCCGTTATCAGTAATTATTAAACCTGTGACCCTTCCCTGGGCGTCTGTACTCACGCCCGCCCACTCGCTGAAGGGATTGGCGCTGGCCCAGGTCTCGCTGCTATGCCAGGTTGGGCCACCTGTCGCGTCGTAAAGGGCCATTAGCGCTTCACGGTCAGTGTCCGCCGGGCTGTTGTCTGCGGCGCTAGCGCGTTCCAGCTGCAGGCTGGATTCGGCTGCGGATTCCCCTTGCGGTTTTCCAGGGGAATCAGTGATTGATCTGGCCGTTTGGTCGACCGCCGAAGAAGGGCTCCCTTGCCGGCTATCCACTTCTTCATCTGATGCGTTGCCACAGGCTATGAGGAGTAGAGTCAGCGAAGCTAGTAGCGTCAACCAAAGCAGGTGTTGCTGCATTGATCTTCTTGGTGTCATAACACTCCAGTCTCCAGTTTAGGGTTACGCCTTCGGCTCGGCCTCCGGGTTCTCTTGGAATTCCAGAAGTTAATCAACGCCGTCCCGTTGTCTCTAAGCTCCCGTCTCCTCAAGTAGGGGCTGCCGTCTCTGGCCGGCGCAAGAGAACATTTCTCCGCACCGACTACAGCGCCAGGTCGGCCCTGGCTCTCCAGGAGGCTTCCTTCTGCGAATCCTCCTTTCTTTCCATGTCCAGGGGGGTGCTTGTTCGGTGCTGCGGCCCTGACGTCCCCCAGTGCATCGGAAGTGAGCGGTTTCGCTTGCCTGGCGGCCCGTCCGTGGGATCGGGCGATGCCCTTCGAGACTCTTCCGACGCCCTCGTTGTGGGCGGAGTCCGGGAGGCCAATGGTCTTGTGGATGGCGGCCAGAGAGGCGCGGTGGAGCCGGACGGTAGCCACCGACAGGCAGCGCTCCTCCACCAAGTGTCAAAGGTAGGCGGCCACCAGGGCCGAAGAGTCCGCCATGGCCAGGGCCACGCGGGAATCTGCCTACTAGGTGAAGGAATTCCAGGCGGAGCGGCTATTGGCCCGGGTGTTCTCGGAGGCGTTGCCGTCGAGGAATTGTCTGATCCGCTGGATGTCAGCCGCCGCCAGGCCTTCGGCCCAGTACGCCAAAGCTAATATCCGCGCTAACTCCATCCACCCCGGTGTGATAGAGACGCCTATGACCGCGCCCAACCTGTTAGCTGACGAACAGGCCCGGCAGATTACCATATCCCGCCATCCCATTGGCAGGTTGGGGCAGTCGGAAGACGTGACCTACGGTGCCCTGTTCCTCGCATCCGACGAGTCATCCTTCATGACGGGCAGCGAGCTCGTAATCGATGGAGGGCTGACAGCCCAATAAAATGCTGTACCGTAACGAATATGACCCTTCGCCAGATATTAGCTCGATCAAGACTGGACGCCGATGATCTTGTCCCAGTCGGTTGACTGCTGGTAGGCGTAGGCGGCCCTCATGAGAAGCGGGTCGTCGAAGTAGCGGCCGACCAGCTGCATGCTGACTGGGAGACCGGCTGACGACTTGCCCACGGGAAGGGCGAGGGCTGGATGCCCGGTGTAGTTGAAGGGCAGGGTGTTGCGAGAGCCCATCGAGTTCATCGTCGCCAGGTTCTCCTCCACAGCCTCCAGGTAACTACCCGGAGTTTGGTTCTTGGGCGCCGTCATGATGCATGTGGGCATCACGAGCACGTCGAGGTTAGCAAGTACGGTGTCATAGGCTTTGATGTAGGTGGGACGCACATTCTGGGCCTTGGCGTACACCCTGCCGTGGTAGTTGCGCCGGCTCAACTCGGATGCGATGAGCGACAGCTTGCTGCGTGGCGCAAGCACGTCGGCCTGAGAGGCCCACAGCTTGTTAATGGCGGCGATGACGGAGGCGGGGTAGTAGGTTCGGGCGAAGGCGCCAAAGAACCCGGTCTTAAAAATGGCAAGGGCGCCTTCTCCCGTGAGCGCGGCCTGGGCCGCGCGGATGGTGTGGTGCTCCGGGACGGACACCCGGGATACGTCGGCGCCTGCCTCTGCCAGGACGTCGACTGCCGCCATCACCAGGTCGCGCACATCGGCCTCGGCATCGTCGAAGCCCTCCTCGACCACCCCGATGCGCAGCCCGGACACACCGTCGGCCAGCCGGCCGAGCAGGTCAATGCTGGTGGGGACGTCTCGCGTCTGGCGGGGATCGTAAGGGTCGTAACCCGCCGTGGCCTGGAGGGTAGCCGCCGCATCCTCCACGCTGCGGGCCAACGGACCCGTGTAGTCGATGCTCTGGTCCGAGCCAAAGCCGATACCGAAATGCGACAGCAATCCGAAGGTGGGCTTGTGTCCGACGACGCCCGAGAAAGCCGCCGGGATACGGATGGAGCCGCCTTGGTCGCCGCCGAAGGAGATGTCCACCTCGCCGGCGGCCACGGCCGCGGCGGAGCCCGAGGACGAACCGCCGGTCACGTGATCGTGGTCGTGGGGATTGAGGGGACGGCCGTAGTCGCCGATGGCGCCGCCGGTGCCGAAGCCTCCACTCAGGCCGTTCATGACGTTTTTGCCGATGATGGTGCCCCCCTCCTGCAGCACCCGGGTGACGACAGTTGCGTCGAAGTCGGGGATGAAGCCTTCGAGGGCGAAAGAGCCGAAGCTCATGGGTATGCCTGCCACGGCGACGTGGTCCTTGTAACTGACGGTCTTGCCGGCAAGCAGACCTTCGGCCGCCCCTTCGATTCGGCATTTCCACATCCAGGCGTTGAGCGGGTCTTCTTCCGCGCTCGGCCGGTACCCGGGCTCGCGGGCGGTAGAGACCATCGGAGGCTTGGGCTCCTCCAACCGGGCCTGCACGAAGGTGTCCAACTGTTCCAACTGTTCCACCAGGTACTTCCGGTACTTAACCGCCTCATCGGGACTCAGGTGAATCCCCAACTCCTTGGCCACGGCCACCACTTCATCGACGTCAGGTACTGCGTACATGAGGCTCTTCTCCTCTGACTGTAAACTTCCTGCTGTAAACTTCCTGGATCGGCGGGATTTGAATCGAGATTTTCCAATTCCAACGGTCCCGGCCTTATCCGATGAAACGAGAGGAGCGTACGCCCGCCCCTGGAAGCCTGTCAACAATCATCCTCGACGATACCCCCTGGTAGTCTGACAGCAATGTATTGATGGATTGGGATTTATCTGCTCTTTTTGAGCTTGTCGAAGGACGTTCCCCCGCAGGCGGGAACCTCTCAGATTCTCTTGGCTGCCTTTTTTGGAGGTCCGATACACCCCTTTTCGCCCATCATTTCAAAGCAGTTGGTCCACTGGTGTACACTGCACACCCATGCCAGCAACCTCACCCGTTGGAGCCATCGTACATGAGCGCAATACAAACCTGGGACGAAATGGTCCGCCTCGAGCATGAGCAATCTGACCGGATTCGCGGCCAGCGACCCACCGACTCCTGGGCGACTGCCGCCCGGAACTTCAAACAGGACCCATTCCGCTCTGACGATGCAGTCGTCGAGGCCCTGCGGTCCCGCCTGGCGCCGGGCGAGACCCTGCTGGACGTAGGCGCCGGAGGCGGCCGGTTGTCGCTGCCCCTGGCCCTTACTTGCAGCGCCGTTGCCGCCGTCGAACCGTCTCCCAGCATGTGCGCCGTCTTCCGGGAAACCGCCGACGAGTTCGACATCCGGAACGCGTCGATTATTCAGTGCGATTGGCTGAACGCGGACGTGGAGCCTGCCGATGTGGTCCTGTGCTGTAACGTGCTCTACGTTATATCGGACATCGGCGCCTTCGTCCGCAGCCTGGACAGCCACGCCAGGCGCCTGGTGCTGGTCATATTGATGCGGGCGCCGCCCCGGTGGCAGGTGCATCACATCTGGGAGGCGGTGCACGGCGAGCCGCGGCTTCCGATGCCCACTGTGCCGCAGTTCCTGCCGGTTCTGGAAGAGTTGGGCATCCAGCCGGAGATTACTGACCTGCCGGAACAACTGCCCCACGAATTCGCCAGCCGTGAGGAGGCCATCGCTGGCATCGCGCCTCAGCTGTACGTGGAGCCCGGCACCGAGGAGATGCAGCAGCTGGAGCAGTTCCTGGACCGCTCCCTGCAACGGCAGGACGGCGTCTGGCGACTGGAGGGGGCTCAACCGATTCGCAGCTGCATCGTCTCCTGGAGTCCGGTCGGCCTGCGATAGTCGTATCCCCTTTCCCCGGGGTAACTTCAAGGTTGAGGGGAAGCGGGGAGTTGACGGCATGCTGTGAGGGGTCCCGTATGGGAAATACTTACTAGGGAAGGACTTTGTAGGCGATACATTCCACGATTTCTATCAGCAAGGGGGGCTCGGCCAGTCCGGTGGTGCCGATGACGGCTCGGCACGGCGGGTTGGGGATGAACTCACGGTAGATCCGGTTGAAGAGAGGCCACTTCCCCATATCAGTGAGGAAGACGACGAGAGTGACGACCCGTTCATAGCTGGTGTGAGCAGCTTCGAGGGTGGTCTGGACGTGCTGGAGGGTTGCCCGATATTGGGATTCCTCGTCGTCGCCTACGATGACGCCGTCGAACCCGGAGGCGGTCGTGCCTCGACAGAGGACCTTGACGGCCCGGACCTTCAACATGCGAAGGAGGTCTTCCTCGAAATAGTCGCAGTAGAGCCCGATACGGTGGGAAATAGCATCCGTGGACTGATGCCGTCCGTCAGCGATGATGAGGTCCAGGAGACGGTCCCGCTCATCGAAGGAAAGGGCGTGCGCGTCGGCGATGGTCATGGCGTCGAGGTCGGCGAGAGTGTATTCCATGGTCAAGAACCATCCTTTCAGCAACGCAAGGTAGTGGTTGTGGCTCACAGAGACGGTGCCCGATATCACTGGTATGGTAATCGGCGGCGAGCTTGGGGGCAAGCAGGGGGGAGAACCGCCATGGACTAACTGAAAAGGCCACGCTGTCACCAGGTCTGTGAGGAGCGAGAGACGGAAGGAAGATGCCGGAGGGATGGGGCAGGGACTGCCAACCCTGGGAGGGCGTACTGTTGGACGGACAGGTGTAAAAGTCAAGACCACATCTGACACACGGGAATTATCTTACAGCGGAGAGCTGCAG
>JAPPLU010000069.1 GCA_028874075.1 Chloroflexota bacterium
ACTCCTTACTTCATTCCCTCACCTTACCAGCATAACTCGTCGTTGTAGTACTAGGATGAGGTGCAGGATTCAAAACCCTGCAAACCCATTGGCTTCCTGATTCCGCTCGTGAGCGCCAGAATTATGGTCTAGACTGATATGCAGACGATTCTTCTACCCATTACTGTCCCGAATCAAGTCCAGGTACTTGTAGCCGGAGCCGGTGTTCAGCAGGACTATGGTCTCGTCGGCACCCAGGAAACCCTGCTCCAGCAGCTTCTTCAGGCCTACCAGCGTGGCAGCGCCCTCGGGGCAGGCGATGATGCCTTCCTCGGTGGCGATTTCGTACATGGCGGCCACCATGTCGTCGTCCTCGATGGCCAGGGCGGTGCCGCCCGTCTCCCGGATTGCTTTCAGAATCAGGTAGTCGGCAAAGGGGCCGGGGACGCGCAGGCCGTCGGCCACGGTGGCGGCGTTTTCCCACATTTGGGCGGTGTCGGCGCCCTCGTTGAAGGCCTTGACAATGGGCTGGCAGCCGGTGGGCTGCACAGCAATAAACTTGGGAGGAGTTCCTTCAATCCAGCCCAGTTCCAGCAACTCCTGGAAGCCCTTGTACATACCAATGATGCCGGTGCCTCCACCCGTGGGATAAATAATGGCGTCGGGCATCTTCCAGCCCAGCTGCATGGCAATTTCCAGGCCCATGGTCTTTTTGCCCTCGGCACGGTAGGGTTCCTTAAGGGTAGACAGGTCGAACAGGCCTTGCTCTTCCGCCACCGCCACGGCGATGCGGCCCGCGTCGCTGATCAGGCCCTCCACCAGGTTAAGTTCAGAACCGGCCATAACCGATTCCTTCTTGTTGGCTGGTGGCGCATCCTGCGGCATGAACACCTTCGTAGGCCGATCCGCCCTGGCCCCGTAGGCCGCGGCGGCGCCAGCTGCGTTGCCGGCCGAGGGCATTGTGAATCCGGTAATTCCCAGTTCCACGGCCTTGGAAACGGCGGCGGAGATGCCTCGGGCCTTGAATGTGCCCGTGGGGTTCAGGCCTTCTTCCTTGATAAAGAGGCTCTTCAAGCCCAGTTTCTTCTGCAGGTTCGTGGCGGCCATCAGGGGCGTGCCGCCCTCGCCCAGGGTTACCACGTTGTCATGCTGGGTAACCGGCATCAACTCGGAGAACCGCCACATGTTGGAGTCCCGACTGGCGAAAACGTCCCGGCTGACTTCGCGGCGCAGTCGGGGCAGGTCGTAGCGCGCGAACAAAACCTTGCCACAGCACTCGCTGATCTTGTTGATCTGATCATGGGGATACGTATTGTCGCATTGGGTACACTCCAAGTGGTCGATGTAACTGAACATGGGCTGATAAACCTCGCTACTTCCAGGCTGATGCCCTATCTTAACACTCTTGACTTACCGATTATAAGGCCCCGGAATTGCCGCCCTAACGCTGCGGTTATGGTTAAGTGCCTCGCCAGCCAATATAATCAGGGCGTCCTCGCAAGCGTTATGAGACGGTGTGGCAAGGATGGGTCACCCCTCCTGCGGGCAGGACAAGGTACCCGCATCTCTCCGGTCAGCCTGCACTCACGATTACTTCCTGCGGGTTCCCGTCCCATTCCGCAGTATCCAGACCGGGCGTCCACCCCTGCCTGTCCTCTCGACCCTTGCCGTGAATCCACCTGGACGCGTCCACCGCGACGCCAGCAAAGGAGAGAACCATGTTCAGACTGTTCAACTCCCTGCCCCGTCCGCGCTTCGCCGTCATTGCCGCCGCCACCGGCATCGCCACCGTGGCACTGCTTTTTGCAAAACCGGCCGTGGCCTATGCCGCCGGAGTGGACGAAGATTCGGCCTTCGTGTTCAACACCTTTGCCTTCCTCATCTGGGGCGCGCTGGTGATGTGGATGTGCGCCGGATTCACCATGCTGGAGTCGGGTTCGGTGCGCACCAAGAACGCCAGTATGATCTGCCTCAAGAACATCGGCCTGTACTCCATCGCCGCCCTGGCCTATTTCTTCATCGGCTACAACCTGATGTACAACGACGTGGCCCACGTTATCGGCGTCCCCGGGTTCATGTATGGGCCGACGGGGGCGGAAGAGGCCCTGCTGGGCGGCAACGACGGGGCGGCGGCCGACGTGCTGGCTAAAGGCGCCGGCTACTCGGCCATGTCCGACTGGTTCTTCCAGATGGTGTTCGTTGCCACGGCGGCGTCCATCGTTTCCGGCGCCCTGGCCGAAAGGGTGAAGATGTGGTCCTTCTTCCTGTTCGTCCTGGTGCTCACCGCCGTCATCTACCCCATCGTGGGCGCCTGGACCTGGGGTGGCGGGTGGCTGAGCCAACTGGGGTTCTCCGACTTTGCCGGCTCCACCATCGTCCACAGTACCGGCGGCTGGGCGGCGCTGGCGGGCATACTGGTAGTTGGACCCAGGCTGGGCAAGTTCCGCCCCGACGGCACCGTTCGGTCCACACCCCCCTCCAATATACTGCTGGTTACCCTGGGGGTATTCATCCTGTGGTTTGGCTGGATTGGGTTTAACGGCGGTTCCCAGCTGGGCCTGGCCAGCGTGAAGGACGCCGTGGCCATGAGCATCGTCATCGTCAACACCAACCTGGCCGCCGCCGCCGGCGTGGTGGTTGCCCTGGCCGTATCCCGACCCCTGCTGGGCCGGATTGACCTGTTCGCCATTCTCAACGGGGCCATAGCTGGCCTGGTGTCCATTACCGCCCGTCCCGACATTACGGAACACTACTGGGCGGTGATCATCGGGGCCATCGGCGGCCTGATTGTGGTGCTTGGCCTGAAGCTGCTGGAAAAGGCAAAGCTGGACGACGTGGTGGGGGCGGTGCCGGCCCACCTGTTCGCCGGAATCTGGGGCACCCTGGCGGTGAGCATCACCGGCGGCGCGCCTATCCATATCCAGGCCCTGGGCATTGTGTCCATAGGCGCCCTGGTTTTCGCCGTGTCCTGGGGCCTCTGGAAGCTGATGGACCTGACCATCAGCGCCCGCGTCTCCTACGACGTGGAACGCCTGGGGCAGGACGCCGGAGAACTTCACATGGAATCTTACCCAGAGTTCGTACTGATGCCCGATATGGAGGAAGATTAGGGTAGAATAATGCCTAAGGGAAGGCACAATACCAGTGGTGGGGTAGGCAGGTGATGACGACCGAAGAAAGACTCATGCAACCGTCCGGCGGCCTGGGCCCAGTAGCGCTCAGTTTCGTTCTCTCACTGCTTGACGAGGGAGTCGTGGAGACGGTGGCCAGGGTGGCGCTGGAGTCCAAGGGACAGTTGCCTGGCGGTGTGCGCGCAGCACTGGACCGGGCCCTGGACAGCCACGTCAGGGTCGACGGGTTTCGGAGCGCCGGTACCGCTCCCGCCCCTGTCATCCTGCGTCAGGTCTGCGAACTAGCCCGGTCATCGCCCCACTTGGCCGCGCCCCTTTTGAGGGCATGGTACGAGACCCATCCAGACCTGCGCAGCTCGGTGGCAGCCGTGCTGGGAGAAAGTCAAATCCCGGTGCGGGAACCCGAGAACTTTGCGGAGCCGATGGAGGTGGTATTCCAGAGGTCGCCAGTTACCGACGCCCTGGCGGCCTGCGTGGAAGACCTGCCCGACTACGACCCTGACATAGTGGCGCTGATGGTCCAGCTGCTCGCCGGCCAGGCGCTGGTGGACGACTTTGAGGCTCCTGAACCTGGCCACCTCCACATTGACGACGACCTGGTAGTCAGCAAGGTCCTTCAGTCGGCGCTGGAACTCCTGGCCCAAATGCCGCCCACCGCGCCGGAATGGGAGGGGGCTATCCCCGAATTTTCCGCGTCCCTGGTCCAGCTTATTTCGACTAAGCAGGAGGAAAGGGAAGCGGCCAATACCCTTAGCGGAGTGCTCTCGGCTATCCAGGAAGAACACGGCGGGCTGCTGGAATTTTTCCAATGCGACACGAGCAACTGGCAGTTGGAGGCCAGCGAACCAGGCTTTCCCTTCCAGCGGGCCCATGAGCAGGCGTGCCGCTTCAGTGAATTGCTGGAGGAGTACGCCCCCCTGCATGACCGCGCGCCCGTGGCCGCGGAGGAAATGGCGAGGGCGACCAGAAGAATGGAATTGCTTCCCCGCATCCTGGAAACGAACAATGCCCTCCAAAGAATGTTCAGCGGGGAAACCCCAGACACCGGCGGGGAAGAGCAGGAATCCCAGGAAGACGCGGAGCCTGTGTGTAGTAACGAAGCAGGCTCCGGTGTGGCGCTGCTGATATCCACCATAGGAGGTGCAGACCAGCCGCTTACCGAAGACCTTACCCCAATACTTCCGTGCGATGTTGAATTCATCCGGGACCTGCGTTCGTACGTTGCGGACCTGGAGGAAGAAAACGACGACCTGGAGCACAAGAGTGAGGGCCTGAAGAACCACATAAAAATTCTGGAGCAGCAGCTGTACGAGACCCGCACCAACCAGGAAAGTTTGCTTTGGGCAGTGGCCTACCGGGATAATCCCGAGGAAACCGACGAAGTGCCCGATTTCGAGAGTGTGGGCGAGGCAGTTGCATTAGCCATGGAGCGGTACCCGGGGCAGTTATTGTTTCAGCTAAACGCCGACTCAGAGGCCGAGGATAGCGCATTCAAGTGGCCGGAACAGGTCTGGAACGCCCTGCGCTGGCTGGCTACAGACTACTTCACGTCCCATCGGGGAGATCATCCCATACCCAACATCGACGAAGCCTGCCGTCAGGCCTGTGGAATGTGGTACAAGACCGGCCAGCACGAGACTACCATGACCCAGTTCCGCGAGTCCTACACGACCCGGGTTAACGGGCGGGTAATCTGGCTCGGCGAACACATCGGCAAGGGCAACAGCTTCGACCCGCGCCGCACCATACGGATCGCCTTCGACTGGGACCGGCAGCTGCAGAAGGTGGTGGTAGGCTACATTGGCCAGCACCAGCGCACCGCTGCCACGTGAACGAGCACAATTACGGAGAAATAACGTTCAGTCGGAAGACAGAGCCAGGTTGCCCACGGCGCGCACCCGCACCAGGGTGGCATTGCTGGGGACGTATGTAAGGGGGACTTCTTCCACGTCCACCACTTCCACGGTAGCCGGGTTGGCGCCGGCGGCCACCGCCCTTTGCACCGCTCCGGCGGAGCAGTCGGCAATGGCTTCAGCGCGGCCGCTGCTCTCCAGGGAATAGACCCGTTCCATCTGCCCGCCCACTTGGGCAATGGCAGCCCCGATGGCATTGGCCACGCCCGCGTGTTCGGGCCGCAAGACTTCTGAAGCGCCGGCCAGTCCGTCACCCAGCAGGATGCTGCCTCCGCCCACCAGGACCACCGGCACGTCTTCACCGCTCAACTTCACCCGGTCAACCGCCGTCTCCGCCCGGGCCTGAATCTCGGCCATGGTCCGCTCCACCAGTGAAGGGTTCAAACCCTTTACCAGTCGCCCGTCGCCTACGTCGGCCCGCCCGTTGGCCACCGCCAGGTCGGTCGTGGTGAGAGTGCCGCCGCCAAAAACCATGGCTTCCTCCGTCAGACGGTAGCCCACGCTCTCAGGCCCCATGCGCCACGGGTCTGGAGATACAATAGTGCCGCCGCCCAGGGCTATAGATACCATGTCGGGGATACGGAAATTGGTGCGCACCCCGGCCAGGTGAACTGCAACCGCCGATTCCCGGGGGAAGCCCTTGACCAGCGCGCCCACGTCGGTAGAAGTACCACCCACGTCCACGACAATTCCGTCGGCAATGCCGGAAAGCCAGGCAGCGCCCCGCATGCTGTTGGTGGGACCGGAAGAGATGGTCAGCACCGGGAAGCGGGCTGCAAAGTCCGTGTCCATCAAGGTGCCGTCGTTCTGGCTCATGAAAAGGGGCGCAGAAATGCCCAGTTGTTCCAAGGCATGGGCGATTCCCTCAACCGTGCGATGGGCCACATCGCCCAGACAGGCGTTGAGGGCAGCGGCATTCTCCCGTTCCAGCAATCCCATGCGCCCGTTCTCGTGGGAAAGACAGACCCGGAGGTCAGGAAAGTCATCCTGGATGATAGCCGCCGTTTCATTTTCGTGGCGCGGGTCAACGGGGGAGAAAACGCCGCAGACGGCCACGGCCCGGATGCCCTGGCCGACCATAGCCCGTACTGCATCGCGGATGCCATTCCGGTCCAGGGCGGAAATTTCCCGTCCGTCGAACTCGTTCCCGCCGCCGGCCATATATGTCTGCCCGCCGATGGCTTTCGTGAGCTCCTCGGGCCAGTCCACCAGTGGCGGCAGCAGTTGGGTCGCGGGCAAGCACAATCGCAGTACGGCGGTGGGTGCGAGGTCCCGCCGCTCCAGCAAGGCGTTGGTGAAGTGGGTGGTGCCCACCATCACCGCGTCGATGTGGCACTCGGGATGCTGCCGCCGCAGTTCCGACACTGCCCCGACGATGCCGGATGTTACGTCGGCGGTAGTCGGCACTTTGGCCGCCCCGGCCAGTTGGTTGCCGTCCATCAGCACCGCATCGGTGTTGGTGCCTCCAACGTCCACGCCGATGAACATCTAGGTTCCTTCCACCTGCAGCGGGATGTATTCGGTCTCGTAACCGAAGTGGTGCGGTCCCGACTCGGCCAAGCCCTGGGGCGTGGTCCACAAGGCAGGGGCGGGAAACCCCAGAATGGTAACCCGCAGGCCGTAGCGCATCAATTCGGTGGTTACCGGTTCGCCGCCGTCAGTGGCTACGGCGCAGATAAGGTCCGGCACGGTGCAGACAATCTCCCCGTCCACCCGGGCAATCAGGTTTTCGTTCTGGAAGTCAATGATCATCCGGCATCCGGCGTAATCGTCCAGACCGTCAATGGCCACCGTTCCCCGCGCAAAGCCGCCTGTGGTGCGACGGTCCAGGTCAACCACCTTGCCGGAAAAGAGCGTCCGCCCCGGGCAGGTCTCCAGGATGGCCGCCAATGGATCGCCGCCGGTGTCGTGGGCCCGCTGCACGGCAAGGCCCAAATCGCGGGCCAGGGACAGGGTGTTGGGTACGGCTGTGTTCCGCACCTGCTCGGCGGACATGGGGGCCACGGCGTAGCAGGCCACGCACCCCATCTGGATGGTGGCGGCCCGGGCCAGCCGTTCGGCCCAGGCCGGGGTGATAGTCTCGCGGATGATGATGGAATTGCCTTTTTCGTCGGCGATAGCCATAGGGCAACAGGGAACGCCATACACGAAAAAGGTCTTCATCTGGAACTCGGGGAAGGCCCGGCCCATGCCGTCGGCGTCAACTATGGGGAGGCCGGCTTTGGCGGCGGCGATCATCACTTCCACCGAGTTGCTGCCGCCTATTTCGTTGGAGATTAGCGCTGTGGCCTTTTCGCCGGTGAACTCTTCAATGGCCCTCAGCGCGTGGTAGGACTGCAGGTCGCGTACCTTCTCGATGCCAACGGTGGGCGCCCCGATGCCGCCGACACAGACCACTCGGGCGTCCTCCGGAACTTCTTCCGGCGCCAGCACGGTGACGGGACCCCAACGCTTCAGGGCCTGCCTCGCCCGCAGCTGCCCAATGTAGGGGTTGCCGCCGCCCCCGGTGCCAAGAATTCCGGCGCCGGTGGCGATGGGAGCCAGAACTTCTTCAGTTGCCTTCCACATTCCCTGGCACAACCATTACTTGCATAGAGAGTTGCCCGGCCTCATCCTTTGCCACCCGGCCTCCTGGTCAGAAAACGCAGCCCGCACTTAGTTGTCGTCCCCTGCTACCGCGGCTCCTCGGCCGGCGAATGCCGGCATTACCTCTGCGGCAAACTGGGAAAGCTGGTCCTTAAACTCCAGCCAGGGCATACCTTCCGGCCACTGGAGCATAACGTCTTCCAGGCCAGGGTACTTTTCCTCCATCTCCTGAAGGAAGGGAATAAAGCCGTCGGAGGGCCCGCAGTACCAGGCCTTCTGCTGCACCCCGTCCTCAATCCTTGGGACACCCGTCGGCGCGCCTGGGGTCCCCCAGGGCCGCCCCTGGGAGTCGGTGTAACGGACAAATCCGAAAGGCGCGAACCACTTGTAACGTTCGTCGTGGTAGGGACGGACCCGCTCTATGGCTTTTTCCTGGGTATCGTCCAGGCAGAAACCGAAGCCCAGGCACATATCCTGGCCCAGGGTGATGTCACGCCCGGCGGCGGTGGCGGCCTGGTGATAGGAGTTGAACATCCGGTCCACCAATACCTCGCCCGTCAGGGCAACCATGGCCTTGATTCCCCGCTGGGCAATCCATTCCAGGGTCCTGCCGCTGGCGATGGGCTGCCAGATCTCAACGGGCCGGTTCAGGGGACGGGGAACCAGGGTTACATCCTCCACCTGGTAGCCCCGGTAGGGGATATCCGGCGGAATGGTGTAATACTTGCCCTTGTGGCTGAAGGAGTCCTCGTTAAACGCCTTCAGTATAATTTCCATCTGCTCTTCGAAAAGCTCCCGGTTGGCGTCGTTATCGATAACCGGGGCCCCGAAGGTCTCCACCTCGCGGGAGTGGTAGCCGCGCCCCACCCCAAAGATGAGCCGCCCTCCCGTAAGAACATCTGCCATGGCGTAGTCTTCCGCCAGCCTCAATGGGTGCCACATGGGGACGATGTTGAAGGCCGCACCGAACTTGAGCTGCTTCGTAAGTCCTGCCAGGTGCACACCCAGCAGCGTCATGTTGGGCAGACATTCATAGCCCTCCCGCTGGAAGTGGTGCTCCGCCGTCCACATGCAGTAGAAGCCCAGTTCGTCCAGGTGCTTGGCCAGGGCCACCGCGTGGTCATAGGCCTGCACCAGTTTCTCGTTGGGATATAGCCGGTCGTTGGCCGGAGTGCCGTCGGCCCCCACGTTGTCCAAGTCTATCTGGCCGACGTACAAAACGGAAAAGCGCTTAATCATTCCCTGTCTCCCGGTTCCTTCTGGTTGGCGCCGCGAGGGCCATGTCATGCCCTCTGCTGTGCAAGATGGATTGTGATTTGCTGGGGCAAAATTCGGGCTAATTATAGCACGGTATTGACCGATTCCCCCTGCTTCTGCGGCTACCAACCAACCTTCCCATAAGGTTGTTTGGCGCGAAACCCTGTAATGAGAGACCCGTGTGTTTGCCCTGGTCCGATGGCAAGATCACTTGAACTGCAACCCCACTTAGTAGGCACCACGAGCAGAAAGTTACGCAGCCAATCGCCAAGACCTGAGCCGATATCCACCGCATGAAACGGCTGGCGTAGGCATACCCCAGCGCAACCCGTATAATCGCCCCAATACCGGCCGGCTTCGGCTGCCCGTTCGCGGCAGATTAGCCGGCTGCATTGGAGGGAGACATGGATCTGGGTCTGCAAGGGAAGATAGCCATGATTACCGGAGGCAGCCGAGGCTTGGGCCGCCGCATTTCCGAGGCCCTGGGCCGCGAGGGCTGCTCCATCTCCATCTGCGCCCGGGACGAGGGACAGCTTAATTCGGCGGTGGACGAACTGGCCGCCCAGGGCTGCAAGGTGCGGGGCACCCCGGCCGACGTAACCGTGGAGGCCGACGCCCAGCGTTTCTACGAGGAGACGGTGGCGCAGATGGGGCACCCGGACATCCTGGTGAACAACGTGGGCGGACGCCGCGGTTCGGTGCTGCTGGAGGAGACCAGCATGGAGCAGTTCCGGGAGGGGCTGGAGGTGAACCTGTTCAGCGCCGTGCAGCTCACCACCCTGGTGCTGCCCCACATGAAGGCCCAGGGCTGGGGCCGGATCATCAGCATTTCGTCCATATATGGCCGGGAGCATGGCGGCTCCATAGACTACATGACCGGCAAGGCGGGGCTGATCGCCTTCTCCAAACACCTGGCCCTGCAGTTGGCCCCTCACGGTGTCCTGGTCAACTGCGTCGCCCCCGGCTCTATCGACTTCCCCGGCAGCACCTGGGAGCGCTTCCAGAACACCCAGCCCCCAGAGGTTGTGGCCGAATTCATCGACCGTAACCTGCCCATGGGGCGTTTCGGCTGGCCCCAGCCCATCGCCGAAACCGTGGCCTTCCTGGCTTCCGATTGCGCCGACTTGATCACCGGCGCCTGCATCAACGTAGACGGCGGCCAGTCCAAGTCCCTGTTCTAGTCTGGCAAGGGGTGAGCACCCTGGGATCGCCTTAGCTCCTGTCCCGGGGCGGCGTGGCAGTGAGCACGAGAATGCCTGCAATGAAAACCGACGTGGAAAATATTCGGAAGGGCCACAGGTAGCTGCCGGTGAAGTCGTAAAGGAAACCCGCAATTATCGGCCCCAGGGCTTGCCCGCCCACCTGCACCGGCAGTGTGATTCCGGTAATACTTCCCAGGTGTTCCCGGCCGTAGTATTCCGCCCAGGCCAGGCGCAGCAACAGGTGCAGCCCACCCACGCCGGCCCCCAGGACGGATGCAGCGGGCAGCCCCCACGCCAGGGTGGAACTGGCCTGCACCGCCAGCGCACCCCCGGAAACACAAAAGGCGGAGGCCGACAGCAGGATCCGGATGGAAACTCGCCGGGAGGCCAGGCTGGCCCAAACGAAGCCGCCCAGCATCTGGCAGAAGGCGAAGGCCCCGGCGGTCAGCGCGGCCAGAGAGGGGTCAAGTCCCTGGTTGATGAAATGGGATACCTGGTGCAGGCTGACCCCCGCCTGCACCATGAACCCGGCCCCGGAGAAAATCGCCATCACGTAAAAGGCCCGGGTACGCAGGGCGCGGGAAACGGTATAGCTGTTTTCCTCCATTGGCGCCGAGGCTGTTGGGGATGGCTGGGATTCCGACCTGCGCGGTTCCCCGTTCCCCACATCACCGTCTTCTATCACCGAATCGGCATACGGCGAAGTCTTCATCTGTCCCGGCGCGGAGCGTTGCTCCCCCCGACGAGGGTCGGCGGACAGGGACATATCTTCCGGACGGCGGGATACCAGCAGCAGGGCCGGCAGGATGCCCACCGCCAGGGTGAAGATGCCCAGCCAGGCCCAGGCGTTGCGCCACCCCCACCCGCCAATCAGGAAGTCTGCCACCAGAGGCATCGCGGCCAGGCCCGTACTTTGAGAAACGGTCAGCAGGAAAAGGGCAAAGGGCCGGCGGCGGATGAACCAGTTATTTATTGCCGTGGTGGTGCCCAGTTCCAGGGGACTGGCAAAGGCCATTCGCCCGGGCACGTACAGAGCGTAGAAGGCCCACACGTGGCTGACCAGCGACAATCCGATGGCGCAGGAACCCACAACAGCCGACGTCACCGCCAGGATGACACCCGAGCCATAGCGATCAATCAGCCGGCCCACGAAGGGCGATATGCCGATGGCGCACAACCCGCCCAGGCTGACCACCCCGGAGAAAAGGCCGTAAGACCAGCCAAACTCCCGGGTCATGGGCACGGCAAAGACGGAAAGGGTGGCCACCGCCATCAGGGGACGGGATGAATAGCTGGCCAGCGCCCCAACGGAGAATATGACCCATCCATAATAAAAGGGAAGCGAATGGGCCAGCCGGTGGCGCAGCAGGTTGGTTGCCTGAAGAATGGTGTCTCCGGGGAAAGTCGACTATACTCCCGGTTATTTTACCGCAGAGGTGCAGCGGTCGCAGAATTACCCAGGGGCTCTTACCGTTCCGGATGGAAGGATGTCCAAAGTCGATACGGCCAAAGCGCAGGTTGTTCATCGGGAGCGAGGTTCCCGAAAGTTTAGGACCGGCGGAATTTCACACATGGACACCCAGCAACTGTGAAGGGTTACCGGAGGCTCCCCGCGAGACTCTGTGAACTCGGCATATCTGCGGGGAGGACAGCCCTGGGTGCGTGATGGGGCCGTGAGACCTACTCGGGGTGGACCACCAGTACCGGCAGGTTGGTTGAGCGGATTACCTTGTCGGTAACGCTGCCCACCAGGAAGCGGCGGACACCACCCCGGCCGTGGGTGCTCATCAGTATCAGGTCAATACCGGCGGCCTCGGCATAGTCCACTATCTTGTCGGCAGCTTGCCCGTCCTCCACGGCCTTCACCACGGTAAGCCCCACCGACTGCAATTCGTCGCTCACCTCGTTCAGGTACCGCTCAATCCGGTCCCGCTGGGCGGTCAACACCTCGTCCAGCACCTGCTGGGAGAAGTCCGACCCCATGGCGCCGAATTCGGCACCTCGCATTACCGAAAAGTCTTCTGACTGGGAGGTAACCTGCAGCAGGTGGATGCGCGCCCCCAGCGCCTCCGCCAGTTGGCGGGCAGTGGGCAGGGCGCTGGCCGACACTTCCGAACCATCCAAAGGCACCAGGATTTCCTTGTACATCGAGTCTCCTCACTTGGCTGATTCCGGGGCGTCAACGCCGCCGGAAGCTGAATTTCTTCGGGACGGGCAACCCAATTCCCTTCCCGCCAGTATGATAGACCCTACCTGGAGTGTCAATGAGGAAGGGCTCGGGCAGGGTTTCCTAACACTGACCGCATGAATCTCCCCCGGCTATCTCGTATAATGCCGGGGAGCCGGGGCAACGTTCCGGCGAGGCCAACCGCAAACTACCCAGAAATTCAACATCCGGAGGACTACAACATGCCCATAGAACAGATGGCGCCCGAACTGGAACAGATCATAGACTTGAACGCGGAGATTCGCGAACTCGGCAGCGGCTACGGCGGCGCCAACGGCCCGGCTGAGGGGCCCCTGTGGTGGCACGAGGGCAACTACCTGCTCTTCAGCGACATCCACAACGACCGCCGCATGAAATGGGCCGAGGGCGAGGGTGTCACCGTATTTACTGAAGGCACCAATCGGGCCAACGGCCTGACCCGAGACCTGCAAGGTCGCCTGCTATCCGCTGAACACGACGGCCGCCAGGTGGCCCGCCTCAGCCGGGACGGGGAGCGTACCACCGTCATCGCCAACAGCTTCCAGGGCCGCCAACTTAACCGGCCCAACGACGTCATCGTCAAGTCCGACGGCAGCATTTACTTTACTGACCCCTGGACTTTCCCCCGGGTGGCCAACCAGTGGGAGCAGACCATTTCCGGTGTCTATCGCGTCTCTCCCGACCTGGGTACCATGACCCTGCTGGTGGCCGATTTTACCCTGCCCAACGGCCTGGCTTTCTCGCCCGACGAGAGCATCCTGTACGTCAACGACTCCCGCCGGGGCCACATCCGGGCCTTCGACGTGCTGCCCACCGGCGGCATTGCGCTGTCCTCCGACCGGGTCTTCGCCGACCTGCGGGGCGAGCGTCCCGGCGTTCCCGACGGGATGAAGGTGGACGTGGAGGGCAACGTCTACTGCGGCGGTTCCGGCGGCCTCTGGATTCTCGACTCCACCGGAAGGCACCTTGGCACCGTGGTCCACGGCCAGGAAGCCACCACCAACCTCTGCATGGGCGGCGCGGACTGGAAGACGCTTTTTTTCACCACCCGCGGTACCGTGGGCACCGTTCAAATCAAGATTGCCGGTATTCCGGTGCCCACCGACCGATAAGACTCTCTGCAAAACTCTCATTCTCTGCGTCTCTCTGTGAAGAAAGGTTTCCTTACCAAAGAGGCACAGAGGCGCAGAGATAAACAGAGACACTCTTCAGGAGGAAAATCATGCCTATAGAAGTAATTTCACCCAACCTGGAAAAGATAGTATCCCCCGATGCGCCCATCACCGAACTTGGCGACGGCTACGGCGGCGCCATGGGCCCGGCCGAGGGCCCTCTGTGGTGGCACGAGGGCGGTTACCTGCTCTTCAGTGACATCCATAACAGCCGCCGCATGAAATGGACAGCCGCCGACGGCGTCAGCCTTTTCATGGAACCCACCAACCGGGCCAACGGCCTAACCCGCGACCCCAGCGGCCGGCTGCTGGCCTGCGAGCACGACACCCGACGGGTTACCCGCCAGGAACCCGACGGCAGCATAACCGTAGTCGCAAGCAACTACCGGGGGCGCCGACTCAACCGTCCCAACGACGTTATAGTCAGTTCCAAGGGCGACATCTATTTCACCGACCCGGGCTTTCCCACCCCGGGGCTGGACCTGGACTGGAACGGCGTCTATCACGTCTCGCCTGATCTGGGCACTATCACCCTCATCGTCTGGGACTTCAGTCGCCCCAACGGCCTGGCCCTGTCCCCCGACGAGAGCATTCTTTACATCAACGACACTCGCCGCCGCCACATCCGGGCCTTCGACCTGGAACCCAACGGCATGCCCCTGATCGCCACCGACCGGGTCTTCTGCGACCTGGGAGGCGAACGGGAAGGCAACCCCGACGGCATGAAGGTGGACGTGGAGGGCAACGTATATTGCGGCGGTTCCGGCGGCATCTGGGTCATGGACCCTGCGGGCAGCCCCCTGGGCATCATCGTCCACGGCGCCCCGGGCACCACCAACATGGCATTCGGCGGCGACGACTGGAAGACTCTCTTTTACACTACCCGCCACACCTTTGGCAGCGTGCCGGTGAATATTGCGGGAGTGCCGGTGCCGGCGGGGAAGTAGTCCTCTCTGAGAACCTCTGTCTCTATGCGTCTCTTTGCTCAAAGTTCTCGTTCACAAAGAGACGCAGCGGGACAGAGCTAAGCAGGGAATCAATGGAAGGACTGGACTATGAACTCGTCCCGGAGTAAAGCCCGATTCATTGTCGGCGGCATTCTTATTGCTATAGGTGTCTTGCTCCTCCTGAGCAACACTAACGTTATCAACCTGGACTGGGGTTGGGACTTTGTCCGAACCTGGTGGCCTCTCTTGTTGATTGTGTGGGGCCTCTGGGAACTGGTTTCCGCCGGATTTCGGTTCCGGTTGTGGCCGATCATATTGCTGTTGCTGGGAATAGGCTTCCAGCTTTCGGCCCTGGACCTGTGGGAGTGGGACTTCTCGGTGGTCTGGCCCGTATTCATCGTCATCGTTGGGCTGGCCATCCTGCTGGGCCGGCGAAGCAGGAGAACCCGCCGCCGGGACTGGGTATCCGGCAAAATCGTGGAGGGTTCGACTGTCACGCGCTCCGAGTCCGGCGATACCTGGCGGGCCGTCTTCAACAGCATTGAGGAGCGTTACCAAGGTCGTGAGTTCCCCGGTGGCGAGGTGGAAACCAATTTCGGTAACGTGGCGCTGGACTTACGGGATACGGCGCTGGCCGCTGGTCACGCCCTGCTGGCTGTGAACCTGACCTTTGGCGGCTTGCACCTTCGAGTACCCCCGGACTGGCGGGTTAGCCTGGACCAGGTCAGCACCCACTTCGGACACGTCCAGGACAACCGGGAACAGCCAACCCCCGAGACGCCCACTGGGGAGTTGACGATAGCGGGTACAGTTACCTTCGGGAATTTGGAGATTGGGGATTGAAAGAGACGCCGCTATTCTCCCATTCCTGTACATCCTGTTAATCCATGTTAAAGGAGCATATATGCCGCCACCGGAACGTTATAACACCAACTACAACCTGGGCGTGGGAGGCGCCGTCATCAAGGACGACAAGCTGCTGATGGTGCGCCGCGCTTCCCGCCGGGGCCGGGGCAACTGGCAGATACCCGGCGGCTTCGTAGAGCAGGACGAGACCATGGAGCAGGCGGTGGTGCGCGAGGTAGCAGAGGAGGCGGGCGTAACCGCCGAGGTGGTGGGGGTCCTGGGCATCCGCAACCGGTACGACCCGGACAACGGCAACAGCACCTACGTCATCATGGCTCTGCGTCCTGTCTCTGGCGAACCCACTCCCGACGACCACGAGGTGGACATGGCCGCCTATTTCTCCCTGGACGAGATTGACGCACTGGAGCAGGTGCCGCCCATCAACCGGGAAGTCGCCCGCCGGGCCCTGGATTCCAAGCGCCGCATCCTTGACCCCCAAGAAGTAACCCAGCCCACGGGCCTGACATACACCTTGTTCATTGGGTAAAGGTTGACAGTCAGTTGAAACTTACTCCTTCCTCCCTGGCGGGGGAAGGCAGAGGGGTGACGTTATTCTCCTGGACCCAATCCCTAAACCACCACCACCTTGTCGCAGTGTTGGCTGGCCAGGGCCATAAGATCGGGATGTTCGTCCTGAGGACTGCCTCCGGTTACGCAGATCACCGTCCAAAGCCCAGCACGGGCCTCACGACCCAGGCGTGATACCACTTCCTCCAGATTGTCGGGGCGGATGACCGCCTCCAGCCCCCGCACCCACGGGCGCACCAAGTCAAGGGCGGCCGCGTCCCCGGCGGTGTAATCCGCAAAAGCGATAAGCTCTTTGACCCGCAATGGCACTGCATCCATGTCGCCATTGCCCAGGGTCAACACCGTAACCGCCTTCTCCCTTGCATTGAACTCGGCCACGTACTTGCGGGTCAGTTCCACCTGGCGAGCGTGGGTCCCGGCGTGCCCCGCAGACCGCTCCACCAGTTCCAGCATGGTCAGGCCAGGGAAGGAGTTACGGGGATTGGGCGGCGTAACGGGCCGGGCCAGTTGCTCTTCGGACAGTCCTTCAATTACGGACTTCAGCCGGTCGTAAGTGCCCTCCAGGTGTTCAATATCCTGCCGCAGTCGTCCCTCCCGGCTGGTAAAAGGCGGCAGCATCTCCATCTCGCCTATGGAGATCTTCTCCAGCGCATCAACAAAGTTCTCGGCGTCCAGGTGCTGCAGCACCTCCCACACCGACCAGCGGGAGCCCAGGAATGCGTCCTCGGCGTCAATACCCTCCAGCGCCTGCCGCAGAGCACTCCGACCCTCCTCAAGCCGTACCAGGGCCCTTGCCTTGCGTTCCATGGGTGTCAGTTGACTTTGTTCTGTCACGAATGCACCTCTACTTCAACTCGACAACCGTCACGCCGTCATTGGCGCTTTCCGCATCCGGCCCGGACGACGCGGTCAGGGGGTGGCCGCGCAGGTATTCCCGGACGGCGTTGCGCAGGGCTCCGGTGCCCCGGCCGTGGATGATGCGTATTTCCGGTACGCCGCTCAGCGCCGCCTCGTTCAGCAGCGTCTCCACTTTGTCCAGCGCCTCGTCCACCCGTTGGCCCCGCAGGTCCAGCTCGGTCTTCACCTGGCGGGGCGACGGGCGGCGATAATAAACGCCTGCGTCCCGGTTGTGGCGGAACCGTACCCCCGGGGTGTTGGGGTCAATGCCTGCAAGTGTCGCCGTTCCCCCATTGCCAGACATTGGCACAGTCGTCGGTAGATCGTCAGCCGTGCCTGCTTCCAGCCCCGCCTCGGCGGGACGCTCCAACTGGTACACGGGAATCCTGGCCCGCATGGTGCCCAGCAGCACCTCGATATGCTCGTCGGCATCCTGGGGTGAGATAACCTCCACCGGCCGGGGAATGCCCCGAATGTAGACCCGGTCGCCACTGCGCAACTCCTCCTGCCAGGGCGTCCGCTCCACCTCTATGGGTTCCCACTGGGGCGCAGTCAGTTCCTTCTGCAACTGGGCCAGGTCTTCCTGGTAGGCCCGGAACCGCTCCGACGTTTGTCCGCCGCCGGTAGTACGGGCCGGCGCGCCCGGGGATGGCCGCATCAGCCGTTGGGCCGCCTGTTGCGCCTCGGCGTGTTCCGCCGCCCGCTCGGCCTGGTTAAGCTGGGCCAGCAGCCCACCGATGCGCCGCTGCAGATCCTGGCGGGCCTCCTCCACCAGTTCCAGTCGCGCCGCCTCCACCGTGGCCAGCCGGGCTTCCGTCTCCGCCTGTTCCGCCTGGGCCTGGGCCAGCAGTTCCTCGGATTCCTGGCGCAATTGGGCCACCACCGCCCTTTCCTGCTGCAACTCCTGCACCAGGTCGTCGGTGGCCAGCTGGGACGGCGCAATAAAAGAGCGCGCCTCCTCCAGAATCTCGGGCGCCAGCCCCATCCGGTCGGCGATGGTCAGGGCGTAGCTGCGGCCCGGCAGGCCCAGGGTTATGCGGTAGGTGGGTTCCAGGGTGCCCGGTTCCAGGTCCACACTGGCATTGACCATCCCAGGCTGTTCCTGGACGTACCTTGCCACTCCCCGGTGGTGGGTGGTGGCGATGGTCGTTACGCCCCGCCCCCGCAGATGCCCCAGGATGGCCTGGGCCAGGGCTGCTCCCTCCTCCGGGTCGGTGCTGGTGCCCAGTTCGTCAATGAGCACCAGGGAGCGGGCTGTTACCTGGGCAAGAATGGCCCGCAGGTTCTGGATGTGGGAACTGAAGGTAGACAGGGACTGCTCAATGCTCTGCTGGTCGCCAATATCGGCGTAGATGCCGTCCAGTAGGGGAAACTCGGCGGCCTCGGCCGGAACGTGCAGGCCCGCGTGGGCCATCATTGCCAGCAGGCCCACCGTCTTCAGCGCCACCGTCTTGCCTCCGGCGTTGGGACCGGTTATGACCATCACACCGTTATCGCCGCCCAGCTGGACGCTGGTAGGCACCACCCGCTCCGTCAGCAGGGGATGGCGCGCGCCCGTGATGCGCAGGCGTGGCGACGCTGATTCAATGACCGGAGCAACGGCGCGGCGGTCGGCGGAATAGCGGCCCTTGGCCATGGCCAGGTCCAGCCGGGCCATCAAATCCAGGGCCAGTTGCAGGTCGTCGCCCTCGTCACCCACCCGGGCGGCCAGGGCTCGCAGCACCCGCTCCTCCTCTCGCTCCTCGGCCAGGCGGGTCTCCCGCCACCGGTTGCCCGTCTCAATGGCCGGCAGGGGTTCAATGAAGACGGTGGCGCCGCTGTCGGAAACGTCGTGGACTATGCCTAGAATCTGGGACTTGTTCTCGGCCTTGATGAGCAGGACCAAGCGCCCGTTCCGCTGGGTGATGATGGGTTCCTGCACCACGGCCCGCTGCTGGTAGCGGCGCAGGCTGCGCTGCATCACTTCGTTCAATTGCTGGTAGGCGGAGCGGGACTCCCGGCGCAGTTGCCGTAACTCCGCGCTGGCGTCGTCCAGAATCTCGCCCACTGGACTGATGGCTCGCCGGATGGCATCTTCAAGCCCGCCCAGGTCGGGGATGTTACCGGCCATGCCCGCCAGCAGCGGCAAATCGTCCCGGTGGGCCAGGGCCTTGCGGTTGAACCCTGCGGCAGCGGCCAACTGCTGGATCTGGTGCAGTTCCTCGCCCCGCAAGGCGCCGCCCAGCATGGCCCGCTGCACGTACTCCCGCAGGTCCGCGCCAGGGCCGAATTCCAGCCCTCCGCCATTGTCCAGGAACAGCCTCGCCTCGTCCGTCTCCTGCATCCTTGTCCCGATCTCCAGGGCATTCCCCACCGGCGTCAGTTCCAGGGCCCTTTCTTGCCCCAGGACGGTGCGGGCAAAACCGGCCAGCCGCCGCCGTATCTGGTCAAACTCCAACAGTCCCAGGGCCCGTTCAAAACCGCCCAGTGTGGTGGACTGCATTGTTTTCGAATCTCTAATCAACTCTCACCAGGATTAACTTACATGGATAGACAGGATGTGGTTGCTCATCGTTTAGTCATCCTGTGTATCCTGTCCACCCATGTCTGAATATATTATCTAGGGAACTATGGCCCACACCCGGCTCTGACGCAGCAGGCCGGCCACCGTCTCCAGGGTGTCGTGCTTGGGGTCGCGGATGTTCAGGCGCCGGTCCAGGATGAGGTCCTGGCGACGCTGCAGGTAGGGACATACCTTCAGGAAGCCGCTCAGGGTCAGCCGTTCGCCGCCCAGCAGAATGTAGTCCATCTGACGTTCGTGGGGTCGAAACCGGTCCGACACCACCCCGCAGGCCTCGTCGAACAGCTTGCGCATCTGCCCCTCGCGGATGCGCTTGAACCGCAGCTGAGATGTGCCCCCGGCGTGGTGCTTGCCCTTGACGTAGCGGGTATCGGTCTTGGTTACCAGCGGTTCCTCGCCCCGGAACACCGCCACCAGGTAACGGCCCAGCCGCAGCAGGACCACACCCACGGTGTAGTCGGTGGTCAAGAGCTGGGACAATGGTCCCTCGTCCCATTCCTCGCTTGCTACCGTTTCTCCAATGGGAAAGGGCGGCACAATGGCCAACCCCCGTTCTCCATTCCTGAATACTGCCAGCCCCGTATCCGATTTCAGCAGCGCATCTCCCCCGGGGCCCTCTATGGCAGGGGCCAGGAACCGACGCCACGCCCGCAGCTCCGGATCCCTGGATTCAGGCCACCGGCCCAGGTCCTCGGGCGCCAGATACAGCACTGCGCAACTGCTATTTGGGGACTCCGAAGACTCCGGCGCCACCCGCGCCAGCGCGCGTAATACCGCATCGGGCGACAGCGACTGCCCCGGGGCCAGCTTGGCCAGCCGGGCGGCGCTTGTGGTGGTCGCATTGCCGTTGGAATACATAAGCGGGGAAATTGTATCACAGGGGTGGGTGCGGCCTGGGTGCTGATTGTCTTGTCAACAGGACAGCCTTCTTTGCTAGGGCTATCGCATGAATAGAGGTGGAGAGCTAGAATAGGGAAAACCTGGGGA
>JAPPLU010000003.1 GCA_028874075.1 Chloroflexota bacterium
GGCGGAGGGCCGGCTCACCACTCGCTGATCTCACCCCGTCCATCCCCGACGGAAACCCGCCACAGCCTCCTTTCGGGGGCTGTGGCATTTTGAATGGATGACCCGGCATTGCATTGCGCATGAGCCAGCGTTCAGCCTCGCCGCGGCGGCACGGGAAAGAGGCAGGGCAAGCCGGACCGGGGAAGGCGGCCCGCCGCCGTCCCGGGCGGCGGCGATGGCCGGCCTCGAGACCCGGAGCGGCGCGCCCCCGGTGGTCGCGCCGACGTGATAGACTGAGGATACCCCGTCCGTCGCGGGCGTGGTCGCGGGCAGGTTGCTCCGGACCGGCGGACGGCGGAGAAGCGAAACTCGCTGGGAATGGCGGCACGGCCGGTCAGGAGGAGATGATGGCGTTGTCGGTTGGCGGGACGGTGGAGCGATGCGCCAACTGGAGGGTGGCGGCGGCGGCATTGGCGGGCGTCGCCGGCTGCGTGGCGGGCCTGGCCTGGCGCCAGGCGAGGCTGGGAGGGCTGGACCTGCTCGACGGCCGGGGCTGGTACACGCCAGGGGAGGCGGCGGCCCTGTTCGACGCCCTGGACGGCCTCGACGCCGGCGCCAGGGCCGTCTACGCCACCACCGCGCTGACCATCGACATGGTGTTTCCGGCCTGCTACGGCCTGCTGTTCGCCGTCCTGCTGTTCCGGCTCTTTCGCGGCGGAGCGCCGCTGTACCTGCTGCCTTTGGCCCTCGCCTTTGCGGACGTGCTGGAGAACGTCACGGTGGCCGCGCTGGCCCTGAGCCACGACGGGGCGCCGTCTCCGCTGGCCTGGCTGGCGGCGGCGTTCACCCTGGTCAAGACGATACTGATCGTGGCCACGCTGGCGGCGGTGTGCGCCGGCGGGACGCTCCGGCTGTGGGCAAGAATCCGCCGCTCAGCCTGACCGGGGAACCTCACATTCGCCCAGGCCGCCTATGGTAGAGGGAAGCAGTTGCCCGACGCCGTGGGAACCATGACCATAGTGGAGGACCAGCTTGGGGCTGCGCCGGGGCAGCAGTCCGGCGGAGGGGGCCGCCCCGGCCCCTTGCTCTGCACCATGACACCGACGCCGCTTAGAGATGCGGTGATCCAGCGCCCCCTATACCGCTGCCGAGGGAACGGCAATGTCCTTCCTTGACGGCGTGACCGGCAAAAGGCCGCCCCGACGGATTGCCGGAGCGGCCTCGCCCGGTTGTGATGCCCTGATTGGAGCTACGGACCCTTTGCGACTGCCACGACGACCTTTCCATCGTCAAGCCAATCGCGGCCTCACTATGGATACTGCCAAGGGCGCCTATAAGCCCAGGGTGAACCTGATGTGAAAGGTTCTTGATTTTGTCCAGCTTGGTGGGCCGAAGTGTACCGTACTGCGAACTTTCCGGTGGGAGGTAAACTTGTAGAGAGAATAATCCGTATCAGGGCTGATGACAAGGCGGGCACGGCGATTATACGCCGTGCCCGCCTCATGCCATTGGCCATACCTTACAGCCAGCCGGCGCTTCCGGGCAACCGGCGCAGAGGGATTGGTCCCGGGCCGCAACGACCTTTGCGGATGGCGATTGCCATTTCCGCTCTGGCGAGCAACCGGAACGCCGCCATTGGCCCCGTTCTCTGGGTGCCGGCTTGGGCAAGGCCCGGCAAGGGTGAGCGCGCTCCCGGTGTTGACAGAAACAGCGCCGGCGGTGTAACATCTTGGATAAGATACACAGTATCAATAATGTATCAAGAAAGGCGGCCTTCACGTTGCCAGCCTGGAATCCGTCAAGATGTTCTGCCACAGTCGGGAACCCACTACCCCTCGGCTGGAAGCCTTGCCACCGGCTACCGCAAACCAAGCGATAACGATAGCTGAGCAACCGCCGCATACGCTGCGCAATTGAGATGAACCTGAGATCAGGCATAAACATCCCAGCCAGAGGTCAGCACCGGGGTTTGCCGGGCCCTGACGCATCTGACGTTTTGGGCTTGAATTTGCCCATACCTACCCCTTTCAGCCCCCCCCCGAGTTTCCCGAGGGCAGACCCGCTTCTAGGCAGCCCAGCTCCTCAAATCATGCCGGCCGACGCTTTGGCGGTCGGATCCCGACAGCATTGACTGTCGCGGGTCTGGCCGCTTTTTTGCGTGTGGCGGTGGCAGCCCCTGACTGCCGAGGCACCGATGCCGGTCCCAAGGTTTTGCTTGATGCCGCCGGACTGCCCCCGTACCCAGCCGCCCGGCACGGAGATGAACCAGTGTAACCACCCCCCACGCGCATTGAGCGCGATACCCGGAAAGACTAACCAAACCCAACCGAAATTTCGAGAACGAGGAATACCAGAAACCCATGCACACCTTTACCCAAGCAGCAATGCCCCTGAAACTCTTCGGCGCCGTCCTGGTGCTGACCCTCATCGCCGCCGTCGCGGTGGCGGTGGCCCTGACCGCCGGGCCGACCCAGGCACAGAACGCCACCAACACCTACACCGACCCTAAACCCTGCGGCCCCGGCGCCGAAACCGCCTTCCAGCCTGAACCCCACGAAATAGACGAGGGCCACTACGCGCTGTTCGACGCCTACTGGGAAACGGAGTTGGCGGACTCGGAAAAGGAGGGCAACTACCTCCACACCAACCTCTGCCCACCCCTGGTGACACAGACCACCGAGCCTGACCCCGATGACCCGTCCGGGGAAGCGATGATCACAGTCACCACGTTGTCCGAGTCCAACATAGACATTCACGAGGCCATCTTTCACGTAAAGAACACCCACCAGGCGACGGCGGTTGACGGCGCGGCGGACGATTCCAACGGTGCTCAGATTTCCCTGGACGAGTATCCCAGCCTTCGCTCTTTCGTCGATGCCGGCGATCCGGTCTGGTGGCTACGGCTGGACGACCCTGACACCGAAGCCGTTGAGACCTCCAATCTGACCTTGGGCTTCTCGACGCGACACCTTGATGCTCAGTATTGGGACGCGACCGACGGCCAGCCTCCTTTGCGCTACCAGCTAGAGGTCGAACGATACCCCGGCCACCTGACCGGGCACCCGCACTTCCTGGCTTACCGCGCACCAAAGGAGAACAACGGAGCACAAGCATTCGTGTGGTCAAGCGCGGAGGCTGGCATCAGTGAAATGCAGATGGAGCCGGGGACGCAACTTGAGGACTTGCAGTGGGTCTTCACGGAAGCCGGCACCTACGAGATTTGGGTCAAGTTGGTCGCCTACGTGCGGCATCCTGACCCAGCTCCCGCCGATTGGACCCCGATCAGCGAACAGGTAACCGAGACCAGCGAGGTCAAGCGTTATGTTTTCCAGGTCGGGGATAGACTCGACGAGGTGGAGCCGCCCCAGTTCGGTGTCAGGCTCAGCGTACCGGAAAACTCCCCGGTCGGAACCGACGTCGGCGACCTCATTGCCGTCTTCTCGGAAGCTGATGACTTGGAGTATGTCCTCTCCGGCGAGGGCTACGAGAACTTCGTCCTGTCCCCCGCGACCAATCCGCACACCGTCCAAATCGAGGTTGCTGAGCACGCCACCTTGGACTATGAGACCGAGGACACCTACAACCTCACTTTGGAGGTGACGAACAACATAGACCACGAAAGCAACTTTGACCCGACCATCGATGACGCCCTCACGGTCGAGATTGCTCTGGAAGACGAGGGCCCCTACGTAAGGGCCAGCGTTGACAACGCCACCCCCGCAGCGAATGGGACGGTCCATTTCACGGCCGAGGTTGGTGAACTGCCCCTGGGCGCCCTTCCAAATTATGACTGGTCGCGCAAGATCGGTGACGGTGTTTGGGAAAGCGTCTATCTGCACGGAGAACGCCGTTCAGCCCATTGGTCCACCAGCGAGCCGGGCGGCACGTCCCACATCTACAGGGCGGTAGTAACCTACTCCGGAGAGCATATTGGGAGACTTGTTTCCCAGGAAATCCACGTAACCTGGAGCAACCCATAGGGGTCTAGGTTATGAGCGGGCTGATTTACGGAAGGAAGTCGTTGAAGGCGAGCGCCGGGTTGCTGGCCGCGCTGTGCCTGCTGGCCGTGTTGAGCGCCTCGTTCGCGTCCGACACGGCTGTCGCCTCGCCATCGGCGACCTATCAGCCCCCCCCTATCCGTTTCGACCTTGCCCTGGAATCACGACCGGAATCACCTGGCAGTATTCTTCCATCCTGGAGTCTGACCATTCGGAACGTCGGCATCGATGGACACCAGGTTGCGGTGAGAGACATCAAAGTGAGAATCTCACCACTGCAAGATGAGAGCTGTGGGGAATTGAGCTGTGATGTAGTGGAAGACCTCTCGCTGGGGCGGTTTGATGCTGAGACAGGAATCTGGTCTATACCGGAGTTGCCGTCGGGAGGCAGCGCTGAAGCAATCTTTAGTCGCGACCGATTCCAGGTCAGCGGCGGCGAGTCTTATCAGTTGCTGGTCCGAAGGTCTGGCCAGCCAACGACACTAACCGTAACCCCGCTGCATTTGCAAGCCGAGATAATCGATGCCGAGCCATCTGACCGGCCAGAGGTCAAGTACAACAACGTGGTTGAGCAGTGGTATCTATCCTATGACGATAGAGGCCGGAACCAGACCTTGCACGCTTTCGGGGACGCCGGCGTGTCAGCTGAGACCCGCTCCCTGGGAGGTGATGATATTCCCTCAGCAACTATCGTCACGGTTACCCCATTCGTAGAAGCAATCCGCGACTTGGTGGACGTTCGCCCGGGAGAGTTCAGCAGCGCCCAGTTCGACGTGCGGATTCGGATCGAGTTGGACGGATTGGAACTTGCCGGAGAGATACAGCCGGCAACGGGAAACTTTGACCCCGAAACCCTGATTTGGGACCTTGGCAGGGCTACGGCTCCGTGGCCTGCCCTGGATGTGCCGGTGAGGAAGGACGATGCCCCATCGCTGGCGAGGGTCCCCCCGGAACGGCGCTGTCTGACCGCAAGGGTGGTGAGCGCCGTGCCACCCTTTGAACTTGACCAGCGCAAGCTGCGGAACGACGTCGCCGAGGCGTGCCTGGCCGAGCCAAAGGCGATATTGCCTGACGGCGAAATTGTCCTCTGGTGGATTCACGACTGCGTGGGCGTTACTGCTAGTCCCTGCGGCGACGACGATGAGCTGCTGCTGCTGGCGCACGAGAGGCAAGCCGATGACATCGTACTGCCCGACCACGCTGGCGAAGACAGGTTTTTTGCTCCGCAATCGCTCATCTTTCAAGTCCACGACCCGGCCGGCCGCCAGTACGACGGGGATAATGACAGCCTCACGGACGGGACCACCGTTTCGTGGCAAACCGGACGGAAAGATTCGGGCGCCTTGAATCATGAGGGCGTTCGGGTCTGGTACTCACGCGCGGACCTCAGTCCCAATATCGATGCCTGGAGCGGGATAGTTCTGACAGCCAGCGTGAGTGGGGCCACCCCGGGCCGGGTCAAGGTTCGCTTTGATAATTCAACGGCGGGTACGTTCTTCGACCCCAACCCATCGCACCAACGTAGCTTCGGCCTGAGCAGAGCAACGACCAGGCATACTGATATGTTCTTCGAGTTCGAGAAGCTGGGCACCTACGTGGTGAATTTCCAAGCCATGGTGACCCGCGCCGACAGTAAGGTGTACACCGTTGCCGGCGACTACACGTTCCACGTCGGCCCCATAGCGGAGCTGGCCGTCCGCGACGGAGGCCCCAGCTCGCTGGCGCCACCGGAGCATTGGGGCTACACCATCCAGGCAGTCAACAACGGGCCGGATGCGGTCTCCTCGCCGAGAATCACCCTGACCAATGTGCCCCAGGGGGCGGAGGTTATCCTGGACGAGCGATGGCCCGGAGAGTACCTGGAAACCCGTTGCGTGGGCGGCCTCTGCGATGCGGTCTGGACGCTGAGCCAGCCGTTGCCAATCACCTACGGCCCTGATCCTCCGACGCTGACCCTGGTTACGGACGCGGATGACGCGGGCCAGATCCGAGCCAGCATCGCCAACAACGGCCCGTACACCGTGACCATTGACGGCGAGACCCACACCGGCACCTATCTGGACCACATCACGGAAAACAGTTCGGGCGTCAGCATCAGGGCGCGGCCAGGTGCCGCCCGCTCCCTGGTGGTGCGGACCTTCCACGATTTCGACCCATCTCTGCTGATTTGGGAAGAGGTGGACCGGCTCCATGACTGGGAAGTGGACCGCTACGAGGTGCATTGGTTCACGCCGCCGGGGGAGACCTGCCAGCGGCCGGCCTTCGACGCCGTGCCCACCGCAACGACCCACCACCCGATGTACCTGGACGTGACCCCGCGCGCCGGCGATGTCAAGTGCTACACGGTGCGGGCCGTCAACCTGGTCGGGCACAAGACCCATTGGTACACGGTGGCGTCCATCGGCGAGGAAGCACCGGGAACGCCCCGTTCCCTGAGCGTGCTGACCTATGCCGATCCGCCCATCGCCGTGGTCACCTGGGGCCCGGTGGAATCAGTGAACGGCTGGCCGATATCCAAGTACGAGCTGTGGACGGCCCGGGGAGAGGAAACCTGCCGGAAGCCCCGGCTTGACCAGGCCGGAGAGGAGGTCACGGGAAGGGTGCACCTGGACTACTCCATCAACCCGAACGAGCTCACCTGCTACTACGTGCGGGCGGTGAACACGCAGAAGGTTCCCGGGTACTGGTCGGAGCCGGCGCTGACGGCTGCCGGAATCTCGGATCTGACCCAATTGACGGTGCAGGGCGGTGCCGGAGTTGTGGAGGGCGGCGACGCTCAATTCACCATCAGCGCCTCCCCGGCCCCGGTCGCCGGCGACACGCTCCAGGTGCAGTACACGGTGTCCCAGCGGGGCAACTTCGTGTCCGGGGGAGACCTGGGCCAGGATTCGGTAATCATTGACAGCCGGGGCCGGGCGGACATCACCGTCCCCACCGAGGCGGACGATACCGGCGAGGCCGACGGCGCGGTGGTCCTGACCCTGCTGAGCGGCTCTGGCTACGCGCTGTCGTCGGCCCGGTCGGCCAGCGTCGCGGTGGCGGACGACGACGATCCCACGGTGTCCTTCGCCGAGCCGGCCGCGGGCGTGGTGAAGGAGAATGCCGGCCCGCATAACGTGGTTATCCAGGTGGAGCCGGCGCCCCACGAGGACTTCCCCATCGGCTACACCACGGAGGGCGACGCCGTGGCCGGGGCCGGAGTCAACGGAGACTACACCATCAGCGGCTCCGGGACGGTTATGGCCCGGGCCGGGCAGACCAGCGTGGTCATCCCGGTGCAGCCGACGGACAACGGGACCAGCGAGCCGGATGAGTCGCTGATCCTCTGGCTGTCCCAGGGCGACGGCTACGCCCTGGGGAGTCTCCAGGTCTACTGGCTGACCATCGCCGACGACGACGGCCCCCGGGCGGAGTTCGCCCGGGCCGAGAGCGGGGTTGACGAGGATGGCGGCACGTACGACGTGGTCATCAACCTGGACCCGTCGCCCGCCGGCAACGTGTCCATCAACTACCAAATGGGCGGCCCTGCCACCCGCGACGTGGACTACAGCATCGCCGGCGTAACCGGCCCGACCGCGTCGGTGTCGGCGAGCGCCGGGGCCACCAGCGTAACCATCCCGGTGAACATCACCGACGACTCTCTAACCGAGGGCGACGAGAGGTTGGAGCTGACGCTGCTATCCAGTTCGGACTACAACCTCGGTGCGCAGCAGACGCACGCGCTGACCATCCGGGACAACGACCTGCCCCGGGTTAGCTTCACCGCCGGCACGTCCAACCCCGTCGAGGGGGATGGCCCGCTCAACGTGACGGTCAGATTGGACCAGCCGGCGCCTAGCGACTTCACCCTGCACTACGGCGTGGGCGGCGACGCCACGCGCAACCGGGACTACCGGGTTGACAGCACGGCGCTGGTGCCGGGAGAAGCCACCAGCGTTGCCATCCCGGTAACCATTATCGACGACGGGGACCACGAACCGGACGAGACGGTGGTGCTGACGCTGCGGGCCGGCTCCAGATACGCCGTGGGCGATCCCAGCGAGCACACGCTGACCATCGCGGACGACGACCTGCCGCTGGTGGCCTTCGCGGCGGCGGCGGCCAGCGTGAGCGAGCGGGCCGGCACGCACCGGGCAACCATCCTGCTGGATAAGGCGCCCCACGAGGAGACCACCGTCAAATACACCGTTGGTGGCACGGCCGATGAGGGCGTGGACTTCTCGATCAGCGGCCTTACCTCCGGTACCGGGACGGTGACGGTCCCGGCCAGGCCCTCCCGGGTCCAGGTGCCGATAGACATCGTCAACGACGGCGACGCCGAGGGCGAAGAGAGGGTGGTGCTGACGCTGATGGGCGGTGACGGCTACGCCCTGGCCCTGCCGCATCGCTACGAGCTGACCATCCTGGACGACGACGCGCCGGTGGCTACCTTCACCGCTGCCTCGGGCGAGGTGGCCGAGGGCGACAGCGGCAGCAACAGCCCGCACAACGTGGAGGTGAAGCTGGACCGTCCGGCGCCGGACGGCGGGACGCTCCTGACCTTCAGCGTCAGCAGCCCGTCCAACATCGGCGCCACCAGCTCCGATGACTACGGCGTCCCCGCCACGATGACGGCGAGGGTGGATCCCGGAGAGATGATCACTGACATCCCGGTGACCATTGTCGGCGACGGCGACAACGAGGCCGACGAGATTGTGGTGCTGACGCTGGAGCCGGGCCGGGGGTACTCGGTGGGTTCGGCCGATGAGTACACGCTGACCATCGTGGACGACGACCACGATGAGAACACCCCGGTGGCCTCTCTCAACAATCCCAATTTCCATGGGACGGGCGCCACACAGCTTGAATGGTGGGAAGATGGCGGGGCGGCGCGCCCGACGTGGCACGTGACCGAGAACTTCACGGGGGACGTGATCTTCCAGTACGTCGGCGGAACGGCGACCCTGCACGAGGACTTCACAGTGGAACGCATCCAGGGACAGACCATCGAGAAGGCGGGCGACGTCTTCACGGTACGGTCCCTTGAGTCCCCCCAAGACTTCGACCGGGACACGGGCGTGCGTTGGGCCAGGTTCATATTCGCCCCGATACGCGACGACAGGTCGGAAGGCCGCGAGACGGCTATCTTCCGGGTGCTGAACGGCCCGGGCTACACCGTCGGGGAGCCCACCGAACTCACCATCATCATCAAGGACTAGCGCCGAGCGGAGGCACCGCCGGGACCAAGGGTTGGACTTAGCGAGGGGTCCTGGCCGGTATGGCCAGGGCCCTTCGCCGTTGCGGTGGGGGCGGTTCAAGGCGGCCTGCGCGTCGGTGTTCCCGCCGCAGGTCCGCAGTTCCAGGCCGGTTGCCCGCGGTTGCGCCGGCAGCCGCGCTTGGGTAAGGTATCCGTGAGATGCCTTCATACCCCCACATAGCGGACTACTACGCCCGGCGGCGGGAACTGGTGGAGTTCGGCGGTTCGGACAACGAGCTGAACATCCGCCCGGCCTTCCAGAACTGCCTGGACGCCTACTGCCGCGAGCACAGGGAACGGCTGGTGCTGATTCCCGAGCTGAAGACGGCGGGCAACGTCATCCCCGACGGCACCGTCAAGGACACCCTGCGCATGGCCCGGGGCTACTGGGAGGCCAAGGACAGCCACGACGACCTGGACGCGGAGATGCAGGCCAAGTTCAACCGGGGCTATCCCAGGGACAACATCGTCTTCGAGGACTCGGAGACGGCGGTGCTGGTGCAGAACGGCGACGTGGCCCTCAGGGTGGACATGTCCCGACCCGGGGAGTTGCACCGGCTGATACGGCGGTTCCTGGACTACGAACTGCCCAGCATCGAGGAGTTCCGCCAGGCCCAGGCGCAGTTCAAGGCCGACCTGCCGGCGGTGCTGGAGAACCTGCGGCAGTCGGTGGCGGCAGCCGAGGAGGGCAACGATGACTACCGGGCCGGGGCAACGGAGTTCCTGGCCCTGTGCCGCCGGAGCATCGGCCCCGACGTGTCCGAGGCCGACGTGCGGGAGATGCTGCTCCAGCACGTCCTGACCAAGGACATCTTCCACCGGGTTTTTGACGAGGACCAGTTCCACCGGGAAAACAACGTGGCCGGCCAGTTGGACGACCTGGAGAGCACCTTCTTCACCGGCAAGGTGCGGCGGGAGGCCATTGACCGGCTGCGCGCCTACTACGGGGCCATCGGGCGGGCCGCCGGCGAGATCGCCGACTACGCCGAGAAACAGCAGTTCCTCAAGGCGATCTACGAGGACTTCTACCAAGCGTACAACCCGGCCGCCGCCGACCGGCTGGGCGTGGTCTATACCCCCAACGAGGTGGTGGACTTCATCATCCGGGGCACGGACTGGCTGCTGCGGAAGCACTTCGGCAAAACCCTGGCCGACGACCACGTGCAGATCCTGGACCCAGCCACGGGGACGGGAACGTTCATCACCAACCTGATCAACCACCTGCCCCTGGATCGGCTGGAAGGCAAGTACCGCAACGAGATCCACGCCAACGAGGTGGCGATCCTGCCCTACTACATCGCCAACCTGAACATCGAGTACACCTATAGGGAGCGGACCGGGGAGTACCTGAAGTTTACCAACCTGTGCTTCGTGGACACATTGGACAACATGGACTGGCAGGGCGCGGGCGCCAGTGGTGGGGCGGTGACGCGGCAGGGAGCCTTCAACCTGGGGGCGCTGTCGGAAGAGAACTGGATACGGGTGCAGGAGCAGAACGAAAAGCCCATCAGCGTGATCATCGGCAACCCACCCTACAACGCCAACCAGCAGAACGAAAACGACAACAATAAGAACCGGGAGTACCCGGAGATAGACCGGCGGATCAGCGAGACCTACGTAGCCGCCAGCACGGCGCAGAAGACCAAGCAGTACGACATGTACAAGCGGTTCATCCGCTGGGCGTCCGATAGACTGAACGATGACGGGATAGTCGGCTTCATTACCAACCGGGCGTACCTGGACACCCGCCAGGACGACGGTTTCCGCAAGGTGGCAGGGGAGGAGTTCACCGACATCTACGTTCTGGACCTCGGCTCTGACGTGCGGCGCAACCCGAAAATCTCGGGCACCACGCACAACGTCTTCGGCATCCAGACCGGCGTGGCCATCGGGTTCTTCGTGAGAGAGAAGTCCAGGCTGGGGCAGTGCGGCATTCACTACGCCCGGCGGGAAGACGCGGAACTGGCCAAGGACAAGCTGGCCTACCTGGGGAGCGCCGGCTTGGACGGCATTGAGTTTGAGACTATCACGCCGGACAAGCGCAACGACTGGCTCAACCAGTCCAACAGCGACTTTGAGAAACTGCTGCCGTTGGCGAACCGCGAGACCAAGCTGGCGAAGCGGGTTGAGGATGAGGGGGCGGTATTCAGGCTGTATTCACTGGGAATCGCCACCAACCGGGACGAGTGGGTATACGACTTCAACATGGACGCTCTTGCGGCGAAAGGAATGTATTTCTCGAAGGTTTACCGTGAAGAGAGGGAACGGTTCAAGAATGAAACGCCAGACCGCAGCGCCTTGGGCGATTGGGTCAACAGGTCCATCAAATGGACGGCCGAATTGGAAACCCACCTGATAAAGGGAGACGCAATTCATTTTTCGGAAATCAACATCACCCGCGCCATGTACCGGCCCTTCGTCGTGAAGCACTGTTACTATGCGCCGATTGTCACGCATCGCCGATACCAGATGCCTCAAATCTTTCCTCACCATCGGACTGACAGTAACCCGACGATCAATTTCTCCGCTCGGCACCAGCCATTCTACGCCCTGGCATCCGACAAATTGGTTGACCTGCATTTCGTAGGAGACAATCAGTGCCTGCCCTTCTACCGCTACACCGACGACGGGGAGCGGGTCTGCAACGTCACCGAGTGGAGCGTCCGGCAGTTCAACGACCACTACCGGCAGGAATGGGGCGAGGCTTTCGATGAACTGGCTGGGCCCGATGGCATCACCGCCGAGGACATCTTCGCCTACACCTACGCCGTGATGCACGACCCGGTGTACCGCCACGACTACAGGGTGGACCTGCTGCGGGAGTTTCCCCGCCTGCCCTTCTACCACGACTTCCGCCTGTGGCGGGACATGGGGCAGGAGTTGCTTGACCTGCACGTCGGGTTCGAGCAGGCGGAGCCCTATCCCCTGGAGCGGGTTGACCTGGAGGCGGAACCCAGCCGGGCGGTCCTGCGGGCCGATAAGGAGAAGGGAACCATCATCCTGGACGACAAGACCACGCTACGGGGAGTGCCGCTGGAGGCGTGGGAGTACCAACTGGGCAGCCGCTCGGCCCTAGAGTGGGTGCTGGACCAGTACAAGGAACGCAAGCCCCGGGACCCCACCATCGCCGAGCGGTTCAACACCTACCGTTTCGTCGACCACAAGGAACGGGTGATAGACCTGCTACGTCGGGTGTGCGCGGTGAGCGTGAAGACGGTGGAAATCGTGGGGCGGATGGCGTACTGGGACGGGGAGTGCCTAGTGGTGTCAGGAGACCGGGACCGGCGCGAGCGGGCCTACTCCACAGCCCGTATCACCACCGGACCGCCGGCGGCTACCTCCACATACAGGCTGTAGCCGTCAAGCAGCGCCATTCCCAGGAGGGGCGTGGTGTCGGCTTCGTCCACATCGACAAATCTGGGATGCCCGTCCCACGATGCAGTGACGCCATAGACGTCGAAGAACTCCACGCTACCATTGGCCAGGGTCGCCTGGCCCTCCGATTGAAATGGAAGCTCCAACTCGACAATCATCCTGGGCGGCAGGGTCAGGAAGCCGTTGAAGCCGGTATCGACGACAGCATCAATTTCCCGGCTTTGCCCCGACGGACCTTCCAACGCCAGCCTCACGATGGGTTCGTAGGCGGCGTTCACCACGCCCTGGATCACTGGCCTCTCAGCAGGGGACGCCCCCCGAAATGCCGCAGCGCAGGATACCCCACCCGCACGGACCACACCCGGGCCTCCGGTCGCCGGACACGCAGCTCCCCCGCCGCAGCAACCACGGAGCCGCCAATGGCGTAGTCGCCGCTGTCCACGTCAATGGAGACGATCTCTCCGTGGTGGCGCGTCTCAACCTTTGACCGGATGTCGCGCTGGTAGATCTCGTCGCCCAGGCGGGCAACGTCCGATTTAGGGCGGGTTGGCTCGTTCACTGTCATCACTCCCAAGGAAGGGATCTGCCTCTCCGACATTCTATACCGCCGGGCAGATTTCGGACAGACAAAAAGCGACAATTCTCCCGTCGCAGCGTCACTGACACCAGCCCGATGACGGCGGCAGCCTCCGGCTGCTACGCTGGAGGCATGGCCTTTTCACGAGAGCGCATCCTGGACGCCCTGGCCCGGTTGCCCTTCATCGACGCGGGGGAGTTGGCCCTGGTCCTGGGCGAACCGCTGGCGACGGTGCACCGCGCCCTGGCTGCCCTCCTGCAAGACGGCTTGGCCGGGCGAGCCAGCCAAGGCACGGCCCATCTGCCCTCCAGCCACCGCTACTACCTGACTAGGGAGGGCATCGCCGAAGCCGCCGACGCCCTGGGCTACGACGCGCCCTGGGAGTTCGTGCGGGCCTACCCGATGTCCCGACAATGGTTGGCATTGCTCATCCGCCGCATGGACGCCGTGGCTTCGGTGTACCGCCTAGCGGCCACGCTGTCCCCCGGCGTGGACGGGCTGGAAACCCGGGTGGAGTTCCAGCGCCGGGGCCGGTTCGACGCGGTGATCACCCTGCACAATGGC
The DNA here is from genome assembly GCA_028874075.1 of Chloroflexota bacterium. GTDB lineage: Bacteria > Chloroflexota > Dehalococcoidia > Lucifugimonadales > UBA3495 > Bin22. The sequence continues at coordinate 13,730 of JAPPLU010000003.1, forward strand.
AGCAGCTTCGGGGTGGTGCGCCAGGGCCTGGCGCTGCGGCGCCGCTCCCTCTACGACCGGCTGCGGGCCATCGCGGAGTACCGCCACAACCACCGACCCTCAATGGTGCTGGTGCTGGTCCCCAGCCCCTGGGAGCAGCGGCTGACCGACGAGTTCTGCCTCAACGCGGATCTCCGGGACTATTTCGTAGCCGTGGAGCGCCGGGAGACCCTGGAAGAGTGGGACCGGACGGTCTGGATTTCGTCCAACTGGACGTTCGGTAGGATATACCGCACCCTGGAGCAGGTGGTCTCAGAGGCCGACACGGGCAGGTGGTTCCACCCGGAGGCGCCGGAGCGTAAGCGGGCGTCGCTGCCTGACCCGGAGCGCATGGTCAGGGCAGCCCCGGCCTTCGGCATAAGCCCTGCAGAGAAGCGTGCCCTGGACCTGATCACCGACCATCCCATGATCCCCCGGGAGCACCTGGCCCGCTGGCTGGGGGTGTCCGACGGCAGGGTCAGCCAGATGACCCGCAGCCTGGCGAACACCTGGGGTCTGGTGGAACAGCACGGCAAGCGGAGCGACGTGCGCTACACCCTGTCCGACCGGGGCATCAGGTACATCACCCGCCGGGACCGGGCGCAGCTTGCCACCACCATGGCCGCCTGGAGCACCGAGGACACCGCCGACAATCACGGACAGCTCCGTCCCCTGGGACACCGCATCCTGACCTGGCAGCGCCAGACCGGCCACGCCGACGGCATCACCTGGTTCCTGTCCGAACTGGCCGCTGAAGCAATGACCGAGGACGCCAGCGAACTGCGATGGTGCATCCCCACCGCCCGCTCCGACCGGGCCTTCAACCGGGGCGAGGACGCCATCGCCCCCGACGCCGTGGGACACCTGCTCGTCAACGCCCTGCACGTGCCCTTCTACTTCGAGCACGAGCTGCGCGCCCGCCACCCCAGGGGAGTGGCCGCCCGCCTGCGCCCCTACATCCGCTACTACCGCTCCGACGCGCCCCGGGATGACCAGCCGCCGTTTCCGACCACGCTGTTCGTGGTGGACACCGAGGAGGTGGCCAAGACCTACGCTAGCACCGCCTCCCGGATGCCCACCATGAAGCTGCCCGTCCTGGTGTCCAGTAGGGAGCTTCTGTCCTATAGGGGGATGCTGGGCCGGTCCTGGCGTCCCCTGTGGGATGCTGAACGCCCACCCCTGGCGCTGCGGGAACTGGGGGCATACGAGTGGGACAAACTGCGCCGACGTATGCGCCGGCAGGAGACACAGCAATCATGCTGATACGGCATCTTCTACCCGCTCTGTTGTCCGGGGGCGCAAACTGTGACCAGCAGACCGATTTAGGGGTTGGCCGGGAGGCCGCGATGTGTCAATGTCCCCTGGTTCCAGGTACGAAACGGGCTGAAATGCCCCTTGACCAATCAAAAATTGCATTCTTGCAAGTGTGAGAAACGGCGCTAAAACAACCAGGGTGATTTTGGCAAGAGTGCAATCGCCCGACGTGTCGCCGGCGACAAGGTGATTTACATGTCAGATAAGGTCAAAGATGAGGTCCACTGGGTGGACAAGGGGGAGGCGGCGCGGGAGTTGGAGGTCTCACTGTCCACGTTGGACCGGATGATCCGCAAGGGCGAGGTGGAGGTGGGGAGGGAAGGCCGGTGGGTCTACGTGAAGCTGCCGGGACCCCGCTACCCCAGCGACCGGGAGCTGCTGCGCCAGGCCAGGACCAGGGTCGAACGATTGGAGCGGACGGTGGGGGACCTGACCGAGGAAGCGGACCGGCTGGAACAGGAGCGGGACCGGGCCCGGGCCGAGACGGACACCGCCCTGGAAGAGTACCGCCAACTGGAGACGGTACTGGTCCGGGAGCAGGACGCCCACCGGAGGACCGGCAAGCTGGCCAAGGCGCTCGGCATCGCCGTGCTCAGCCTGCTGGCGATACTGGCTGTCTTCAGCCTCGTCGTCTGGTGGCTGCTGAAGTAGCCGGTTCTTCCCGATGTCCCAGGGGCCTCCCTCCTTGACGTGTGTTTCGCTATTTGTGAAAATAGCCTTGTGGAACCGGAACTGGCAATTCAATGGTCGCCAAGAGCCATCAGGGACATGCGCCGCATCGCCCCTCCGGACCGGCAGCGCATTATCGCCAGGATTGAGCAGTATGCCGCAGACCCGGAGTCACTGGTCAACCAGGTGATCATGCTCGCCAACAGCCGGTATCGCCGGCTGCGGGTTGGCGACCACCGGGTGATTTTCGACGTGGAGCGCGGCACCCATACCATGTCGGTTCTGAGAGTTCGACACAGGAGAGAAGCCTATGACTAGCCAAGAGACCGTGACCATTACCCGCCAGGAATACGACGCCCTGTTGGAGCGCAATGGCGAGCTGGAGGACGCCCTGGCAGCCGTTCGCGCCGACGACGGCGTCCGGATCCCCCATGAAGTGGCCCTGGCCATCATCAACGGAGAAAGGCCCATGGCCGCCTACCGGAAACACCAAGACGTCACCTTGCAGGACTTGTCGGAGCGGACGGGCTTGGCCGTAAGCTATCTCTCCGAGATCGAGCGAGGACGGAAACCCGGGTCCGCTGCGGCTTTGGCCCGCATTGCCAGCAGCCTGGGAACCACCATCGACGCGCTAGTGAGTCAGTGACAGCAGCGCGGCCTGGCCTTGTTTCTGCGGACTATCGGCAAAGGAGGATAACATGAAGAAGCAGTTCCAATCCCTGACTCCGGCGGCGCTCTACGCGAGGGTGTCCAGCGACCGCCAGGACGTGGACCTCTCCGTGGCCGCCCAATTGCGGGCGCTGAGGGACTACGCCAAGGCCAACGGCTACTCCGTGGCCCGCGAGTACGTGGACGAGGCCGAGAGCGGCAGGATCGCCGACCGGCCCCAGTTCCGCAAGATGATCGACGAGGGATCCAAGCCGGAAGCCCCATTCCGCGAGATTCTCGTCTGGAAGTTTTCAAGATTCACCCGCAAGCGGGAGCACGCCGTGGCGTTCAAGGCCCAGCTGCGGCGCAAGGGCATCCGCGTGGTGTCCATCACCGAGCAGGCCGAGGACAACGCCACCGGCCGGCTGCTTGAGGGCATCATCGAGAGCGTGGACGAATATTACAGCGAAAATTTAGCTCAAGAGGTCGTTAGGGGGATGCGTGAGGCCGCCTCCCGGGGCTTCTGGGTTTCCACCAACGCCCCCTACGGCTACCGCAAGGTCCACGTCCAGGACGGCGCCAAGAGGCGTCCCAGGCTGGAACTCGACCCGCCCCACGACGCCGTGGCCCGCCGCATCTTCGAGATGGTGCTGAGCGGCAAGAGCGTCCTCGACGTAACCAAGACCCTCAACGACGAGGGCATCCCCAACTCCAACGGTAAGAAGTGGATCAAGACCACCATCCACAACATGCTCTCCAACGAAGCCTATACCGGAACTTTGATCTGGGGCCAGCGGAGCCGGGACGGACAGCAGCCGGTAAGAGTGGAGGACGCCTTCCCCGCCATCGTAACCGGAGAGGAGTTCAGGCAGGTCAGAAAACTGCTGGGCTCCCGCGCCCCCAAGCAGGCCAACCCCCGCCGCGCCGCCAGCCCCTACCTGCTCAGCGGCCTGGCCCGCTGCCAAGCCTGCGGCAAGGCCATGACCGCCGCCGAGGCCAAGGGCGGCAAGTACACCTACTACGTCTGCCACTCCCTGCTCAAGCAGGGCAGGGACGCCTGCGATTGCCCCAGGCTCAATGCCAGGAACTTCGAGACCGTCATCATCGAGAACATCCGCGACAACATCCTCACCGAGTCCAACATCCGCGAGTTGGTCAAGCTGGTGGATGAGGAGATGGACGGCGTGGCCCGGGAGGAGCGGGAGCGATTGGAGACCATCGAGGCGGAACTGGAGGAGGTCAAGCGGCGGCTGGCCCGCATCTGGCAACTCCTGGAAACCACCGACATCGAGATGGCCGACGCCTCGGACCGCATCAAGGAGCACCGGGAAAGGCAGCGGCAGTTGGAGGACGCCGCCCAGGAAGCCAGGGCGGTGCTGGCCGAAAGGCGGGAACTGCTGGACAGCGCCGATATGGTGGCCGCCTTCGCCGCCGACATGAGCGAGTTTCTCAGGACCAGCGAACTGACCGAGACCAAAGCCTTCGTCCGGTCCTTCGTCAAGGAGGTGGAGGTGGTCCCCGGCAGGGCGACCATCGTCTATACGATACCCACGCCCCAGGACAGTCCCATAGGGGGAGGGGACACGGCGGAAGTGGCCCTGGACGGGGGTGTTATGAATTCGGTACAGCGTGGTGGGCCGGACTGGACGAAATCAAGAACCGAGGCCGATTCCGAGGTCACCCCGTCCTGGGGCATCTGACAAGGGTATGTAAAGGGTTTTCATGGAGGGGAGTGGCAAGTGATGTGCAACTGGGACTTGGGTTCAGGCCAGGGTTCCGGCAGTAGCCAAACTCGACGCCAAAGCCGGCCCTGGTACAGCAACCGCCGCAGCCAGCCTACGCCGTACCGGATTACGCTGACGGTCCTTACCGGCCGGTGGTAGCGGCAGCCGTACTGGGGAGGCGGTGTCTTGGGAGGGGCTCTGAGATTGCTGGGAGCCAGCTTCCGGTCATTGGCGTCCTCCACCCGGGTGCCATAGGCTAGGGCCAGCAGGGTGGCCACCGACAGCACCAGCCAATGGCGGGAGATGCGTGCTGGGTCGGTCCGCCGGGTCTTGTGCCACTGCCAGCCCAGGCTCTTGATGGCCTTGAAGCCCAGTTCTATCCAGAAACGCAGGGCGTACCAACTCACGCCAACCGTCTCCGGTGGTTGGTCGGTCAGAATGATCCAGGGTTCCAGTTGATCAGCGTGCCAGACCACCAGCAGGGTGCAACGGCGTTTGCGGGCGCCACTGAAGGCGGTTCCACTACCCACCCACGCGGTATCAGGTCGGGAAACAAAGGCTTGGGCGGGCAGTCGCTGGTCCCCCTCAGCACAGAAGGTGATGTTTTTCGGGTACCTGACGTAGGGATGCCAGCCCTGTGCTTGGATCTGACGCCACAGTTTGGGACTGGTCAGACCCCGGTCGCACAGCACGATTACGGTCATTTCTCCAGGCACCGCTGGCGCCAGGGCGCCCAGCAGTTCCACTATCGGATCCATCCAGCCTCCGGGACGTTTGGCTGGCAGGATGCGCCAGGCTACGGGAATAGCGCAGCCCCGGTAGAGCACGCTGATCACGATGGCGGCGGTGTCATCACCTTTCAGCGTGGGGTCAATGGCCAAAGCCAGCCGGTTGCTACACCACCAGGACAGCACCCACTTCAGCAACGGCGCGAAGCACAGGCTCACGTCCAGTTCCGTCCGGCAGGGCCGCGCCCGGTCGCTACCGTCGTAGAGCCATTCCCGAAGATACTGCCGTTGGCGGTTCCAGTTGCCCCAGAAGGAAAGGGCAGCGGCCACGGCGTTCTGGCAGGCGCTGCCCGCCCAGATAGTTCCGCACACCCACAGGGCCAGGCCGGTCAATTGTGGCTGGGAGAGGTGAGGTAAATGCGTTTCAATGGTTTTTCGCATCTGATAGCATTCTCTGGGAAGGCGCATCGAAGGTCTCCTGCATCCGGTCGTGTCATAACCAAGATGCCGGATACCAATGCGCCTTCCCAAGCTAAACTCACGCCTGATTTCGGCCCTTACATACCCCTGTCAGCTTGTGGGTATGGAAGGTGCAGCCCCGCCTCCTCAGCCAGCGTCGCAGTTCTCGCGCGTTCATCTCCTCCCATAATGCATAACATTGGCGTTGTTGTCAACATATATGTTGCGCTGGTAGTGTATCCGTTAGAAAAGCACCAGCCGGGAGACAACTCCCCGCCCGTGCTGGTTCGGGCGTCAGTCGCGAATTTCACGGCTGACAACTAAATTGCATCCGAACCGTTTTTGCGCCAAAATGTCGCACCTTTTGACGAAGCGTATGGTTCGCCGGAGGTTTGTTGATGAACGTATCTCATCGGTTTGATTTGATTTTGCTGGCAACGTTTTTTCTTGCCGGGGTAGCGTGTCAGACCGTCTCCATCGCGCCCAACCAAGTTCCCGGCGTTTCAGAGAACGAAGTGCTGTTTGGGCAATCAGCCGTGCTGAGCGGTCCGTCCCAATACCTGGGAACATCGATGCGTCTTGGCATCGAGACTGCTTTCCATGAAGCAAATCAGAAAGGCGGCGTACATGGCCGCT
>JAPPLU010000049.1:0-110423 GCA_028874075.1 Chloroflexota bacterium
CCTTCCTGACTACCATGCTCCTCCAGTTCGCTAATCCATCCATGCAATAGCCCTGAAGTATAGGCTATTTCCCCTTGCGCCGGTCGAAACCACACCCGACTGCAATCGCGTAGCACGGGAAGGGTTCGATCACGGAGGTCCAGGTTTAATGCATCGGTTCACCGACAGAGCATTGCTCGCTTGTCTCCTGGTAACGTCATTGCTTCTGGCAGCCTGCCAGCCCTTCCCTTCCGGCACGGCGGGCAGCGATACCGACGGGACAGTGGCCGCCGAGGTGGTGGGAATTCCAGCGGGCCTGGGCGTGGAAACGGTAGTGGAGGGCCTGGAGATACCCTGGGACCTGGCCTTCACTCCCGACGGCCGCATCCTGATTACGGAACGGCCCGGGCGCATTCGGGTCGTCAAAGAAGGAACCCTCCAGGCAACTCCTTACGCCACCATAGAGGTGTTTCACCGCTCGGAGGCGGGCCTCATGGGCATCGCCCTTCACCCCGAATTCGACAGCAACGGCTACCTCTACGTCTGTTACACCTACCGGGAGGGGCTGAACACCTACAACCGCATCGCCCGCCTGACAGACCAAGGCGACCGGGGCGCCGACCACCACGTCATTCTTGACCACATCCCCGGGGCTACCCGCCACGATGGCTGCCGCATCCGCTTTGGCCCGGACGGTTACCTGTACGCCACCACCGGCGACGCCACCGACCCAAGCCTGTCCCAAGACCTGGACTCGCTGGCGGGGAAGGTACTGCGCATGGGGGCCGATGGGTCGGTCCCGCCGGATAACCCTTTCGCCGGCTCCCTGGTCTATACCTGGGGCCACCGCAATCCCCAGGGACTGGACTGGCACCCTGCCACCGGCGAACCCTTCATCACCGAGCATGGGCCCAGTGAGGACGATGAAGTGAATGTGCTGGAGCCTGGCAAGAACTACGGCTGGCCGGAGGCAACCGGCGCGCCGGGCATTCCTGGTTACGTTGATTCTGCCCTGGCGTTGACGCCAACGGTGGCCATCGCCGGGGCCGCATTCGTCACCGGGTACAACAAGCTGCCCGACGCCTGGAGTGGCGACCTGATTTTCGCTGCCCTGAAGAGTTCCCATCTGCAGCGGGTGGAGCTGGAACCGCCGGATTACCGCACCGTCGCCTCCCGCCAGACCCTGTTCCAGGGGCAGTTCGGACGCCTGCGGGCGGTGGTCATGGGACCAGACGGCTACCTCTACTTCACAACCAGCAATCGGGACGGGCGAGGCAGCCCCCGCGACGGAGACGACAAGCTGCTGCGGCTGGGTCCCCTTTCTTCCACTCCCGACCGGAGATGAACGGCACCGAGCAGAGGAGCGACACAGCAGCAGGCACCTCCGTACTGCACCATGTCCGTCCTCAACTGTAGATGCGCGTCTATTGTCAAACCGTTAATATGTACCGAAACGGGAACTACAGTTTACCGGGGGTCCCATGATTCGCAGCTTCCGGCTGGCCTTGGCCCAGATGAATCCCACCGTGGGCGACATCGACGGCAACACGGCCCGCATCATCGAATACGTGGAGCGGGCGCGGGAGGTCGGGGCCGACTTGGTGGCTTTTCCGGAGCTGGCCATCACCGGCTACCCGCCCGAGGACCTGCTGTTCAAGACCTCATTCCTGCAGGGCAACACGGCGGCGATGCAGCGGGTGGTGGAGGCGGCCAGGGACATCGCCGTGGTGGTTGGTTACGTGGAAGCCGGCGACTCGCATACAGGCACCGGCGCCGACATCGCCAACGCCGCCGCCGTAGGCTATAACGGCAAGCTGATCGACAGCTACCGCAAGATGTACCTGCCCAACTACGGCGTTTTCGACGAGGACCGCTACTTCCGGCGGGGAACCGAGTGTCCCGTCTACCACATCAACGGCGTGGGCGTGGGCGTTAACATCTGCGAGGACATCTGGTATCCCGTGGGGCCCATCGCAGTGCAGCGGGAGGCTGGAGCCGAGTTAATCGTCAACATCAACGGCTCACCCTTCCACGCCGGAAAGGCGGCCTACCGGGAGAAGATGATCGCCACCCGCGCCGCCGATAACGGTCTTTTCGTGGCCTACCTGAACATGGTGGGCGGACAGGACGAACTGGTCTTCGACGGGGCCAGCCTGGTCTGCGATATGACCGGCGAGGTCATCGCCCGCGGCCCCGCCTTCGCGGAAGACCTGCTGGTGCTGGACCTGGATATCGAGGCTGTCTTCCGGTCGCGTCTGCGGACTCCCCTGGCCCGTAAGGAGAATCCCACCATCCTGCGGGAAGTTGGCGAGGCCAGGACAAAGCAGGTCTCCGAATACGGCGTATCTCAGCGCACGACCCTGGAATCTACCCCCATGGCGTCGGTGATGGGCCCTGCGGAAGAGGTATACCACGCCCTGGTAACCGGCACCCGCGACTACATTCGGAAGAGCGGTTTCTCCCGGGCATTGGTGGGCCTGTCCGGCGGCATCGACTCGGCCCTGACCGCCACCGTGGCCGCCGACGCCCTGGGTCCCGAGAACGTGGTGGGCGTAACCATGCCCTCCCGCTACTCCTCCGAGGGCAGCGTCAGCGACTCGAAAGAGCTGGCTGACAACCTGGGCATCGAATGCTGGGTGGTGTCCATTGAACCGGCCCACCTGGCCTTCACCGATATGCTGGAGCCTTTCTTTGAGGGATCCGCCGCCAACGTGGCCGAGGAAAACGTGCAGGCCCGCATTCGGGGCAACGTGTTGATGACCATTTCTAACAAGTTCGGGTGGATTGTCCTGACCACGGGCAACAAGAGCGAGATGGCCATGGGCTACGCCACCCTGTACGGCGACATGGCCGGCGGCTTTGCGGTGATCAAGGACGTGCCCAAGACGCTGGTGTACGAGCTGTGCCGGTGGCGCAACTCAAAAGGATTCGGCGGGAACGGGGTCAAGTCTCCCATACCCAGGGCGATTATCGAGAAGCCACCCAGCGCGGAATTGCGCCCGGACCAGCTGGACGTGGACTCCTTGCCGCCCTACGAGGAGCTTGACCCCATAGTACGGGCCTACGTAGAAGAGGACTACAGCTACGAGGAAATGGTGGCAATGGGCCACGACCCGGCGGCGGTGCGTCAGGTCATAACCTTCGTGGACCGGAACGAGTACAAACGCCGCCAAGCCCCGCCCGGGGTCAAGATAACCCCCCGCGCCTTCGGCAAGGACCGGCGCCTGCCCATAGTCAACCGCTACCGACCGGTTTAGGGGAGAGCTACTTCTTTTTCTGCCGTTACATCCGTGTTGAGCAGCGCCTGGGGCTCGACTCCCAGGGCCACGGCAATGCGTGCAATCGACAACAAAGTCAGGTTGGGCGGCGCATTGAAAATTCGGGAAATTTGGGACTTGGGTACACCCATTTCCCTGGCCAGGTCGGCCCTGCTGATGCCCTTTTCCTTCATTACCTGCAGCGAGTTTTCTATAATGCTAATAGAAAGACCCTCGGCCAAAAAGTCGGGGTCTTTCTCGTATTTTACAAAGTACTGTTCTAACACTCTCTTGCTCGTTGAAGTTCTGCGGTTACGTCAACTAAAACTTTCCAAGTATTCGGTTCTAAAATTGATGGCCCGTTCTATTTCGGTTCCGATTCTCGATCCCTTTCGAAATCCGTGAGTGAGAATTGTGACGCGCCTTTGTCCCTCTGGATAGAAGAACAGAATTCGGTCTCCTTGCCGAGACTTAAATTCGAAGATCCCATTTCCCAAGTGTCGGGACCTCTGAAAGTTGAGTATTGGGCCCCGAACCGCATGTTGCTGAATGATCGAGAGCAACGATTTTCGTGAAGGCTCCGAAACTTCTTCAAGAAACTCAAGGATTGGGCAGTGATCAACTCCAGCCCTGCTCCAGCTTACAGCGAAAACTGCGAAGGCCTTGCCTTCTGAAAGTAAGCGTCTGTCCATAGACTTTCGGTCTCCTTAGGATTTCAATCTCCATAGGCTTTCTCCATTTCCAAAGTCAAGGCGCCTTTGTCCATAGACGTTGAGACATTGGGCAAACTTGAGCGCCTCGCTACAACACTTGACTCAGAGCTATCAAATCTATTGTTTCTGGCATACCTCCAAAATCCTGAGGATGGGCCCGATTACCAGTGAAAATTGGCTTCTCGAGCCAACATAATATTATCATAAAAGTTAACTTTTGTCAAGTCTCATCCTCTCCCGAAACTCTTCCGGTATCTCCCGCAACCGGCGGCGGAAGAAGGTGTCCTCCCGTTCCGGCATGCGGCGGACGGCTTCCAGCATGAGTTCCACGCCGCCCAGGTAGTCTTCTTCGTGGATGTACTCCGCCTCTATGCCGCCGTCGGGGGCGCCGTTGTGGTAGTTTCCCAGGGGGAATGCTATGCCGGTGGTGCGATAACCGTAAACGGAAAAGGCGCTGGCCTCGCAGGTGCCGCCGCTCATTAGTTGGCGCTGCACCTTGAACCCGTCGGGGCGGGCCTGCAGGGTTTCCCGGGCCCGGTTCAGGGCCGACTCGGCGTCGGCGTTGAAGGTGAAACCGGCGTCGCCCACCCGTATCACCGGCCCGCTGCCGATTTCCGCCCCGGGCAGGGTGCGGCTGGACTCCAGGGACACCACGAGCGTCTCCTCCGGCAGCGTTCCCGCCTCGGCCAGAAGGCGCGCGCCTACCAGTCCAACCTCTTCGGCGCGGGTGAACACGCCGTAGACGTCGCCGGAGGGTGCCTCTTCAGACAGGGCCGACAACATGGCCAGGGTGCTGCCGCAGCCGGCCAGGTCGTCCACGGCCCGCATGCGGATGTAACCGTCCTCCAGTTGGTAGTCCACCAGGTCGAAAACCACCGATGAGGGAAGGGGAATTTCGGAAAGGCGGGAAGCGTCCTCCAGGCTGATGAGGGCCTTGCGCTCCGAGGCGTCGCCCGCGGGTCCGGCGGTAACGGCCGACAGCCGTTCACCATCCGGAAGGATTATCTGCAAGGGTATGCCGGCCTCAAAGGACGACTGCGGGATGCCACCCATGGCCACGCCCACCAGGAAGTCTCCATCGACGGCAACGGCCTCAAAGCCGGGATGATCCATGTGGGCCATGAAGGCAATTGGCGGCACGGAGTCGTCAGCCGCAGACCCGGGCCGGTGGGCGATGATGTTGCCATAGTTGTCAGTACGGTGAGGCACCCCGGCCTCGTCCAGCACTGCGCGCACCACGCCCGCCACGCCGTCTTCAAGGAAGGACGTGGCCGGTTGCGCGCCCAGCCGGGCCAGGATGTCCAGGGCCATTTCCCGGTGGTTGGTCATGGTGGTTGCTCCTTACGGGTGGGAATTTCGGTGGATTATAGCACCGGCGATGAGGATGGCCCCATCAGGAGTGGATGGCAGAAACACTCGACTATTATGAAGGTGAGATGAAGAACTCAACATTGTATTGCGATGTATATGTGGTTGCCCTAACATAAGCGAAAGAAGCGCTGTTGAGAGAGGAGGAACCCCAATGCGCAGATTGAACTCGGGTAACAAGTCCGCGGGCCTGGCGCTGATGGGTGGCGTCATCCTGTCAATACCTGCATTTCTTTTTCATCCAGGTGGCATTTTCATATCGCCGGTTGACCTGAATGACTTTCCGGCAACGATAGCCGTCTTGTCGGACTATGCCAGCCTCACCCACGTAATAACGATGGTAATGGTGCTTTCCCTGTTCCTGGAGTCCTACGGCTTCTTCGCCCTGACACGGATACGGAGCCGGGTGGGGAGCCTGTCAGGGTATGCCCTCCGTTTCGGGGTCATTGGCATGCTGTTCTCCTACGGCGCCCTGGCCCTGGAGCTGGGGACCAGGCACATGGTGGTTCATATCGCAACCCACGGGGTGACGGGCCAGGCCGGCGTGGATCCGGCGCTGGGCTTACCCGACCTTGCCCTGACCGTCTATGCAGCCGGCATTGGGTTGCACGTAACCTTCCTTTTCGTATCTGCGCTGGCCGCCTTGTGCCTGGGCCTGGGTTTGGCAGCCCACTTCGCCACCCTGAATATCTACCGGATAGCGGGATACGGCGTGGCCCTGGTGGGTGTGGCCGGGCTGGTCAACGTGGTCCTCGTCCAACACTTCCACGGCGTGGATTTTGCCCTGTTAGCCATCATTACCAACCTGGTCCTCTTGATCGGCACCATCTGGCTTTTCATCATCGGCCTGGGGCTGTACAAGGGCATCAGCGAGTTTGAGGCTCACGCGTCCGCGGACCCGGTGCCGGTGTAGGGAGAGGGTGGCTGCTAAAGTCTCCAAAGGCAGACCTCCTGCAAATGGAAGTCTTTCGCATCTTCGTGCAGGATTGTGCCGTCCATAGCCTCGATACGATGGCTGGTAGCAATGTGTTTGTCGTTGGGTAGGCTGTGCTTTACAATTCTACTGAGAGCATTGGGGTAATGGTGAGAAGGGACGTCTTTGTCGACCAGGGGTAGGGTTATGAGGCGTCCGTCCCTTACTTTAGGCCAGATGTCGAATTCATCGAACAGAGACTCCAATAACTCCTTTGAAATTTCAGCGGTGAGCCTTCTAGGCAACTTAATCTCTCCCATTAACTCAAGGTGGGTACTGGCATGAACGAACTGGTTGACATTCTGAAACGCTATTTTGAGGCCGCTGCTGACCTCCGTGAAATTGCCGAGTGGCTGGCCGGCGTGGACTGGGACGATCCTGAATTAACCGAGGATGAGCGGGAAGCTCTGGGTATGCTGCTGCTCTTGGTAACTGAAGTATCCGAAAATATGCGGGAAGAGGCCGAATTACGGACAGAGGCGTCACGATTCCTGGCAGACAGGAGTTCCCCCGCATATCGCTGAACTCTACCACTGGCATCCAAGCTGACAAACCAGAGGGGCGGGCAATTGAATACCCGCCCCTTTCTATCGGAAACATTCGTGGTCAACTGGGGATACGCCGTCCCTACTGGTGGAACAGGTTCAGGGCCGAGCCCAGCTTGAACCATGCTACCTGCGACTCGCCGTAGGAGTGGTTCAGCATCAGGGTTTCGCTGGTGCCGTCGCTGTGCTGGACGCGGCACTCCACCGGCTTGCCGGGGCTCAGGTCGTTAAGACCCACCAGGCTGATGCGGTCATCCTCCTGGATCCGGTCGTAGTCGGCGGGATTCGGGAAGGTCAAGGCCAGCAGGCCCTGCTTCTTCAGGTTGCTCTCGTGGATGCGGGCAAAGCTGCGGACGATGACCGCGGCGCCGCCCAGCAGGCGGGGCGACAGGGCGGCGTGCTCGCGGCTGCTGCCCTCCCCGTAGTTGGAGTCGCCGACCACCACCCACTTGATACCCTGGGCCTGGTAGTCCCGGGCGATGCGGGAGAAGCCCACGCCCTCCTCGCCGGACACCACGTTCTTGCCCGTGCCGGCGTCGCCGGTGTAGGCGTTGATGGCGCCCATGAACATGTTGTCGCTGAACCGGTCCAGGTGGCCCCGGTACCGCAGCCACACGCCGGCGGGGGAGATGGAGTCGGTGGTGGTCTTGCCCTGGGCCTTTACCAGCACCGGCATGTCTTCAAAGTCGCCGCCGTCCCATGGGGACCACGGATTCAAAAGCTGGATGCGCTCACTGTCCGGCGCCACCGTCAGTTCAATGTCGCTGCCGACTTCCGGCGGGTCCTCGTAGGAGGAGGAACCACGGTCAAAGTCCGCCTGGGGAACGTCCGGAGCCTGCTGGGGGGGTTCCAGCATGAACTCCAGGCCGTCGGCGCCGGTGAGGGTGTCGGTCAGCGGGTTGAAGGAGAGGCGGCCGGCCAGGGCCAGGGCCGTGACAATCTCCGGGCTGCCGATGATGTTCATGGTGGATGCTTCGCCGTCGTTGCGGGCGGGGAAGTTCCGGTTGTAGGAGGTGACTATGGTGTTAGGGCGGCCTACCGGGTCGCCCACCCGCCGCCACTGGCCGATGCAGGGGCCGCAGGCATTGGCCAGCACAGCTGCGTTGATGTCTCGCAGGGACTGCATCTGCCCATCGCGCTCGATGGTGGCCCGAACCTGCTCGGAACCGGGGGTTACCATGAAGGGCACCGCCGCCGACAGGCCGTGGGCCTTGGCCTGCTCCGCCACGTCCGCGGAACGGCTCATGTCCTCGTAGGAGGAGTTGGTGCAGCTACCGATGAGGGCCGAGGAAATTTCGTCCACCAGGCCGGGGTCTTCCTGCAGTTCCCGGGCCATCTGGGAAATAGGCCGGGCCCGGTCCGGCGAGTGGGGGCCCACCAGGTGAGGCTCCAGCTCCGACAGGTTGATTTCCACCACCTGGTCGTAGTATTCCGAGGGGTTCTCATAGACCTCGGGGTCGGCGGTAAGCAGGTGCCTGTACTGCTCGGCCAGCTCCACCAGCTCGCCCCGGTTGGTGGCCCGCAGGTAGCGTGCCATGGACTCGTCGTAGGGGAAGGTGGAGGACGTGGCGCCCAGTTCCGCGCCCATGTTGCAGATGGTGCCCTTGCCCGTGGCGCTGATGCTGGCGGCGCCGGGGCCGAAGTATTCGATGATGCAGTTGGTGCCGCCGGACACGCTCAGGTAGCCCGCCAGGTAGAGAATAATGTCCTTGGGGGCGGTCCAGCCGCTGAGCTCGCCGGTGAGGTGGACGCCGATGAACCGGGGGTACAGGACCTCCCAAGGCAGGCCGGCCATAACCTCCACAGCGTCGGCGCCGCCCACGCCCACGGAGATGGAACCCAGGCCGCCGCCGTTGGGAGTGTGGGAGTCGGTGCCGATCATCAACTGGGCCGGGTAGGCATAGTTCTCCAGGGCCACCTGGTGAATAATGCCGGCGCCGGGGCCCCAGAAGCCCACACCGTACTTGGCCGCGGCGGTGCGGAGGAAGTTATAGACCTCGCTGTTTTCGCCCAGGGATTCCTGCAAGTCCTGGGCGCCCTCCACCCTGGCCTGGATCAGGTGATCGCAGTGGACCGACGTGGGCACGGCGGTGCTGCTGCGGAGAGTCTGCATGAACTGGAGCATGGCCGTCTGGCCCAGCACGTCCTGCAGGATTACGCGGTCGGGCCGGAGGTTGACGTAGGTCTCGCCTCTCACCATGCCCGTCTCGGCGGGGTTGTCCAGGTGAGACAGAAGGATCTTGTCGGCCAGAGTAAGCGGCCGGTTCTGGAACTGCCGGACCGTGGTCAGGTTACGGTCAAGCCTCTGGTAAACTTCGGAAACCAACTCTCTGGTAGGTGCAATCGTAGGCATATCAGGTTCTCCCCAATCGATTTTCGGTGTGAACTGGTTCCCGCCCGCTCCTCCCCGCGCGTACGCGATCGGGCGGGAACATTGGCGGTAGTCTAAAATTATACGGCTTCACTGTCAATTGGGGTGTGCACATCGGTTGCGGCGCGGATTGGGTGGCATGGCTGGTGGTTCGTTCCGCTTGCGAACCTTTGGCAGCCCATGCAGGTAATGCGAGAGCTTTGGCACCGATGCCATCCCGTTGGTGGAAAGGCACGGCGCATCGACGCGCTGCTGATTATCAGGTGGTTAGCGTGGATTATTGGCAACACTATTAGTTGATACTTCTTATGGGGTAGGAATTCGGTCACCTTGGAGGCGATGCAAAGCGACAATTCCGTTGTTCTGATAGTCGGAGGATTTCAGTTGGTGGCGGGAGCGCTGCTGCGGCTCCTGGTATGGCAGAGCAGCCAACAACAGGTGGTCTGAGGGTCGAATCTAACCGATATCCTGCCGCCAAGCGGCAAATGTACCCTCGCCCGGCGGGCTATAATCGGGGAAAGCGGGTTAAGAAAATGAGCCAGCTTACACATATATTCGGGCTGCTGCCCCACAACGCTATGGCTGAAGATCCTTATTGCCGGGTAATCTCCCTCGGCACAGTCGAATACCGGCGGGCCTGGGAGTTCCAAACCGACCTGGTGGACGCCGTCCACAATGGCCGCCAGCCGAACACCCTGCTGTTGCTGGAACACCCCCACGTCTACACCCGAGGCAGGCTTTCCAGGGACGAACACATTCCCTTGACGCCCCGGGAACTGCAACAACAGGGCATAGATGTGGTGGAAACGGACCGGGGCGGGCAGGTTACCTATCACGGCCCGGGCCAACTGGTGGCCTACCCCATCGTCAACCTCAGGGAATGGGGCGGCCCGCTAAAGTATGTGCGCGCCCTGGAGCAGGTAATCATCAACTCCCTGGCCGACTTTGGCATTGCGGCCGGAGTGGAACCGGGCCGAACGGGCGTGTGGGTGGGCGAAGCCAAGATTGCCGCCATCGGGGTGAAGATCAGCCGGGGCATTGCCCACCACGGCTTTGCCATCAACGTCAACCCCGACCTGTCCAAATTTGCCCAGATAGTCCCCTGCGGCATAACCGATCGAGGCGTAACGTCCATGTCTCCGCTCATGGAGAGCGCCAACCGGCCACTGCCGGACATGTCACAGGTTCACCGCGCCGTAGTCCGCAGCTTCGGATCAGGAATGGGGTACAGGATGGGGTGTATAGAGTCAACTGCTGCTGAGCACATATTAGAGGGGGACTGACGCGGACCTTGTTAAATGACTCTTCGGCGCATGAGTTAGCCACAGCTTTCGTCTTGAGCCACGCAGGCCGACCACAACCCACCACGAACACATGACGTTCTTCCATTTCCTGCCGGTGGTTTCCTGGAGGTTATAGCCACCGGCGCACGCTCCGCCATAAGGGCGGTTCCGGAAACCGGCTGCTTACGGAAATACGGGCTGCCCTGGCGTGACGCCGGGGCAGCCCGTACTATCGAACGAACCATTCCTGCATGGACCAAATGCATCGTGCCGCCGATCGGCACCGAGCCGCCGTTGACAAGGATAGGCGCTACTCTATAATTCAGGAACTATGCGACTGGGCAGCGCGGAAATAAGCATCGTCAGCGATGGGGTGTTTCGAGTTGACGGGGGCACAGTTTTCGGCGTTGTTCCAAAGACCATCTGGAGTGAGCTGCGCCAGCCGGACCGGAAGAATCGGGTGGAACTGGGCCTGAACTGCATGTTGATCCGGTCAGGGGGAAAATGCGTGCTGGCGGATACCGGCATAGGTACCAAACCGGACCGGAATATGCGGGCAATTTACGGTATGCGGGCCGGCAAGCTGGTGGAGAACCTGGCCCTGCAGGGAGTGCGCCCGGAAGACGTTGACTTGGTGATCCTCACCCACCTTCATTTTGACCACGCCGGAGGCTGCACCCGCTACGGCAGGGGCGGGTCAGATGCCACTCCCGTATTCCCCAAAGCAACCCACCTGGTCCAGCGGGCGGATTGGGAGGAAGCCAGCGCAACCAACGAACGTACCCGCGCTGCCTACAATCCGCACGACTTCGTGCCCCTGGAACAGTCGGGGCAACTGGAACTTCTGGACGGCGATACGGAAGTCCTGCCCGGCCTGTGGGCGCGGCGCACCGGCGGCCACACGGCCGGCCATCAGTACACCCTCCTGGAGTCGGAAGGGGAAGGGGCCGCCTGCTTCGGCGACGTGCTGCCCACGCGGGACCACCTGCCGCTCAACTACCTTACCTCCTTTGACCTTTATCCCCAGGATTCGGTGGCGGCCAAACGGCATTTGCTTGAAGAGGCGGAGGGGAAAAACTGGCTTCTCGTGTTCGGCCACGGGGTGGAACACGTAGCCGGTCGGCTGACCCGCAACGAAACCGGCCGGTTGACACTGACGCCGGAGGAAATCGGCTAGCCCCCACCCAATTGCAGCCTGAACCCGAGGTGAACCCTTGTCCCGTCCCACTCCATATTGCGTCTTTTGTGAAATTGTGGCAGGCCGAGAACCAGCCCGCATCCGCTACGTTGACGAGGACATCATCGTCATCGTCAACCGGCTTACCTGGGTGCCGGTGATGCTGCTGGCCATGCCCAAGCGGCACATGAGCCAGCTGGACATGTGGAGCAGCGGGATAATGGAACGGCTGGGAACCATCGCGGTGGACCTGGGGTGCATGTTCTGTCCCAACGGCTTCCGCATCCTGTCCAACTTCGGCTACGACGGCCTGCAAAGCCAGAGCCACGGGCACATCCACATTATCGGCGGCACGTATTTGGGGCATTATGCATGAATAAGCCCCTGTGAAACTCCTGCGTCTCTGCGTCTCTTTGTGAATAGGCGTTTCCACACAAAGAGACGCAGAGACGCAGAGAATTAAGGAGAATTATCGAAAATGGCAGAAACCGTCCTGTACGAAAAGACCGAAAACATCGTAACCATTACCCTGAACCGGCCCGATTCGCTGAACTCCATCAACCGGCAATTGCGGGCGGATTTGGCGGAGGCCATCACCACCTTTGACGGAGACTCGGATGCCCGGGTGGCCATTGTTACCGGAGCGGGGCGGGCCTTCTGCGCGGGGCGGGACCTGAAGGAACGGGCCGGTGACAACGCCGACGGTCGGCAGGCCCGGGCCGCGGACAGCATGTATCCAGACCGACCTTACATGTGGCCTCAGACGTGGAAGCCCATCATCGCCGCTATCAACGGGTTTGCCCTGGCCGGCGGGTGGTCCATCGCCCAGATGTGCGACCTGCGCATCGCTTCGGAGGACGCAAAGCTGGGCATTACCGAGACCAAGTGGAGCCTGCTGCCCCCCTTCGGGACCATTCTTCCCAAGCAGATCGGCCTGGCCGCCACCCTGGAACTGTGCCTGACCGCCCAGCCGGTAACCGCCCAGCGGGCCTATGACATGGGCTTTCTCAACAAGG
The DNA here is from genome assembly GCA_028874075.1 of Chloroflexota bacterium. Lineage (GTDB taxonomy): Bacteria > Chloroflexota > Dehalococcoidia > Lucifugimonadales > UBA3495 > Bin22. Next base: position 12,683 of record JAPPLU010000049.1, read on the forward strand.
TGGTGCCCGGGGACCAGTTGATGGAAGAGGCCATGACCATGGCGGCGCAGATAGCGGAGAATGCGCCCCTGGCGGTGCAGTACTTCAAGGAACTGGCCTACCGGGGCCTGAATATGTCCACCCAGGACATTTCAGCCCTGACCTACCACATGTACGACCGGCTGCTGACTACCGAGGACTCGAAGGAGGGACCGAGGGCCTTTGCGGAGAAGCGGAAGCCGAACTGGCAGGGGAGGTAGGGGGGCGAACATGGGTGGACGGGATGGGGCCATTCACTCATCCCATCGCTCTTGTTCTTCAATGTTGGTTACTCACCGGAAGTCATAGCTGATAGGGAGGGACAAATTCGTCATCCCCGGCCCGTTCCAGTCTTTGAGTAACCGGGTTCACCCTGAAGCTCATATTTTCCAGCAGTTCGTAACCAATTAATGGAATGGGAGCAGCTACAACCATAGTCCCGAATCCTTGACCTTCCAACTCACCAAGTGCATAGAAGGTTTCTCTCTCCGCAATACCATTAGCCGTACGGACACGAACCCTGCCGTTAGGTACTGGAGTCAATCCCAATTCTTTTATATCCGTCTCTGGCAACCCAACAAGTGTCGATCCCGTGTCCACAAGGAAAGTAAACTCCCGCTCTGCCCGAGGACCGGTAATAACGGCTTTAACTTCGGTGCGTCCCATCTTTACTCCCAAGGGTCTTGTCTTCCGATTATAGCAGTCACTGTTAGCAAGGATAAGTCGTATGTCGAGGTACTCTATGACCTTTAGTGTGTTAGACTTCACCCAAAGGACGACTATCAGTGAGACAATTTCAGAAACGGAGGAAAACGCCATGACAACGCAGGTACAACCCCAGAGCAAGACCGTATCCGCCAACGGGCATACCCTGCACTACCTGGACTGGGGCAACGTCGGCAAGCCTGTGGCGCTGCTGGTGCACGGGCTGCGGGGCCACGCCCACTCGTGGGACGATGTTTCTGCGGCCTTGTGCGACGATTTTCACGTGCTGGCCCTGGACCAGCGGGGCCGGGGCGACAGCGACTGGGCCAGGGACGGGGACTATACCACCAACGCCTACGTGGCCGACCTGGCCGGCTTCTGCGACGCCCTGGGCCTGGACAAGTTCATCCTGGTGGGCCACTCCATGGGCGGTCGCAACAGCATGGCCTTCGGCGGCAAGTACCCGGAGAAGCTGGAAAAGCTGGTCATCGTGGACGTGGGGCCGGCCCTGGACAGCCGGGGCAGCAACCGCATCTCCGAGGAAATCCGCAACGTACCCGAGGAATTCGATTCCTTCGAGGATGTCTTCAACTACCAGAATGCCCAGAACCGGTTTGCCTCGGAAGAGGTGATGCGCCGCCGCGTCTTCTACTCCACAAAGGAACTGCCCAACGGCAAGATTGGCTGGAAGTATGACATTCTCATCCGGGAGCAGCGGCGAAACAACACGGTGCCGCCCTCCGACGACCTGTGGCCCTCCCTGCCCAACATTACCTGCCCCACCCTCATCGTCCGGGGCGTGCATACCGATATCCTGGCTGCCGACGTGGCAGAACGGATGCTGGAAACGCTGCCGGACTCGCGGATGGTGGAGATAGAACAGGCCGGCCACATGGTATTTGAGGACAATCCGGCGGACTCCATCGCGGCTATCAAGGGGTTCCTGGGTTAAACCCTTGTGAATCGCTTGACAGGGTAGAAGGTATCTGACACTACAATTGGAGTGGGAAATGATTTCCCGCTCCTACTTGTTTCACCGAATTCGAGGTCGACCATGTTCTTCGTACCCAAGGTAATGAGCACACAGCACCCGGACAACGCCACGCCCTCGCCCTTTGCCGACGAGGCCGGGGTGATTCGGGGCGACGGGGAGGTGCAGGAGGCCGCCGACATCTTTGCCCTGGGTTGCAATGAGCAGATGTGGGATTCTGAAGGCAAAGAGGCGGATAACCAGGTGGTCCGCAAGCTGCTCACCGGCTACCCCGAGTTCTTCCAAGACCAGCGGCGCCTGGGCAAGGACGTGGTGCTGACCCTGCGGGTGCCCAACCCGGGCATTGAGCGGGACATGCGCAAGTCCATGGTGGAAGCGCTGCAGAGCGTCCCCTCGGCATGGGACATGGCCCGCAACTTCTACGGCGACGGCGACGACAGCACCGCACCTATCCAAGAGGTCATTCTGCCCTTCACCACCTCAGCTGATGAACTCGCCATGGTGGAAGCATACTACCGCCGCGTTATAGTTGGGCAAGAGGCCCACACCCTGCTGGGCGACCGCCTGGTGAAGGACTGGGTGGGCGAATTCTTCCCCAAGCAGCTGCGGGTTATACCCCTCATAGAAGACATGGAACACCTCTTCTACTGCGATCTTATCGTTGAGGAATACCTCCAGGGTCGCGAGCTGCCAGCCCAGCGGGTCTTCCTGGCTCGCAGCGACCCCGCCCTTAACTATGGCATAGTGGGCGCCGAGTTGATACTGAAGTCCGGCCTGTACCGCCTGTATGACCTGGAAAAGCGACTGGGCATTCCCCTGTATCCCATCATCGGCGCCGGTTCCGTGCCCTTCCGGGGCCACCTGACGCCGGTGAACATTGAGCGAGCGCTGCGGGAGTATCCGAGCGCCCATACCTTTACCGTACAATCGGCTTTCAAGTACGACTACGACAAGGAGACGGTGCGCGACGGCATAGCCCAACTGAGAGCCCACGAACGGAGCGAACCCGTTCCCATAGACCTGGAGCGGGCGCGGGCGGTTATCGACAAGACCACGGCCGAATACCAGGCCCAGGTGCGCCGTCTAATTTCCACCATCAGCTCCGCATCACGTTATGTGCCCCGTCGCCGGGACCGCAAGCTTCACGTTGGTCTCTTCGGATACGGCCGCACCCTGGACGGCGTGGGGGATGAAGTAACCCTGCCCCGGGCCATTGGGTTCGCCGCGTCTATGTACTCCATAGGCATACCACCCGAATTGCTGGGCTTGACGGCTCTGGACCAGGACGACCTGGCCTTCCTCCGCGAGGTCTACCCAGGCCTGGACGAAGATTTGCGGGCGTCGCTGCGGTATAGCAACGAACGCCATGTGAAGGAACTGCTGGGCGAGGAGTACCTGGCCCTGGTGGGCAAGTTCACCGACGAGGTAGACCGGGTCCACGAGGGGCTAACCAGCGCCATCCGCGCCGGCATTGACAGCCACACCCACGTTGACATTTCCCGCTACGTGGGCGAGGCGGGGCAGTTGAGGAGGTTCCTGGGGTAGGACTCAGGGGCCAATCCTGGTAAATCCGGTCTTCGCAGGGGCAGCCTTTGTGGCTGCCCCTACATTCCTCGTACCATTTGATTGGCTACCCTGCCCCGGGGCCTGCAGAACATCACCCAGACTCGCATAGGAAATCGACCACCACGTTGTCGGTCAGCGGCGGGCCATCGTCGGGTTCGGTCATATCCCGGTCGAAGACCCGTACCGGGGAGTTGCCGGACAGATCCTCCAGCTGCCGGTCCACCACCAGTTGGTGGGTCCCCGCCAGCCAGGGTTCCGCCGGGGTGAAACTCCAGCTTCCCTCTCCTGGCCCGCTTTTTCCGTGGCCGTCCACTACCGTACCGAGCGGCCCGTTGACCCAGAGACACCGCTGGAGCAAGGCGTAGTCCAGCGGGCGCTCAAACTCTACCTGCAAGGGATCCAAAGAGCCGGGGGCGGGGACGGTCAAGCGCCATTTGCGGGGGTCAATGCGCTCCCGCACCTCGGGCCCAACGTCGTACCGCCGTTCAGCCCCGGCCCGCAGGGGGCGACCCCTGGAGTCCCGAAGGGAAGGGTCGATGAACAGCCGGAAGGGTACGCCCTCGATCAGCGGGTAGCCGGCCTCCATATTGGGCACCAGGCCGTGCTTGATCCGGGCCGGGTCCAGGAGCAGGGTCATCCGCTGTCGCGTGGGGTCCCATAACTCCGGGTCCATCGGGACGAAGACGCCCTCCAGGGGTTCTCCCGTGTCATCGCGGCACACCCGTATGGCCCGCTGCGCGCGGCCTTCGCTCATCGGCTCGGAGAATTGCAGGTAGAACTTCAACAGGTTGACCGGCACCACAGCAACGTCGGGGTAAATGCACGCTACGAAAGCTGTGGGTTCGGCCTCGTCCGCCGGTCGCCAGATATGGACTATTGGGGAGGCAGCATCCGCACCGGCGTCTGGATGTGGGCGCGCCACCAGCGAATAGCTTGCCCCGGCCACGAAGGGGAAGCGGGGAATAAAGAAAAGGGCGTCTCCGGAAACCTCGAAGCGGCCGGCAATGGGAGGGACGGAGTTAACGTCCCTTCCCGATTCCAGCGCTTCGGTAGTTAGCAGGGCGAACCTCCGGCTGATATCGCCGGCGTCCGGGCCACCCAAGTCGGCTGGGACCGCGCGGTCCCAGCCGTCGATCTTCAGCGCAACCTTGCCGTTGCGTTCGCACCAAGCCAGGTTAATGGCGGCGGACGTTTCTTCTCCAGGGACCTGGCTCACAGGTCTCCGACGTCGTAGGTGTGCAGGTGGATGTTACCTTCCGGATCCTGCTGCAGCATCAGCACGTTGTCCCCGTCCAGGTTGGCCATTCGGCGGACACCCTCGTGGGGCAGAAGCTGGCGGGGAACTCCCACCCCGGGCGTAACCGGGTCGGCTGGGCTGCTGTCCAGGGAGTCGTCGGGCACCGTCAGCGGCCCCTGCTGATCGATATCGACACAGGCAATCTTGATCAGTGGGTGCCGGTCGTTGGCCACCAGCAGGTATTCCTCGTCGCCCTGCTCGTAGGAAACCAGGTCCAGCGGACGGTTGTGGGCGCCCAGTTCGGCGACGGTCTTGCCATGGGCCAGTTCCCCGGGCGCGAAGTCGCTTACCGTGAACTGCACCACCGGCGTGCAAGTGTAGCTGGCCAGGATGCTGTTGTTGCCCTGGTAGGGGACGAAGGCCCGGATGGGGGCCGCCGTTTCGTAGCGGCCGTGGGAAACGTGGAAAATCTCCAGGGAATTGGCGTTGGTATCGCCGGTGAAGGGGAAGCGAATGCGCCGCAGGGTGGACGAAAATTCCTCGTTGGAGGTACCGGCCACCACCAGCAGTCCGTCCACGTAGGACATATCGGTAACGGTTACCGTGCGCAGCTTAACCCGGGTTACCTCGCGGGGGTCGTCCTCGTCCGCCGCGTCCTCGATTTCCGACTTTGAGAAGCCGATTTCGTCCAGGGCCACGTCGGAAATGGCGCCGCTGGCGTCTATCCGCACAATGACCGGAACCGCCGCGTCGCCGCTGCCCCGCATTACCGACAGGTAGGCGTTGTTCGAACCGGGATGGACTGCCAGATCCCGTATCTCAACGTCCTCGCGAGTGCAGCCCAGATAGGCCGCCAGGGAACTGTCCAGGTTATCCAGGTCAATGGCCCTTGCTTGGCCCGACGTTTCCGAGTCGCCAACGTCAATGGCGTAAATGGCGGCGCCAACGTTGTCTCCTACAAAGAGGACTCCCTCGGGACCGAAGGCCAGGGGGCCAACCGACCTGATGCCGGGCGAACCCACCGCCAGACCGAGATGCTCCAGTGTCGTCGCTTGATCTACCATAATATCCTCCCTTGCTTTACCCGTATTGTACAGGTTGAATCGGGATTTCACGCCGTAATCCACGGTTTTGTGTGCCAATATGGGCGCTTATCGTTGGAAGTTTAGCATTTGATACCGGAGCGCGCCACTACTATGGTTCAGTAAGGGGATTTTTTAATTTCCGTCCCATTTTGTTTCATTTTGTCCCATTTTAGGTGGGCCTCACCTCCGGCCTCTCTCCCAGTGAGAGGTCGCATTGCTAGGACAGACCTCCGTGGCTACCCCTGCTGCTGATGGGTTGGCGGTGGATGCATAGCCGCGTGCCTGACTGCTGAGCAAGGATTGTGGTTGAGTCATGGTTTTATGGTGGCGGGATGTTATGCGAGGTGGCAAGGGGAGAAAGACAGTTGGCAACGTTCCAATTCAGGTGGTTTCTCATTCTTGTGGGATTTTAACGGGTTGCCCGGTCGGGTTTGAAACCCGCCCCTACGAGTCCATACCACCAAAATTGAAACGCTACGCGCCGTATTGGCAGGGTAGCGGCCCACCCCCAAAAGTGGTATCTTGAACCGTACCAAGCAACATATGAAATGGGAGGACTGACATGCCCCAGATCAAGCACATTGCCATTGCCACCAACGACGCCGAAAAGACGGCCAAGTTCTATTCCGAAGTGTTCGGCCTCAGGCAGGTTGCCAAACTGGACAGTGGGAACGCCCTGGGCTACATGCTCAGCGACGGCAACGTAAACATGGCCATCCTGGATTTCCAGAACGATGCCGTGGCCGGGGAGCGGGGCAAGGACTGGGAAGGCATCCACCACATCGGGTTCGAGGTTGAGAGCCTGGAGGAGATTGAGGCCCGCCTGCTGGCCGCCGGTTCCGATGAAATGAAGTCGGTCAACGAAGCCCTCCACGCCGGAAACACCGGCCCCCGCCACCAGAACGTGGAGACCAAGTACGAGGGCCCCAACGGCGAGATGATTGACGTTTCCCAGGTAGGCTGGGTGGGGACGCGGGGGCTTGATTAAGGCCAACAGCGGAAGTATCCCGGACTCCGGCAACAACAAACCCGGCGGGGATTGCCCTGCCGGGTTTCTTTTGTTCAGCGCCTTTTCCGCATGTGATTCCGAGCAAAGGTGTTTAAAGGAGTAAAGGCTAATGCAATTCAGCAAGGACAGTTTGGGCATTAACGGCGGGTATGGGAGACCGTTCGTAATCCTCCAGGTTCCTGGTTACGATGAGCCTGGCGCCGCTGGCTCTGGCGGCAGCCACCTGCATCGCGTCCTTCGAACTCCATCATGGGAAGTTCCCAGGCATAGCTGATTCCCGGGGTATCAGTGGTGGCAATTGAAACGAAACTTGCAGTCTCGGACCGACGCCAGGGTGGGTCCCAAATCTGGACGGATTTGCCGGGTTTCAGCGGTTGCAGCAGCGAAAGCCGGCATCCGGTTGAAGGGCACCGGTTCGTGCTGGAGACTGGGAGATTGAGCACATCATCGAAGGAATTTCCCGCCAGCCACGTTAATCACGCACGATAGCATACAGCCATTGGTCTATGATCTCCCCGTCCTTAACTGCGCTCCTGCGCATTCGCCCCTCATATTCGTAGCCAGCGTTCTCCAGGACCCTGGCTGACGCAGGATTCCATTCCATTACCGTTGCATAAAGGCGGACCAGGCCAAGCTCGGTGAAAGCGTACTCGGTGAGGGCCCTCAGAGATGCGGTGGCGACGCCCTTCCCCCAGAAGGGTTCGCCCAGCCAATACCCCACCTCTGCCGAAAGTCTCGCTACATCGTTCTGCGGCAGCAGTCCAATGCACCCGACGGCTTCCGTGGTGGACGCGATGGCAAATATGGTCTCCGGTTCCTGCTGCGAGGCGTTTTCGATCCATTCCTCCGCGTCCGAGATGCGGTACGGGTAAGGATGCTTATCCCACAGGTTGCGCCAGACTGCCCGGTTGTTGCCATATCTTGCCAAACCCGCGGCATCGTCAGGCATTAAGCTGCGAATCTGCCATTCGCCAAACTCGATCCTCATGAGTCAATCCTTAGCTAAAGCTTACTAACAATTCAGATCTGGTGAGACATCCGTATTGGCGCTTCCGTTAAACCCGCGAAAGCCGGTATCTTCCTCCCTGGCCCACCCCCAGGCTGCCTCATCGGCTCTGATTACTGGCAATAACCCCTCAAAACAGAGCTTCAGGTCCACTGACAACAGTGGATGATGTCAACCGACCGTCAGCATAACACTGCCTTTCGCTCTTTCGATAATCTCCATCGCGGACGGGATAATGGTCAACTCCGTTTCCCCGCCCCACCAGCGGTAATCACCAATCTCTTCTCTTGCCAACTCCACTTCGCCTTCCGCCTCTAAAAGACAAACGTGGTGGTTCTGGCTCGGGCTTTCGTAGTGAAACAGGTAAGTGGCAGACGTAGTAACCAGCTTGGTTTCCTCGTCCAGTTCGCGGCAAGCGGCAATGACAGGGGCTTCTCCCTTCTTCATACCCCCGCCGGGGAGGCTCCAGTGCCTCGCGCCCCGCTCTCGCACCAATAGCAACCTGCCCCCGTTCATCACGAGGGCAGTAGCTCGGTTTCGCTTCTTTCTCGCCTTCTTCTCCACCATCGGTCTATTCATGCAGACGCTGTGCCGGCACAAAGGCCAGGGTAGGCCGGTCGCTGTCCTGGTCCTCCACACGCAGGGTCAGGGCCATGCCGGTGGCAATGTTCTGGGGATTGGCGGCGTCTACACCCAGTATGAGAGCGCTGATGCGAGGGCCTTCTTCCAGGGTGACTATGCCGGAGCAGTAGGGATTGTTGCGGCCAAACCCCTTCTCTCCCATGGCGTTGGGCACCACGGAAATGCAGGTGAAGGCGCTGAGCTGCCCCCGTCCGCTGAAGGCGAACCATTCAACGTCCCGGCTGTGACATTCCTGGCACATGGGACGCGCCTCCGCCGACAGCTTGCCACAGGCCCGGCACCGTATTCCCATTAACTGTCCTTCCTTAAGGTAGGCGAAAAAGGAAGCCGCGTTGAAGGCTCTGGTTTCAGTGGTCATCCCGCCTACCCCCTCCGCAGGATGTTGACGACACAGGTGCCGCCGGTGCCGCCCACGTTGTGGGTCAAGCCCAGCTCCAGGTCAGGGTTGGGCAATTGACGAGGACCGGCCTCGCCGCGCAACTGGTGGAAAGTCTCAATCACCTGGGCTACGCCTGATGCGCCAACCGGATGGCCCTTGGCCTTGAGGCCACCCGACGTGTTGATGGGCCGGTCTCCCGTCCGGGCGGTGCGGCCCTCGTCCACGGCACGGGGCCCTTCGCCTGGTTCGAAGAAACCCAGGTCTTCCGTGGCGATGATTTCGGCTATGGTGAAGCAGTCGTGGACTTCCGCCACCTGGATGTCCTGCGGCGTTACCCCGGCCATGGCGTAGGCCTGGGACGCGGCTTCCCGGGCGGCGGACAGAGAGGTCAATTCCACGGCGTCGTGCAGGGGACGGCCCGAGGCCTGGCCGGTGCCGACGATATGCACCGGCTTGTCAGTAAAGTTGGCAGCGATTTCCGAGGACACCAGCAGTACGCAGGAAGCCCCGTCGGTGATGGGAGCGCAGTCGTACAGGCGCAGGGGCCAGGCGATCCACGGGTTGGCCCGGGGGTCGTTGAGGAAATCCATTTCGTCCCGCCATTCGGGGACCGGCTGGCCTTGCTGCTCGGCGCGGGCCTTGCGACGTTCCATCATGTCCAGCAGGGTGGTGTTGAACTGGGCCTTGGGGTTAAGGGCGCCGTTGGTGTGGTTCTTGATGCCTACTTTGGCCAGATGGGCCAGGCTGGTCTCGTAGCGGTCCATGTGGGCCTTGGCCAGGGCTCCGTAAATGCCCGGGAAGGTCAGCCCCGCCGGCACTTCATAGAGGCCGTCGGCGGCCGAGGCCAGCACGTCGGTTACCCCCTCGGTGGGGAGGTCGGTCATCTTCTCCACGCCACCCACCAGGACCACGTCGTACATGCCCGAGGCAATGGCCATGATGCCCTCCCGCAGGGCGCTGCCGCTGCTGGCGCAGGCGTTCTCAATGCGGGTGATGGGCGTGGGCGTCATCCCCAGCCAATCGGCCAGGATGGGCGCGGTATGCCCCTGTCCCTCGAACAGATCGGATGAGTAGTTGCCAATGTAGCCGCACTCAATGTCCTCGACGTCGATGCCCTGGTCCATTTGGTCGATGAGGTCCTGGAAAGCCTCGACGAACAGGTCGCGGGTGGTCATATCGCGAAAGGCGCCAAAGCGGGATAGCCCGGCGCCCACGATGGACACGGGACGGCCCAACTGTCGCCGCCTGGCGGTGGAAAGCGTAGCAGCCATGGAAGATAGCCTCCAGGGGAGATTGTGCCTGCCATTATGGTGGGGCGGTGGAATTGCGTCAACGTTGATGAATGTTGGGCACTTCGTCGTCCAGTCAATGGTCTGACGGTTTGCCCGTCCTTCTTTCCTTCAATATACTTAGCGGCGCCAGGCCGTACATCCCCCGCAGGCATTCCTCACCCTGGAGCAAGCGTCTTTGCAACCCACGGAACCAACCCTTTCCCCCAACCGCTCCCACCTTGCCCTGGGTGGAAAGACCATACTTCCCGGGCTGTCCGCGGGCCACGTGGTGTATCACTGGATAGTACAGAGCTTTGTGGTTCTGCTGCCGGAGATTCAGGCTGCCTTCAGCCTGTCCGCCGTTGGCGTGGGAGGACTGGTTACGGCGAGGGAAATTGCCGCCGGTATTGTCGCTCTCCCAGGGGGTGTGGCCACGGACATGGCGCGGCGATATTGGAGCCGGCTGCTGGTGGCCTGCCTGCTGGCATCGGGCCTGGGCGCCATTGTCATGGGAGTTTCACCGGTGTACCTGCTGTTGCTGGCGGGCATTGCGGTTCTGGCCGCGGCCCATTCCATCTGGCACCTGGCCGCTTCCGGTTCCCTCTCCTACCACTATGCCCAACGACGAGGCACGGCCCTGTCCCTTCACGGCGTTGGCGGGAGCATTGGCGACGTGGCCGGGCCCCTGGCCACCGGGGCGCTGCTGCTCTTTCTTACCTGGCGGGAGATAATCAATGCCTATGCGGCCGTACCCCTGCTCCTGGGCCTGCTGGGCATCTGGGCCTTTCGCAATATCGGGCATACCTCCGAGCCAACCGCATCGACGGACGTGTCGGGGAGGGTCCGGGCCACACGCGCATTGCTGAGGAGTCCCGTCCTGTGGGGCCTGACCGCGGTACGGGGTTTCAGGTCCATGGCCCTGGTGGCCCTGGTCACCATACTACCCTTGTACCTGAGCAATGAACTGGGCATGAGCGAGTGGAGCCGGGGCTTTCACATCGGTCTGTTGATCGCCGTGGGGCTGGTGGCCAAGACGGGGGCGGGGTATCTGTCAGACCGGTGGGGCCGCAAGCAGGTGCTGGTCCCGGGCCTGGTCTGGTCCTGCCTGGTTGCCCTGGGCCTGACGGCATTTGACGCGGGGATAACGCTGACCGTTACTATCGCTTTGCTGGGACTTTTCCTCTACCCCGACCAGCCCATTCTCACCGCCACAATCTACGACACCCTGGGCAGGGAGGTGGCAACCAGCGGCCTGGGTGTGGTGGCCTTCGCCAGCTTCCTTATGGCAGCCGCCTCGCCGGTAATCGCGGGGGCGCTGTACGAGACTATGGGGTTTGACGCAGCCGTATGGTACATCGGCGCGCTGTTTGCCCTGGCCGCAGCGGTGTTCGCCATCCTGCCGTTGCCCGGGGCAGAGGCTCAAAGTTGAGCTGGCCCTTTTCTCTATTGCGGCCGCACATTGTCTGGCCGCCTGAGGCTCTCCCTTAACCCGCAGATAGATCATCCCCGAAGAAGTGCAGCAGGCTGTTAACCGGCCCGCCGGCCATTTGACCCAACCCGCACAGGGACGCGGCCCCGACGATTTCCGACAGGTAACGTAGTTCCTCCACGTCGCTGGCGGAATTGTCTCCCGCCGCCAGCCGGTCCAGGGCCGCCACTATACGGGGAGTACCCTCGCGGCAGGGAGTGCATTTGCCGCAGGACTCTGCGGCGTTGTAGGCGGCCAGCCGGCGGGCCACGTCCATCGGGGAGACGGTAGAGTCCATCACCATAACGCCTCCGGCCCCCATCACCACGCCGGAAGGATGGAGCAGCCCCGGCTTCAGTTCCAGGTCCAGTTCCGTTGGCGGCAGCACCCCGCTGGAGGGCCCGCCCACTGCAACTACGCCGATGTCCCTGTCATCGGGAGGACCACCGCCAATGTCGTGGATAACCTGCCGCAATGTAGTTCCCATTGATACTTCGGCCAGGCCGGGACGGCGAACTGACCCGCTCAGGCAGATGAGCTTGGTGCCCGGGGCAGATTCCAGGCCAACCTGCCCGTACCGGCCGGGGCCGCGCTGCAGGATGTAAGGTACGTTGGCCAGGGTTTCCACGTTGTTGATAACCGTGGGCTGGTGAAAAAGCCCCGACTCCACGGGGAAGGGGGGCCGCAAACGGGGCTCGCGCCGCCGACCTTCGATAGTGTTGAGCAGAGTGGTCTCCTCGCCGCAGACATAGCCTCCAGCACCCCGCCGGACTTCGATGTCGCAAGAGAAGCCGGATTCCAGGATGTTGTCGCCCACCAGACCGCTGTTCCTGGCCTGCTCCAGGGCGGCTTCAACTCTTTCCGCCGAAAGGTGGGCCTCAGCGTTGATGTAGATATAGCAGCGGGATGCGCCGGTGGCATAAGCGGCGATAAGGGCGCCCTCCAGCAGGCGGTGGGGCAATCCTTCCATGATGTGGCGGTCTTTGAACAGGCCCGGTTCGCCCTCCTCGGCGTTGACTACCAGGACCCTGGGACTGGGGAAGGAACGAGCCCCCTGCCACTTGCGGGCCGGTGGGAAATAGGCGCCGCCCCGACCCTGCAGCCCGGACTCCAGTACGCGGTCAATGACGTCCTCCGGGGAGCCGGACAGAGCTTCCGCCAGGCTGGCGTAGCCGCCAACAGATACGTAATCGTCCACGTCGGCAGGGTCAAGCTGGCCGCACCAGGACATTACCTGCAGGTGCTGGGGAGTGAAGAATTCCTCTTGAGCCTGGGTGGGTCGGAGAACATCGCCGTCGCCCAGGGCAGCGGCAATGTCGGGAACGTCGCCGACCGATACCTGGCTGTAGTGGCGGGTGCGGCCGTCGGGTTCATTGACCACAACCTGGGGAGCGGCAAAGCAGGCGCCGTCGCAGCCGGTAGCCACTGCATAAGCGCCATCATAAGTTGCCAGCGCATCAACCAGCGACTGGGCCACCTCTCCGGCGCCCAGAGCCTGGCTGCACTGCCCCACCTGGACCATTACCCGTGTTCTGCCGGATATGGGGCCAAGGGTCCGTTGCAGAGCCCTGCTTTTCAGTTCAGCGAAAGTCATGCGGGTATCACTCCTCCAGCAGGGAGACCACCTGACCGGCGTCGGCTCGGCCAAGCCACACCCCGTCCACCTCAGCCAGGGGCGCCAAGGGGCAGCGGTAGGCGCAGGGAGTTTCTTCCAGGGTTACCCGGCCATCCTCGGTAGCCTTATCCGCCGCCACGCCCAGGGCACGGGACAGGTCGGCCAGCAGTTCCTGCCCGCCGCCATGCCAGCAGCTGAGGCCGGAGCAGACACGGACCAGGTGTTGGGCGGGCGCATGAATGCGGAGTTCGGTGTAGCTGGTGGCGGCGCCATAGACCACGCTGGCAGGCGTGCGCAGGTGCCATGCCACCACCTGCAGCGCCCATTCGGGCAGGTGGCCCAACTCTTCCTGCAGGAAGTGCAGGGCGGGCAGCAGGTAGGTGCGGTGCGGGGGAAATTTCCGGCGGAGCAGGGGCCTGAGTTCTTCCCGTTCCATCACTGTTCCGAGCCTGGTGGGCTGGTGTTGAAAGCAGTTGACAGCGCTATTGCTGGTCGGGTTCAGGAGGAGGGACTCGAAACATTACGTTCCCGTCCTCGTCGTGGGAGTGGGACATTACAGCATGGTGAAGGGTCCGATTTGTTCACGGGTCCTTTCCGCCTCGATACGAACCAGTTCCTCGACCCGGCGGATAAGCTCCCCGTTGTGACGTATCAGTTCCTCGTTGTGGCGGATAAGCTCCTGGTTACGGAGGAATTGTTCCCCGTTCAGAGTTTCATGTTGGCCGATGCGATCGTGTATTCGCTGTAGCTCCACCGTAATTTCCTGGGGAATGCGAGCGGTTGCCTCGGAGAGTTTCCCCATGCGGTAAATTGCGGCGGTGGCCATACCAATGCCGGCAATGGCGGTTAGTTCAGCGGCGGACACTGAATGATTCTCCCTGTAGGGAATTTGGCAGCTATTCTACCCTATCGGAAACGGGTTTGCCCATTGGCAGCGACTTGTCGCCCCAAAGCCGATTCGGTCAAGGCCAACTCCGCCAGCTTGCTTTCCGGAATCAATCCGTCACCTGTCCAACCTCTGGCCCCGTAGTAACCCGCAATCATAAAGTCCAGATCATCCCGGGACAGGCCCACACCGGCGGCCACGCCGGTGGGGAGAGGTTCTTCCAGCGTGCGCGGGGGCAGGGTGTCGTCGGCGCGGGTCCAGCCCTCGCGGATGTTGAAGAGCTTCTTCAGGTTGGAGATGCGCTCGCCGCACCGCCGCAGGTCTTCGGCCGTCAGCTCCCAGCCCGTAACCATGGAATAGACCTGGGCCGATTCTTCGTAGAAGTCGTGGAAGGCCTTGCGGAGGAACTTGCACCAGATGAGGGAGTCCAAAACCGCCTCGAAGTCCTCGCTGTCCGCGGTGATACGTCCCCGGGTCTCGTCCACCGACAGGCGGTCAACCCGGTCCGAAAAGTCCGCCTCGTAGGCGGAGGAGCGGTTGTGGCAGGCGCCCCGGGGTGTTGTCGCCAGCCCCAGGGCCATTGTCTTAAGACTGCGGGGTTCGTAGCCGGGCATCTCCAGCCCCTTGACCTGCATGGCCCAGGCCTTGGAACCGTGGCCCACGACCGATGCGGCGGCGCGGCTGCCCTCGGCCAGGAGGTTGCCAATGCCCCGCCGGTGTCCCATATCTTCCAGCGTCTTCAGCAGGGCGTCGCCGTTGCCGAACCGTAATTCCACACCGCCGGTGTCTGCGTCGGTAAGAAGTCCCTGCTCGTAACACTCCATAGCCCAGGCCAGGGTGGCTCCGGCGCTGATGGTATCCATTCCCAGGTCATCGCAAATGGCGGCGGCGCGGATGACTACATCCGGATCGGAAACGCCGCACAGGGGCCCCAGGGCGAAAAGGCTTTCGTACTCCATGCGGACGCTGCCTTTGCCTTTCCCGTTACCCTTGTCCCGGGACACCAGGATTCGCTCGCAGCCGATGGTGCAGTTGGCGCAGCCGGCGTTGCGTTGCAAGTGGCTGCGGTGCAGTTCTTCGCCGCTGACCTGTTCCGCCCCTTCGAAGGTGGACTCCCTGAAGTTGCGGGTGGGAAGGGTTCCCAGGCGGTTGAACACGGCCACGTTGGCCATTGTGCCCAGGTTGCGGTACTTCTCGGTGGCGGCGCCCAGGCTGCGGCGGCTCAGGTCCTTTCCGTAGTTGCGCACCGCATCGGGTTGGGCCACTTCCACCGGCAGGTGGCCCCGCAATGCCACGGCCAGCAGGTTCTTGGATCCCATCACCGCGCCCAGCCCGCAGCGTCCGGCCTGCCGTCCCCCGTCGTTGCTGATGGAGGCGAACTTCACCTGCGCTTCCCCCGCAGGCCCGATGCAGGCCACGCGGTAACGGGTATCGCCCAGCCGCTCCTTGACCGTCGCTTCCTTGGCCGCGGCCCCCAGGCCCGCCAGATCGGAGGCGTCTTCAAACTTGACGGTAATCCGGTCAGGCTCCAGGGCGTCGCCTTCGATGCGCAGCAGAGTCGGTCCGGCGGCCGCACCGACGATGATGAGGGCGTCGCCGCAGCACTTCTTCAGTTCGGTGGCCAGGTGGCTGGATGAAAGGGAATCGGCGATGAAGCCGGTCAGGGGCGACTTGGTGAGGACGGCAAATTTGCTGGAGGTGGTCAGGCGGGTGCCCACCAGCGGGCTGCCCACGAAGAGCAAGGGGTTGTCAGGCCCCAGCGGTTCGGCTCCGGGGGGACAGTACCGGTACAGCAGGTAAGTCCCCAGCCCAATGCCGCCGATGAAGTTGCGCAGGGCGTCGCCGCCTATCGCATCCCAGCGGTGGGTGCGGGTGGTCAAGTCAACAACCAGCGCTTTGCCGTGATAACCGTACATCAATCAGCTACGATCTGCCGATGAAGATTTTCGAGTCGAAAAATCTTGCGGCTTACCCCCCGGACTGGCTGGAAATCAGGAGCAGGGAGTCGCCGTCAGCCAGGGTGAAGTCGCCATCGCCCAGGAAGGCCAGGCCGTTCAGGTTGAAGACGTAGCCGTCTTCCAGGTCGGTAATATCTTCCTTCAAACCGTGGCCCAGCAGGGTGGGGCATTGCTCGGCCAGGGCGGCAACCAACTTTCCCCGGCTGGCGGGATGCGGGACCGCCAGTTCCACCGCCGTCGCTCCCGCGTGGATGCGGGGGGTGCCGAACAGTTCCACACAAACTCTGACCGTTGCCGTTGTCCCGTTCATCACGCAACTCCGGCCAGCGCATGGGCGCGGGCCAGGTCCTCCGGCGAGTTGACGTTGAAGAAGCTGAGCAGATCGGGGTCGAACCGCCGCACTTCCCCCTCGTCGAGGTACCGGACCCTCACGTCTTCAAAGAAGCCGGATATCTTCAGGTCGCTGGCCTGGAGCCTGGCTTCAATGTGGGGCAGGCAGGCCCGGGAGTATAGGGCGTGGGTGGGTTCGGGAAAGGCCCCGGGCTGGGGTACCACTGCGTCGCTATCGCAGCGCAGCCCCTGCATATATTGCAGCAGGGGGAGGTTCAGGAAGGGCATATCGCAGGCCACCACCAGACCCCAGTCGTTGGCAGCGGCCGACAGGCCGGAAAAAATGCCGCCGAGGGACCCGCCGTTGGGGTAGATGTCCACGGCCACGCGGTGTTCGGCATCCAGGGGAAGGGCCTGGCCCCGGGCGGCATCGGCCACCACCACCACGATTTCGTGGGTCAGCGGGGCCACCCGATCTATCACCCGCCGGATCAGAGGCTGGCCGTCGAAGGGTTCCACTGCCTTGTCCCGTCCCAAACGCCGGCTGCGCCCACCGGCCAGGATGATGCCGGAAACGGCGGTTCCCTTTATATCTTTGCCGACGTCTTCCATAATGGAACCTTACCTGGCCCTGCGCTTTCGGCGGTATGCCTAGCTTGAGTATAGCATAGGGCGCACCAACAGATAGGATATCAGCGAAAAGAGGTAGGGCCAATGCGTTACGGTCACTCTGAGTAGACCCCTACATTTTGACTCCACTTCCAAGGGCCGTATTCGGCTTCACGCCGGGCTGAAGATGAGGACTTCAAGCCCTTCGGCAAGTTCAGGGAACATCTGGTTTAGATCAGGATTCTTTGCAGCTTTCAGGATTTGGCCGCCCCTACTGACAGTCCGCCGCTTGACGGGCTGGATTGCCTCTGACTAGCGTTAATTGTGTCGGGACCGACCCGGGCATCGGGTCGGTCTCCGCTTTTTAGTCTAACAACTGGTCAATGGAGGTACACATTTGCTCTGTCGTCGCTGTCAATCCGACCGGCTCATCCGGTTGCAAGTAATCAACCCTTCGGACAACCCCGTCTACCGGTGCGGGGAATGCAGCTTTCTTTTCAGTCCGGGGCGTCAGCACGACGCGCCGCAGGCTGCCCATCCATCTCCCACTCCGGACATTGCCCACCCACAGTCTGCGCCTGCCAGCCGGGGAGGGTAATTGGAAACAGCGGAAAGGAAATCGAACACGCTGCTGTGGAAGGCGGTCTGCAGTAGCGCCGACAACGGCTGCCTGGCCATCGTCAAAGGCGACCTGTCCGGCCCTTCGCCCGTAGAGTTTGCGGGAAGGGTGCTGGGCGTGGAGCTTTGGGCCAAGCAGCAGGAAGTGCTGTCGGCCTTGCCCGAACACCACCGCGTCGCGGTCAAGTCGGGCAACGGGCTGGGCAAGGGCTTCAGCGCGGCGGTGGCGGTGCTGTGGTACCTGTACACCCACAACCCCGCCATTGTACTCAGCACCGCGCCCACCTTCCGCCAGGTGCGGTACATTCTGTGGCGGCAGATTCACAGCCTGTACCGCCGCTCTCCGGAGACCCTGGGCGGCAGGCTGCTGGACACCCGCTGGGAACTGGCCGACGACCGGTACGCCCTGGGCCTGTCCGCCGACGGCCCCGACCAGTTCCAGGGGTTCCACAGTCCCAATATGCTCATCGTGGTGGACGAAGCCGAGGGCGTGAGCGACAACATCTACGAGGCCATCGAGGCGGTAATGACTTCCGCCGACCCGCGCCTGCTGCTCATCGGCAACCCCACCACCACGTCTGGGATGTTCCGGCGCGCCTTCTACGAGGAGCGTCAGATTTACCACTGCATCACCATTTCCGCGCTGGAGAGTCCCAACTTCAAGGGGGAAGGAGTGGTGGTGCCTGGCCTGGTCACACCCCGCTGGGTGGAGGAACGCCGCCAGATATGGGGCGAGGACAATCCGCTGTACCGCGCCCGGGTGCTGGGCGAGTTTCCCAAGCAGACCGAGGATGCACTGATCAGCCTGTCCCACGTGGAGGCCGCCGTGGAACGGTGGCGGGCACAGCAAGCGGCCCAGGCCACGGGCGCCGCCACGGCGCCACCGGCACTTTGGGAACCGAACGGGGAGATAGTCCTGGCGGTGGACGTGGCCCGTTACGGCTCCGACCACAGCGTCATCCTGCGGCGGCAGGGGCAGCGGGTGGACGAGATTCGCACCTTCAACGGCCTGGACACGATGCAACTAGCCGGTTGGGTGGCCGCCGCCATCCGCGAGTTCCAGCCCCTGCGCACCTGTATCGACGAGGTGGGCGTGGGCGCCGGAGTGGTGGACCGGCTGCGGGAACAGGGCTACGGCGTTCGGGGCGTCAACGTGGCCCAGGCCGCCCGCCAGAAAGAGGTCTTTGCCAACCTGCGGGCCGAGGGCTACTGGCGGCTGCGGGAACTGTTCGCCGCCGGTGAAATCGCCATTCCGCCGGACCAGCAGCTTGTGGGCGAACTGGTCAGCCTGCGCTACCACCATGACAGCAGGGGACGGGTGTTGCTGGAACGGAAGGAAGATATGCGGAAGCGGGGTGTGCCGTCGCCGGACCGGGCCGACGCCCTGATGCTCGCATTCCTGGAACCGCCCAGCCGTCCCCGCGTGTGGGTCTGAATAAGCGTGAATGGACAGGATGTCATAAGCAAATGCAGGTCGTGAATTTTCGGACTTGACAGATCGTCGCGCCCTGCCACGCGTCATTCCAGCGCAGGCCGGAATCCAGGGAAGTTTACTGGGAATACGGGCCTGCAACGGCAATGATCCCTGGATACCGGCTTTCGCCGGTATGACGGGTTGGGCCGGTATGACGGCTTTCGCCGGTATGACGGGTTGGGCTGATAGGGAAATCCCTGTGACCCTGAATTGCTGACGTATATCCAGTCCATCCCTGTCTGAATAATTCAAGGAGGTAACAAGAAATGAGAATCGGAGAAAGCAAGCTGGCGCGCCTGCTGGGGCTGGGCAGCTTTTCGGCTATGAGCATCCTTCGACAGGCTCAGGATGAGCGGGATGTTGGGCGTGGTGAGTGGAACGGTCGCATCGTGCGACGGGGAAACCGGGCAGCCGCGGCGGACCTGGACCCGCTGGGCGAGGCCATGGGCGCAGGCGGGGGCTGGGCCAATCCCGAATTCGGGGCCTACTATGCCACGTCGGTGCCCGTCTACGCCGCCATAAAGCTGCGGGCCGACGCGGTAAGCCGTCCTGCGGTGCGCCTGTACCGCAGCGGGCCGGAGGGTTCCAGGCTGCCGGTGGCATCCGGCCATCCCGTCCACCAACTGCTGGAACGGGTGAATCCCTGGCATACAAGGGGCGACCTCTGGCAGGCCACCGAGATCTACCTGAACCTGTGGGGCCAGGCCTTCTGGGCCCTGGAGCGGGACCAGGAGGGGCGACGGGAAATCTGGCCCCTGCGCCCCGACCGGGTAACCGTCCTGCCCGACCGCCGCAGCTACGTGCGGGGGTTCGTGTACCGGGGACGGGGCGGCCAGCCCGTGGCCTATACCCCCGACGAAATGGTGTGGCTGCGCTACTTCAATCCGCTGGAGGAGTATGCCGGACTGTCGCCCCTGGCCCCGGCCCGTATGTCGGTGGACATGGGCGGCGACGGCCTGCGGTTCAATCGCAACTTTCTCCGCAACTCCGCCCAGCCCGATTTCGTCCTGTTGACCGACGCCCAGCTAACGGACTCGGAGGTGGAGGACTTCTACAGTCGCTGGGAGGCCCGCTACCGTGGGCCGCAGAACGCCCGCCGACCCGCCATAGCCAACTTCATCCGCGACATCCGCACCCTGGGGTTGAGCCACCGGGATATGGACTTCATCCGGGGCCTGCGCTGGAGCCTGGAGGAGGTGAGCCGCGCCTACGGCGTCCCCAAGCCCCTGCTGGCGGACCTGGAACGGGCCACCTTCGCCAACATCAATGCCGCCGAGCGCATCTTCTGGCGCAACACCATCGTGCCTGAACTCCGCTTCCTGGAAGAGCACCTGAACCGGATGCTGCTGCCCAGGCTGGGCTACCCGGACCTGTCCCTGGAGTTCGACCTGGGCTCCATAGAGGCGATGCAGGAGGACGAGAGCAGCCGCGTGGCCCGCCAGATGCAGCTCCTGGACCGGGGAGTACTGACCATCAACGAGGTGCGGCGGGAGCACAGTCTGCCGGAAGTGCCCTGGGGCAACGAACCGGCGCAGCGTTAAGCGCCTCTTTCCTCACTGCATAACTCTTCCTGTTCATCGGAACTAGTCGCATTAGCCCGATCCCGGATGGCGGGATCGGGCCGATTCTTTTTCATTGACCTGTAGAAGCTGCATTACGAACTTAATGTGAGTTTTTCTTCATATATCCCATATCTACACTTACAAACTAATACATAGTATTCCTTTATATGTTGACTGGCACATATTGTCTTGAAATAATAACTGAGAGGAGGTGTTACAGGAGGCCGGGAACCCAGAATCGCGGCGCCTCGCCAACTGGACCCGAGAGTAGAGCGGCCTTAAACCTGGTGGTCCCAAGGGACACTGCAGCAGTCACCCAGCCCCTCAAGGCGGAGTGCGGAACGTTAGCTGGTCATTTCCATTGAACCGAAGCATTTTGCGTTTTTCGCAATCAACAGGTGGTGTTTTGCAGGTTTTGCAACTTCAATCTCAACATCTGTGAATTTCTTATGAAGCAATTGGCCTGTAATAATCCTTTGCAATACAAGGCGTTGCCAAAAAACATTTTATGAGTAATATAGGGGGGCACCTGACCGTCCAACTCCATCCTGCTCCAAAAACTGCAACAAATCAGCAAGGGAATGCCGTAATTCAACCGTTACGGCCGGAGGAAAGTAAGGACATCTGAACTACCCGGTTGTTCGGGAATGCCCGCGAATAGACAAGGAAATCGCTCGGGTAAGAAAACTACATGCTCTTTGCGATTCCAGGGTGGGCGGCAGGCGGAATGACTCGACAAGGGTGACTGTTTTGCGTGATTTTGAGAGTTATTTGGCGGCGCTTAAGGAGCGCCTGGGTATTGGTCCCGCGGAAGCACAGGAGGTAATCAACGAACTGGAATGCCATCTGCTTGACAAGGCTTCGGACCTTGAGTCCCAGGGCCTGCGTCAAGACGAAGCCCGCGCATTGGCGGTGGAGCACATGGGAGACCCGGAAGAGCTATCCAGGCGGATGCGGCTGGTTTACGGGTACGCAGGCTGGAGGGACATTCTGCTAGCCATCGCCCCCCACCTGATGATGGCCAGCATATTCCTGGCAAACATGTGCTGCAATTATCTTGTAATGGCCCTGTTTTTGGGGGTGATTATCTGCGTAAGCTGGATGAACTGGCGTCGCGGCAACTCCAGCAAGTGGTCATATTCCTGGCTGGGCTATGCCATGGCCGCTCCGGCGGTGTCCCTGCTCATAACCGTTCACGCCGTGGGATACGGCGCCTGGTCCCTGGTGGATCAGCCAGACATGCTGATTTTTGACCCCAAGGTGATCCTCCTTATCGGTTGCGCCCCCTTCGCCATGTACTACGTTTTGAAGGTGGCCCACGAAATGGTAAAGAAGGACTGGATGTGGGTGTCATTTGCCACCCTTCCTCTGCCCATCTTCGGTTCTTGGGCGCTTTTCGTCCACTCCTACGAGATTTACCGGGGCGTGCATCTCGAAATGCTAGGCCCGAAAGATTACTCTCACATGGCCATATTTGTCACGATGGCTCTCATGACAGTCCTTTACTTGAAGCTCGGCAGAAGAATTTACAAAGCGACGCTGCTGGCCCTGGGAGCTGCGGCGCTTGGAATTATGGCTTCCATCAATTTGCCGGCGGGTTTCCAGTTGCCCAACGTGGTAATGATGCTCGTGGCTTATGCGGCCCTGTTCACCGTTCCCGTGTTGTGGAAGACGGTAATAAACCGCCAGCAACTGGTTCAAGGGCCCGTTGTCTAGCAAGCGGCAGCTTACGGGCAGGGGGCGGAACGGGCCTGGGCGTTCGACCGCCACCGTGGCAGCAGCTATTTGATGGACTGTCCGCACACCAAACGGTATGAAGCCAGAAAAAATATTTTTATTCAGTCTCCACTGGACATAAAGCGAGCTATACTATAGATTTGTCCCACATAATGCCGCTGAATGCCGGTGGGAACCTTAATGGACTAGAGAGATTATGAGCCAACAGGAAATGCTCAAAGGAAACACGGAGACTTTGCTATTGTCTCTCCTCCTGCTGGAGCCAATGTACGGTTACCAGATAGTCAAGGAGATCAACTCGCGGAGCAGCGGCTATTTTGATTTCAAGGAAGGTACCCTGTATCCCGCACTGCACCGGATGGAGCGGGAGGGCTTGATTGAAGGACGGTGGCAAAATACCCCTGGCGGAATGCGCCGTCGCTACTACTACATTACACTCAAGGGCCGCTTTGTCCTGTCGGACAGGCAGGCAGAATGGCAGCGATTCAGTCGAGCAATGAACTCCGTTATTGCCCGATCATCGGTTCAGCCGGAGGGATAAGGAAGTCATCCGAGGGCGACAAGAAGTGGTTGATTCTCAAAAAGCCGATTATGTTGGAATTCTTTCCCGTCACATCCGCCTACAACCAGGAAAAAAGAATGATATAGTCCTTGAAATTGAAGGCCACCTGGAAGACAAGGCTTCCGACCTGGAAGAACGTGGTGTCCAAAGAGAAGCGGCGAAGCGCCTGGCCATGCAGCAAATGGGAGATCCCGCCGTCCTGGCCAGGCATATCCAGGACGTGCACACCTCCGTTGGCCTGAAGGAAGTGGGGCTGTCGGTTATTCCTCACTTCCTGCTCGCCGGGCTGGTGGTCTTTGCACTCTGCGACAGCATCCTGGCTGTGGCTACCACTTTGGCAGTAATCGGTGGTGTTTCCTGGCTAACCTGGCGAGAGGGCAGTCCCAGCATCTGGTCCCATTCCTGGCTGGGATTTACACTGGCCGCCCCCGCCATATTTTTGCTAATGCTGGTGCTGGGGCCGGGAAAGTCCCTGCAGTCCCTTTTGGGGGTCAGTTCCCATCCGGTGAGCTTTTCCCTGATTGTGTTTTTCTGGGGCTACGTGGGTGTCGCCCTGTGGGTAATGGTGCGGGTCGTGCAACGGGTAGCGGGCTACGACTGGCTGCTGGTGGCCTTCTCGGGCATTCCCGTTCCGGTGCTGACCGCCTGGGTGCTGGTCGCCCAGTGGCTTGACCCATCCTGGAAGGCGCCACTGGAGTTGGCGGGACTGCCGGGGGCACACTGGATTCTGGTGTTCCTTTCCATGGCTGTGACAACGGCAGCTTTCCTCAAATTCGGTAGGCGCCACCTGAGGGTGGGACACCTGCTGATTTCGGCGGCAGTTGCGCTGACTTTTGCCTATTCCATCCTGCTGGTAGACTATCAGCCGGTGCCTGCCCGGCTGGCCATCGCCGGCATGATGGCCGTTATGCTGTTTCCTGCCCTCAAGAAGCCCCTGGCTTCCAGCCTCAGGATACTGCACAACGTCCTGCACACAACCACCCACCTCGTGGGCAAATAAGGGGATGCGGGAAGAGCAACGGCGCGCTAATATTCAACTCAACCGGTAGTGAGGCCAATGACTCAGTCAACGGGGGCCAGTGCGCGGATGCCTGGCCCCTGATGGTTGGAGTCGGTGCAGGAGAACCCAACGTACGGCGGGCAGGCGGGAGCCTTGACCAGCAATTTACCCAACGATGAAAGCCAGGTAACCGCAGATGTAACTGCCCTGCAGAACGCCCTGCATGATGAACTGGGCAGGATAAAGCCGGTCCCCAGCAGTGGCGCGCTGGTGGCCCTTTGCGGCCTGCCGGGAACAGGCAAGTCTCACTTCGCCGCCGCCCTCGCATCGCGAAGCCCCTGCCTGGTACTGGGCAGCGACCGGCTGCGCAAAATCCTGAAGCCGCAACCCCGCTACACCCGGGAAGAACACGCCCGAGTTTTCCGCGCAGCCCACACACTGCTGGAGAGCCTGCTGGCCCAGGGCCACCGGGTGATTTTCGATGCTACTAACCTGACCGATCGAGCGCGGGAGCCCTTGCGGGACATAGCCGCCAGGGTGAATGTCCCGCTGCTGCTGGTCCAGTTCGACGCGCCCCCAACCATAGTGCGCCAGCGTCTCGCCCGCAGGTCTCGGGGTGAAATCGACGACACCTGGTCCGACGCCGACTGGCGCATCTACTGCCGCCTGTACCCGGGACACGAACCAGTAACCGGGCCGCACCTTTTCGTGGACTCGTCGCAGAGCATTGAGCCGGCATTGGAGGAAATGGTGAAGCTGCTGGAGAGGGACAACCCTCCCATTTCTTACCCAGAAAGGAGTGGTTAACTACGCAGTTGGTGGTATCGGGCGTTATTGTGCTGGGCTCGTTGGTGTACTTGTGCCGAGACCTTGAAGGAGTTCCTCTATCGTTGCGTTTCCTTTGGGGAAGACACTGAGTTCGGGCAGGCGAGGGCACTTCTTGCGAACTAGATACTGCTCAAAAGCTCTCGCAGAACTTGTCACGCCTTCGCGGAACATTCCGGACGCCCGATAGGCCAAATTGCGAACTGAACTGCCTTTTCTCTCCGCTCTCGTAAACTTCCCTTGACTGGGGTTTAACTTGCCCCTGATGCCTCAAGGGTTGGTACCTGACGCCGTGATCTCTCCCTGAGAGAAAGACACGGGGGAAACCCCGCCCTTAAAGCGCCGCCCTCAACCGGTCCACCAAGTACACGACCCAGTTCTCCACCAGGCCGAAGAACAAGCCGACGATTAACAGGGCAACCACAACGCCAATCAGGCAACCTGCCCCGAAGAGACAGCCCCGCCCCATTTCCCGAATTGGCGCTATTAAGAGATTGAACATGCGGCACCCGGGGCCGGTCTACTGAATTACCCTCTGTCGACCATCCCCTTATAGCTATGCTATCATCTCGACA
Organism: Chloroflexota bacterium; assembly: GCA_028874075.1. Lineage (GTDB taxonomy): Bacteria > Chloroflexota > Dehalococcoidia > Lucifugimonadales > UBA3495 > Bin22. The sequence continues at coordinate 37,811 of JAPPLU010000049.1, forward strand.
TCTACGATTGCACGGTGATAAATATGGATATTGGAGTATTTGCATCTCTCTCCGCCGAGGCTGTAGACGTGGCGGAATTGGCCCAAAGAGTTGAAGCGGCAGGGTTCGAGTCCTTCTGGATGCCCGAACATCCTGTTATGCCCGTCCACACCACCAGCCAGTACCGGGGTACCCCCGACGGTTCCGTTCCACCCTATATGTACAACATGGTCGACCCCTACATGGCCCTGTCCCGGGCTTCGGCGGTTACCAGCACCATCAAGCTGGGCACCAGCATCAGCCTTATTCCCGAGCGCAACCCCCTGATGCTGGCCAAGGTCATCGCCACCCTGGACCTCTACTCCGGCGGACGCTTCATCCTGGGCGTGGGCGCCGGCTGGCATAGGGAGGAGACCACCATCATGGGCGGCAACTTCGACCACCGCTGGACCCAGACGCGGGAGAACATACAGGCCATGAAGGAGCTGTGGACCAAGGAACAGGCCGAGTTCCACGGCGCCTACGTGGACTTCCCACCCGTCTACTGCGACCCCAAGCCGGTGCAGAAGCCCAACCCGCCGGTGCTGCTGGGCGGCGCCGCCCCCAACCTGTTCCGGCGCATTGTCGGCTGGGCAGACGGCTGGTTGCCCGCGGGCGCATCCGTGGAGCAGGTTAAGGCAGGCCGAGCAACCCTGGACGAACTGGCCGACGCAGCCGGCCGCGACCCCGCTTCCTTCCAGGTTACCGTATTCAACGTGCCAGCCGAACGAGACATCCTGCAGCAGTACGCCGAAGCAGGCGCTGACCGGATTATCCTGTCCCTTCCCAACGCCCGCGAAGCCTCTGCCCTGGACGAGGTGGACAAGCTGGCAGAAGCCGCACTTTAGAGTTTTTTCCACGAAGGGCACGTAGTTACACGAGGGGGCTTACCTTCGTGTTTCTCCGTGTCCTTCGTGTCGATATTTGATACTCCGGAGGATATATGGTTGCGTCCTATTCAGTCATAGGTCAGCCCATCGTTCGCGGCGAGGGGCCGGAAAAGGTGTCCGGCCAGTCCGTTTACGCTTCCGACGTTAACCTGCCCGGGCTGCTGTGGGGCAAGATTCTGCGCAGTCCCCTGCCCTACGCCCGCATTGTCAGCATCGACACCTCCCGGGCCAAAGCCCTGCCCGGAGTCCATGCCGTCATCACCGGCCAGGACATTCCCGACCGGCGGGTGGGCCGCCTGCTGCGGGACTGCCCTGTCCTGTGCAAGGACAAGGTGCTATTCGTGGGCGACAAGGTGGCCGCCGTGGCCGCCGAGGACCCGGACATAGCCGAGGAAGCCCTGCTGCTGATCGACGTGGAGTACGAAGACCTCAGCCCCGTATTCGATCCGGAAGAGGCCATGGCCGGCGACGCTCCCACCCTGCACGAGGACATGGAGTCCTATCCCGGCCTGCCCCAACCTCCGTCGGGCATCAGCAACGTCTTCGCCCACAACGTTTGGGACAAGGGGGACATTGAGCAGGGGTTTGCCGAGTCCGATCTCATCTTCGAGCACACCTTCAACACCCAGCTTCACCACCAGGCCTACCTGGAACCCCATGCCTGTGTGGTGGACATTGACGACGACGGCCGCGTCCAGATCTGGGCCTGCAACAAGGGGCCCTTCATGCTGCGGGAACAGCTTTCCAAGGTGTGGGATATGCCCGAAGCCAACATCCTGGTCAACCCCACCAACATCGGCGGTGACTTCGGCGGCAAGGGTTCCTTCATGGACATTCCCCTGTGCTACTACCTGGCCCAGGCCTCGGGACGCCCTGTCAAGATGGTCATGGACTACGTGCAGGAACTGATGGCCGGCAATCCCCGGCATCCCGCCACCATCACCATCAAGACGGGCGTGAAGAGCGACGGCCGAATCTGGGCTCGCCAGGCCCGCTGCGTCTTCAACAGCGGGGCCTACGGGGCCTTCAAGCCCCGGGTCCACCTGCGGGGCGCCGACCACAGTGGTGGCCCCTACCGCATACCCAACGTCCACATCGACAGCTACATGGTCTATACCAACAACATCCCCTGCGGCCACATGCGCGCCCCGGCCAAGCCCCAGGTGGCCTTTGCCGTGGAGTCGCACATGGACATGATTGCCAGGGAAATGGGGATGGACCCGTATGAATTCCGGATGCTGAACGTCCTGCAGGACGGCGATTCCAACCCCGTCGGCGAAGAGTGGGTCAACATCCGCGCCGGGGAGGTCTTGCAGCAGGCCGCCGAGGCCGCGGGCTGGTCCCAGCCCAAAGCCCCCAACGTCGGCCGGGGCATCTCCATATCCGACCAGCCCCCCGGCTCGGGAATGTCGTCGGCCGAAGTCCGCATGGACGCCGAGGGCAAGGCCACCCTGCTCATGTCCCTGTGGGACACGGGCACCGGCGCCCACACCGTCCTGCGCCAGATGGTGGCCGAGACCCTGACCATCCCCATCGAGGAGGTAGGCGTGGTGATCCGCGACACCGACGCCGTGGGGTTCGAGTCGGGCCCCGGCGGCAGCCGCGTCACCTACACCTCCGGCCAGTCCACCGTGCGCGCCGCCGAGGACCTGAAGGAACAGTTGACCGTCCTGGCTGCCGAGTACATGGGCGCCTCCGCCGATGCCGTAACCCTTGAAGCGGGGCAGTTCCAGGCCAGCGACGGGGGCCGGGCCATGCCCCTGAAGGATGTGGCGGCCCAGGCCGTAACCGCCCTGGGCGACGACCTGGTGGCCGAGAATACCTACACCGCTCCACCGTCCCACTACACCTCCTACTGTGCCCAGGTGGCCGAGGTGGAGGTGGACCCGGAGACGGGCGAGGTCAATGTAACCAGATTCATCACCGCCCACGACGTGGGCACGGTGCTCAATCCCCTGTTCCACCAGGGCCAGATTGAAGGCGGCGTCATCCAGGGCCTGGGCTATGCCCTGATGGAGGAGATGGAAACGGAGGAGGGCCGCATCAGCAACCTGAGCCTGGGCGACTACAAAATCCCCACTATCAAGGACGTCCCCGAACTGGTAACAGTGCTGCTGGAGCCCGACGGCGGTCCCGCCCCCTTCGACAGCCGGGGCATCGGCGAAAGCAGCAACACCCCGGTAGCCGCCGCCATAGCCAACGCCGTCCACGACGCCATCGGCGCCCCGGTAATGCAACTCCCGGTAACGGCGGAGCGGGTGCTAAGGGTGATTAAGGGGCGGGGGTAGGAGGTTAGCAGCTATGCACCTGACTGGAATTAGGCTGAGTAACGTACCACCGTTTACTGACCCGATAACGCTGCGGTTCGATGAGCGCGTGAATGTGTTAATTGGGCCGAACGCTTCGGGGAAGAGTACGTTGCTGCTTGCGCTGGCAGATCACTTTCTGAGATCAAGCAAAGTCCTTCAAGGTGTTGTTCCTTGGGAAGGACTGATTATCTCAGAGTTTCCTGACGATGAATTCGATGAAATCGTCGAGGAAGAACCGGAGGCAAATATTATTTCGGCCAGTGAAGACTGGTTTGGCGCGAAATATGGGAATTTCCAGCCTCAGATGGTGCCACTGGTCGTTTATATCGGTCCTGTTCGCGAAGGCTTGTCAATAAGCTTAGAACCGCTTAAGCCGGCAGAGTACGGTGAAACTTCGACAGATGCTCTAAATGGCCTGTTCAGTGGTTCACGTACAAATTGTGCATATATCTTGTTGGGGAATGAGCTTCGGGAGTTAGGTGAAGAACTGAAGCGGAATGATGAAGACTCACCCTACAAGAAATTGGTGACATTGCGTGATGCAGAGGCGTTAGCGGGGGCTTGCAGCAAAAATATCTGCACTGAGGTTATCAGAGACCATAAAATCGAAAGATTTATAGCAGATCGGTATGCACTCCAATTACTTCGTGACCCTCATGGCGACGTTAATGAAATTGCGACTCAGGGCAGCATGGGAATAAGAACAACCGATAAGCCAAATTTCGACAATTTTTCCCCCTTAGAACAACCGGACCAATTGTTGTATGGAAATGATGAGAACGCCATCCCTATACCTATCTCTCATCTTAGTTCTGGTACTGAAGGTACTCTGCTCTGGATACTTTGGCTGGCCCTCAAGCTGGTGCATCATTATGACTTTGAGAGGCCTACCGAGAACTTTGACGGTTTCCATGTCAGCTATGAAGGGGGCTGGCACGAAAAACCCGCCATCCTCCTCATCGACGAAATTGAAAACCACCTGCACCCCACCTGGCAGCGGCGTGTAATTCCTGCCCTGCTGAAGCACTTCCCCAGGTTGCAGATTTTTGCCACCACCCACTCGCCCTTTGTGGTGGCTGGGTTAAAGGCGGGGCAGGTGCATGTGCTGAAGCGGGACGAGAACGGGGTGGTTAGTGCTTCGACTAATGAGCAGGATGTGGTTGGGTGGACGATGGATGAGATTTTGCGGGGGATGATGGGTGTTGAAGATCCCACCGACGACGAAACTGCCAGGGCAGCCAGTGAACTGCGCCAACTTCGCAAGAAGGGACCAAGTGGCACCCCGGTCGAAGAGGAAGAAAGGCAGAAGCGTATTCAAGAACTGCGGCAGAAGGTGGACAGGGACTTACTAGCTGGCGGTCCCTTGGCGGCCCAACGAGAGTTGTTTGAGCAGCAATTCGCTGAAGCCCTGGAAAACTACCGTCGGTCTCAAGACCTGGAACAGGAAAACCACTGACAATGCATTCTGTACCCCGCTCCCCCGAACCGGACTACTGGGAGCAACTGAAGACAAAATACCAGCGCTGGGAAGACCTTGAAGGCCTTGATAGAGTTCAAATAAGAGACTCGCTGGTTGAGGATTTTGGTCCCATTTGCGCCTATTGTGAACGCCCTTGCATGTCGCCTACTCCCACTCATGATAGTCCGGATGAAGAGACTATTGATCACTTTAGGCCCAGGTCACGTTTTCATCACCTATCATTCGACTGGCTCAATCTCATCTACGCTTGCCAACGTTGTAACCAGAGCAAGAACAACCAGTGGCCCGGATTTGATGATGATGTGACAAACCAATGGCTGGCTGCCGCTTATCCCGGAAGGTATATGGCTCCGCCGGAATACGTTAATCCTAATGCGACCGATGACCGGCGTCTTGCACAGGAATTCTTCACCTACGATTTTGACACTGGCGAGATGCTGCCGGCCGAGGAACTTGACCCGGCTGAGTGGTCTATGGCTGTCCGTACTATTCGAGACATTGACCTGAACGACAACGATGCGAATGCCCCTGGTGAATATGACCCCGGCCACTTGTGGAACAGGCGACTTGCGCATTTGAACATTTTGCTATCCCAGCTTCTCCAGATAAACGATACGTCACGCCTAATTGATCTGATAGGTCAGTTTGCGCTGCCGGACAAGCCCTTCTCGGGATTCATCGTAGCCTATGCGAAGGAACTAGGATTAGACATTTAGCTACACAGTTAGCACCCCCCAAATGCTATAATCCCCACAAATACTTTCCCAACCCTGAGGCACACCAATGACCACAACCAACTCATCCACCGAAGAACGTGTCAGCCGGCTTGAAGGCGCATACGAACACTTGGCAACCAAGGAAGATGTGGCCAAAGTAGAAACTGAAGTTGTGCGTGTGAGGGCAGATGTGGCTACTTTGGAGGGTCGGCTGATTCGATGGATGGTCGGCGCCGTCATCAGCGGCATGATCGCCATATCTGCACTGACGGCATTAATTGTCAGGCTCTTGAATTAAATCAATGAGAATAGGAAAATACCAAGATTCTTTGGAAGCATACAGCCAAAAGGAGGAACACCATGCCGCAAACTACCGGATTGGGCCACGTGGGCATTTATGCCGACGATTTTATGAAGCAGCGCGACTTCTACAACCGCGTTATCGGCCTCAAAATCGCCGATGAGAACATGGAGCGGGGCATTTGCTTCATGTCCTCTGACCCCGTGTCCGAGCACCACGAGTTCGTGATTATGAAGGGCCGCGAAGCCAACGAGGAGACCAAGACCATCCAGCAGATATCCTTCAAGGTCCCCACCATCCAGGACATGCGCGAGTACAAGGAGGCCCTGGAAACCGAGAACATCACCATCGAGCGCATTGTCAGCCACGGCAACGCCTTTGGCATGTACTTCTTCGATCCGGAAGGCAACCGGGTGGAACTGTACTACCGCACCGGCTTCCCCGTCCCCCAGCCCCACGGCGATCTCATCGACCTCGGCCGCTCCGACGAAGAACTGATTGCCGATGCCCGCCACCTGCTGATGACCAAGGAGCCGGTGAAGTAAAGAGCTGTCACGCTGAAAGCCGGTCTGAAAAGCGTATAATGGGGGCGCACGAACAGTCGTGCGCCCTTCCTGGTTGGTCACCAGGGGTTGCTTTCACCACCTCCTGACCCTCCCCCATCAAGGGGGAAGGGATTATTGAGACGGTTTCCAAGGTCTCAACCATGCTCAAACGCATTGGCAGCGCCATCATCAGGTTCTTCGGCCGACTCACCTACCGCATCTACGCTGTCCTGGGCTTCCTGCTACTGACGGTGGTGGCGCTGTTTACCGTGTTTCCCCAGCTGCCCACCGGCTTTCACACCGCCCTCTTCGTCACCCAGGTGCTCGACATCCCGGTCAAACCCCAGGCCTGGTTCACCCAGACCCCGGTGCGGGAGGAGATTACCTTCCCGCGCGCCGACGCCCAGGGCCAGGCGGACATTTACTACATCCCTGACGGCAAGCGGCGGGCCGCCCTGCTGGTGTTCCTGGGGGCCAACGCCGCCGGCCGCGACGACCGGGACGTGGTCAACTTCGGCAACGCCCTGGCCCGGGCCGGCTACGTGCCCATGTTCAGCTGGTCGCCCACCATGGGCCTGCAGAACAACGTGGACCCGGCGGAGGTGGAAAACCTGGTCTGGGCCTTCCGGCACCTGCGCACCCTGGACTACGTGGACCCCGACCGCATTGGCATGGCCGGTTTCTCCGTCGGCGGTTCCTTCATCATGGTGGCGGCCTCCGACCCCCGCATCAGCGATGACGTGGCCTTTGTTAATGCCTTTGGCGCTTACTACGACGCCCGCGACTTCTTCGTCCAGATCGCCAGCAGCACCAAGCGTTCCGGCGACACGGTGGAGCACTGGGAAGTGGATCGCCTGACCCGCCGGGTCTTCGTCAACGAGTTGATTGAAGTGGCGCCCACCGCGGAGGAGCGGAACATCCTGGCCCGCCGATTCGTGGACAACACCCAGGTAACCCAGGCGGAACTGGACGGGCTGGCCGGAACTGCCGACATCTCCCGCCGCCTGCTGGACGGCACTGACCCCCAGGAAGCGAAACGGTTGCTTAACCAGATGCCGCCCCATTTCCTGGAGGAGCTGGACGGCATCTCCCCCCGCAACCACATCGACAACTACAAGAACCGCCTGCTCGTCATGCACGACGTGGGCGACCCGCTGATTCCCGTGGGTGAGTCCCGCCGCCTGGTGGAGACCCTGCGGAGCCAGGGCCGCCAGGACATGCGCTACACCGAGACCGCAATCTTCGAGCACGTCCGCCCCGGCGCCGACCTTCAGCTCTGGCCCCTGGTCAAGGGTGCCAGCAAGCTCTACGCCCACATGTACGGTGTGCTTCGCATGGCCGCGTGACGTTCTTATCCACGAATGGGCACGAATGTTCACTAATGGGATGCAGCCCCGCTTCATGGCCGGGATAGCCACGGATTCGCTTTCTAGTGCAGTATTCCATAGCAATATTCGTGCCCATTCGTGTATATTCCTGGATAACTTGACCATAACAGGAGGCAGCCATGATCTGGTGCCGCTTTGAACGCGAGGGCAGGGTCAGCCACGGCCGCATTGTGGACGACGAGGTATTCGAGGTGGACGGCAGCCCCATCAACAGCCCATCGGATACCGGCGTTACCTACGCCCTGGGCGAGGTGCGCCTGCTGGCCCCCATCATTCCGCCCATGCTCTACGCCGCCGGTCCCAACCACAACGGCCACGTCGAGGGCATGGCCGCCCGTCGGGGCGCGGCGCCCAACTACCCCAAGATACCCGAACCCAACTTCCGCTCCGTCCACGCTCTTATCGGCACGGAAGAGAATATCGTGATACCCGCCGACAGCGCTGGCGCGGTGCAGCCCGAGGGTCAGCTTGCCGTGGTGATCGGCAAGCATGCCCGCAAGGTAACCAGCCGGGACGAGGCCCTGGACTGTGTATTCGGCTACACCATCGCCAACGACATCAGCGAGCGGGTGTGGCAGGGCGCAGACCGCACCATGTTCCGGGGCAAAAGCTGCGACACCTTCAAGCCCCTGGGCCCCTGGATCGTCACCGACCTGGCCCACGACGGCTTCCGCATCATCGTCCGCCACAACGGCCAGGTGTGGGAGGACTTCACGTCGGCAGAGCAGATTTGGGACGTGCCGACCTGGATTATCGAGATGAGCAAGTACACCACCATGCACCCGGGCGACGTGCTGATGATGGGCACCCAGGGCGCCGACGGCGACATGTTCCCCGGCGACACCATCGAGGTGGAAATCAGCAGCATCGGCACCCTGCGCAACTACATCGTCGCCGAGTAAAGACTTATCCACGTCAAGGCATCCATGTTCACTAATGAATTGGCGCCCATGCAAGGGTCCCTTCCCCCTTGACGGGGGAAGGTTAGGATGGGGGTGGAGACGGTAGTGCCCATTTGTGGATTACAAAAGAGGAGTAGCTATGACGGCTATGCAGGACCTGATCAAGCAAGCCTTTGAAATCAACTGGCAATGGACGGAGCGATATATCGACGGGTTGAGCCAGGAAGAGATCGAATACCGCCCCAACGACCAGTGCCATTCCATCGGCTTCATCCTGTGGCACTACGGGCGCGCCCTGGACCGGTGGGTCCAGTCCCGCGCCAAGGGGGAACCCCAGCTTTACATGCAGGGGTGGGCGGAACGGCTGGGCAAGGACCCGGACCCCGACGATGTTGGCTTCGGCTACGAGGTGGAGGACTTGACCAACTGGCGCTGTCCCGACAAGGAGGCGCTGGTGGAATACGCCAACGCCATCCGCAATAACACGCTGGAGTACCTCTACAGCCTGGACGACGAGACCATGCTGAGCAAGACAGTGGTCACCCGAACAGGCGACACCATCACCGTAGGCGCCATGTTCTTCCACCTGCTGTGGGAGGTAAACCAGCACGGCGGGCAGGCCGGCTACCTGCGGGGCATGCAGCGGGGGCTGAATCAGTAAGAGTTGCTTTTCTCGCGAACAGGCACGAATAATCACATGAACGGGATCGGTTCGTGTAAATTCGGAGATTGAAGGAGCGAAGAAGGAGGGCCATGTCCGCTCTGCAGGACTTCATAAGGCAAGCCTTTGCGACCAACTGGGAGTGGACAGAGCGGTATATCGACGGCCTGTCCCAGGCGGAGATTGAATACCGTCCCACCGACCAGTCCCATTCCATCGGTTTCATCCTGTGGCACTACGGCCGCGCCCTGGACATGTGGGTGCAAACCCGGGCCAAGCGCGGCACCCAGCTGTACGAGGACGGCTGGGCCGAGCGGCTGGGCCTGCCCGCCGACCCCGCGGACGTGGGCTTTGGTTACGGGGTTGCGGACTTGAACGCTTGGCCTTGCCCCGACAAGGACCTGCTGGTGGAATACGCCACCGCTGCCCGCAACAACCTGCTGGAATACCTGGCCAGCCTGGACGAGGAAGCCCTGCTGACTACGGAAATGACCACCCGGACGGGAGACATCATCAACCTGGCCCGCATGTTCTCAATTTTGCTGTGGGAAGTGAATCAGCACGGCGGCCAGGCCAGCTACCTGCGAGGCATGCAGCGGGGTTTGGGGCAATAGGATAGGGAACTTACGTAGTGTGGGTGTGGGGCCTAACCGGCTTCACGCCGTCCTCGGCGCACCAGGTCAGGTACTCGTCGACTGATATATGGAACTCTAGCATCAGATATTTTGGGTGTTCGGCGTGGAAAGTGGCAATTGAGCAAGGAGCAGTGTTGACTACACTACCACAATAGACCCCTGCAATATCGTCATATTCGGTCTCAGCGACATATCCTTTGTACTCCATCATGGTGCTGATTGTAAGAGGGATCAGGTAGTAAGTGAGCTGGGCCTGACCGGCTCCACACCGTCTTCAGCGCACCATTCCAGATAGTCATCAATAGCTTCCTGGAACACCCGCTCTAAGTCTTTTTCATTATCAGTCTCAAAAATGACTATGGAGGAAGGTCCGGAGTTGATCACCCATCCGGCATATAGCTTAACTATGTCGTCATATTCTACTTCGGCGATGTACCCCTGATACTCCATCATGGCTCAACTCCTGTATCAGTCAGGAAGATGGCGATGTTTCGGACGGCCGCTCTCGCAAGATAAGGGCTGGGATGGGGTCTGTGAACAACTCTACGGATTCCACCTGACCTGAGGCGGACGCGGGATCCCTCACCCTCCACGACTTCAATGTTTAACGCCCTTAACAATGACTCCACCTCTGCCCAACGAATGTCCGATGGGGTAGGCCTGGCAAAAATCCGTTCCAATGTACGCCGGTGCCGATTCCTTAATTCCATATTATACTACCGGCGGAGTTATTCCTTCACGAGTTGGCACAAATAGGCACTGATGCCTTCGTGACTATTCGTGGATTATAAAGGAAAAGCAGCCATGCAAATAACCGAGCACATCTACAGCACCCATATTCAGGAAGACCAGTCCACCTTCGGCGCCATGCACCCCGGCGGCACCCAGATTTATTTCGTGGGAGACCCTAACGAAAGCATGGTGCTGGTGGACTCCGGGGAACCCTACCGCCACTGGACCCGTCAGATCCTGGACTACTACGAGGAACTGGGGCGGCCCCGCATGTCCGCCATCCTGGTAACCCACGGCCACGGCGATCACATCGGAGGGCTGGACCGGTTGCAGGAGGTCTTTGGCTGCCCCGTCCGCTGCCACCCGAAGCTGGCTCCTACCCTGGCCCAGAGGTTGGGCGAGGACTGCGTGGTCAAGCTGCGGTCCAGGGAACTGGTTCCCTCCGGCGGAGGCATCACCCTGCGGGCCCTTTTCACCCCCGGCCACGAGGACGACCACGTCTGCTACTACCTGCGGGCCGATAACGTGCTGTTCAGTGGCGATAACATCCTGGGGAACTCATCGTCCAGCGTCCGCAACCTGAAGCAGTACATGGAGTCGCTGGAACTGATGGCTAAGCAGCGGCCCGCCATCATCTGTCCCGGCCACGGCAACACCATCCACAACGGAGAGGCCCGCATCCGCTGGCAGCTGCACCATCGCCAGGAACGGGAGGACCAGGTGCTGGCCGCCCTGTCCGAAGGTGCGAAGACGGTGGACGACGCGGTTACTGCCGTCTATCCCCGCAACCTGCGCAAGAACCTGCGGAGCGCCGCCGCCCGCAACGTGGGTACCCACCTGGCCAAACTGCGCGAAGAGGGACGAGTCACAGAGAACCCGGCCACATATACTGTCAGCCACCAGTAGTCCACGAATACGCACGATCTATCTCACCAAGAATGAAGGGGCCCGGCTCGGGTAAGTTAAGACCAAGCCAGGCCAGGCCATTTAGAGAACATTCGCGCTTATGCGTGGCTATTTCCTTTGTGTATCTTCGTGTCCTTCGTGGATTGAGTAAAAGCTAGCTTTCAATTACCAGCTTACCGAAGAACTCCCTCGATTCCATCACCCGGTGGGCTTCCGGCACCTCGGTCAGGGGGAAGGTCTGACCGACAATGCCCTTCAGCTCTCCGTTATGGACGCACTTCATCAGGTCGCCGAAGCTGCGGCGGGTGCGGCCCCCGCTGCCCATCAGGTGCAGGGGCCGTCCCTGCAGGATGGACAGGTTGATGTCGGCCCGCGCCCCCGACGTAACCCCCGTTATCACTAGTCGCCCGCCGGACTTCAATGACAGCAGGTTCTGTTCCCAAACATCGGCGCCCACCACATCAAACACCAGGTCAACGCCCTTGCCGTCGGTCAACTCCTTGACCCGCTCGCTGATGTTTTCCGTCTCCCGGTAGTTAATGACCTCGTCCGCGCCCCACTTCTTCGCCTCTTCCAGCTTCCAATCGCTGCCGGCGGTGGTGATGACCCGGGCGCCCACCATCTTGGCGATCTGGATTGCCATGCTGGCCACGCCGCTACCGGCGGCCTGGATCAGCACGTCGTCCCACGGCTTCACCTGGCCCTGCACAACCATGCATTGCCAGGCCGTGTGTCCGGCCAGGGGAATGGCGGCGGCCTCGGCATAGCTCATACTGTCGGGAATCTTGTAGGCGTTGATGGCCGGGGCAGTGATGTACTCGGCGTGGCCGCCGTCCAGGTCAACCCCGATACGCAGTTGGGTGGTGCAGTACTGGTCGTTACCGTCCACGCAGTATTCGCAGGCGTGGCACTTGACCCGGTTTTCCAGGAGCACCCGGTCGCCCGCCTGCAAGGTGGTATTGGCGTCGGGGCTGATGGAAACGACCTCCCCCGCCACATCCATGCCCATAATGCGGGGCCCCTGGCCGCTACGGCCCCTGCTGCGCATTCCCATGTCGGCCCGGTTCAGGGCGCTGCCGTGGACCCGCAGCATAACCTCGCCCGGGGCTACTTCGGGGTCCGGCAAATCGCCATACACCATTGCTTCCGGCCCACCCGGCTCTTCCAGATAAACGGCTTTCATGGCAAAGACCTCCTCCAATACAGGTCGCGAGTTGCCCGCATATTACAAGAGGGGGAGATGACGGTCAAAACTGGCAATAAGAAGACCCCTTGCCCATCGGACAAGGGATCCCAATCTATGGATATCTTTGCTCTGGCCTGGAAAGTACTGCGCTCCGGGGCCAGTTCGGTTGCTTGCTTCTAGTCGAAACTTGCGCGGCCTGAGCCTGGAGTCACTGGCTGCGTCCTACCTTAGAAATGTGGGCCCTAACTACTTCATTAACCCAGTGGTCGAGTTTCCCTTGACCACCAGTCTTGGACTCCCACCAGGCAACGATGTCCTGATCCACTCTTACCGAGACTGAACTCTCACCCCGGCGGGTCAGGGAGTCCCTTCGGGGGTTTCGAACCTCCAAGACTTCAGGAATGTCTTCGGTGTCGATTTCCTGCTCAGGCATCTGCTCCAACTGGTTAAGCAGATTCCATTCTTCTTCTGTTAGTTCAGCGCTACTTTTCTTCATAGATCAATCTTTCCAGCCGAGTTGCCCTTCTGGCGCTAATGATGCGGCCTGCCCTTTCACCTGTCTGGGGATCAGGTTCCTCTTCGGTGTGGATCACTATCAGCATTGAAGGTCCAATTACCCCGAGTGATCTGAACCTGGATTCGCCCGTGAATGGGTCATCGTAGGTAAAACAATAATCGTCATCAAAGACCCGCTGCGCAATTTCGAAGGGAACACCATGCTTTGCCAGGTTCTCCGCATTCTTTACCGGGTCCCAAGTCCAGGGCAAGTTGCTTTCCTCCAAGTGTATGGCAGATTATAGGGACGACCATCTCCTGTGGTCAATGTCGATGCACTCACCATACCCTCTATGGTGGAAGCCAAATCAATTCCCTCCCACTACTACAAGGCATTTTAAACAGAAAGCCCCTCGGCTTTGAAACCCCTTCGAACGATAGATATGACATTTATAGCAGCCACCAGCATCATAAACTATAAGGGGCAATCTAATGCGGGCCACCACCAAGTATGTTCTCTTGATGATTGTTGTCTTGTCAGTAACTGCCGCGGCGGCCTGTTATTCCTCTCCTTCTTCCCCTACAGCCGCCTGCCCCGAGGGCTGGGACCAGGTTACCGAGTACCGCCTCTACTTCGGCCGCAGCGATGCCACTGGCGTTCCCGACGCCGTATCCGGTGAGGCGTGGGCCCAGTTCCTGTCCGACACGGTTACGCCCCGGTTTCCCGACGGCCTTACCGTAACCGATGGGGCCGGTCAGTGGCGCAACGACGCCGGTGAAATCCTGAAAGAGCAGTCAAAGATACTTACCCTCCTGGTCTGGCCCGACGACTCTGCCCTGTCTCGGATTAACGAAATTGCCGACGAGTACGAACGGCGCTTTGAGCAGGAATCGGTGCTGCTAACGTCCGCGCCATCCTGCGCCTCTTTCAGCTAGACCGGCCCCTCTGTCTCTCCCACTCTGGGACGAGTGCTATTTCCCGAAAGCTCCCTTCGTGCCCATTAGTGCGCCTTCGTGGATAAATCTCCGTTGACGCTCATTTCCGCTGCCTTTACACTGCCCCCAACTACAACAACCCTGAACAACCATGCGGAGGGGCAGCATGAGTCTTCCTGAATTTGACGTTACCGGTCAGAAAGTGCTTATTACCGGCGCGGGCCGGGGTATCGGCAAGGGCATTGCCCTGGCCTTCGCCGAGGCCGGGGCCGACGTGGCCATTACCGGCCTTACCGATACCGGCGTGAATGCCGTGGCCGAAGAGGTGCGCTCCCTGGGCCGCGCCGCTCTGCCCCTGACCGGCGACGCAACCCGGGCCGAGGATATGGACCGCATCGCCCAGCAAGCTTTGGCAGAGTTCGGCCACCTGGACACCCTGGTTACCTGCGTGGGCGACGCCATCCGCAAGCCCGTGGTCAAGCTCCCTGGCATCAGCGTCGAGGGCATGAGCGAGGAGGAGTGGCATTTTATAGTGGACGTGAACCTGACCGAGGCCTTCCAGGGCTGCCGCGCCTTCGGGCAGCACCTATTGGAACGGGGCCAGGGTTCTGTCATCAACATCTCCGGTTGGGCCGCCTTCCGGGGCCGCCAGGGTTCTGCCGCCTACGACGCCGCCAAGGCCGGGGTGATGCGCTTCACCGAGTCCCTGGCCCAGGAATGGGCTCCCTACGGCGTTCGCGTCAACTCCGTGGCCCCGGGCAGCTTCCCAGACCCGGCCCAGATGTCCACCGAGGCCTACCAGGCCCGCCAGAACGCCGCCAGAGAGCAGGTACCCCTGGGACGGGTGGGCTATCTGAAGGAAATTGGCTACCTTTCCGTCTTCCTGGCCTCCCCTGCCGCCGCCTACGTAACCGGCCAGACCTGGGCCGTGGACGGCGGGGTGAGCATAAAGAGCGCCTAGCTTTCGGCTGGTCAACACCGGCGTTGACCTGGGACGGCCTCGCCGTAGAGCCGTTGAAGGCACAGGCTGCCCAAGCCAGGTAGGTTGTGCGTTAAGGATACGGAGATCTCCCGATGGAAAGATGGGACGACCAATCCTTGTGGGATTTCGCCAAGGGCCGCGGGATTAGCCGGAGGCGATTCCTGTGGCTCACGGCATCCGGGGGCGCTGCGGCTATCCTGGCCGCCTGCGGAATTACCGAGACATCCCAGGCTCCCGGCAACGTTCCGGCTAAATCGGCCGGCGGGGCCTGGTTCAAAGACCCATCGCCACTCATCGCCCACGACGACGGCAAGAGTCTTGAAGCCCGCCTGGAAAATACCCGGGGCCTGGTAACCGCCAACAGCAACTTCTTTGTCCGCAACAATTCCACAAGCCTGGACCTGGATGCGGCCGCCTGGCGGCTTTCGGTGGAAGGGGACGCCGTCGCCAACCCGCTGGAGTTGACCTACGATGACATTCTGCGCCTCCCCTCGAGGGTTCTGATGTGCTACCTGGAGTGCGCCGGAAACCACCGGGCCATGTTCGATTTGGTCCAGGGCCGCGCCGCCTCCGGCACCCAGTGGATGACCGGCGGCATCAGCAACGGGGAATGGGTCGGCTGCTCTTTACGGGATGTGCTGACCCGGGCTGGCATCCGGGACAACGCGGTCAGCGTGCTGCTGGTGGGGCTGGACACCGAATCGCCTGAAAACGGATTTCGCCGCGCCTTGCCGGTGGAAAAGGCAATGCACCCGGATACCCTGCTGGCCTACGGGCTAAACGGCGAACCGCTGCCCCGGGATCACGGCTTTCCCGTGCGCGCCCTGGTCCCCGGCTGGGTGGGCAGTTCCAGCATCAAGTGGCTGGGCCGAATAGTCGTGTCCTCCCAACAACAGTGGACCAGGAACAACACCGACTCCTACGTGCTCATCGGCGACGATTACCCTCCCGAAGGCGAAGCGTCTGGCCAGCCTGTTGGCACGCAGAACATCAAGAGCGTCCTGGCCGTGCCTTGGCCCGCCGTGTTGCCCGCCGGGCTTCACCGCCTCCACGGTTTCGCCCATTCACCCCACGGACCCATTGTCCAAGTAGAGTGGAGTAACGATGGCGGAGCTTCATGGCGCGACGCCGAACTGCCCGGGCCCCAGCCCCAGTATTCCTGGGCCCGCTTCTCCTTCACCTGGGATGCTGAGCCGGGTGACCACCTGTTAATGACCCGGGCCACCGATGGGGCGGGCAACAACCAGCCCGACTCGGTCCCCTTCAACGAAAAGGGCTACCTGTTCAACCAGCCCCTTCCCCACCCTATCAGGGTTACCGCCGAGGATGCGGGAGCATAAGAAAAACCTGCGTCGGCACCGGAAATAGCGTAAAATAGGCAGCGAAATCTAAGGGCCTTTCAAGTCGCTCTAGGCCATTGCCTGCCCCGCCAGCATTTGTGAACATTCGTGGCAATGAGTAAATGATGCTTTTCTTGGTCAATCTTCATGTCCTTTTGCGGATGGATAGCTGAGGAGTTTCAGCCATGACCATGCATTACCCGCTGCTGGTGCCCAGCATCCTTAACCGTGCCCGCACCGCTTTTCCCAACAAGGAAATCATCACCCGCGTTAATGGCGCCGACGGTGTCGAAGGCGGAGTACACCGCTACACTTATGGGGACATGGCCGCCCGGGTCAACAAACTGTGCAACGCTCTCACCGCCCTTGGCGTAAAGCAGGGCGATCGGGTGGGCACCTTCGCCTGGAACACCTACCGGCACCTGGAGGCCTATTTTGCCTCCCCGGTTATGGGCGCGGTCAACCACACCATCAACATCCGCCTCTTTCCCGACGACCTGGTCTACATCGTCAACCACGCCCAGGATAAGGTGATTTTCGTCGACCCCGACCTGTGTCCCATCCTGGAAGCCCTGGCGCCCCAGCTTGAGTCTGTCGAGCATTACATTATCCTGACTGACGATCCGGAACCGGCCACCATCCTGCCCAACGCCGTAAGCTACGAAACCTTGCTGGCCCAGGCTTCCGACCGGTTCACTCCGCCGGAAATGGATGAATGGGACCCGGCCGGCCTGTGTTACACCTCGGCCACCACCGGGCGGCCCAAAGGTGTAACCTACTCGCACCGCGCTCTCTATCTCCATTCCATGGCCGAGTGCATGGCCGACACCGTAGCCTTCAGCGAGCGGGACACCACGATGGCCATGGTGCCCATGTTCCACGCCAATTGCTGGGGATTTCCCTACTCCAGCGCCCTGGTGGGCGCCAGCCAGGTAATGCCAGGCGTCCGGCCCGACCCCCAGGCCATCTGCGAACTTATCGACCAGCACAAGGTGACAGTCACTGCCGGAGTTCCCACCATCTGGGTTGGTGTGCTGGATTACTTGGAACGCTCGGGCCGGAGCTACGATTTTTCTTCCCTGCGGGCCGTTATCAGCGGCGGTTCCGCCGTGCCCGTCAGCGTCATCCGGGCCTACAAGGAACGGCTGGGCGTTGACCTGGTCCACGCCTACGGCATGACCGAAGCCACCCCCATCGTCACCTACAACCGGCCCAAGACTCACCTGGAAGACCTGCCCGAGGATGAGAAGTACGATCTGGCCGGCAGCCAGGGTATGGTAGTGGCGGGTCTTGAGATGCGGCTGGTGGACGACGAAGGCAACGACCTGCCCTGGGACGGCGAGCAGCGGGGCGAGCTGCTCTTCCGAGGCCCCTGGATTTCCCGGGAGTATTACAATGATGAGCGCACCGCCGAGACCTACATCGATGGCTGGTATCACAGCGGCGACATTGCCTCGGTAGACCCGGAGGGTTACGTCCAGATAGGCGACCGCGTCAAGGACATGGTCAAGAGCGGCGGCGAGTGGATTTCCTCGGTGGACCTGGAGACGGCCATCATCGCCCACCCGGATGTGCTGGAGGCGGCTGTCATCGCCATCCCCCATCCCACCTGGGTGGAACGGCCCCTGGCCTGCGTGGTGCCCCGGGAGGGCGCCCGCGACAGCCTGGACCGGGCCCAGGTGCTGGACTTCATCCGAGACAGGTTCGCCCGCTGGTGGTTGCCCGACGACGTGGTGTTCATCGACGAAATCCCCAAGACCAGCGTGGGCAAGTTTGACAAGAAAGTGCTGAGGGAGAGATACCAGGATTGGGTGGTGGAGGAGTAGGGAGGTGTTCCCCAGGGGCCGGCAGAGGCCGGAGCTATCCGAATTCTCCCTTGAACCCGAATCGAATATTGAGAATCCTGGAGACATCATGGTCGAGGAAGCGTACGAATTTGACCAGCAGCCTGGCGTCAACATTTTCGGCGCCACCCCTCCTTCCACGGGCATCGTTTACGTCCTCAGCAACGTAGCCATGCCCGGCTACATCAAGATTGGCTACACCGGCGGCAACAGCTCCAAGGATGTGGAGGACCGGATGCGGCAGCTGGACAGCACCGGAGTGCCCCGCTCCTTTGACTGCGAATATGCCGCCCTGGTGAGTAACTGCTCCCAGGTGGAGAAAGCCATCCACACGGCCTTTGGAGACTTCAGGGTCAGGCAGAACCGGGAGTTCTTTGAGGGAGTAGAGCCCTTCCGTGTGAAGGCAATTCTGCAGCTGTTGGCCATTGAGGAAGTAACGCCCAACGGCCACAAGCACCACACGTCCGAGTACGAATTCAGGGATATGGAGAACGAACAGCCCATAAGACGGCGGGATAGCTTTACCTTTTCAATGGTGGACCTTCCCAAGGGCGCCACCCTGGAGTGGGGCGACGACCCGGAAATAAAATGCCAGGTTGCCAACGACAGCACCGGGGTGGTGTTTGACGGCGAGTACTACTCCCTGACGGGGCTGGCCTCCAAGCTCAAGCAGTGGAAGCACACTCCCAGCGCTGCCAGGTATTGGCTCTACCAGGGCGAAACCCTCCTCCAGCGCCGCGACCGCCTGGAGCAGGATGCATTGGGGCTGGAGGACTATTAGGCACCGGTCTCCCCCTGCTACTCTCGAGACATTGAGAAAACCCGGCGGATATCCGCCGATTATACCCTTGGAACGGAGCGCCCATGCTTACCCAAATCAGCCTGACCGACCACCTCTCCCGCACCAATGGCCGCGTTTCACTTGCCGGCCTTTCCGCACCGGCCGAAATCTACCGCGACGCCTGGGGCATTCCCCACGCCCGAGCAGCCAGCGAGACCGACGCCTTCTTCGTCCAGGGCTTCTTTACCGCCCAGGACCGACTTTGGCAAATGGAGTACGACCGGCGGCGGGGCAGCGGCCGCTGGGCCGAGGTGGTGGGCAAATCCGCCCTGGACCAGGACGTGATGATGCGCCGCTTCCGCCTGGTGGACAGCGCCCGGGCCGACTACGGCGCGGTCAACGATCAGACCCGCCGCCTGATGGACGCCTACGCCGCCGGCGTCAACGGCTGGATTGAAACCGCCACCGCCGAAGGTTCCCTTCCCGTGGAGTACGCCATATCCGGCATCGAAGCCGAACCCTGGCAGCCGTGGGACGGCCTGGTGGTATTCAAGGTCCGCCACATCCTCATGGGCGTCTTCGAATCCAAGACCTGGCGCGCCCAACTGGTGCGGGAACTGGGACCGGAAAAGGCCTCCCAGGTGGCCCCCGGCTATCAGCCTGGCCAGCTTCAAATCCTGCCCCCGGGCAGCCGCTACGAGGGCGAGCTGGACTACTATCTCGCCGAACTGATGGCCGGCGCGGCGGCGGTCAACCTGCTCAACGAGACCGACAGCGGCAGCAACAGCTGGGCCCTGTCCGGCGAGCGCACCGCCACCGGCAAGCCCCTGCTGGCCGGCGACTCCCACCGCGCCCTGGACACGCCCAACGTCTATTACCAGAGCCACGTCGCCTGCCCCCAGTGGGACGTTATCGGCCTGGCCATCCCTGGCGTCCCTGGCTTCCCCCATTTCGGTCACAACGACCGGGTTGCCTGGTGCATCACCCACCTCAGCGGTGATTACCAGGACCTGTACATTGAGGAATTTAACGGTTCCAGGGCCGGAATGTACCGGATGCCCGACATCAACCAGGATGGAGATTCCCGCTGGACCGACTTCCACGCCAGCCACTGGCGTCCCACCGACACCAGGGACGAGACCATCAAGGTAAAAGACGGGGACGACCATCACATCACCACCTGGGCCACCCGCCACGGTCCTATCATCGCCGGTGGGCCTCCTGGCAAGTACGGCCTGGCCCTCAAGTACACCGCCACCGACGGCCCCAAGCCCTGGCCCAACATCATCCCCACCATGCTGCGGGCGCGGGACAGTCACGAACTGACGGAGTCCATGCGCGGCTGGGTGGACCCGGCCAACAACTTCCTTTTCGCCGACGTGGACGGCAATATCGGCTACCTGAGCCGGGGCGAAATCCCCATCCGCACGGGGCAAAATGCCCGCCTGCCCGTCCCTGGCTGGACCGGCGACCACGAGTGGCAGGGCAACATTCCCTTCGAGGAAATGCCCCGCTCCATCAACCCGCCCGAGGGCTACATCGTAACCGCCAACAACAAGCCAGTGGGCGACGACTATCCCTACTACATCTCCTCCGAGTTCACCCCCGGCTTCCGCGCCGAGCGGGTGCGGGAGGCCCTGCTTGCCCTGAACAAGCCCACCGTCGCCGACATGACCCAGGTCCACAGTGAGCGCGTCTCCATCCCCGCCCTGGCCTACATCGAATACCTCAAGGCCAATCGGGCCGAGATTCGGACGTATGATAGCGAAACTGCCAGGGCTCTCCAGATACTCCTGGGCTGGTCCGGCAGCATGGACGCAGGCGACGTGGCTCCCACCATCTACAGCGCCTTCCGGGATGCCCTGCTTCACCGTATCTACCGCCACATCCTGGGTGACAAGCTGGCTGAAGAGGCCTGGCACCCCGCCAACCGGGGCACCGGCGCCTTCATGGGCCGGGTCAAGACCCAGCTCATCTACATGTTCCCCGAAGACGACCGACGCCTGCTCCCCGGCGGTGAAACTTGGCTTTCCATGATGTCCGCCGCCCTGGCGGAGGCAGTGGAGGCGCTGCGCAACACCCTGGGAGATAACTTCGCTGAGTGGAACTGGGACCGGCTCCACCAGGCGCGCCCCCGGCACACCCTGTCCGAAGCCTTCCCTGAAATGGCAAGTCTGCTGGACCCGCCCTCCATCCCCATGTCCGGGGACGCCGACACGCCCCTGGCCGGGGCCTACTCCCCCGCTGACCCGGCCACTGTGGGCGGCCTGTCCGTGGCCCGCTATTCTTACGACCTTGCCGACTGGGACAACTCCCTGTGGGCCATCCCTCTGGGCTCCTCCGGCAATCCCGGCAGCCCCCACTACCACGACCAGTCGGAAACCTGGCGCCAGGTGCAGATGATTCCCATGGAGTACGGCTGGGACGGTATCATTTCCCGCAGCCAGTCTCACCAGACCCTGGACCCGGCGTAGGCGGAGGCCACCGTGAGCATGTTTGACTGGTACCAGCGCGCCCGAGCCAGGGCCGAGCATTTTATAACCGACCTTGACCCTGAGCTTGAGGTGGATGTGGACGAAGACTACATCACCCCCTACGACGGAGGCGAGGAATACGACACCTTCGTCCTGGTCTTCTCCCACCCCACCAACCCAAAGCTCAACTGGACCATGGCCGTCAAACCCGAAGAAGACTTCATCAACACCGAACTGGAACAGGTGGTGCGGCGCATTTATTTTGAGCGAGTGGAATAGCCGTTGCGGCCGCTAATCCCGAGCCTGGCGAAGGCCGCCAGCTTACCCAGTCGTAGGGGCAGGCCTTGTGGCAGCCCTGCCAAGAACAGCAGTAAGGAAAACCCCCGCCCGTTCCTGTATCAAACTTGAGAGATAGGTGAAACCATGCAGAACCAGTCCGACGGCTTCAACGGCAAGGTGGCCATCGTAACCGGCGCCGGCACCGGCATTGGCCGCAGCGCATCCCTGGCCCTGGCCGCCGAGGGTTACGCCGTAGCCCTGGCCGGGCGCCGCGCCCAGTTGCTGGAGGAAACCATATCCATGGCCGGCGACGCTGCCGGCCGTATGCTGGCCATCCCAGGCGACATCGGCAAGCCCGACGGCGTGGCCAACCTCTTCGCCGCCACCAGGGAAAGGTTCGGCCGCCTGGACCTGCTCTTCAACAACGCCGGCATCAGCGCGCCGCCCATTCCCCTGGAAGACCTGACCTACGAGCAGTGGCAGGCGGTAGTGGATGTCAACATCACCGGCGCCTTCCTCTGCACCCAGGAAGCCTTCCGCATGATGAAGGAGCAGGACCCCATGGGCGGTCGCATCATCAACAACGGCTCCATTTCCGCCTACGTGCCCCGGCCCAACTCGGCCCCCTACACTGCCACCAAGCACGCCATTACCGGCCTGACCCGTTCCACCTCCCTGGACGGCCGCAAGTACGACATCGCCTGCGGCCAGATCGACATCGGCAATGCCGACACGGACATGGCCGCAGTCTTCAAAACGGGTGTGCCCCAGCCCTACGGGGAGATCGCCGTGGAACCCACCATGGCCGTGGAAAACGTATCCCGGGCCGTGGTTTATATGGCCAGCCTTCCCCTGGACGCCAACGTCCAGTTTATGACGGTAATGGCCACAAAAATGCCCTTCATCGGCCGGGGATAGGGGTCGTCGGCAGGGTCCCTGCACCCAGTTTCCAAAATTCCAAAAGGCTGCGGTTGACAGATCGGCTAACCCCGACTACCTGTGGGTACCGGAGATCGCCACGGGCATAACCGAAGGGCAACGCAGGCCAAATTTCGCGAATCTCGAAAAAGTTCCCCAAAAAGGGTTGACAGCAGAGAAAGCATTGACTAAATTATTACAGTTCGCTTTGTTTGGCTTTGGTACCATTGCTTCTTGCAAGGACGTTTTGTCCTCCTCTTGTAGGTATGCGCTTTAGCGCCGGGCTTTAGGCCCCTCTTTTATAGCCGTCCACATGGACGCAGGGATTAGTCCCTCTTCTGTTTTAGCGCCAACGAGCGCCGGGCAGTAAGCCCCCTTTAGTAGCGGCCCAGATGTGGCCACCCATGTTTAACGTGTTTCGGTAACCCAGGTGCTGTGGGTCACTTCGTGCCAGCGTACAGGTGCGCCCTGCCAGGATCGTGTGTTGCGCCGCAGTGTCGGTCGAGTGACCGGCGGTTACTCCGGCCAACGTCCGCTGGCGCGACGGGACTCCGCCGGCGCCCCATTCAAAAAACTTCGAACACTCCAGGCGACGATAGAACTGAAGGAGCATGGATTTGGAAAATTTGCAGCATCAAGAGGCTAATGGGTTCGACTCGGAGGCAGTTATAGGGAAGCACCTGCGATTGTTCTTGCTGATGAACACCGCCCGGCAGTACAGGGTTCTTCGGGATTCAGTCATCTCGGAGACTCCTGAAAGGCGTGAACCCGGCTGGATCGCAAACGAAGTGGTCCGGAAGTTGCTGGATGGTATTGCTTTCAGCGAACCGGTGGTGAGGGAGATCCAGAGCTTCCTCCATCAGCCCGAAGACCCCACGCTGGCTGAAATCTCCGCGGGCGACTCCCCGTTGATGGGGGCTGTGGTGGGTCCCATAGACCGCCTGCTGGTCGCGAGGGTCTCCGACTTGCTGAGCAAAGAGGAGTCTCTTGCCTTGGATTTCCTGGTTTTACTCCAGCTGGTGCTTATGGTCCTGCCCAGGGAGGTTGTGGACGATTTCGGCCACTTGCGGTTGGATGATTTGCGGAAACAGATAGATACGGTCCCAATGACCCTCAAGCTGTTGGAACGGGCGCCCATCTACGAGCGAAGCCTGAAGGCATTGGAAAGGTTGGGAGGCGCCTGCCGGGAACGGTTGGTCGCAGATTACGAACCTCTGGTCCGCAGCATTGCGCGTAGACACAGTAGGCTGCTTGACCTTTGCACAAATAGCAGGATGTCTCCGGATGACCTGCGCCAGGTGGGCCTGATTGGCCTCCTGCGAGCCATAGACAGTTTCGATATCAGGCGCGGGTTCCGGTTTGCCACCTATGCTCGACCCGCCATAGAAAATGAGATCAACGATTTCATCCGGCGAAGTTTGCACCCCGTGGCAATGCCCAGGGAGGTGGCCACGGAACTCAGTAGGGTAAGTCATCTTGAGTCGAAGCTGCGCCAGGACTTGGGAAGGAACGAGGTGGACAGAGAGCTTTGCGACGTCATGGGAATGTCCTGGGAAAAGTTCCAAAGTATCAGGTATGCCTTTCAGCCGGCCAGAAGCCTGGACGAGCCCCTTGGCGAGGAGACCGATATCACCTTGGCCGATACCATCGTAGACCCGTCCGCTGATACGGAGGAAACGGTTTGCACTGCAATGATGTGCCAGAGACTGCACGAGGCTCTGCAGGCCCTGCCCGACCGTGACCGCTATGTTCTGGAACTTCGCTTCGGCCTGCGCGGCAACCGGGAATTCACCTTTGATGAACTGGGGCGTGAACTGGGCATTACCCGCCAGGCCGTCCACAAGACCGTGGGCCGGGCCCTGGAAAAACTTCGCAACCCCGACCTGGGCCTGGTGGGCGAAGAAGCCTCGGCCTGGGAATGATTTATACTGATCCCACTCTGCCGCGAGCCGAAGGTATCACCCCGCAGGGGCACACGGTTGTGCGCCCCTGCGGCATTGCGCAGTGCCGGCGCCCCGCTATAGGCAGCGCCCCGCGGAATTTCCCTGCCTTCTGACACCTTCCCCTTGCCCTCCCACATAACCCCCTCCCATCATTAAAGTAACCGGTTTTCCCGGGGGAATCCCGGCGGAAATGGACTGGCCCAAAGCGGCCCGGTTCCCTCCATTTCTTCCCCCTTCCGTACCAGCCGAATGGGCCGCTTTCGGCCCACCTGTGGACCGCCAAAATGTCTGACCCCGATACCAAATGTGGGAAGAATGAGACAGAATGAGACGAATTGGGACGAAAAACAAAAATCTCTGGAAGAGCCGGGTTCAGCATCTGCCGCCGGCAGGTACAGACCTGTGTGCCTGCCCCCCATTCCTGCAAGCAGGTTTGCTCCCACACCCCTGCGATGTAATATGTACTCGCCTTGCAATCGCCCCAACACCCTGAACGCAACCCTGGAGGACTTGGATACATGGGCGCCTGCCGCTATTGTGGTCAGAATGCCGGATTCCTGCGTAAGCAGCACGGGGAGTGCCGCGACCGGCACCGCGCCGGCATAGAGGAGATGGTCAACCTGGTGGCCCAGTCGGCCGGCGCCGCCACCTTCAGCGAAACGGCCCTGCGCCAGACCCTGGGCGCCATCGCCGCCCGGGCCTACGCCGGAGACGACGACATCAACGCTGCCCTGGCAACCGGCTGGACCCGTGGCATCGGCCACGCCATGGCCGACGGCATACTGACCCGGGACGAGGAAACCCGCCTGCGCGAGTTCCGCGACCGCATGGCCCTGGATGGCAACTCCCAGACCGCCCAGGGCGAGGCCACCCTGGACCGGGCCGCCACCGACCGGCTGACCCTGGACGCCCGCCTGGCAGCCCTGGCCACCGCCGAGGGTGATGCCCACCTGCGGGACCTTTCCGCCGCCATCCGGCAGGCCGGCCTTTCCGCCGCCGAAAGCCGTCAGCTTCTCATCCGCGCCTGGGAGGCGGCGGTGGAAGGCTCCCTGGAGGACGGCGTATTCACTCTGGACGAGGAGAACGCCCTGGCCCGGTATCTCAACCACTTCGGCCTGACACCCCGAGACGTCAATGGCAACGGCGCCCACACCAGCCTGGTCCAGGCCGCCGTCATCCGCGACGTCGCCAACGGCATCATCCCCCAGCGCCAGCAGGTGGAAGGCAACCTGCCCTTCAATCTGATGAAGTCGGAACAACTGGTCTGGGTGATTGACGGCGTGGACTACCTGGAAACGGTAACCCGGCGGGAGCGTCGGGGCACTTCCCACGGCGTCAGCATCCGCGTTGCCCGTGGCCTATACTACCGCCCCAGCGCCTTTCGCAGCCGGGCCGTAGAGTGGGAGGAGACCCAGCGGATGGACAACGGGCTGCTGGGCCTGACCACCAAGCACATCTACTTCGCCGGTTCCAGAAAGCGGTTCCGCGTCCGCTATGACCGCATTGTGACCTTCGAGCCCTACAGCGACGGCCTGGGCATTATGCGCGACGCCCAGACCGCCAAGCCCCAGAGCTTCATCACCGGCGACGGCTGGTTCGTTTACAACCTGGCTACCAACCTGGCCCAGCTGTGATGAGGCCTGCCCACTGAATTGAACCCGCCATCAAGGCGGCCTATAATCCCTGCGCACTAATACTACCGAGGAGGCATCATGCAATTCGGCGTATCCCTTTCCGGCATGGGCCAGCAGCCAATTGAAAAAGATATGCGGCAGAACTTCCAGGAGATTGTGGAGTACATCCGCACCGCCCGCCAGTTGGGTTTCGACTTCCTCTACCAGGGCCAGCACTACCTGACTTCCCCCTACCAGCAGCTGCAGACCGTCCCCCTGCTGGCGCGGCTGGCCGCCGAGGCCGAGGGCATGGGCATGGTGGCCACCCTGCTGGTGCCCCTGCATCACCCCGTCGACCTGGCGGAGCGGGTAACGACCATGGACATCATTACCGATGGCCGCTTCCACCTCAGCGCCGCCCTGGGCTACCGTGACGAGGAGTACGATGCCTTCGGGGTGGCCCGCAACCGCCGCGTCTCCCGCTACCTGGAGTGCCTGGACGTGATGCGCCAGCTTTGGACCCAGAACGAGGTAACCCACCACGGCGAGCATTTCCACCTGGAGGGAGCGCGAATGACCATCCGTCCCATCCAGCAGCCCCACCCGCCCATCTGGGTGGCGGCCAACGGCGACGCCGCCATCAAGCGTGCCGCCCGCCGGGGCTACACCTGGTACGTCAACCCCCACGCCACCTACACCGCCATCAAGCGCCAGATTGAGCTTTACCACGAAACGGCGGAGGCCGCCGGCTCCGACGCGCCCAGCGACCTGCCCATTGCCCGGGAGTTATACGTGGGTGAGACCCGGGAGCAGGCCTGGGCCGACGCCGCTCCCTTCCTGGGCGGCAAGTACGCCGCCTACGCCCAGTGGGGCCAGGACAAGGCCATGGACGAGGAATTCAGCACCGCATTCACCGAACTGGCCGAAGACCGCTTCATCATCGGCGACCCGGAGGACTGCATCGGGGAAATTGAAAAGTTGCGGGAGCTGGGCATGTCCCACGGCAGCTTCCGCATGATGTGGCCCGGCATGGACCTGCGCCGGGGCCTGCAAAACCTGGAACTGTTTGCAGATAGGGTGATGCCGCATTTTCGAGAGTAGGCAAAACTTGAGCAAGGCCCGGATTTCCAGTACCGTTCGAGTTTGCCTGGTGTACAATCAAGGTTGCGTAGCTTTTCCGCAAGAGGGGAGATAAGCATGGTGGCCACCGACAGGGTTAACGAGCTGTTCGCTGATGCCAGGCACATGCAATCAGAGGCGCTTAAGCTGTTGGAGGGCGGGGATATCCGGGATGCGGCCGAAAAGGCGTGGTGCGCCACCAAGCGGGCGACTGAAGCCCTGGTACTAGCCCGTACCGGACGAGAGCCGGAAATCCCCGCACAAACGTCGGCTGGGCTCAGGCGAATGGCCCATGAAGACGAACGTTTTCAGCCGCTCCGCAACCACTTCAACGCCTGTGTCAAAGAACTGCACGTGGACTGCTTCTACGACGGTCATTGCGAACCGGAGGAAGACGTAGCTGTTACCATCCGGAATAGCGGCCCGTTCATAGACCAGGCTGAGTTCCTGTCCTCCGGTTAGGTCTAAACCGACTATCCGCCCCCCACAATCTCCCCCAGCGTGGCGCTGAAGCGGCCTTTGTTCAGGGTTTGCTGGGCGCCCAGGGCCGCCGCCCGTTCCATGGACGCCGTGTCCTCGTGGGGCCCGAAGGCCACGATGCGCGGACCCGCGCCGCCCGAACCACGCTCTCCCAGGGATGACAGGACGGCATTCCAGGTACCAGCGTCACCTTCCAGGTCCACCAGCACCAGCTCCGTCTCACCGTCGGCGAAGCATTCCCAGAAGTCGGCCTCGGTATGGGCCTGGCGCACGGAGTAGCCCAGGGGTTCGGCCACCGTCTCAACTCGGGCCAGGAAGAACAGGTTCTGGCCTATGAGGATAATACCCCGGCGGGTGTCTGCAGCCTCATTCATTTTCGTTTCCTCTTGACGGTATTGCCACTTCGCTCCGGGGGCGCGGGAACTGATTTAATGTCCTGGCCTTGCCAGGAAAGCGTTTGGGCCGTCGTCAAACACTTGGTTGAACCGGTCCACCCGTTCTGTCATGTCTCGAAATGCCGGGTTAATCCAGCCGATAGTTTCCAAGATGTCAAAATGTCGCTGCTTCAGGCCTGACAACTTCCAGATTGGTTCGAAATGGAAAACCCGGTTACGAAGACGCCGAATACCATCGAGGCGGGCGCGAAGCGTACTTCGTTCCCTTGACCGGCGAGGGGTATGCGGGAATACCTCCCCTATTAGGCTCCTCCATAATATGTGCTCATATTCGCCATTGAAGAGATTTACCCAAAAGCCGAAGTTGCACTCCGCTATATATTTTCCAGGAGTCGCCTTGATATTCCGCCGGGAGAAGGCCTGTCCCATTTTTTCGATGGCCTCCTTTTCGTAACCAACCAGATGACTTGTGAACCAGAATTCGGTGCCGAATTTCTCCGAAGCTGCGTCATGTATGCTGTTGCGGAGGGTCACTTCAATTCCGTGCAGTGATGGATACAAGCTCTCGCTCAAAGCCAAGTTCCACAGATAAGTTGCCAGGCCCAGTTCCATGTTACGCTGGGTACTTTGGCTCAAGTACGGTTCGAGCCTGCTGTCAGAAAGGGCTCGCTGCAGTTGACTGAAAGGTTCGGGTTGACGCATTTGGCAAACTGTGGTATAAATTTACTTGGAAACCCCGGACCGTCCTATCCCGGCCTTGAGCCGGTGAAGACGCCGGGGTACTGTTTTTTCTGTGGGCTATACTTGTTCCGAGTTTGAGCCAGGGAACCCTTCGGTACCTTGCTCAGGTTCAACTCCTTCCCTAGCTCCCCTGCCCTTCCTTCAACCGTTCGCCCAGCAGGTCTATGGCCGCCTGGGCCGCGGCCCGTTTGTTCCCGTCCCGGTCGCTGTCGAACACCCGGTGGATGGCCACGTCGTTGCCGTTCGCGTCGGCCAGGCCGATGTAGAAGGTGCCGATGGGGAAGGACGAGCGCCCCTGCCCCGGGCCGGTAACGCCCGTGGTGGAGACGGCGTAGTCGGTGCCGGTCAACTCCAGGACACCCCGCGCCATGGCAATGGCCATCTCCTCGCAGACGCTGCCCTTGGTGTCGTAAAGCTCGTCGGAAACGCCCAGGATGCTCTGCTTCAGCCCGCCGGTATAGGCGATTACGCCTCCGGGGAAGAACTGGGAACTGCCGGGGATGGTGCCCAGCAGGTAGCCAATCAGCCCGGCGGTGTCCGCCTCGGCCACCGACACCCGCTTGCCCTGGTCCATCAACATCTGAGCTACTTCGCTAACGTCCATGGTTTCCTCCTGCGCATATCGCTGTCGGTGAGCGGCAGAGCTTCGAGCCACCACACCTTGATTCGATCTCATATCCGTAGCTGGTATCTTACCACCCTCTCCGACTCACCGGGGAATACTCTGTCCGGCTTCGAACAAAAGGAGCCACGGATCCAGGCCCCGCGAAGGTCTTAACGGTCGGCCAGGGTCTTCAGCGCCCCTTCGTCCAGTTGAACGCCCAGGCCCGGTCCGGTGGGCACGGCCAGGTAGCCATTCTTCACCTCCAGCGGTTCCTTCAGGACGGGGATCTCGTCGCGGATGGTGATCGGCTC
The DNA here is from genome assembly GCA_028874075.1 of Chloroflexota bacterium. Classification (GTDB taxonomy): domain Bacteria; phylum Chloroflexota; class Dehalococcoidia; order Lucifugimonadales; family UBA3495; genus Bin22. The sequence continues at coordinate 67,735 of JAPPLU010000049.1, forward strand.
GATGTTGTACTCCTGCGCGTAGGGGACAATGGGGTAGGCAGCGCAGAAGTGCAGGTGCGCCACGGTGCTGATTGTGGGCTGGGTGTTGTGTACCGTTATGGGCTTGCCGAAGGTCTCGCACAGGGCGGCAATCTTCTGGAACTCGGTAAACCCCGGGGCTTTCACGATATCCGGCTGGATGATGTCCACCCTTCCCTTCAGGATCAGGTCACGGTACTCGTAACGGGTATAGATCATCTCGCCGGACGCTACGGGTATGTCCAGGGCGTCGGCCACGGCGGCCAGGCCCTCCAGGTCGTAGTGGGGACGGGGTTCTTCAAAGTGGAAGGTCCCCAGCGACTCCAGGGCCTTGCCGACCTCAATGGCTCGGTGCACCGAGTATGCCCCGTTGACGTCAATCAGGATGTCTATGTCGTCCCCCACCGCCTTTCGCACCTCGGTAACGGTGGCGATGGTGTGGTCGGCGCTGTCGTCCATTGCCCCGGGCACGGCGCTGTGCAGCTTGTAGGCGGTGTAGCCCTGCTCAACGAAGGAAGCGGCTCGTCGGGCTTCTTCCAGCGGCGTCATATCCCGGCGCATGGAACTGGCGTACATCCTTATCCTGTCCCGCGCCGCGCCGCCCAGCAAATGGGAGATTGGCTGGCCGACCGCCTTGCCCTTGATGTCCCAAAGGGCGATGTCAATCCCCGCTATGGCGCACCAGATGGCGCCACCCATTTCCAGCGCCGACCCGGCCCGCCGCAAGTCGTTGAAGCGCAGCGTTGTCTCGGTGGGGTCTTTCCCCAGCAGCGCCGGCTTCAGAAGTTCGTCAATCGTCGCCTTGACGATGCCGGGTTGCCGCCGGAAGCATTCGCCAATGCCCACGATGCCCTCGTCGGTAAATACCCGCACGAAGGGAAAACTGCGGTCCAGGACAAGGCATTCCACGTCCGTGATTTTCATGCTGCTGGCCCCCGTTTGGTCAGTATTTGCGTCGCTCAGGCGCTGGCCTGGCCCGTTCTCTGCCTTCGGAACTGGGAGCGGGTGAACCTGGCAATCAGTACTCCCGCCACCAGGCCGCACAGGTGCCCCTCCCAGGAAATATAAGGCGCGGTGGGCACCAGACCCAGGAAGATACCGGTGCCGAACACCAGAATCACCAGCGCCGCCACGATAATGGCAAGGAAGCTGTGCTCGTACCAGCCCCGGGCCACCAGGTGGCCGAAGTAGCCGAACACGAGGCCGCTGGCCCCCACGTGCACCACGTTCTGCAGGTTATCCCAGGGCCAGGGTCGCCCCACGCACCACACGGCCAGCCCGCCGACGAAAACGATGAACAGGGTTACACCCACGAAGTTGGACTGGCCCCGGGCCGCCACCAGGCCACCCAGGATGAGCAGGGGAAATGTGTTGGATATCAGGTGGCCGAAACCGCCGTGCAGGAAGGGACTCAGCGGTATGCCCCGCAGCCCCTCGATGGTGCGGGGCACCAGGCCGTACTGGTTCAGGCTGTAATCCAGGAAGATATTAACTATCTGTACTACCCAGAGTATGGCAACGAAGGCGATCAACAACGCCAGGCTGGCAACGCGGTCCAAGAACATGGCTAGGTACTGACTTCTCCTTCCCGGTTCGCCGGCTTTTGAAGCAGCAGGAAGAACTCCCGGTTTCCCTTGTCTCCCAGTATAGGCGACGGGCACATGCCCCGCAGTCGAAGCCTTTGCTCCGTTGCCCAGACCACCATCCGACCCAGCACGGCCGCATGTACCTTGGGGTCCCTCACGATGCCTCCCCGTCCCACCCCTTCCCTTGGGGCCTCGAACTGGGGTTTTACCAGGGCGACGATGTGTCCACTGCTGCGCAGGTGTTCCAGGGCCGGCGGAATTACCAGGTTCAGGGAGATGAAGGAAACGTCTATAACTACCAGGTCCACAAGTTCCGGCAGGTGGTATGGATGGCGGGCGTTGGTCTTTTCCATGACGGTAACCCGGGCATCCTGGCGAAGGCGGTGGTGCAATTGGCCGTGGCCCACGTCCACCGCGTGGACGTGCCGTACACCCCGCTGCAGCAGGCAGTCGGTGAAGCCGCCGGTGGAAGCCCCCACGTCCAGGGCTGTCTGTCCTTCCACCGCCAATCCGAAGACATCCAGGGCGCCGGCCAGCTTCAGCCCTCCCCGACTGACGTAGGGCAGCCTTCCGCGCACTTCCAGGGCAACGTCTTCGGCCAGCGAAGAACTGGCCTTGGCCACTCTTCCCGACGGCGCGAATACCAGGCCCTCCATAATCATGACTTGGGCCTGCTCACGACTTTCAGCCAACCCCCGCTCGGCCAGCAGCACGTCAGCCCGTTTCTTCCTTGCTCTAGTAGTCATCTATCTAGTCCACGAATAGCTGACAACATTCACTAATGCCATAGGTGGTCATTCTTGGATTAACGCTACTCTCCAATGAAGTTGGGTGCACGTTTCTCGAGGAAGGCGCGGTACCCTTCCTGGTAGTCCCGCGTATCGAACTGGGCCAGTGGAATGTTGGCCTCCTCTGGCGTCAGGTTGTTCAGGTCCGGCTTGGCCAGTACCTGGTTCAGAGTTTGTTTGTTGGCGGCATGGGACAGGGGGGCAAGGGAAGCGATGTCCCGTGCCAGCTGGTAGGTAACTTGCTCCAGTTCATCCGAACTGGTTACCTGGTTTACCAGGCCCATGTGCAGGGCCTCTTCAGCTTCCACCAGCCGGCCTGACATCAGGATGTACAGCGCGTTGCCCTTGCCCACCAGGTTGACTAACCCTCGCATCTCCCGGTGGCCGATGCTGATGCCCAGGCGGGCCGCGGGGATTCCCAGTCGGCTGCCCTCGGAGGCGATGCGCAAATCCGTGGCCACCGCCAGTTCGCAGCCGCCGCCGGCTGCGAAACCCCGAATCATCGAAATGGTTGGGGTGTTCATGGCGGCCAGGGTGTCCAGCAGGCGGTCCACCTTGTCGTTATACACCTTGCCCTTGGCCGAATCGGCGCGATACTCGTCAAAGTCCGCGATGTCCGCTCCGGCAGAGAAGGCCACATCGCCGGCGCCGGTTATCACCACTACCCGAACATCTCTGTCCCGGTCCAGTCCTTCCATACAGTCTGCCAATTCACCCCACATCCGGTAGTTGATGGCATTGCGCTGGCGTGGGCGGTTGATGGTGACGGTTACGATGGGCAGTTGACGCTCTACCAGCAAGTGGTCCTGGGCGATTGTGGACATGGAAGCCTCCATGAACAGATGGGTGCATCAGCTTGTGCTGCAGGGGTAGCCTACAGGGAATCCGGAAAAAGTGTCAACCGGAAAAATCCAATATATTACGGATTATGTTCACTTATTTTCCGACTCAAAATAGACCAGAGGGAAAGATAACCCCATATTTATCAGATTGATGACGAAATCCTTTTAACATTTTCAGGTAATATATTTTGTATTATGAATTATGGCTTGCCCTGGGCCGAGACAAGCCTATAAGATAACTGGCGATTTCCCAACCCCCAACTGAATTTCCTTTTGCCGGCACTTCTTGCCCATTTACAGGCAAGACAGGCCGATGATTGGGCCCTTCCGGTCAAAGAAACAATTACGGAGCAATAAGGCATGAGAGCAGCCAGGATAGTGGCACCGAAGCAGTTTGACTTCGTGGACCTGGACATTCCCCAGGCCGGCGACGGCGAGTGCCTGATCAAGCTGGAACGAGTTTCGGTTTGCGGCAGCGATATCCGGCACGGTTACGGGCCCATCGAGCCGGAAGAGCACTACCCCATGGCGGCTGGCCGCCCTTGCCACGAACTGGCCGGCGTGATTACTGAAAGCCGTACCGACGATTTCCACGAGGGGCAACGGGTTATCGTCATACCCGACCGGGGCACCGGCGGGTTGATGGAATACATCGTTTCCCGTCCGGGCCGCATGATTCTGCTGCCCGACCAGGGGCCGCTGGATGAGTGGGTCATGTGTCAGCCTCCCGGAACGGTGCTGTACTCCTGCAAGCGCATGGACACACTGCTGCAGAAAAACGTGCTGATCCTGGGGCAGGGAAGCATAGGCCTGAGTTTCACCATGCTCACGTCCCGCATGGGCGCCCGCAACGTGATCACTGTAGACCCCCTGGACTACCGCCTGGAAAAGTCAGCTCACATGGGCGCCACCCACACTATCAATCCGGATAACGATAACCTGACCGAGGCAGTCCAGGAAATTACCCGGGGCGCCGGGCCGGACATCGTAGTTGAAGCGGCCGGCTATCCCGACACCTTCAACGAGGCTTTCCGGCAGGTCCGCCAGTTCGGCACCGTCGTCCTCTTTGGCATCCAGAGCGACGATTTCGTGCCGCTGGAGCACAACCTGCTGATGGAAAAGCAGCCCACTATTTTCCCCACCACCGGCGCCCGCAGCGCCGATCCCATCAGCCAGATCCAGGATCTGGTCAGCCTCCGTGAACGTGGCTGGTGTGAACCCGCCGACCTGATTACCCACCGCCTCCCCTTCTCCGAAGTCCAGCAGGCATACGACATGTACGAACAACGCCAGGACAACATCATCAAGGTGGTAATGGATATTAACCAATAGGTTCATGGAAGAATACCGGTTCCCCCGGCGTCCAACGGACCGGGGGAATTTTATTGTCGGGAGAGGAAAAATATCGGCCTGCCACCACTGAGGAGGTGTTGAAGTGGGGCCAGCAGCGATTAACATTCAGATGGTACGCGAGAACCTGGCGCTGGCCATCGCCTTCTGGGCGGCCGCCCAGAGGGGTGTCATCACCTCCGCCAGCGTCCCGGCCAAGACTGCGTTCAAGTCCATTACCAACGAATTTCTTGAAGTGGAAACGCCCCTGGAACTGGCCGATAATCGGGAACTGGTTCGGTGCGTGAGCAACCAGATTCGGAGCGCCTTTGCCTTCTCCGCAATTCAGACTTACCGGTCTCTGGAAAAGACCTACCGGGGTTCACCGCTCCAGGAACCCGACCCCAACTTACGGGGCGCCCGTTGCAGCTTCTACGTGCTGAACAAGACAGTCGCCCAGAACCTACTCTCCCCCGTCTGGGTCTGCCCGCCCGACTACCGGACCAGGTTCGAAGTCAGGGATGTCGCTTTCTGCCTGGACGCTGAAAAACTCGACGGGAAGGAGGTGTTCTGGGACGACTTCGGCGGCCTGCAAAACTACCTGGCCCTTCTGGAATACTGCTGCCTTCGTGTGGCCGAAGATACGTCCGTAAAACCACAGGAAGGCGGACATCCCGAAACAGAAGCCCAGGTGACGCAGCCCACTCCCAGAAATGGGAAAGTTTCCACCGTTGCCGACGTGGTCACCTATTTACTGGAGCGCTGCCAGGTGGGGGACGAAGAGAAGGTCATCGCAAAGGGCATATACCAGGACTACGCCAGTTGGTGCCACCTTAGGGGCGAAGAACCCCTGGCCCAGCGTAGCTTTGGTATGCAGCTGACCGCCCAGGGATTTCAGCGCCAGCGGCGCGGCAAAGGGCGCCACTGGTGGATGGGACTGGGACTAAGACCCCAGGAAACGCCCTATTCGGGCAATGGCAGCAGCCCCTTTATGCACGGCAGATAAGACCAGGCATGTTGGGTCAACGCCCCGAATACGGTCCTGACTGACAACACTTCTATCTCCCTCCTGGACTGCTTCCATCAGGTCGTCTGCTACACTTCAGCCTCCTGCCACACCTCTTGCATTGGAGGCAGCGATTTTTCGCTGCCAGGGCATTACCAGGCCAGCCAACAAACCCCTACCTCGTCATGTCTGGTTGTAATCTCAAGTAGTCAATCAGGCAGGAATTTGTGAACCGCATTCTTCGGAAAGGACCGGCTCGCCGTATTCCCCACCACCGGCCCTTTCCCAGTGCTCACCGGCAATTCTCCAGGACGTTCAAGAAGTCCTTCGTCGCGGCGCGATACCCTTATTTGCAAGTGGGTGGCGGGGCGGTCTGCCATGCATGACAGGGTTCGGGACTTCCGGTGGGACTCCTGACCATGTGGTACAATACCCGCAATCTGCCGTCCAAGCATTTATAAACATACGTTTATACCAAGTAAGTGTCTGAAAAGTCCGGCGCCCGTCGCTACGGCTTGCGCCCGAACCCGTGAGGACCTGCCGTAATGAAGATAAAAGAGGCACTCCAGCAGAAGCGCACCGTATCCTGTGAGTTCTTCCCGCCCCGGGAAGAAGACGGGATTCCGGCAGTGTTCCGGGCTATTGACCGGGTGCGGGCCTATAACCCCGATTTCATTTCCGTCACCTATGGCGCCGGGGGATCCACCAGGGATTTCACAGAACGCATTACCATGCAGGTGAAGCAGGAGACGGACCTGGAGGTGATGGCCCACCTGACCTGCGTGGCCCAGACCCGGGAAGAGGTGCACGGGGTGCTGGAAAGGCTGGACCAGGCCGGCGTGGAGAACGTCATCGCCCTGCGGGGCGACCCGCCCAGGGGTCAGGAGAACTTTGTCCCCGCTGACGGCGGGTTCAGCCACGCTACCGAATTGATTGACCACATCCGATCCAACTTCGACTTCGGGCTCGCCGCCGCCTGTTACCCGGAGGGGCATACCGAGTCCCCCGACCTGGACTTTGACATCAACTACGCCAGGGAGAAGGTGAACCGGGGGGCAGACTTTCTCATCACCCAACTCTTCTACGACAACCGGTACTTCTTCGAGTTCATGGAGCGGGCGCACAAGGCCGGCATCGATGTGCCAGTAATCCCCGGGGTGCTGCCCATCCTGAACACGGCTCAGATCCGCCGGTTTACCTCCCTGTGCGGCGCCACCATCCCGCCGGAACTGGACAGCAAGCTGGAACAGTACGCCGAAGACGACAGCTCGGTGCGGGAACTGGGCGTGGAGTACGCCTCCCGCCAGGTCGAAGAGTTGTGGGGAAACGGGGTTCCCGGCATCCACTTCTACGTCCTGAACCGCAGTTACTCCGTGTCCCGCATTCTGGCCAACCTGAACCTCCCCGGACATGCCGCGCCAGACTAGGCTTTGAATTTACATGGATAGACAGGGTATCTTGACTGAAGGTCAGCCTTACTTGTACATCCTGTCTATCAATGTTTGAATCGACCCGGTTAGCTATGAGCAGCCTCACCACCGGCGTTGACATCATCGAAATACCCCGCATCGCCCGGGTGCTGGAGCGGTACGGGCAGCGCTTCCTGCGCCGCATCTTCACCCCCGGGGAAATTGCTTACTGCCGGGAGCGGCCCCCCAACCTGGCCGCCCGCTTTGCCGCCAAGGAAGCAACTATGAAGGCCCTGGGCACCGGCGTCCGGGGCGTGGCCTGGAAGGACATCGAGGTGGTCAGGGCCCCCAGCGGCGCGCCATCCATCCTGCTGCATGGACGGGCCAAAACCCGGGCCCAGCGGCTGGGCGTCCAGGAAATCTCCCTCAGCCTCTCCCACTCCCGCGAGTACGCCGTAGCCTTCGTGGTGACCCAGTGCCAGCCGCCAACCTGAAGGTAGTAACCGCCGCCCAGATGACCGCCCTGGAGCATGAATCGGAGCGTCAGGGCGCCAGTACCGACACCCTGATGGAGAACGCCGGCTTGGCCGTGGCCGAGTACGCCCGGCAAAGGCTGGGCGGGGTTGCCGGCGCCCGGGTGATCATCCTGGTGGGGCCGGGCAACAACGGCGCCGACGGCCTGGTGGCGGGCCGCCACCTGCGCCGCTGGGGGGCCGAGGTTACCGCCTGCCTGCTAACCCGTCGTCCCGAAGTCGATCCCAAGATGGACCTGGCCCGAGACTACGGAGTGGCCACGCTGAACCTGGCAGCCGGTGAGGGAATGGCCGCCTATGAACGGCTCCTGGCCCGTAGCCACCTGGTCATAGATTCCGTCCTGGGAACGGGCCGATCGCGTGCCCTGCAGGGTGTAGTCCAGGAGGCCCTGCTGCAGGTTGCGGCTATACGGGAAGGGAGCGGCCACCCGCTGCTGCTGGCCTTGGACGTGCCCACCGGCCTGGACTCGGACACCGGCGCGGTGGACGATGCCACGCCCGCTATGGATGCTACCCTGGTCCTGGGGTTCCCCAAGGCGGGGCTGCTGTCCTTCCCCGGCGCGGGGCGGGTGGGCGAACTGGTAACCCTGGACATTGGCCTGCCCAACGGTGTGGGCCAGGATGATATCGCGCTGGAACTGCTTACGCCGGAGTGGGTGGCATCGCAGCTTCCGCCGCGGCCCCTGGATTCCCACAAGGGCACCTACGGGCACCTGCTGGTCGTGGCCGGGTCGCGCAATTACGTGGGGGCGGCCTGCCTGGTTGCCCGGGCAGCCCACCGTGCCGGGGCGGGACTGGTAACCCTGGCCACGCCCAAAAGCGTCTACCCCATCGTAGCAGCTCAACTTACCGAGACCATCCACCTGCCCCTGCCCGAGGATGAAGACGGTCGCGTCCACCCCGATGCCGCTCACATGGTGCGGGAGGTACTGCCCCGTTACGACGCCCTGGCCGTGGGCAGCGGCATGGGCCAGTCGGACGGCGTGTCCGGTTTCATGGAGAGCCTGCTGCTGGCGGCCCCCTTTCTCAACCTGCCCGTGCTGGTGGATGCCGACGGGCTCAACAGTCTGCCCCGGCTGGGCAGTTGGTGGCAGCAGCGCTCCGGCCCCCTGGTGCTGACACCTCACCCCGGCGAAATGGCCACTCTGACCGGCCTGTCGACGCCGGACGTGCAGCGGGACCGGGTGGGCGTCGCCCGGGAGTGGGCGGCCCAGTGGCAGGCGGTGGTGGTCCTGAAGGGCGCCTTCACGGCCATAGCCGAGCCGGTGTTACCCCATACCAGCGGCCCCCAGCGCGATGGACTGGTGCGCTTGTCCCCCTTCGCCGACCCGGGCCTGGCATCCGGCGGCACCGGCGACGTGCTTACGGGAATCACTGGCAGCCTGCTGGCCCAGGGCATGGACCCTTTCGACGCGGCCAGTTGCGCCGTGTACCTGCACGGCCTGGCAGCGGAACTGGCGACTAACGGCCGGGGCCCAGTTGGCCTGCTGGCCTCGGAGGTTGCCGACTCCGTTCCGGGGGCAATTGGCGCCGTGATTCAGCCACGGAGGAGCGGGAATTATAGCGAAGGGAATCGGCCGTGAATCTTCAGGTCCGGCGGTGGCGTCCAAGTGACTGTAATACGGTTGCAACTGCCAGCGCAACGGCAGCGGGAGCGTACATTAGGCCAAAGGAAAGGTAGCCCAGTACACAGAAACCTAGCAGGGCCGTGGTCAACATCCAGAACAAGATCGTGCGCCGGACACCCCCGTTTCTCCAGGCCAGCGGCATCATTAGCGTCAGTCCGGTTACCGCCGCTGGAATGAACAGAGGAATCAATACCCCCACTCCGTTGACTTCTACGAGAGAGGCTGATTCACGCACAATCTCAGCCTCTATTTCTCCCACCGGATTGCCCAATTCGTCAACCTGGACCGGCGTCGCCGAAACACCCTGGTAGGCATAAGGCCAGAATGCCAGCCACAGAAAGGCTATCCAGGCCAGGACATGAGCAGTGGAGGCCGCAATGGTGGCCGGGCGTTCGTTTCTCACTATCTGCCTCACTTGAGGTATAGTTCACGCTATACTGTTGTCATTCTACCCTGTCCAAAGGAACGCCATGCGTATTTGCTCCCTGCTGCCCAGCGCCACGGAAATTGTCTACGCCCTGGGACTGGGTGACCGGCTGGTAGGGGTGTCCCATACCTGCGACTATCCTGAGGACGCCCGCACCAAGCCGGTGGTGAGCCGCAGCGTCAGGAGCGTGTCCCACCTGGACAGCCACGAAATCGACGCCATCATCCGGCAGGCGCGGGAGACCAACAATCCGGTGCACTGGATTGACGGGGACCTGCTGCGGGAACTGCACCCCGACCTGATCATCACCCAGGAAATCTGCGAGGTGTGCGCCATCGACCAGAGTTCCGTCTATGCCACCGCCGCCCGCTTCCTGGACTACGAACCCGAAATCGTCGTTACCCGGCCCGTGGGGCTGGAGGAGATTTACCGCAATATCCACATAATAGCGGCGGCGGCCGGGGCGACGGAACGGGCGGAGGCGCTGGTGTCGCAATTAAAGGGGCGGGCGCAGCGAGTTGCAGACGGGCTGGGCGAAGTTACGGAACGTCCCAGGGTTTTCTGCATTGACTGGTTGGAGCCGTTGCGAAACACGGGTCAGTGGACGCCCGAACTGGTGGAACTGGCCGGCGGCGAGGAGGGACTGGCGGAAAAGTGGGGAAAGTCCCGGGAGATCGGCTGGGACGAGGTGGCTGCCTACCAGCCCGATTACCTGATGGTTATGCCCTGCGCCTTCGACATGGCACGCACGGAATCGGAGACCCGACAAACCCTGTATTCCCACCCGGCCTGGGGGTCGCTGAAGGCGGTGCGGGAGGGCAATGTATTCCTGTTCGACGGGCTTATCCCAAGCCGCCACGGGCCGAGGGTGATTGATGTGCTGGAGGGCCTGGCGGAAGCAATGCACCCCGATAAGTTCGTTGGCTTGGCACGGCCTGGGGTATTCCGCAAGGCCGTACTGTAGGCAGGGGTTAATTATGATCGCCCTGCATTCTTGACACACTATAGGCTGATACATAGCATATAGGGAGTGTCTTACGTACGATGAAGCCATATACATAGATTGGGAGGAGAGAGAATTCTCGGTTGGTTCACCAATGTCTGTAAGTCTATTGGCGGCTCTGTCCGGGAAAATGTCAGGACGATAGGGGGCGCATTCTGCGGTCTATTCGTTTCCTCGATGGCAGTATGCTTCGCGGTTACATTTTGGTACGGAGATGATTGGGACTGGCAGCGGCCGGTGGGGACAGTTGCTGACATTTCAGGCGCATCTTTCGCAATCGCTATCGTTATACTCAGTGTTGGGAGAGTAACCATGGTAATGTCTCGAATCTTCAAGAGAAGAGAAAAAGCGGAAGGGCGAGAGGAAGGGCGAAGGGAGGCGGAGAGTGAGTTTATCGAGGCCGATGCGCAGCGCAAGCCGGGCGAAACTTTGCAACAGGCGGTGGAGCGATTAAGGAGGGAGAGGGTAAAAGACGAATAGCCCCCCAGACGTTCACCGTTTTTTGCACGTAAACCCCATCCCGCTAAAGATGGGGTTTTCACTTGCCCACCAGCCTTGGGGCTATTATTGTGGTGGGAGATTCGAGCCTGGCGGGGAACCTCGTATATGATTCCCAAGAATTAAGGAGAAACCATGCTGTTTTTTGTTGAGTTGCGGCACGCTCCAGAACGGTGCCCCGGGGTGGCCCCGGATATTCGAGACCGGATGCTGCGCATGGCCCAGACGCGGGATCAGGTGCTGGAATCTCACAATTGCAAGTGGGTTGGAGGGTGGATAAGTCCCACTCCCCACCTGACTTTTATCACCCTGGACGCGCCCGGCGCCCATGTGGTGGACTCGGCCATGCGGGATCTGGGCCTGGCCACCTGGAACTCGACCACCATACATCCGGTCGTGGACTTTGACGAAGCCATCACAGCCCTGGTCAATCAGCCGCAGAACTGAAGAGGCCCATCCCCGAATTGGCGCGAACGTTGTCCGAGGCCTTTTGGAAGACTCGGAACCGGTCATCGTCGCGGCAGCAAAAGTCCCAATCCGAAAGGAGGGCCCTGAATTGCCACCCGTGAATGGGGCGACGTCACCCCGTTCTGGCCTTCCCCTTTCGACGGTAACGGGACATCCTCGCAGGATTCCTTGAGTTCAACGCTCAAGTTGCCCCCGCTGCTGGGTAAATCAGGTTTGCGCCTGCTTTTTCTTCTCTGGCATAGAGGCAAAAAGGTGGCCGTCGCGGGCAGTTACCTCGAAGGTGAACATCTGCGCGATGGGCCCGTTGATGCAGTTGCCGGTGAATAGTTCAAATCGCCACCCGTGCGAGGGGCACATGAAGCAGGTGTCTTCCAGGTAGACGGTGCCCCAGCTGTGAGGGCAAAGGGAAGAGAGGAGACGCAGCACGCCGTCTTTACCCTTGGCCAGGTAAAAGTCGTAGCCCTCCACCTCTATCTCGGAAGGGAACTTGGTAAAAGAGTCCTCGGGACCCAGGTCAATTTCTCTCACGCCGTGGGTAAAGTCCGGGTATACCATCGCGGTCCCCTTTGTATAGTTAAGGTTGGGGGGAGTATAGCGGTAAAGGCAGTGGGCGGGCAAACCGGGCCAAGGGTGGGACTAACGGTGTCCGATTGCAGGCGGGTTTACCTGGGCTGGGCAGCTACCCAGGCCTGATTACGCCCCCGGCTGAAAGAATGGGTAGGTGTACAACAACTCTTTGGGCCTTGACACCCGATGTATATCTATCTCAACATAATGCTGCGGACCACAGGCACCCGCTTCCTCACAGCCGCTGGGTACCCTTGACCGTGTGAAAGTCCCCTCTTTCCCTTATCGTTCTACTTTCGGCCTGAAAAGGCGGTTGGTGTATGGAGATTTTTGACGCACTTTTTGCCATTGGGCTGCTGCTGGTCATGGCCAAGCTGCTGGAAGGCATATTCAAGCGTTTCGGCATCAGTTCCATTTTTGCCTACGCCATCACCGGGGTAATCCTGGGCCCCGTCACCGGGTTAATCGACGCCGAGAACGACTTCCAGATCATCCTTAATATAGGCATCTTCATCTTTTTCTTCCTGGTGGGTCTCGACGAACTGGATATCTCAGGGTTCCTGCGAGCCATACGGGGTCGCCTCTTTATCGCAGCGGTGCTGTCTGTGGCCATTTCCATAGCGGCCTCCCTGGCAGTTACCACCAACGTGATTTTCGACGTGGGCCTGAACCTGAGCTTCACCGAGGCCCTGGCAGTGGCGGGGGTCCTGTCGCTTTCCAGCCTGGGCATCGTAGCAAAGGTGCTGATAGACGAGGACCGGTTGAAGGAACCGGTGGGGATACAGATCTTCACCGCCGTGGTAATTGCGGAGATAGTAGTCCTCTTCATCGTCGGCTTCTCCATCAGTGAACATGCCTTCCTGGAAGAGCAGTCAGGGCGTCTGAGCGTCGTTGCCAGCGTGGGTCTGCTGGTGGGCGAGCTGGCGGCATTCACCATAGTTACCTGGTTGGTCTGCAACAAGGTAATGCCCCGGGTAATGGTGCTGCTGCACCGGGTGTTGCAGGTACCCCAGCTCTCCTACGGCCTGCTGCTGGGCGGCCTGTTCCTGGTGATAGTGCTGGCGGAGAAAGTGGGCCTGCATGGCACCCTGGGAGCCCTGCTGTTCGGAGCAGCCTTGTCGCCCTTGCCGTACCAGCTAAGGCACGACTCCATGCCCGGCATGCGCAGCACCGCGGAAGGTCTGTTTGTTCCCCTGTTTTTTGCCTCCGCGGGACTAAACCTGAACCTGGACTTTTTGAGCCTGCCTCCCGTAACCATTGTGGCCCTGATCTTTGTGCCGCTGGCCGGAAAGTTTGCCGGCGCTATTATCAGCGCCTACATCACCCGGCTGGAGGCGCCCATTGCCATAGCTTCAGGGCTGATGGCCAAGGGTGTGGCGGAGATTGCCCTGCTGCTAGTAATGCTTCATAGCCACGTAATTGGGGAGGCTCTCTTCTCGCTGCTGGTAGTGATCATGTTTGGCTATATCCTGCTCACCCCTATGGGAATCAGTTTCGCGTTGCGCAGGACCCGGCACTCTGAAAAGCTTGGCGGGGACATGTCGCAACTGCACCTGCTGGAGAGATTTGTGCTGGGCGAAATCCAGGTTAAGAACGTCCTGGACAAGACGAGGGTTTACCCGGACCAGGACATTACCGTCCGGAACTTTGTGGACCACTGGACTACCGCCGAACAGCACGATTACGTGGTCGTGGACGAGGGGCACCTGGCCGGCGTGGTGTCGGTGAGCATGCTGCGTTACCTGCCGCGCACCCAGTGGAACCATACTACGCTGGAGGAGACGCTGAGGCACGGTACTCCGGTGGCGGGTCCTGACGAACTGGTTGAGGACGTGCTGCAAACGATGATCGATAACTCCCTGACAGTGATGCCGGTGGTCGACCCGGATACCGGGGCTTTTCAGGGTTCCATTTCCAGCTACGAGATCCTGGAAATTGTGTTGTTGAACGCCAGTGGCCGGGACATCTAAAATTATGTTGAGAGTCAGCCCAATTCAAGAGCGAGGTTCATCATGCCCATTGACCTGAGAGACCTGGTAAAGAACCCGGAAACCACGCCCTTCAATCGGCTGAAGTACCTGGTGCGGCAATCGGACGAGGACGTTACCCGGTTCATGAACCAGTTGTTCAACCTGGCTGCATTGGCGAAGGAGGAGAACGACTGGGGGCCGGTGGAGCAGTTCCTGAACCGCTGGGAGGATATTCTCACCGACCGGCTGGACCTGCCCATAGCCTTCGACTCGGCTCCCTGGGCTCCCTTTGCCAAGTCCCTGTCTGAGGCGCGCATTGCCGTGATGACCACGGGGGGCATTCACCTGGCGCACCAGGAAGCTTTCGACGTGGATGGCGACCACAGTTATCGGGAGATTCCCCTGGATACGCCCCTGGAGGATTTCAGGGTGGCCCATACCCACTACGATACCAACGGAGTGGCCGAGGACGTGGACGCCGTCTTCGCCATCCACCGACTGCAGGAACTGGCCGCCGAGGGTATTGTAGGAGAGGCGCACAGCCCCACCTACAGCTTTATGGGCTACATCCGCGACGTGGCGGGCCTGATGGAGGTCAGCGCGCCCGACGTGGCCCAGCGGTTGAAGGCCGACGGCGTGGACGGGGTGGTCATCGGCACCACTTGACCCCGCTGCCATCAGTCCGGCGGACTGATCGCCCGCGCCATAGAAGCTGCCGGAGTCCCCACGGTGGTGGTGATGGTGGACCGGCAGAAGGCGGCCACTATGTCGGTGCCCCGAGGTCTCATTCTGCGATTCCCCTTTGGTCGCCCCTTCGGCGCCCCGGGCAGCCCTGACCAGCAAAGAGTCGTGCTGGAAGACGCCCTGGAAGTGCTGGCCACAGCCACGGAACCGGGCCAGATTGTGGCTTCCCCCTACCGGTGGAGAAGGGAGGACTATGGGGAGATTTTGAGGGGGAGGTACGGGAAGTGAATTGGGAGAACAAGAGCGATAAGATAAATCTTGCAAGGAAGACTCAATGGCAGCTTTGAATGAGGGAAGCGGGTGCAAAATTTGGAAGGGGTGCCAAGCGCTATGCACTTACAGCGCAGGGAATTTCGTAGTAGAGAATTCGTCTAGGGCAGGTGGTTCATACGTCATTGGACCTGAAGAGAGTTTTCGCTTGGCAAATGATCTCATAGACGACTTCGCAAAGGCTCGGCTAACTACGATGCTTATCCATCAAAGGGGGCAAGGTGTTAGTTTCCCCGTGGTTACCAGAGAGGTCATTGAGACAGCCAAGAATACAAGACCGTTGCCAGTTCACGAGCGGGCCGACAGGTTACTCCGATTTATTTCGGACAAAGCCAAGCTCTTGGGCATGACCTATGACCTCAGGCGACTAGATCCTGGTCTTTATGCTTGGTCGGAATCGGCAGTGGAAAGCGAACTTGGCCATCTATTGGACTATGCGCTCAAAAAAGGCTGGTTGGAAAAACAACCCGGAGTCGGGAAGAGGATAGTAGGGTCTTACGAGATTCCCGACATTATAAGGGTTACTACCGAGGGACACAGCCGCATTTCGGAGCTAGAAGTCAATACCGATTCATCACAAGCCTTCGTAGCGATGTGGTTTGATGACAGCATGGATGAGATTTACGACGAAGGAATCGCACCAGCCATCAGGCGGGCAGGGTACGAACCTTATATAGTTGGTAGAGATGACTATATCGGCGATGTTACCGACAAAATCATCGCGGAGATCCGCCGGTCAAAATTCCTAGTCGCAGATTTCACTCACGGGGACAGTGGAGTCAGAGGAGGCGTCTATTACGAGGCGGGCTTTGCCCACGGACTTAACAAGCCTGTTATTCCAATTTGCAAGAAAGAGAAAGTGGACAACGACCCCAGATACTTACACTTTGATACCAGTCACATGAACCACATTCTATGGACAGACGCGTCAGACCTAAGGGAAAAACTAACGAATAGAATCATTGCAGCGATAGGGGAAGGACCGGAGAATCGGTGAGTTAGCTATTGCCCCCTTCGTCCTCCTCCCCCACCACCGGCGGCAGCAAATCATCCACGGCAAACTCAACGTCGGGCAGGGTTGAGGGGGAGATGCGGTCGCCCCGCCTGTAGATGGCGTGGTTGGCGTAGCCGTCGGACCCCGGTCCGGTGAAGGCTTCAATGCAGTCTTCCACCAGGTTCATTATCCAGGTTTCCGGGATGTTGGCCCGGGCGTAGAGGTTGAGCTTGACCTCGCGGTCGTGGGCCAGGGTGGTGTCAGACACTTCGATAACCAGCAAGACGTCGGTCGGGCCGGGGTGACCGCTAATGTATGAGTCTTGCCTGGGACGCATTAGAACGACGTCGGGTTGTAATTCCGAACCGTTGTCCAGCCGTATCGGCCCCTGCACTCTTACGATAAAGTGGCCTCTTGCGACTTCAGCAAAAGGCAAGGTCAAGTTATCCACGCCTACCGCGTGGGGTTCGCCGATAGGGGGCATTACAATTACTTCTCCGTCAATTAGTTCCACCCTTTCATCGGGGCGCAGAATGCCCACCTCGGCCATACGATAGTATTCTTCCACCGTGAACTTGCGGGTCTCGCGCTCGAACTTGGGGACCGGCTGCGCCGGAGCTTTGGTTGGCGTGGTCATCGCTACACCTCGCCCGGAGAATCAGGCCATCCAGACCGTTAAAGTCGTTACCTAGTCCATCCCATGATAAACTCTCCCATGTACCTGTTCAACGACCAATCGTCACCCGCACCACCTCCCTCCCCACTTCCACTTTATAATCATTATTAAAATACACCCATTCCCCCAAATATTTTCAAAAACTGTTGACAGGCCCACGGAGTTTGCCTAAAATCCGAGATACTTCATTGGGTAGAAATGTCACCCGTGAGATGGGAACAAATATTCTGAAGAGGAGGCATCGGATGTCAAACAAAGAAGACCTGGCGTTAATGGCTCACCTGATGCGGCGTGCCGGTTTCGGCGCCACCTGGGAAGAGTTGGAAGCGCTTGTTGACAAGGGCTACGACGCAGTGGTGGATGAACTGGTAGATCCGCCCGCGGACCGGCACGGCGGCAAGGCCGAATTGCTGATTCGCTATTATCCCGGCTGCCTGCTTCCTGGCGGCAACCCCGTGATGGGCCAGGCCAACTGGCTCTATAACATGGTCAGCACCGATAAGCCCCTGGAAGAAAAGATGGCCCTGTTCTGGCACCATGTGTTCGCCACCGGCAACTCCAAGCTGGACAACTGCGACCAGATGCTGACCCAGATCCAGATGTTCCGCGAACTGGGCATGGGCAACTACCAGGAACTGATCCTCGAGCTGTCCAAGAACCCGGCGATGATCTACTGGCTGGACAACAACGAAAACCACCGGGACGCGGTCAACGAAAACTGGGGCCGTGAGCTGCTGGAGCTCTTCACCATGGGCGTCAGCAACTACACCGAGGTAGACGTTCGGGAGGCCTCCCGGGCCTTTACCGGCTGGACCATCACTCCCAAGCTGCCTCGGCAGCCTTATGGCCGCTATCCCTGGCGGTTTGAGTACCGGGAAGCCGATCACGACTTCGGCGAAAAGACCTTCCTGGGCCAGACCGGCAACTTTAACGGCGAAGATATCATCGACATCGTGGTGAAGGAGCCGGCCACTGCCCGCTTCATCTGCCGCCACCTGTACAACTTCTTCGTCGCCGACGAACCCCAGGTTCCCGCCTGGACCATTGAGCCGGCCCGGGACGAGGAAGCCCTGGACAACATGTGCAACGTCTTCGAAGAGTCCAACTACGAGATTCGCGAAGTCCTGCGCTTCATGCTCAAGTCCGACTTCTTCAAGGAAGCCCGGTTCCAGAAGATCAAGAGCCCGGCGGAAGTTGTAGCCAGCACCATGAAGATGGTCGGCTCCTACCAGTTCCCGGATCCCGGCCTGGCCAGGATCTGCCGCGAGCCCGGCTACATGGGTCAGGACATCCTGGATCCCCCCAGCGTGGAAGGCTGGCACACCGGTTCCGAATGGATTAACAGCGGCTCCCTGCTGGCCCGCATCAACTTCGTCGCCGACAGCGTCAACAAGACCGACCTGCCCGGCATGCAGAACATTATCAGCCGGATGAAGGGCGAAGGCATAACCACGCCGGACGAACTGCTGGAAGGCTGCCTGGACAGCATGGGCTTCCTGGCTCTCAGCGACGAGACCCGCGAACAGCTGAGTACCCACGCCAACGAAGGTGGAAACCTGGACTGGAGCGATGAAGCCGCTGCCGCCGAACGGATCGCCGAGATGATGGCCCTGGTGGGCGCCACGACTGAGTACCAGTTTGCCTAAAGGGTCTCCTTTGCGGCCCGGTTGGCAATAACCTGAAAAAAGGAGAGAGCAATGACTTCAACCAAGAAAGATCCGGTCATCGTCGTATTGCAGCTCACCGGCGGCAACGACTACATGAACACCGTTATTCCCTACAGCGACCCCCTGTACTACGAGAATCGGCCCAACGTCGGCTACAAGATGGAAGACATCATCAAGGTGGACGACAACCTGGGCTTCATGCCCGCCATGGGTCCTATCAAGGAAATGTATGACCAGGGCAAGGTAGCGGTCATCCACGGTATCGGCTATCCCGATTCCCCCCGCTCCCACTTCCGCTCCATGGACATCTGGCACACCTGCGAGCCGGACAAGGTCGGGACGGAAGGCTGGGCCGGCCGCGTCGCCCGCGAGCTGGACCCGAACAAGGAAAACGTACTGACCGCCATTAACTTCGGTCACGGCCTTCCCCGGGCCTTGGCAGTACCGGGAGTCCCCGTTGCCGCCATCTCCGACCTGGGCACCTATGGTCTTCTGACCGGCATTAGCGACCAGGACCAGCGGGCCAAGGCCCTGGACCTGTTCAGCCGCATGTACTCCCCCACCGTGGGCGGCAGCTTCGTCACCGACTACCTGCGCTCCACCGGTACGGAAGCCATGATCGGCGCCGACATCGTCAAGGTCGCTCCCGAGCGCTACAGCTCCAACGTGGAATACCCCAGTTCCGCCATCGCCCAGCACCTGCGCGACATCGCCCAGGTCTACATGGCCGATCTCGGCACCCGGGTCTTCTACACCCAGCACGCCAGCTTCGACACCCACGCCGGCGAGTACGCCGCTCACCCGGCACTGTGGAAGGACATCTCCGAGGGCGTGTCCGCTTTCTTCGAAGACCTGAAGGAGCACAACACCGGCGAGAACGTGATCATGTATCTGTTCTCCGAGTTCGGCCGCCGGGTACGTGACAACGGTTCCGGTACCGACCACGGCGCCGCCGGCGTAGCCTTCGCCATCGGCGACGGCGTCAAGGGCGGAATGTACGGCGAGTACCCGTCCCGGGAAGCCAAGGACCTGGAGCAGGGCGACCTGGTCCCCAACTATGACTTCCGCGGCGCTTACACCACCATCGTGGAAGACTGGTTCGGCATGGACGCCACTCCCATCGTCAACGGCAACTTCGAGAAGATGGGCTACCTGAAGTAAGCCAACGCCCGAACTCGAATCCTGGCGCTCAACCGAGTTGCCCGATTACAGAATCGTAACCAACCTGGATTGAGTTCAAGGGCCGGGTGAACTTTCCCAACCGGGGCGGTTCCCCGGCCCTCGTTGACGAAGAAAAACGCTTAAAGGAGGCGAAAATGGCAGAGATTACTGCAGTAGCCGGGCGCGCCTGGGTGTATAGCCACAATATCGGCCGCAACGGCGCCGCCGGCATGGGTTTCAGCCAGCCCGTCAGCATAGCCGCCGCCAAGGACGGTGTGCTGTACGTAACCAACCGGGCCACTGAGCAGAACCCGGGCGGCATCCGCGTCACCAAGTTCACCGTCGACCAGGAGTACATCGGCGAGTTCGGTCGCCAGGGCCTGGCCTATGGCGATAACGAACCCAGCACCTTTACCTGGATTTCCGGCGTGGCCCTGGACAGCGCCGGCGACGTCTACGTGGCCGACGAGTGGCAGTGCCGCGTGGCTATCTTTGACGCCGACGGCAACCCCAAGGGCGGCTTCGGTGTTAAGGGCGAAGGCGAAGGCGAACTCAGCGGGCCCGCCGGCATGGCTTTCGACGCCGACGACAACCTGTGGATCGTCAATTCCTTCAACAGCCGCATTCAGAAGTTCACCAAGGACGGCCAGTACATCAGCGGCTTCGGTTCTAAGGGAGACGCCGAGGGCCAGTTCGAAATGCCGGACGGCATCGACATTGACGGCAGCGGCGACCTGTTCATTGCCGACTGGGGCAATAACCGGGTGCAGAAGTTCACCCCCGGTGGCACCCACCTGCGCACGTTTGCCCACCAGGTGAACGGTCAGGATGCCCTGAACCATCCCACCGACGTCTGCGTGGACGGCGATGGCGACATTTACGTGGCCGACTGGATGAACGACCGCGTAGTCATCTACGATCCCGAAGGCCTGCCCATCACCTACCTGGAAGGGGATGCGGTGGAGGTTTCCAAGTGGGGCCAGATGGGTCTGGACGCCAACCCTGACATGGTCAAGGCCCGGCGCCGGGTACCCGATATGGTGGAACAGCAGCGCAAGTTCGTAAAGCCCGCCGCTATCACCTTCGATCGGGAAAACCGCCGTCTCCTGGTCTGCGACACCGCCCGCAACCGCGTGCAGGTGTACGAGAAGGACGACGAGTACATGGACCCGCAGATCAACCTGTAGGCCCTGTTTCGCACCGGCAAAACTTCAGGGGCGGGAGAGTTTCCCGCCCCTGTTCTTGTATATCCGACAGTGGTACTTAGATTTGCCACAAAGGCGTTTTAGAGTTCAGTGAAGCGAACTAATCCGGTCTCTGCGTTGATTGTGAATTCGTAGCGGCAGATGATATCCCTTCCTATGACGGCATCCAAGTCATGCCCATTATCGCGAAGGGGTAAACTCGGGACTGGGCCGGTAAGGGTAAGGCCCAAAACCGGGATATACAGGTCGGTCCCGAATGTCGGATAGGTGCCCCTGCCGGTTGCTCCTGCAGTTTCGCGAGATGGGCCTCGGGGCAACAACAACCCTTCCGCGAGGTCTTTGTCTATGCTCGACCAGGTTGCCCCAGTGTCCAGCAACGCCGTGCCCTCGCGACCCTGAACGTCAATCCGCATTACCGGTCCGATGATTCTGATGTAGTGGGCCGGTTCGATATGATACTCGAAAACTCTGGCCAAGGCTTATATGCCCATCAAAATGATTGGCAATGGTTCTACTCCCACTTGCCTTATGCAGCAGTTCAAGTAATCAAACCCAGCTTCAATGGCTGCCTGCCGAGCCTCATCACGACATTCATAAGCACCTTGTAGTTTCAAGTTATATATGACAACCCACTTGCCTAGATGGTCTTCCATAAGGGCTTGTTTCATTTCGTCAAAGGCCAAGAAGTTAGCAATGTGCGGGTCTTCATACAGATTCAAGACTTTCACAGCCCTTCTCCTTTGATCAGTTCTTTGCTTCCTCAAGTCTAGCACATCCTTAAATGAGACGACCTGCGAGTCGTAAAGCCACCATGCCGGCTTTCGCCGGTATGGCATTGTCAGAGATTCCTAACGCAACCCCTATCTGCTCCGGTCAATGATCGCCCTGCGGTGGGTACCCTCCCCAATTTTCCGGTCACCGTCGTAGGCTTCCACGTTGAAGTTCAGCCGATTGCGGTTTACCTCTACCAGCTCGGCGTGGGCGATGACTGTGGCGCCGATGTCGGAAGGGGCCAGGTGACGCACGTTGACTTCAAACCCCACCGAGGTCTGGCCTTCCTCCAGGTAGGGGTCTACGGCCGCGATGGCCGCCCGTTCCATCAGGCTGATCATGGACGGGGTGCTGAACTTGTCCACGTGGCCAGCCACGTTGTGTTCGCATACCAGGGTCTGGAGCTGACCCTTCAGGCCCGGGGCTATCTTCTCATTCAACATTTGAGGGTTGCCTCCTTTCTGCTGCCGACTGAAGCATGGATACACAGGATAGACAGGCTGGTGGTAAATTACAAACCCAGCGCCCGGCCTTCAGGTCCAGCTTTCTTGAACGGCCCCCGGAATTGATATATGATTGCGCCGCCGGAGTGAGGGAATAATGCCAAGCGATCGTCATCTTTTGTCAGTAACCGACCTGAACGCACAGGAAACCGGTACCCTTATCGAGCGCGCGCTGCAAATGAAGGGACCCGACCAGGGAGGCACGGCCAGCGTCCTGTCGGGCAAGAGCGTTGCCCTGCTGTTTGAAAAGCCGTCCCTGCGCACCAAGGTAAGTTTCATGGTGGGAATCCAGGAGATGGGAGGTTACTCCTTTTACCTGGGGCCCGACGAAGTGGGGCTTGGGACGCGGGAGCCGGTGTCGGATGTGGCCCGAGTATTGTCCGGTTACGTTGACTGCATCGTGGCCCGGGTCGACTCCCACCGGAGCCTGGAGGAACTTGCCGAATACGGAACCGTGCCGGTGATTAATGCCCTGTCGGACTGGGAACATCCCTGCCAGATAATGGCCGACCTGCTGACGGTGGCAGAACACCAGGGAGACTTGGCTGGGCGCAAGCTGGCCTTCATCGGCGACGGCAATAACGTGGCTCGCAGCCTTTGCCTGGCCCTGCCCACCGTGGGAATGGACTTCTCCATAGCCTCGCCCCTGGGGTACATGCTGGAAAGGGAAACGCTGCAGAAGGCCAGAGAGATTGGCGGGCGGCAGGAGGGGATAGAGTCCCTGAGAAATCCGGTGGATGCGGTGAAGGAGGCGGACGTAGTCTATACCGACGTGTGGACCAGCATGGGCGACGAGGCGGAACGCTACGCGCGGCTGGAGGCATTCCAGGGCTACACAGTGGACCCGGAGTTGATGCGCCAGGCCAAGCCCACCGCCAGCCTTATGCACGATATGCCAGCCCACTACGGAGAGGAAGTGCCGCCCGGGATGCTGGAGCACCCCCAGTCGGTAGCCTACGTCCAGGCCCACAACCGCAAACACGCCCAGAAGGCCGTGCTCGAGTTCCTGCTCAGTCAATAGCTCTTCTACGAAGGGCACAGTAAAGCACAATAGACGGATGGCCCGATTTACCGAGCACTCTCCGGGTACTTTGGCGAAGATATTTGGGGTTCAGGGTTTATGGTTCAGGAAAGTAATATTGCCGATAACTTAGGCGAACAACCGGAGGCGACGCTGCCCATTGTGGCCGTCGTGGGGCGGCCCAACGTAGGGAAGTCTTCGCTGTTTAACCGCATCCTTTCGCGGCGCCACGCCATCGTTTCCGACGTGGCGGGGACCACCCGCGACCGCCTGATGTCGGAAGTGGAGTGGGATGACTACCGGTTTATCCTGGTTGACACCGGGGGACTGGAATCAGCTCCGGAGGGCCACATTCGGCAGATGGTGCAGGAACAGGCGGACATGGCCATGGCCGGCGCCGACGTCATTGTCTTTGTTACCGACGCCGCCGACGGAATGACCGCTACCGACCTGGAGATTGCCGACCGGCTGCGGCGGGCCCGCAAGCCGGTAATCCTGGCTGTCAACAAGATAGATAACGACCGCCGGGAAGTGGACGCAGCCGAGTTTTACCAGATAGGCCTCGAAGAAACGGTAATGATCAGCGCCTATCACAACTACGGCATCTACGACCTGATGGACCGGGTGGTATTTCACCTGCCCGCCCCGGCCTACTTCCCGCCACAGGATGAAGACGACGAATGGGACGACGAGTTCGATGACGATGACTTCTTGGATGGTGTCTCCGCTCGTACTGAGCTTGTCGAAGGACCGCCGGCGGCGGCCACCGAAATGCGGTTGGCCATCGTGGGGCGTACCAACGTGGGCAAGTCCATGCTGCTGAACGCCATCCTGGGTCAGGAACGTTCCATCGTCAGCGACGTGGCCGGCACCACCCGGGACGCGCTGGATACCCAGATGACCTACCTGGACCGTCCCGTCACGCTCATCGACACCGCCGGTATTCGACGGCCCGGACAGGTTCAGCCAGGCATCGAAAAGTACAGCGTGCTGCGGTCCGTGAACGCCGTCAGCCGCGCCGACATCACCCTGGTGATTACCGACGCTTCGGAACTGGCCACCGCCCAGGACGCCCACATATCCGGGCTGGCCTGGGACCTGTGCAAGGGCATCATAGTGGTGGTCAACAAGTGGGACCTGGTGCCGGAGAACAACCGGTGGGCACGGGAAGAAGCCATCGTCCGCATACAGGACCGGTTCCATTTTATGCCCTACGTGCCAATCTGCTTCACCTCGGCCCTGAACCGGCAGGGAATTACCACCCTGATGAACACCGCCATTGAGTTGTGGAACGAGCGGATGCGGTGGATACCGGGGCGGGACCTGCAGTACCTGCTGGCCGAAGCCCTCTCGGAGCATCACCCGCCGCCGGTAAAGGGCAAGGGCATCCGGCGTGGCGAGTTCCTGCGCATTACCAGGGTCAACCAGGTGGGGGTGAACCCGCCCACTTTCCTGTTCTCCTGCAACAACCCCAGGCTGGTACATTTCACCTACCAGCGGTACCTGGAAAACCGCATCCGCGAGCGGTTCCGGTTCGACCACACCCACCTGAAGCTGGTGTTCCGACGACGATGAAGGGCTATATGACCCCGTCGGCGCTGAGTTCGCTGATCGCCGTGCCACTGTTATTGGCGGCTTCGGTGGCGGCGCTGCTCACCCTGTCGGACGCGCCCACCCTTTACCGGTACGCCGCCGTCCTGCCCCTGGCCTACGTCATGGGAGCGCTGCCCTGGGGCTACGTGGTGCTGCTGATGCACCGGGGAATCGACATCCGCGATTACGGCAGCGGGCGGACCGGTGTGTCCAACGCCCTGCGCACCGCCGGATACAAGCTGGCGGGACTGGTGCTGGCGCTGGACCTGCTAAAGGGTATTGCGGCAGTGCTGCTGGCCAGGGCGCTGATCGGCGACCCGACGGCGGAAGTGGCGGCCGGCCTGATGGCCCTGGTGGGCCACAACTGGCCGGTGTTCCTGGGTTTCCGGGGTGGTCGGGGCATCGCGCCGGGCCTGGGCGGCCTGGCGGTGATGTCGCCCCTGTCGGCCATCTGCGGCGTGGTCGTATTCCTGCCCGTTTGCATCTTCACCCGCTACCTGTCCTTGGGTTCAATGCTGGGCGTTGGGGCGGCCTGCCTGGCGCTGGTGGCGCTGATGATGGTGGGCTTCAACCCGCTGGGCGGCATATCCAACCTGTACTTAGTGTACGGGCTGCTGGGCGGGTCGGTGATAATCTGGCAGCACCGGGACAACATCCAGCGGCTGGTCAACGGAACCGAGCGGAGGATAGGCACTCCGGCGGCGCCGATTGAGCAGTAGGGATAACGCCCTCATCACCCCCAGCCTGACCTTCCCCGTCAAGGGAAGGAAGGGATCAATGCAACCGTTTAGCCGCGGGACTCCCGCACGCACTCCTCCAGCAGGTCCAGCGCTGCCTTGGCGAAGACCCACATGTTGTCCTCGCGATTGTCGTCGCCCGTTTCCACGGTGATGGCCTTCTCCACCGGGCCCGCAACGGCGATACAGGCGTGGCCGGCCGAGTCGCCATAGCGATTGCCGGTGGGCCCGCTGGCGCCGGTTTCGCTGACGGCCCAGGTGGTGCCCAGCCGCTCACGGATGGTGCGCGCATTGAGCTGGGCGTAGGGCTCGCTGCTGGCGCGGATGCCCTCCATGGCCGACTCGGGCACATCCAGCAGGCCCTGCTGGCCGGTGCGCGTGTAGACCACAGCGCCACCAACATAGTAGGCCGACGCGCCAGGCACGGCCACCAGCGTGGCGGAAATCAGGCCGCCGCAGCTGGACTCGGAGACAGACAGGGATTCTCCCGTCTCCTTCAGCAAGGCTCCTATGGACTCGGACAGGGAAGTCAGGTCCGGCATACTCTTACTCCTTTTAGTCGCGAAAAGTTCTTCTGAACCGCAAAACGAAGATGACCACCAGGGCCGACACTAGCACTACCAGGAACACGGCGCCGGATATTCGCCCCGGCGCCCAGGCCTGGATCAGCGCAAAAGCCACAATGAACATCAGCGGTATTCCCAGCCACAGCGCGTGACTCCGGTGCATCTCTAGCCTCTGGCTCTAATCATGGATATACAGGATGAACCTGTAGCAGGTCAAGATTCTCTGTTCCGGCCAACGTCATACCGTCTATCCACGTTTGAATTCATCAATCCAGGGTTGGATCAAGGATCACCTTGCCCAGGGGTTCGTTGCTGTCCACCAGCTTGTGGGCTTCCACGGCCTGGGACAGGGGCAAGGTGCGGTCGATAAGAACCTGGAACTCGCCCCTGGCCGTCTGAGCCAGGGATTCTTCCAGTTCGGCTCGGCCCTCGGCGCCCAGGCCGCTCATCACCTGCAGGCGACGCTGGTAGAGTTTCTTCAGGTCAAGGGTCACCATGCCGCCGCCGTGAGCGCCCACGGTTACCAGGCGGCCGCCCCGGGCCATGCTGTTGAAGGCGCCGTCCCACTGGGTAGGGTCTCCCACGTTCTCGAAGACCGCATCCACGCCCCGGCCGCCAGTAATGCGCATCACCTCGGCCTCCAGGTCGTCGCGCCGGTAGTTGACGCCGTGCTGGGCGCCCAGGTCCAAACCCACGGCCACCCGTTCGTCGGCCCCGGCTCCGGCAATGATGTTGGCGCCGATGGTGCGGGCCACCTGGACGATGCAGCTCCCCAGGCCTCCGGCCGCGCCCATAACCAGGGCCCAATCCCCCGCCCGCAGGTTGGTCAGGCGGGTCTGGGCAATGGCCAGGGGGAAGTGGCGGGCCACCACGGTAGCTTCGCCATAGGACAGGCCGTCGGGGATGGTAACGCAATTGGATGCCGGCACCTTAACGTACTCCGCGTAACCGCCCCACAGGTGAATGCCAAGCATCCGGCGGTTTGCGCATTGATAGGGGTGCCCCGAATCGCACTGTTCGCAGGCATTGCAGTGAATCCCCTGGGAAATGGCCACCCGTTCCCCAACCCTGGGGGACTCGACACCCTCGCCGGTTTCAGCCACCTCACCGGCCGGGTCGTTGCCCAGCACCAGCGGCAGGATGGCCCCGTAGCCGCCGCCGTCCTCGCGAACCTGCAGGTCCAGGGTGCGGTTGACGGATACAGAGTGCACCTTGACCACCACTTCGCCCGGGCCGGGGCTAGGAGCGGATGGGTCCTCCCACTGCATAACCTCGGGTTCTCCGAACCGGTGGATGACCATTGCTTTCATGGTGCGCTCCTGTTGCTGTAGGCGAATGCCGGTGAAATGCCGCTAGGGGCTGTAACCGCTGCTGACGCCGGGCCCCTCGCGCACCGGCCTGGGCTGCTCCCAGTAACTGAGGGCCGACCATTCCATGTTCTCCAGCATCAGTCCCACGTCCTGGTAGGCCTGCACATGGCCCAGCTGGCTTTGGAGATAACCGTATTCTTCCAGCAGCACTGTCAGACGCTGGGGAGCTTCTGAACCGCCCGTGCCGTAGCCGCCGTCGTCCAGGCTGGCAAAAATGTCGGCGGACAGGCCGGTAATGGCGCCCAGCCGCAGCATTGGGTCCTGAAGCTGGCTGAAGTCCTCCCGCCACGCGCCGGAAACCACGTCGTACTGCTCCCTGGACACCCCGGTGATGGGTTCCACCCACCTAATTTCAATGTCGCCCAGGCGGGCGGTGGCGGCATTCCTGCCGGCCACCTGGGGAGTGAGCTGCACCTCGTAAAAGACAGTGGTCGCAGTCCCTGCGG
Source organism: Chloroflexota bacterium (assembly GCA_028874075.1). Taxonomy (GTDB): domain Bacteria; phylum Chloroflexota; class Dehalococcoidia; order Lucifugimonadales; family UBA3495; genus Bin22. The sequence goes on from JAPPLU010000049.1 coordinate 95,531, forward strand.
GAATCTCGGCGAACTCCCTGCGGTTCTGGGTGAAAGTGGCGTCGGGGGTTACCCGGTTTTCGTAGCCTACAATGCGCCAGTGGCTCACCATCTCCGGGTTCCAGACAACCTGGGCCCTGGCCTGGTCGGCGAAGGGGTTGGTGATACGGTCCCAGTTGGCCAGGCCGAAGGTGACCTCTGCGTGCTGCGGGGTTTCAAAGTAGCGGTACCAGCCATTGCCGAACTGGGCGATCTGCTCCAGCAGGTGGTCGTTGCCGTCTATTCCCACGCCGATGGTGACGATGCGGATGGGGTTGACGCGGGAATACTCGCTGTCCTGTCCCACGTTGTGGAGAATGCCGAAGGGGTCGGTGGCGTTGACGTTGGCCACGCCGTCAGAGAACAGGATGACGTAGTTGACGGCTTCAGGATTGTCGTTGCGGGCCTGGTTGGCGAGCCACAAGGCCTCGTCCAGACCGGCCTGGACGTTAGTTGAACCACCAGCCCTCAGGCTGGTGATTTCCCGATTTGACCTTGCCGACCTTGGCGAAGTGTGGTCTTGAACAAAGGTGACATTTTCTTCGAACTTCACCACGGCAACCCGGTCCCGGTCGCGCAAGTTGTCAAGAATGGTCTGGACCGCCCTCTCGGCAATTGCTATGCGGTTGCCTTCTCTCATTGATCCGGAAGTGTCCAGAACCAGGGTAACATTCACTAGCCGGCGCTTCTGGGCGTCCGGGGCCTGGATGCCCACCCGGGCTAGGTGCATTCCCTGGGTGTCCGGGTGCTGAAATACCTCGGTGTGAACGGCGAACTCGTCGGACCGGCTGGCCCTGGGGTAACCGTAGTTCAGGGAGTTTATCCACTCCTCGGCACGCACGTCGGCCGGGTCAATCTGGTAGCCGTCCTGGGTCTCCTGCAGGGCCCGCTGGAAAGAGGCCCGGTCCGTATCCAGGCTGAATGTGGAGACCGGGTCCAGGGATGAGCTGACCAGGGGCTGGGGGCCGGTGGTAGCCGTATCCCGGGGGATGTTCCTGGGGCCGCGCCTGGCGGCCGTGTTGGGAGAGTCGGGCTGGCCCGACTGCGCGCTCTGGGAGGCCGGAGATGATGACTGGGATTGGGCGGGTGCGCTGGCCGGCTGGCTTTGTTGTGCCGGCGCTGACTCCATCATTGGGGCGGGAGCTGCGGGCTGTTGCGCCGGGGCCGCTGGCTGGGGTACCGCTCTGGATTGGGGTACTGATGCAGGTTCGGGGGCCCGCTCCGCTACGGGCCGTTCGGGTTCGGCAGCCCCGCAGGCCACGCTCAGCAGCAGAAACGCGGCGCCCAGGCTGGCTGACAATCCTTTAAAACCACTGACTGAGCGCCATACATTTTTCCTCTTCACCTTATCCTCCTCCACTTCGCTGCCGGCTCGGTCGAGGTTTCCTGTTCCCGACTCTTGCTCCGCAGGGCCTTGACCTCGGAATGTTGCAATTGTAGGAACCGATTCTCCAGCAGTTTCCGGTACAAGTATATTGCTGGTGGAGCCAATTTTAGAAGGACCTGCCCCTCTCCTTCCTGTACTTCGCCAATCTTCTCTCAATTTCTGGGCGGCACTATGGCCGCGACCACAACTGGCATGGCCGCAAAGACGGCAATGGCCGCCAGCCTGGCCAGTGGCCCGCCAAACACGGTGCTCGCCGCCCAGATGGCGCCGAAGGCCACGATGCCGATGAGCAGCCCGATGAGGATGATCATGTTGGGCTGACGGTTTTTGTTGATGGCAAGCTGGCGGGCGCCGAAATAGCTTCCGGCGAAAATTATGAACAGGACTATGGCGGCCGGAATGATCAAGGGGAACTCCCTGCAACCCTGGCTCTAACCCTGGTCTTTGAAGCGGACCATGAAACTGGCCTCGCCCAGGGGTGTGCCGTCCAGCAGTATGGCGGCGACGTGGGTGCCGGCCCGCTGAACCGGAATGCGAAAGGTCTTGATCCACCGTTGGAAGAGGATGCCGTCCTCCCACTCGATGGCCTGGGGGGGCGGCGTGTCCAGGGGAATGCCCGGGGCCTTGATGGCCACCATCAGATGATGGGCGCCCGGGGTGGCTCCCGCAATGCAGAAGGCCAGGTTCACATCCACCTGGGCCAGGATGGGTGTTTCGGGACCGGGCGTTTCCGCCGGGTGTGGCAGTTCAACCAGGTCGATTATTCCCTTGAAGGTGAGTTCGTCGTCGTCACCCGTTTCCGTGTCGTGGCAAAACAGGGCGTACTTGAGATAGGGATCGGCTGCGTTGTTGGTCAACCGGAAGGCTCCTTTCGCCGGACGCCGGCTGGCTGTCCGAAATTGGTTGGCTCATTCTAGCACTTTCCCCTTTCCGTACCCAAGGGTGAGGCTGTGTTTATCCAGGGCCATTGGATTTCCGAGATTCCTCTAACCGGAGAGACGCAGGGCCCTCAGAGGTTCTAGGAGATACTCTGTGCATCTCTGCGCGCTCTGCGTCTCTGCGGTAAGTTATGAGTTGGCACAGGAACAGGGTTATAGGACGGTCCACTGAAATGCGGTTGCCCTGCGTGTTTGTCCGGACCGGCAGCCAGGAGGGTGGATTAGTCGGGAGGGAGGGATTAGGATATCCTGTAGGCAACGGAACGGTTGGCATCACTTAAAGGCGGCAGCGGGGATGCAGCAACGGCAAATAGGCGACTCCATCAACATCGGGTGGCCCGACTTTGGGCGGCCGGAACAGTCCTTTACCATTGTTGACCTCGACCAACTGGGGCAGGTATTCCGCGCCCGGGTTACGGACGGACAGCGGGAAGGGGGATTCCTGGTGATTTATGACTGCCCGGACGTGGTACTGGAGCAACTAGCGGAACAGGCGACCAGTGCAACGGGGTTCCGGGTCATTGTGTCCAGCCTGCGCTGCAGTGTGGACGGTGAAGTACTGCGCAGCTTCGACTACGAATGGTACCCCACGCCTGAATATGCCGAACGCCCCCGCAAGCTGGCCCTGGCCCTGGCCGGCCTGCTGGGCCGGATGCGCGGCGGGAGTGAGTCCGGAAATCCCGATTGAAGGCAGCCGGTTGCTCCTTCCTTTCAAGTCCACTCCACAGGGCATATAATTGGTATATGCCCGAATTCTTCAATGTCCTCCCCCCTCAACGGGCGCTGCAGGCCCTGCTGGATGCAATGCCGCCACCCGGCCTGGATAACGATGAAGTCGCGGTCGACGAAGCGCTGGGACGCATCACCGCACTGGACCTCTCCGCATCAGAAGATCTGCCTTCCTTTCCCCGGGCAACAGTAGACGGATATTCCCTGCGAGCCGCTGATACCTTCGGGGCATCCGAAGGACTGCCGGCGTACTTCACCGTAGCTGGCGAAGTTCCCATGGGACGTGCCGCCGGGGTCTCCCTCTCCCTCGGTGAGGCCGCCGGGGCTTATACCGGGGGGATGCTGGCCCACAACGCCGACGCCGTGGTGATGGTCGAGCATACCCAGCAGGTGGACGCCGACACCATAGAGGTAGTGCGGCCCGTGGCCCCGGGCGAGAACGTGGTGCAGCCGGGGGAGGACGTACGCCAGGGCGACACCATCCTGCCCCGGGGTCATCTGCTCCGGCCCCAGGATCTGGGCGGCCTGACCGCCCTGGGCATCACCCGGGTCAAGGTTACGCGCCGCCCTAGGGTGGCAATCCTGTCCATGGGCGACGAGGTGGTCGCCCCCGAGGTTTCACCGGCCCCGGGCCAGATCAGGGACGTCAACAGCTACACGGTCACCGCCCAGGTAAGCCAGGCCGGCGGCGAACCGGTCGCACTGGGCATCGTGGGCGACGTTTACGAAGAGCAGTTATCTGCGGCGCGACAAGGACTGGAGGACGCTGATGTCCTGGTCATCTCCGCGGGAAGTTCCGTTAGCGTCCGCGATATGACGGCCGACATTATCAATGCCCTTGGGAAACCGGGGGTGCTGGTCCACGGCCTGTCCATCCGCCCCGGCAAGCCGGCCATACTGGGGCTGGTGGAGGGGAAGCCGGCATTCGGCCTGCCGGGCAACCCGGTGTCGGCGATGATTGTATTTGAACTGGTGGTTCGGCCCACCCTGTACCGCCTGGCCGGTTGCGTCAACCCCCCCGAACCGGCATTCACCCGCGCCTCGCTTACCCTGGACATAGCCTCGGCCCCGGGGCGGGAGGACTATGTGCCCGTGCGGTTGTACGCCAAAGGGAGTGGCGAGTTGAAGGCGGAACCGGTTTTCGGCAAGTCCAATCTGATTTTCACCCTCATCCGCGCTGATGGCCTGGTACAGGTGCCGCTGGACAAAGCGGGACTTTACGCGGGGGAGACGGTGCCGGTGCGGCTGTTTTAGCCAAGCAAGGAAAAACCTGGGAAGGAAGCGGAGACTCAAGATGCTTTCAGAGTTGCCCCCGGCCATAATCTTCGACATGGACGACACGATCATTGCCGATTCTGAAATGTCCGAGAGGTGCTGGGAGGAAGTTTGCGCCACATTTGCGCCCCGCTTGGGCGATGCCCCCGGCGAGACTTTGCTTGAGACGATACGCGAAATTCGGCGGGGAAATTTGGCAAGGAGGGAGCAACTGGAAAGGGGAGGAAGCGATTTGAGAGGAGTTCGCCAGAACCTCCTTTCCTCAGCTTTCCACGTTCTGGGCATAGCTGATAATGCACTGGTTCAAGAGATGACAGATTCCTACATGAATCTGAAGTCAATATTAGTGCAGCCGTATCCTGGCTCCAAAGATACTCTGCGCAGACTGAAGCAGAACGGGATCAGGCTGGCGATGATAACCAATGGGCCGGTGACTGAGCAACAGGCTAAGATAGACCGCGCTGATTTAGGACACTTCTTTGAATCCATCGTCATTGAAGGCGAATTTGGAGTAGGTAAACCCGACAGCCGAGTATTCCGCCATACCTTGGAACAGTTACAAGTAAGCCCTGAGCAGACCTGGGTGGTGGGAGATAACCTGGTAAACGATGTCGGCGGCGCGCAAGCCGTGGGCATTTACGGGGTGTGGGTTGACTGGCGGGGCACTGGTCTGCCTGGCAACAGCACAGTGATTCCGGACCGCATCATTAATTCTGTAGTGGAACTGGTGAACTGAGGCTATCTTGCTTAATTCAGAACACTTCACACCTTAGGAAACAGGGAAGAAATGACCGAACAACTACCCCCGGCCATTATATTCGACATGGACGACACCATCCTCTCCGACGACCGGGCAGCGGAGAGGTGCTTTCGCCAGGTCTGCCAGGAAATGTGCCACCGCTTTCAGCCGGTCATGCCCGAGGACCTTCTTGCCGACATCACGGAAGTGCGCCGCTGGTACTGGGCCGATCCGGAGCGGATCCGCAGGGGCAGCCTCAACTTGGCCTTGGCCCGCCGGGAACTGCTGTCCATGGCCTTTGAGCGGCACTGCATCGAGGATGATGAACTTCTGGAAGAGATGTCGGATGCCTACCAGAAACTCAAGGCCGCCACCATTGAAGTAATACCGGGCGCCCTGGATACGCTGAAGTCTCTCCGGTCCAACGGTATCCGGCTGGGCTTGATTACCAACGGCGATGCGGAAGGTCAGCGGGCGAAGGTGCGGAAGGCCGGACTGGAACCGCTGTTTGACTCTATCCTGGTAGCCGGTGAGTTCGGCGTAGCAAAGCCGGACCCGCAGGTCTTTCTCCACACCCTTGACCGTCTCCGGGCCGAACCTCAGGAAGCCTGGATGGTGGGCGACAACCTGTACGCCGATATTGGCGGGGCCCAGGCCGTGGGCATCCGAGGCGTTTGGGTCGACTGGCGGGGCAGCGGCCTCCCGGACAACACCCCGGCCATCCCCTGCCGAACCATACAATCCATAGTTGAGCTGAATCCAGAAAACACGGAGTGACCGTCGTGACCCAGTCCCACCATTCCCAGCGACGCTACTACCTTTCCGATATCCCGCTGGAAGAGGCACGGGACAGGTTTTTCTCGGCCCTGCTTGAAGCCGGCGCCCTGCATCCAAGGCCGGCCGAGTCGTCCCCCCTGGCAAGCGCCCGGGGGCGCATGACGGCAGGCCCCATCTGGGCGGTCAATTCCTCTCCCCACTACGATGCCGCCGCCATGGATGGAATTGCGGTCCGCGCCGCCGATACCACCGGCGCCACGGAGACGTCGCCCATCACCCTGGCGGTGGGAGGGCCGGAACCCCAGGCAGTGTGGGTGGATACGGGCGATCCCATGCCCCGGGGCTTCGACGCCGTCATAATGATTGAACACCTGCACCTGGTGGGCGACGACCACGTCAGCATCATGACCTCGGTGGCCCCCTGGCAGCACGTGCGGCCCCTGGGCGAGGACATTGTAGCCACCGAGCTGGTCCTGCCCGAGAACCACCGCCTTACTCCGGCCGACCTGGGCGCCTGCGCCGCCGCCGGCCTCAGGGAGATTCCGGTGCGCCGCCGACCCTCGGTGGCCATAATTCCCACAGGCAACGAACTGGTTCCCGTGGGCGCGGATCTGGAACCCGGCGACATTGTGGAGTTTAACTCCCTGATGCTCTCCGGGTTGCTGGAGGAATGGGGCGCCTCTTCCACGGTTTTGGATCCGGCGCCCGACGTTTTCGTGGCCATTCGTGATTCGGCCAGGGCGGCTTTGGATAAACACGACCTGGTGATTATCAACGCCGGTTCCTCCGCCGGGGCCGAGGACTACACCGCCCTGGTGGTGGAGGAGCTGGGGCAACTGCTGGTCCACGGCATTGCGGTACGGCCCGGCCATCCGGTGGTGCTTGGCGTGGCCAAGGGCAAGCCCCTGGTGGGGCTCCCCGGCTACCCCGTTTCCGCCATTCTTACCGCGGAACTGTTGATAAAGCCCCTGATCGAAAAGTGGCTGGGGCAGGCGGGTGACAACCAGCGCCCTACCGAGCGAGCGCGAATCACCCGCAAGGTTATGTCGTCAGCCGGCGAGGACGAGTTTCTGCGGGTTAAGCTGGGCCGGGTGGGAGAGAAAATGGTGGCCACACCGGTGCAGCGGGGCGCCGGAGTCATCATGTCCCTGGTGCGGGCCGATGGCCTGGTGAAGATACCCCGCTTTTCCGAGGGTGTGGACGTGGGCGAGGAGGTCTTGGTGGAGTTGCTGCGTCCCCTTTCCGAGGTGGAGAACACCATCGTCGCCATCGGCAGCCACGACCTGACCCTTGACCTGATGTCCAGCTTCCTGCGGCGGTCGCCTGGCGGCGTCAACCTGTCATCATCCCACATCGGCTCCCTGGGCGGCCTCATCGCCCTGCGCCGGGGCGAGGCCCACCTGGCCGGCTCCCACTTGCTGGACGAGGCTACGGGGGAGTACAACCTTTCCTACATTGAGCGGTTCCTGCCCGGCGTTCCCGTAGTCCTGGTCAACCTGGTAGGAAGGGTTCAGGGGCTCATCGTCAGGTCGGGCAACCCCCTGGAAATAACCGCGCTGCCGGACCTTCTGCGCTCCGACGTTACCTTCGTCAACCGCCAGCGGGGCTCGGGCACCCGGGTGCTGTTGGACTACAAGCTGAAGGAAATGGGCGCCCTGCCGGAACAGGTCCACGGCTATGAGCGGGAGGAGTACAGTCACCTGGCCGTGGCGGCCGCGGTCAACGGCGGGGCCGCCGACGTGGGCCTGGGCATCCTCAGCGCGGCCCGCGCCCTGGACCTGGACTTCATACCGCTGCTGAACGAGCAGTACGACTTGGTGATTCCCCGTAGCCACTACGAAAGCGACCTGCTGCAACCGCTGCTGGCCCTGCTGTCCGACGAAGAGTTCCGGCAGGCGGTCAATGACCTGGGCGGCTACAACGTAAGCCGGATGGGAAGGGTGCAGGCGGAGGTTGGGTAATGCGAGTCGCCGCTCTCCATTCTCGTTATGCTACAATCCAGGGAAAGGCTTACCCCGGTTTGCTCCAACCCCACAGGAGGTATCCATGCAGAGCAGCGAAATCCGCTTGACCGAGTTGTCCCACTGCGCCGGTTGAGCGGCCAAGATCAGCCTGGAGGACCTGGTACAGGTCCTGAGCCAATTCCCGCAACTCTCCCATCCCGACCTGCTGGTGGGCACCGAGACGGGCGATGACGCCGCAGTCTACCGCATCAATGGCGACACCGCCCTGATCATGACGGTGGACTTCTTCCCGCCTATTACCGATGATCCCTTCGAGTTTGGGTCCATCGCCGCGGCCAACGCCCTGAGCGACGTCTATGCCATGGGCGGCAGGCCCCTGGTGGCTCTCAACATCTGCGGCTTTCCCTCGTCCCTGGACAAGGCCATCCTGGGCGAGGTGCTTCGGGGCGGCTACGCCAAGACCGCCGAGGCCGACTGCCTCATCGTGGGCGGGCACACGGTAGACGATCCAGAGCCCAAGTACGGTCTTTCTGTGGTGGGCATCGTGGAGCCGGGCAAGCAGATAACCAACGCCGGAGCCAGGGTGGGCGATTCCTTGATCCTTAGCAAGCCCCTGGGTACCGGCATTATCACCACCGCCTGCAAGCAGGGGCGAGTTGACCCGGATGTGCTCCAGGGGGCGGTGGACACCATGGCCACCCTGAACCGGGGGGCCGCCGAGGCGATGATAAAGGTGGGGGTCCATTCCTGCACCGACATAACCGGCTTCGGCCTGATGGGACACCTCAAGTCTATGGTCAAGGGCAGCGGCGTCTGCGCAGAGATTAACCTGAACGGCGTGCCCACCCTGCCGGGGACGTTGGAGCTGCTGGAGCAGGGCATAGCGCCAGGCGGCACCGGACGCAACCGGGACAGCGTGGCCGACACGGTACGCTGGCACCCCGACCTGACCGGCAACGATCAACTGCTGCTTTGCGACGCCCAGACCTCGGGCGGCCTGCTGATGGCCGTATCCGCAGACAAGGAAGGACAGCTTCTTGCCGAGCTGACGGCCCACGGCACCCCCTGCGCCACCGTGGTGGGCCGCATCACCGATGGGCCTGCGGGTACGATAGTGGCCAACCCGTGATGGTTCGGCCGTGCTCATTCCCAGCCTGTCGAAGGGCCAACCATTAGTGAACATTCGCCTTCATTCCTGGATAAAGGCAAACGTAAAGGAAGGTTAAGCAAATTGGAACCGCAGTTTGGCTTGAAACGTCCCGACCAGGTTAAGGAAGCTCCCGACCAGGGAGAACGGGTGCCCCCTGGCCAGTTCCTGAGCAAGCGCTTTCCCGTGTTGACCTACGGGTCGAGACCGGAGGTGGATATCAGCCTGTGGACCTTCCGGGTCTTTGGCGTGGTGGACCAGGAAATTACCCTCAGCTGGAAGCAGTTCACGGAGCTGGACTGGGTAACATTGACCGCCGACTTTCATTGCGTTACCCAGTGGAGCGCCCTGGACCAGTCCTGGGAGGGCGTTCGCGCCGCCACGGTGCTGGACCTGGCCGGTGTAAGGCCCCAGGCAAAGTTTGTTATGGCCCACTGCTTCGGCGGATACACTACCAACCTGCCCCTGGACATGGTGCTGGAAGAGGGGTTCCTGGCCCACCGTCACAACGGCGCCGAACTGGGCAAGGACCACGGCTGGCCCCTGCGCCTCATCGTTCCCAGCCGCTACGCCTGGAAGAGCGCCAAGTGGGTGAACGGGCTGGAGCTTATGTCCGAAGACTCGCCTGGCTTCTGGGAGCAGCGTGGCTACAATAACAATGCCGACCCTTGGAAGGAAGAACGGTTCTGGCCTGAATTGACCCGTTAGCCCAGCGCTTCTGCAGGTTACCCTTAAGACTCGTCCGCCCTGGTCAGCAAGACCGGGGCGGTCTTCTTTTGTGGGGCACTATTGCGATTGATCCGGCTCTCTATACCCGGATATGCAATGCTATGACTAAAAAAGGCGCCTGCTATTGGCAAATGGGTTACTGATACATTATCTTCAAAGAAAGCATTCCGCCTCCCTGGTGACTCAACGCGGCGCAGACAGGAATGGGCGAGAGCAGTTCTAAAATTAAGGACTGGAGAAATTTGACATGGCAAGTGCGGAAGAGGATCAGATTCCCCAGGTAGAGGGCCAGGCCAACTCCGACTCGGTCTTTCGCCGTCTGGAGCGCCATGTTCAGGGGAAAACCATCGGCGGACTCATGGAACTGTTTCCCCTGCTGGTTACCATCCTGGTAATCGGAGTGATAATTGGCTACGCCGACAATTTCGTCCACCCCCTGATCAGATTTCTCCCCTGGGACGTCCCCCTGATTGGTGGGCTCACCTTTACCGGCGTCGGCCTGATCGTCCTGGCCATCCTCTTCTACCTGACCGGAATGGTTATCTCCTCCCGCGTGGGCAAGGCATTTTTCAACGTCGCCGGCAAGATTCTGACCCGGACACCGCTGGTGGGAAGCATCTACGGCTTGACCCAGACTGTGGCGACCGTCATGTCGTCCCAGTACCGTTTCAGCCGCGTAGTCTTTCTCGAATGGCCCCGGGAGGGCATGATCGCCATGGGGTTTGTGACGGGCCGGGTTGTCTCCCCCAATGCCAACACATCCCTGGTTGTGATCTATATACCGACGGTCCCCAATCCTACCTCCGGCAATATGGCCATTGTGGTGGAGGACGATGTATTTGAGACAGACCTTTCCGTGGAAGACGCTATGAAGATGGTCTTCTCCGGAGGCATAGTATTGCCCGACACCATAGCCTTCGCTCGTTTGCCCCGGGAATCCGGAGTGCATGAGTTCGTGGGTCGGTTCGACTCGGTAGGCAATTAGGGTGATTTAGCCCGGCAGAAAAGCCACCGGGTGGGAACAATGGTAATTCCCGCCAGTCCTGAACCTGTGTAAGGATGCGCCGGGCGCCGCCTAGGTCTAACAAGCCAACCAAATAAAGAGAGGCTGCCATCTCTGAAGATGGCAGCCCCGTTTTCGTGCCCCCGATTTCCAAACCGCAGGGCCGCTGACGCCGGACGGTCAGGCCGCCTTGCGCTGAAGAGTTTCGACTACTGGCGCCGCAGTAGCAGCTGCCTTGGCCTGCGGCAGAACATCGGGCAAGTCCTTGCTAAACCCGCACTGGAGGCAGTTCACGTAGCGTCCGTAAGTATCTGAGGCCAGAGTCAAAGTTCCCTGGCACTTGGGGCATCCCTTGAGTTTAAGCATCGCGATTAACCTCCTTGTGGCTGCGACGCAATTGCCATCAACCGGTTCATAGGAAATAATACGATGGAATAATAAATGTTGACACAGTTAATGTCAAGTCTTATTATGGATTCAATACTTAATTCCTGCTTTCACAAGAGGCACTCCCCGGGAGGGAAAGGGAATGTACCAGCGATTTAGGATATGGGTAGACTCCGATATGGCGAATCAGACTGACCAGAGGCCCTTCAATGTGCCGCCTTCCCACCCTGAATCGGCTAACCTGCAGAGGGCGGAAGCCCCGCAGGTTCCGGACGCCCAGCGAAATGGACAAGAGAGTGTTCGGGGTGAAGGGTTTGACGCCGGGATGGAAGGCGTCTATATCATCAGCGTAGCAGCCCGCATCCTGGATATGCACCCACAGACCCTCCGTAAGTACGAGCGACTGGGCCTGATAAACCCCGGCCGCACCGTAGGTATGCTGCGGCTCTACTCCAGGGAAGATATCCGCAAGGTATTCCTGATCCGTCACCTGATGGAGAATTTGGGCCTGAACCTGGCCGGCGTGGAGTTTGCCCTGAACCTGGTGGAAAACCTGCAGGGCTTCAAGCAGTATCTCAAGACAGTCTCCGAAGGAACGGAAGTGGAACCCGTCATCGAGCCGGCTATGGCCCAGCTCTTCCGCAACCTGAACCTGCCTTCAGACGACGGGCAGGGCTAGAGTTTCAACGGAATATTCCTGTTATCTAAGAGGGACCCTTATGACAAACGGTTACAACAATGGCGAAATACCCGAACCGTCTCCTGAAGAAGCTCAACCTGAATCGGACACCCAGCAGGAAGCCATCGTAGATTTTGACTCCCTTCCTGTGGAAGAACAGGTGGCAATCCTGCAGAGAGACCTGGACGAGGCCAGGAACGAATTGGGCCAGACCCGGGATCAGGTTCAGCGGAGCCAGGCAGAACTGGTCAACTTCCGCCGGCGCACCGAAGAGGAGCAGGTCGTCGTCCGGCAGGACGCCAACCGCCGCCTGATCATGAGCCTCCTGCCGGTGGTTGACGAACTGGAACTGGCCATCAACCACCTGAACGGGACCGATGCCGCTGCTTCCTGGGTGGAAGGCGTAAAGCTGATCCATCGCAAGGCCTATGGAGTTTTGGAGGCCGAGGGCCTGTCCCGGATAGAGACGGTAGGCGCTCAGTTCGACCCCCTGCAGCACGAGGCGATAGGCATAGTCGACTCGGAAGAGCAGCCCTCAGGTTACGTGGTGGAAGCCCTGCGCAACGGCTACAAGCTGCGCGACCGGGTAATCCAGGCAGCCCAGGTGGTGGTCGCCAGGTAAGTCGGCAGAGTTCCACCTGCACTATTGGACTGAAATCAACATCAATTTCAAAAGCATCAAAAAGAGGCGAAGGAGCAACAAACATGGCGAAAGTGCTCGGAATTGACTTGGGAACAACCAACTCGGTGGCCGCGGTCATCGATGCGGGAGAGCCCGTGGTGGTGGAGAACGCCGAAGGTGGGCGCCTGACACCCTCCGTGGTGGCGGTTAACCCCCGCAGCGACGAAAGGTATATCGGCCAGGTTGCCAAGCGGCAATCGGTCACCAACCCGGAGAACACCATCTTCTCCGTCAAGCGGCTCATGGGCCGCAAGTTTTCGGACCAGGAAGTGCAGGGCGCCCTGGGCAAACTGCCCTACAAGGTAGTACAGGCTACCAACGGCGACGCCCACGTTGAGATGGCGGGAGAGTCCTACGCGCCTCCCCAGATCTCATCCTTTGTCCTCCAGAAGATAAGGCAGGATGCCGAGGCCAAGCTGGGCGAAAGAATCACCCAGGCGGTTATCACCGTGCCGGCCTACTTCAATGACGCCCAGCGCCAGGCCACCAAGGACGCCGGTACCATCGCCGGGCTGGACGTCCTGCGCATCATCAACGAGCCCACGGCCTCCTCCCTGGCCTACGGGCTGGACAAAACCAACGAGGACGCCACCATCGCCGTCTTCGACCTGGGCGGCGGCACCTTTGACATAACCATCCTGCAGATGGGCGAGGGCGTGTTCGAGGTCAAGTCCACCAACGGCGACACCTACCTGGGTGGCGACGACTTCGACCAGCAGATTCTTGACTGGCTGATCCAGGAGTTCCGGCAGGAGACGGGCATCGACCTGTCCAACGACCGGATGGCCCTGCAGCGCCTGCGGGATGCTGCGGAACGGGCCAAGATCGAGCTTTCCAGCACCCTGGAGACGGAAATTAACCTGCCCTTCATCACCGCCGATGCCAGTGGCCCTCAGCACCTGGTCAAGCCCCTGAGTCGGGCCCGGCTGGAGCAACTGGTGGGCGGCCTGATCGATAAGACCGAAACCCCCTGCCGCCAGGCCCTGACCGATGCCGGCCTGTCGGCCAGCGGCATAGACGAGGTAATCCTGGTGGGCGGTATGACCCGTATGCCCGCCGTGCAGGAAAAGGTCAAGGGCATTTTCGGCAAGGAGCCCAGCCGTTCGGTGAACCCGGACGAGGCGGTTGCGATGGGCGCGGCCATCCAGGCCGGCGTCCTGGGCGGCGAGGTGGGCGATATAGTCCTGCTGGACGTTACCCCGTTGACCCTGGGATTGGAAACCCTGGGCAGCGTTTTGACCACGCTGATCCCCAGGAATACGACCATTCCCACCAAGAAGACGGAAACCTTCACCACCGCCGCCGACGGGCAGACCAGCGTGGACATTCACGTGCTGCAGGGCGAGCGACCCATGGCGCCTGACAACAAGTCCATCGGGCGGTTCATCCTGGACGGCCTGTTGCCGGCGCCCAGGGGGGTGCCCCAGGTGGACGTTACCTTTGATATCGACGCCAACGGTATCCTCAGTGTGTCCGCCCAGGACAAGGGCACCGGCAAGGAGCAACGCATCGTCATCCAGCCCAGTTCCGGCATATCCAAGGACGAGATCGAGCAGATGGTAGACGCCGCCAAGGCCCACGAGGAAGAGGACCAGCGGCGCCGCGCCGAGGTGGAAACCAGGAACCAGGCCGACTCCCTGGTCTACAGCACCGAAAAACTGCTGCAAGAAAATGCAGACAAGGTGCCCCAGGACCTGAAGGAAGAAGTGGAAGGCAAGATAGCCACCCTCAAGACAGCCATTGCCGCCAACAACGTGGCCGAGATGCAGACGGCAATGACCGACCTGAACAACTCGCTGCAACAACTGGGCCAGGCCGTGTACGGCCAGCAGACCGCCGGCACCCCCCCGGGAGATGCCGGAATGGGCGGCGACGACGGAGGCGACACGGTAGAAGGGGAATTCAGAGAAGTATAAAAATTGTTAAGGGAATGCTACGCCCAATCGGCGAATCTGTTATAATGGAAAGGTATAGTAATAGGGTCGCCGGTTCGGCCACATCTTCCAAGTTATAGGTGGGGGTACAACAAATGACTGGACCAGAGAGCGCAGAGCAGGAAGTAATAAATAGCGAGATCTCTTTCGAAATTGGTGGTGTTGAGCAGACCGTAACGCCGCTTCAGTATCATTACCTTACCCTGCTGGAGCGTTTGACCGCCCTAAAAAACACCTACCAGACCGACCCCGACTACGAGGCCTGGATGATGCAAGCCATCAAGAAGTCCGTCTATAGCGCCTTCCGCGACTGCATCGAGTCCAACGTAGGCGAGGCTGCCAGGGAAATCCTGGGCCGGGAGCACCAGGTTAACTAACCCTCTGCTGAATTGATCGTGAGAGGCGGGGGGGGGGGGCGGCGCGGGGGGGGGCGGGGGGGGTGAAAGCGGCCGCAGAGGCGGCAGCGAGATCAGTAGCCAGGGTGCGGAGGTGGGGGAGGTCATGA